>NZ_JASHER010000018.1:0-532 GCF_047463015.1 Streptococcus australis | reverse complement strand
AAACTGACGTAAGTCAGTGCACGACAGGGGTCCAGTGAGTTAAACGACCATTTGGGAGTTTAGCTCAGCTGGGAGAGCATCTGCCTTACAAGCAGAGGGTCAGCGGTTCGATCCCGTTAACTCCCATTTTTCAAGCGGGTGTAGTTTAGTGGTAAAACTACAGCCTTCCAAGCTGTTGTCGCGAGTTCGATTCTCGTCACCCGCTTTGAACATTTGTTCATTACCAAGTTTTTAACTTGGGCGCGTAGCTCAGGTGGTTAGAGCGCACGCCTGATAAGCGTGAGGTCGGTGGTTCGAGTCCACTCGTGCCCATTTTTAATATTATGGTCCGTTGGTCAAGGGGTTAAGACACCGCCTTTTCACGGCGGTAACACGGGTTCGAATCCCGTACGGACTATATTATATTGGAGGATTACCCAAGTCCGGCTGAAGGGAACGGTCTTGAAAACCGTCAGGCGTGTAAAAGCGTGCGTGGGTTCGAATCCCACATCCTCCTTAATATTAACGCGGGATGGAGCAGCTCGGTAGCTCG
>NZ_JASHER010000017.1:0-1247 GCF_047463015.1 Streptococcus australis | reverse complement strand
GGCACTGCACCCCAATAATGGGACAAGAGAAAAAACCTCTTATGCGACCAGTTTTCTGTACTCTACAGGAGACTGGTCATTTAATCTCTGTTGAATTCTAGTTTCATTATAAAATATGATGTAATTTTTAACAATATCTGTTATACTATCTTTAGTTAGGTTTCTCCACTTATGGAGATAGAAGGTTTCAGACTTTAGGATGGAATGAAACCATTCGATACAGGCATTATCTGCTGGTGTTCCTTTTCGGGACATAGAGCGGGTGATGCCTTTTTCTGTACAAGCTTGATAGTAGGCTTTTGAGGTGTAGACAGATCCCTGGTCGCTGTGTAAAAGTGCTCCTTGAGGTAGCTCAAGTTGATGAAGTGTGTCGAGTACAAAGTCCGTATCTTGACACTCGGAGATGCTATAAGCTACTATTTCACGATTATAGAGATCCATGATCGAAGATAGATAAAGTCTACAGTTTCCAAAGTAGAGGTAGGTGATGTCTGTGACAAGCTTCTCCATAGGCTTGTCTGCCTGAAAATCACGATCTAGCTTATTGTCTGTTACATGGTAAGGCTTCCCTAATTTAGGTCCCTTCTTGGGACGGACACGGCAAAGGCAGCCCTTTTCCTTCATGATACGATAGACCTTCTTGCGATTAACGACGAGGTTATAAACTTTCTTTAGTAAGCGAGTGATGGTTCGATAGCCGTAAATAAAGCGATTTGCCATACAGAGTTGTTCGATTTTATCTGCTATTTCGTCTCTTTTCTGAGAATTCTTACACTCCTGTTTCCAGCGATAAAAGGTGGAGCGTTTGACTCCGAAACACTCTAAAATAATAGATACAGGGCACGTTTTCTTATACTCTTCTACTAGCTTGATAAGACTTACTTTGTCGATTTTCTTACCAAGCTCTGATACTTTTTTAGTAATTCTACCTGCAAACGTAACTGTTCCACTTCAGATAATTGTTTCATTCCTTTACCATAAGTATATTGTTTCCCCACAGGTTGGTGGAAACGGTACAATTCATCATTCTGATACCAACGCCACCAGGTCTTGACCTGACTAGCATTTTTGATACCGAGGGTATCCATGATAACCTTATTTGATTTACCTGCCTTCTTCATTTCGATACAGGCTAGCTTAGTTTCTACTGAATATGCTTTTTTGACCATAATAAAACACTCCTGTTTCTAGTTTACCAGATTTCAACAGGAGTGTTTTCTTGTGTCTCATTTTATGGGTGCAGTGCC
>NZ_JASHER010000016.1:0-4680 GCF_047463015.1 Streptococcus australis | reverse complement strand
GCTAAGCGACTACCATATCTCACAGGGGGCAACCCCCAACTACTTCCGGCGTTCTAGGGCTTAACTTCTGTGTTCGGCATGGGTACAGGTGTATCTCCTAGGCTATCGTCACTTAACTCTGAATGATGAACATTCAAAATTGAATACCTATATTCTAACAAAAATCTAAACGGCTGTAAATATCCTCAGTTACTTTTTGGATAAGTCCTCGAGCTATTAGTATTAGTCCGCTCCATTGCTCACACAACTTCCACTCCTAACCTATCTACCTGATCTTCTCTCAGGGCTCTTACTAACATATAGTTATGGGAAATCTCATCTTGAGGTGGGTTTCACACTTAGATGCTTTCAGCGTTTATCCCTTCCCTACATAGCTACCCAGCGATGCCTCTGGCGAGACAACTGGTACACCAGCGGTAAGTCCACTCTGGTCCTCTCGTACTAGGAGCAGATCCTCTCAAATTTCCTACGCCCGCGACGGATAGGGACCGAACTGTCTCACGACGTTCTGAACCCAGCTCGCGTGCCGCTTTAATGGGCGAACAGCCCAACCCTTGGGACCGACTACAGCCCCAGGATGCGACGAGCCGACATCGAGGTGCCAAACCTCCCCGTCGATGTGAACTCTTGGGGGAGATAAGCCTGTTATCCCCAGGGTAGCTTTTATCCGTTGAGCGATGGCCCTTCCATACGGAACCACCGGATCACTAAGCCCGACTTTCGTCCCTGCTCGAGTTGTAGCTCTCGCAGTCAAGCTCCCTTATACCTTTACACTCTGCGAATGATTTCCAACCATTCTGAGGGAACCTTTGGGCGCCTCCGTTACCTTTTAGGAGGCGACCGCCCCAGTCAAACTGCCCGTCAGACACTGTCTCCGATAGGGATCACCTATCCGGGTTAGAGTGGCCATAACACAAGGGTAGTATCCCAACATCGCCTCCATCGAAACTGGCGTCCCGATCTCTATGGCTCCTACCTATCCTGTACATGTGGCACAGACACTCAATATCAAACTGCAGTAAAGCTCCATGGGGTCTTTCCGTCCTGTCGCGGGTAACCTGCATCTTCACAGGTACTAAAATTTCACCGAGTCTCTCGTTGAGACAGTGCCCAAATCATTACGCCTTTCGTGCGGGTCGGAACTTACCCGACAAGGAATTTCGCTACCTTAGGACCGTTATAGTTACGGCCGCCGTTTACTGGGGCTTCAATTCATACCTTCGCTTACGCTAAGCACTCCTCTTAACCTTCCAGCACCGGGCAGGCGTCACCCCCTATACATCATCTTACGATTTAGCAGAGAGCTGTGTTTTTGATAAACAGTTGCTTGGGCCTATTCACTGCGGCTGACCTAAGTCAGCACCCCTTCTCCCGAAGTTACGGGGTCATTTTGCCGAGTTCCTTAACGAGAGTTCTCTCGCTCACCTGAGGCTACTCGCCTCGACTACCTGTGTCGGTTTGCGGTACGGGTAGAGTATGTTTAACGCTAGAAGCTTTTCTTGGCAGTGTGACATCACTAACTTCGCTACTAAACTTCGCTCCCCATCACAGCTCAATGTTATAGAACTAAGCATTTAACTCAATTCACACCTCACTGCTTAGACGTGCACTTCCAATCGCACGCTTTAGTTAGCCTACTGCGTCCCTCCATCACTACATACTCTAGTACAGGAATATCAACCTGTTGTCCATCGGATACACCTTTCGGTCTCTCCTTAGGTCCCGACTAACCCAGGGCGGACGAGCCTTCCCCTGGAAACCTTAGTCTTACGGTGGACAGGATTCTCACCTGTCTTTCGCTACTCATACCGGCATTCTCACTTCTATGCGTTCCAGCACTCCTCACGGTATACCTTCTTCACACATAGAACGCTCTCCTACCATACCTATAAAGGTATCCACAGCTTCGGTAAATTGTTTTAGCCCCGGTACATTTTCGGCGCAGGGTCACTCGACTAGTGAGCTATTACGCACTCTTTGAATGAATAGCTGCTTCTAAGCTAACATCCTAGTTGTCTGTGCAACCCCACATCCTTTTCCACTTAACAATTATTTTGGGACCTTAGCTGGTGGTCTGGGCTGTTTCCCTTTCGACTACGGATCTTAGCACTCGCAGTCTGACTGCCGACCATAATTCATTGGCATTCGGAGTTTATCTGAGATTGGTAATCCGGGATGGACCCCTCACCCAAACAGTGCTCTACCTCCAAGAATCTTAATGTCGACGCTAGCCCTAAAGCTATTTCGGAGAGAACCAGCTATCTCCAAGTTCGTTTGGAATTTCTCCGCTACCCACAAGTCATCCAAGCACTTTTCAACGTGCCCTGGTTCGGTCCTCCAGTGCGTTTTACCGCACCTTCAACCTGCTCATGGGTAGGTCACATGGTTTCGGGTCTACGACATAATACTAAGACGCCCTATTCAGACTCGGTTTCCCTACGGCTCCGTCTCTTCAACTTAACCTCGCATCATATCGTAACTCGCCGGTTCATTCTACAAAAGGCACGCTCTCACCCATTAACGGGCTCGAACTTGTTGTAGGCACACGGTTTCAGGTTCTATTTCACTCCCCTCCCGGGGTGCTTTTCACCTTTCCCTCACGGTACTGGTTCACTATCGGTCACTAGGGAGTATTTAGGGTTGGGAGATGGTCCTCCCAGATTCCGACGAGATTCCACGTGTCTCGCCGTACTCAGGATACTGCTAGGTATAAAGACTATTTTAAATACGAGGCTGTTACTCTCTTTGGCCTACCTTCCCAGGTAGTTCTTCTATAATCTTTAAGTCCACATTGCAGTCCTACAACCCCGAAGAGTAAACTCTTCGGTTTGCCCTCCTGCCGTTTCGCTCGCCGCTACTAAGGCAATCGCTTTTGCTTTCTCTTCCTGCAGCTACTTAGATGTTTCAGTTCACTGCGTCTTCCTCCTCATATCCTTAACAGATATGGGTAACAGGTATCACCTGCTGGGTTCCCCCATTCGGACATCCCCGGATCAGCGCTTACTTACAGCTCCCCGAGGCATTTCGTCGTTTGTCACGTCCTTCTTCGGCTCCTAGTGCCAAGGCATCCACCGTGCGCCCTTATTAACTTAACCTTATTAACCTAATTTCTTAAAAAATTAGAAAACTCATTAAATATTCACAGCGTTTTCGGTTTATTTTCTTGTTACTATTTGATATAGATATTCAATTTTCAATGTTCATCCTTGGTGATCTCTCACCAATGGAGCCTAGCGGGATCGAACCGCTGACCTCCTGCGTGCAAAGCAGGCGCTCTCCCAGCTGAGCTAAGGCCCCACAAGACCTCTCAAAACTAAACAAGACGAACGTGCAGGTTTCCTTATCCTTAGAAAGGAGGTGATCCAGCCGCACCTTCCGATACGGCTACCTTGTTACGACTTCACCCCAATCATCTATCCCACCTTAGGCGGCTGGCTCCTAAAAGGTTACCTCACCGACTTCGGGTGTTACAAACTCTCGTGGTGTGACGGGCGGTGTGTACAAGGCCCGGGAACGTATTCACCGCGGCGTGCTGATCCGCGATTACTAGCGATTCCGACTTCATGTAGGCGAGTTGCAGCCTACAATCCGAACTGAGACTGGCTTTAAGAGATTAGCTTGCCGTCACCGACTTGCGACTCGTTGTACCAGCCATTGTAGCACGTGTGTAGCCCAGGTCATAAGGGGCATGATGATTTGACGTCATCCCCACCTTCCTCCGGTTTATTACCGGCAGTCTCGCTAGAGTGCCCAACTGAATGATGGCAACTAACAATAGGGGTTGCGCTCGTTGCGGGACTTAACCCAACATCTCACGACACGAGCTGACGACAACCATGCACCACCTGTCACCTCTGTCCCGAAGGAAAACTCTATCTCTAGAGCGGTCAGAGGGATGTCAAGACCTGGTAAGGTTCTTCGCGTTGCTTCGAATTAAACCACATGCTCCACCGCTTGTGCGGGCCCCCGTCAATTCCTTTGAGTTTCAACCTTGCGGTCGTACTCCCCAGGCGGAGTGCTTAATGCGTTAGCTGCGGCACTGAGTCCCGGAAAGGACCCAACACCTAGCACTCATCGTTTACGGCGTGGACTACCAGGGTATCTAATCCTGTTTGCTCCCCACGCTTTCGAGCCTCAGCGTCAGTTACAAGCCAGAGAGCCGCTTTCGCCACCGGTGTTCCTCCATATATCTACGCATTTCACCGCTACACATGGAATTCCACTCTCCCCTCTTGCACTCAAGTTAAACAGTTTCCAAAGCGTACTATGGTTAAGCCACAGCCTTTAACTTCAGACTTATCTAACCGCCTGCGCTCGCTTTACGCCCAATAAATCCGGATAACGCTCGGGACCTACGTATTACCGCGGCTGCTGGCACGTAGTTAGCCGTCCCTTTCTGGTAAGATACCGTCACAGTGTGAACTTTCCACTCTCACACTCGTTCTTCTCTTACAACAGAGCTTTACGATCCGAAAACCTTCTTCACTCACGCGGCGTTGCTCGGTCAGGGTTCCCCCCATTGCCGAAGATTCCCTACTGCTGCCTCCCGTAGGAGTCTGGGCCGTGTCTCAGTCCCAGTGTGGCCGATCACCCTCTCAGGTCGGCTATGTATCGTCGCCTTGGTGAGCCGTTACCTCACCAACTAGCTAATACAACGCAGGTCCATCTGGTAGTGATGCA
>NZ_JASHER010000015.1:0-6296 GCF_047463015.1 Streptococcus australis | reverse complement strand
AAAGAGTTGACAGGTCGTGACTTGGTAGACGGTGAGTTTAGCTTTGAATTGTACGAAGGTGCGAATAAACTTCAAACTGTCACCAACAAATCTGGTAAAGTGACCTTTGACGCTATTTCTTACACAGCAGAAGGTGAACACACTTACACTGTGAAAGAGGTCAAAGGGACTACCCCAGGTATCACATACGATACAGCCGAAAAACAAGTAACCGTTAAGGTAACAAAAGATGGAGACAACCTTAAAACAACAGTTGTCTATCCAGAAAGCAAGGCCTTTGCAAATACTTACTCAGCTCCAAGTCCAGCAAAAGCTCAGATTTCAGCCAGCAAGATTTTAGAAGGTCGTGACCTAAAAGATGGCGAATTCAGTTTTAACTTGTTGGATGAAGCTGGAGAAGTTCTTCAAACAAAACAAAATGCAGCAGATGGTTCTGTAGCATTTGACGAAATTTCTTATTCACAAGAAGATGCAGGAAAAACTTTCCACTACACGATTAAGGAAGTAATCCCTCAATCTCAAGAAAAAGGAATGACCTACGACCAAGCGAGCATCGAAGTGACAGTAACTGTTACGAAAGATGATGCAAGCAATACCATCAAGGCTACAGTGGCATATGGTGCGAAGACATCCTTCACCAATACCTTTGTCACAAGTGAAATCCCACCAACTCCACCAGTCGTTGAAAAACCAGAAGCTAAGCTTTATACGATTCAGCTTCACAAGGTCAATGGTGAAGGTCGAGCTTTAGCGGGAGCTGTCTTTGGACTCTTTGAAGCGGATGGTAGCACTCCAGTTGCCAACCCATATGGCGAAGGTCAAGCGACAGCGACATCCGATGCTAATGGTCTTGTAAGCTTTGTAGGCTTTGAGGCTAAGGATTATGTAGTGAAAGAATTGACAGCACCAGAAGGTTACCAACTTTCAACAGCTTCAATCGCTGTCTCTGCAACAGAATTGAGCGCTGCGTCAGATTTGGTAGTGGATAAAGGAAATGTGGTGAACCAACCGTTTACTGAAATCCCACCAACTCCGCCAGTTGTTGAGAAACCAGAATTGACTCTCTACAGCATTCAATTGCACAAAGTTAACAATGAAGGCAAAGCCTTGGCAGGAGCAGTCTTTGGACTCTTTGAAGCAGATGGTGTGACACCAGTTGCAAATCCATATGGCGAAGGTCAAGCGACAGCGACATCAGATGCCAATGGTCTCGTTACCTTTACAGGGCTTGAAGCCAAGGATTATGTAGTGAAAGAAATCACTGCTCCAGCAGGATACCAACTTTCTGAAGAAGCGATTACTGTTTCATCTAGTCAATTGATTGCCTCAACCAATCAAGTACTTGATCAAGGTAAAGTTGTCAATAAACCATTCACTTCTATTCCACCAACTCCACCGGTAGTTGAGAAACCAGAATTGAAGCTTTACACCATTCAGCTTCACAAGGTAAATCCATTCTACCAAGATCTAGCAGGAGCAGTCTTCGGACTCTTTGAGGCAGATGGTGTGACACCAGTTGCCAATCCATATGGCGAAGGTCAAGCGACAGCAACATCTGATGCCAATGGTCTTGTAAGATTTGTAGGCTTTGAGGCTAAGGATTATGTGGTGAAAGAATTGACTGCTCCAGCAGGATACCAACTTTCAACTGATTCAATCACTGTTTCTGCGGCGGAATTAACTGCTGCGACAAATTTGGTAGTAGATAAAGGGAATGTTGTCAATCAATTGACTCCTCCAAAAGGGAATACCCCGCCACCTTCTACTGACAAACCAAGAAAAGAAATTCCATCAAATCCTCCAAAAGAAGATAAAAAAGAAGTTCTTCCTTCTACTGGTCAATCAATGAGTGAAGGACTAGTGGCTACAGGACTCACATTGGCGGTTGCTGGAAGTGCCTTGATTTACAAAAAACGTGAGAATTAATCTCTAAAACAGGTTTTGTTCTAGCCTTGCTAGACAAGCCTGTTTTTTGCTTTGGGTGATAAAAAATATTTATCAGGCCCTTAAAAAATACATATTAGACGCTCTAAGGGTGGGATGATAAAATAGGGAATAGAAATATCAAAGGAGGGAAGGCCATGTGTAGAACGATTGTTGGAGTCTCTGCCAATCTATGTGCAGTGGATCCAGATGGAAAAAATATCCATTCGTCTGTATCTTGTAAGTTTGCGGAAACCATTAAGCAAGTAGGTGGCCTTCCTATGGTCATCCCAGTGGGAGACCCATCTTTTGCCAAGGATTATATCGAAACAGTGGACAAGCTCATCCTCAGTGGGGGACAAAATGTCCATCCTAGCTTTTATGGCGAAGAGATCGCCATCGAGAGTGACGACTATAATCTCGAGCGCGATCAGTTTGAATTGGCCTTGCTAAGAGAAGCGGTCCGTCAAAACAAGCCGGTCCTAGCTATCTGCCGAGGAGTTCAGTTGGTCAATGTTGCCTTCGGTGGGACTCTTCATCAAGAAGTGGAAGGCCACTGGCAGGGGCTTCCTTTTGGCACTTCTCATTCGATTGAGACCAAAAAAGGCAGTGTGGTGGAGCGACTCTTTGGGCAAGCCAGCCAGATCAATTCTGTTCATCGCCAAAGCATCAAGGACTTGGCACCTAACTTTCGAGTGACAGCCATTGACCCACGAGATCAGACCATTGAAGCCATCGAAGCAGTGGACGGTCATCGCATCATCGGCTTGCAATGGCATCCAGAGTTTCTTGTCAAAGAAGAAAAAGGAAATCTCGAACTCTTCCGCTATCTTTTACAAGAATTGTAAGCTCTTTAGGTTTTTTTAAGGAGAAAGAGGTAAACTAGTCTCATCAACAAAGACCTCCTAGCTTTGTTTGATACAGTTTACTTTTTTCATATAATCTCCTGCAAAAGTCTCCTCGTTTGAGGGGACTTTTGTGCCTTTGTCAGGAAAAATACGAATAGTAGTATAGGGGAGACGCTAGACCAAAGTGATGGTATAATAGAAGAGATGGAAACTATTTAGAATGAAAGAGGAATCATGATGACAAAAATTCGTGGATTTGAACTTGTATCAACCTATACCAATCAAGACTTGCTACCAAAACGGGAGACAGCCCATGCAGCTGGCTACGACTTAAAGGTAGCCGAGCGCACAGTCATTGCACCAGGTGAGATCGTCCTCGTCCCAACTGGGGTCAAGGCCTATATGCAAGCTGGGGAGGTGCTTTATCTTTACGACCGTTCGTCTAATCCTCGCAAAAAAGGCCTGGTCTTGATCAACTCTGTGGGCGTTATTGATGGAGACTACTATGGCAATCCAGGAAATGAAGGCCATATCTTTGCACAGATGAAAAATATCACAGATAAAGAAGTGATTCTTGAAGTCGGCGAACGTGTGGTTCAGGCTGTCTTTGCACCATTTTTAATCGCAGATGGAGATGAGGCAGACGGTGTGCGGACTGGTGGCTTTGGATCGACAGGGCACTAAGATGAAGATTATCTTTGTGCGTCACGGGGAGCCAGATTATCGCGAGTTAGAGGAACGCTTCTATACTGGATTCGGAATGGATTTGGCCCCCTTATCTGAGAAAGGAAGACAACAAGCTCAGGAACTTTGTCAAAATCCTTTGCTTGGCTCAGCTGATATACTGGTGTCTTCTGCAGTGACGCGAGCATTAGAAACGGCTTTTTATGTATCTTGTGCTACTGGTCTACCTTTAAGAGTAGAGCCTTTATTGCACGAATGGCAGGTCTTAGAAAGTGGAGTAGAGAATTTTGAAAAAGCTCGGACTCTCTTTCTAGAAAATAATGGAAAGCTCCTTCCACATTGCCCGATTCAATATGAAACAGCTGAGGAGATGAGAGCTCGTTTTATCGAATCTATGGCTAAGTACAGCGACTATCAGAAGGTTGTAGTGGTCACGCATCGCATGCTCATCCGCCAATTTGTACCGAATGAAACGATCGATTTTTGCCAAGTAATTGAGTGTGAGATAGAGATTTAGAAAGAGGTATCGTATCGCTAAGAAAAAAACGACATTTATTTGTCAAAATTGTGCTTATAACTCACCCAAGTATCTAGGGCGCTGTCCCAACTGTGGTTCTTGGTCTTCCTTTGTCGAGGAGGTCGAGGTCGCAGAGGTTAAGAATGCACGAGTGTCCTTGACAGGTGAAAAGACCAAACCCATGAAACTGGCGGATGTGACCTCCATCAATGTGCATCGAACCAAGACCGAGATGGAAGAATTCAACCGCGTCCTTGGAGGCGGTGTCGTCCCAGGAAGTCTGGTCCTCATCGGTGGAGATCCTGGAATTGGTAAATCGACTCTCCTCTTACAAGTATCGACCCAACTATCTCAAGTGGGAACGGTCCTCTACGTTAGTGGAGAGGAGTCAGCCCAGCAAATCAAACTTCGGGCAGAGCGCTTGGGGGATATTGACAGTGAGTTTTATCTCTATGCGGAGACCAATATGCAAAGCGTGCGAGCAGAAGTGGAGCGCCTCCAGCCTAACTTCCTTATCATTGACTCTATCCAGACTATTATGTCTCCTGAGATTTCAGGGGTGCAGGGATCAGTTTCTCAGGTGCGGGAAGTGACGGCAGAGCTCATGCAGCTGGCTAAGACCAATAATATCGCCATCTTCATCGTTGGCCATGTGACCAAGGAAGGAACCTTGGCAGGTCCTCGGATGTTGGAGCACATGGTGGATACAGTGCTCTACTTTGAAGGGGAGCGCCACCATACTTTCCGGATCCTGAGAGCGGTCAAGAACCGGTTTGGATCCACCAATGAAATTGGGATTTTCGAGATGCAATCAGGTGGG
This sequence comes from Streptococcus australis, assembly GCF_047463015.1. Classification (GTDB taxonomy): domain Bacteria; phylum Bacillota; class Bacilli; order Lactobacillales; family Streptococcaceae; genus Streptococcus; species Streptococcus australis_F. The sequence goes on along the minus strand of NZ_JASHER010000015.1, from coordinate 1,504 downwards.
TTGGTCGAAGTCCTCAATCCTAGTCAGGTCTTTCTGGAAGAGCGTTTGGACGGGGCTACTGGTTCTGCCATTGTCGTTACCATGGAAGGAAGTAGACCAATCTTGGCGGAGGTCCAGGCCTTGGTGACCCCAACTGTTTTTGGAAATGCCAAGCGGACGACGACAGGTCTTGACTTTAATCGGGTCAGCCTCATCATGGCTGTTTTAGAGAAACGTTGCGGACTTCTTCTTCAAAATCAGGATGCCTATCTCAAGTCAGCTGGTGGTGTCAAACTGGACGAACCAGCCATTGACCTAGCCGTAGCGGTGGCCATTGCTTCCAGCTACAAGGAGCTTCCAACCAATCCTCAAGAGGCCTTTATCGGTGAGATTGGCTTGACTGGGGAGATTCGTCGAGTGACTCGAATCGAGCAACGGATCAACGAAGCGGCTAAACTTGGTTTCACTAAGATTTATGCGCCAAAAAATTCTCTCCAAGGCATCACAATCCCAGATGGTATTCAAGTGATAGCAGTCTCCACTGTAGGGGAAGTTTTGAAAAAAGTTTTTTCTTAACCAGAGTTTGAAATCGTTTGCGAAAAGATTTTTCCTGTGCTATACTTTGTCTATACTTACTTAAGGATAGGGGTTAATTATCATGCAATTTTTTACAGACAACAATGTGCAATTCCCATTGGTCGAGTTATCTCTCAATCAAGGTGAGACTGTCTATATTCAGCGGGGGAGTATGGTCTACCATACACCTAATGTGACCCTCAACACCAAATTAAATGCCAGCGGCTCTGGTGTGGGACGCTTTGTAAAAGCAGTTGGACGGTCAATGGTTTCGGGTGAAAGTACTTTTATCACCCAGGTTTTTGCCCAGTCTAATAATGCTTACCTAGCATTGGCACCTGACTCACCAGGTCAGGTTGTACCACTGTATTTGGGTGAAAAGCAGTATCGATTGAACGATGGTGCTTTTCTAGCCCTTGATGGCACGGCCTTTTATACAATGGAGTTCCAATCAATCGGTAAGGCTCTTTTTGGTGGTCAGGGTGGATTCTTCGTCATGACGACCCAAGGTCAGGGAACTCTCTTGGTGAATGCCTACGGCTCTATTAAAAAAATTGAGCTGAACAATCAAGAAATCACCATCGATAATGCCCATGTCGTTGCTTGGAGCCAGTCTTTGGATTATCGTATTCACTTGGAAAATGGTTTCTGGCAATCAATCGGAACAGGTGAGGGAGTGGTCAATACCTTTAGAGGAACTGGTGAGATCTATGTTCAAAGTCTCAACCTTCAGACCTTTGCCGGCTTGCTGAATCGCTATTTACCAAGACGATCATAATGCATAAAAGAGGCTGGGACAAAAGTCCTAGCCTCTCAATTGTATTTGGATTATCGAGCAAGACGCAGTGGTTGAGTGGGCTCTACTACGCTGATTTCATCAGCTTTTACAGCCCTACTCAACTGTGCGGAGGTGGGACGACGAAATCGAATTCTAACGAATTACCGATTT
>NZ_JASHER010000014.1:0-28582 GCF_047463015.1 Streptococcus australis | reverse complement strand
ACGCAGTGGTTGAGTGGGCTCTACTACGCTGATTTCATCAGCTTTTACAGCCCTACTCAACTGTGCGGAGGTGGGACGACGAAATCGAATTCTAACGAATTACCGATTTCTGTCCCACTCTCTTTTTCATGTAGGCTGACAACTGACAATCTGGGAAAAAGATGGTAAGATAGAGAGTAAATAATTTGGTGTTCAAACTATTTTGCCAACCAGAAAGGAAGTTCTTATGTCCTATTTTGAGAATTTTTTAAAAGCCAATCAAGCCTATGTTGAATTGCACGGAGACCTTCATCTCCCGATCAAACCGAAAACGCAAGTGGCCATTGTGACCTGTATGGACTCTCGTCTTCACGTCGCACCGGCACTAGGTCTTGCTCTGGGGGATGCCCATATTTTGCGGAATGCAGGGGGGCGCGTGACAGAGGACATGATTCGTTCCTTGGTCATCTCGCAGCAACAGATGGGGACTCGAGAAATCGTCGTCTTGCACCACACAGACTGTGGAGCGCAAACCTTTGAGAATGAAGGCTTCCGTCAGCATTTGAAGAAGGAACTGGGAGTTGATGTCGGAGACCAAGACTTCCTACCCTTTCAAGATATCTACGAGAGCGTCCGAGAAGATGTCGCTCTATTAAAAGTCTCACCGCTGATTCCAGACGACGTCATTATCTCAGGAGCTGTCTATGATGTCGATACAGGATTGATCACTGAGGTGATAGATTAGCGTAAACCGTTAGCTTTTCGGCTAACGGTTTTTGTATGCAAAGATGAAACTGAAAATTGATAGGGGTTGAAAATATAAGGAATCAAATGGTTAGAGAGGCTACAAAGATATTAGTCCAAACTAGGTTTGAAGTATAAAATTATGATAAAATATCAGTTGGAGGATTTTTATGAAGAAAAAAGTTTTTAGCGATTTGTTTGTGAAAACGGATTATGCTATTATGTGCGGTATCAGTGCGTATTTGACAATGCTTATGGTAGACTTGTTGAGTGCGACCTCACAGGATCTGTTTTTGACACTCGCTCCCTTGTCGATCTTAAAAGTGGGAATCTTTTTTATTGTGGGCGGTGCGTTGATTTGTTTACATGACAAGTTGACAAACTCAGATATACGTAGTATCACGATGATTCTTTCTTGTGTGACTCTCCTCATAGTTATTTATAAGAGTATGTCCTTCTTTTTATCGCTAGGCTTAATTCTTTTGGCTCTGATTTTGTTTATTGGAGGGATGTTTAATAAAGAAAAGTCCTCCTATTTGTATATATCGGTCATCTTGCTAGCCATCCCTAGAATATTAACGTTGGGAAGCTCGAATTTTCAAGATCAAGCACTTGGCTTTCATTCTGTTGATCTGTCCAGTACCCGATTTCTTTCAATCATCTGGCCAGTCGCTATTGCCTCCATTATCTCAATTGCGTTTATTATCCTCTATCTCAAATTTCCGATCTTTAACTATTTAGAGCGACATAAAAAAGTAGTTCGAACAATCGTGTTTTCGCTAGTTCTGGTTTATGTCCTTTATCTTTCTGTTGTAGTGGTTTACAAAGTGAGGACGAATGAGTTGTCATCGTTTGATATTGGGATATTTTCTCAAATGTTTGAACGGATGAATCACGATTTGACTCCGATAACGACCTTAGAGAGAGATAGAGCTCTCTCTCATTTTGCCGTCCATATTTCACCTATCTTTTATCTAATGTTGCCATTCTATAAGCTCTTCCCATATGTAGAGACCTTAGAAATTTTACAGTTGCTCGTAGTCTTTTCAGGGATTATCCCATTGAGATTAATCCTTCGTAAATTAAAGTTTTCCAATCTCACAAATACCTTGGCCATCTTATGGTTTATGCTGTTGCCAGTGATGACAACGGCAGGGGGATTCCATCTTCATGAAAATTGCTTTTTAGTCCCATTAGTGTTTTGGGTATTCTATTTCGTTATTTCGGAACAAAAATGGAAGATTCTACTAGCTACCATGTTACTATTGTTGGTGAAAGAAGATGCCTTTATCTATGTACTTAGTATGGGCTTATTCTTCCTTTTCCAAAAACGATTTGATCTATCCAAGCAGACAAAAAGATGGCTTCTCTTTACGGAGATTGTCTTGCCGATTGCCTATTTCGTTTTTACCATGTATCTTCTGAGTGCCTATGGTGAGGGAGGAATGATTTCACGGTATGACGCATTCTTGCTCAATGGGGAAAGCGGGATGTTCATGGTGATTAAGAATCTATTCTTCCATCCAGGCTATGTCATTAGTACGCTACTGACTGCCAAAAGATTAGGGTATTTATTCTTAATGTTTGCTCCGGTATGTTTCTTAGGACTACTCCAACAGCGTTGGTCGACTTATTTTCTTGTGCTTCCACTGATAGTGATTAACTTATTGTCCAATTGGTCCTATCAGTATGATATTGGTTTCCAGTATAGTTATGGAAGTGGTGCTTTAGTTTTCATCATGGCTCTTCTAGCATTAGAGGATCTGAAAGAACATAACATCTTACAGGAAAAATTGACGGTAGCTATCGTGATAGTAGGAATTATTTTTTCTGGTAGTCTTCTACACCACTTTACTCATAATTGGTCCTTTAATATCGGCTATTACCGTCAAAATAAAGAAATGTTTGATGAAATCCAGAAGACTTTAGGAAGTTTGCCAAAGGATGCTTCAGTCTTAGCTGAGGGAGCCTATACGCCATCTCTTAGAAAACATAAAGAGCTTTTTGACATTTTCTATCACAATGATAAGAAGGCGGATCCGACAATTGATTATATTGTGATTCCTCAATCTCAAAAGGATCAAAATAAAGAATACAATCAATTATTAGAGAGTTACGAAGCTTTAGGATACCGGGAGAGTCAGTATTCGTCTGCTCACGTTTATATTTTAGAGAAGGCAAAGTAAAAAAGCGGACACCTAGTCTGTTTGGTCAGTAGCAATAAACATATGCTCCCATATTAGACAATTAAAGATAGGCTGGGACAAAAGTCCTAGCCTATCAATTGTCTTTGGATTGTCGAGCAAGACGCAGCGGTTGACTTGGCTCTACTACGCTGATTTCATCAGCTTTTACAGCCCTACTCAACTGTGCGGAGGTGGGACGACGAAATCGAATTCTAACGAATGACTGATTTCTGTCCCACTCTCTCTTTATATAGGTCGCTCTCTTTTGTTTCCAAAGTGGTTAAAAAAACATAGAAAAAACAGGGAAAGTATGTGAAAACTTAATGAAAAACATGGATGTTAAGATGATTTTCGCTAGGCATCGAATCGCTGATAATGGCCTTCTTTGCAGCGTTTGAGAGGCTTTGGCTCTCCTATAAAATCGGATTGACAAAAAACTGAACAATTAGTGAAAAAACATTAAAAAATCTTGCATTTATAAACAGATATGTTACAATAATAATCAAATAATTTATAAAGGAGCATAATATGCAGACCACAAAAGCACGCGTGAAGCGAGTTTTAGCATTTATGAGTCTTTTAGTTTTATCCTTGACAGTTTTTACGACAGTCTTTGCGACTGAAGTAACCAGTTATACGATAAAAACTGAAATTAAGGTTGATAACCAACCGTTAACTGCCGACACGAAGATCACTACTGGTCAAACGATGGAGGCGACAAACGAGATTAGTTTCCCTGACTCACAGCAGATCAATGCTGGTGACACATTGGTTTTAGATCTTCCAAAAGAACTAGGCCTGGTGACCAAGCTAGAGTTTCCGATTGTACACGAAAATGGTGAAGTAATTGCCAATGCAGTGACAGATCCAAGTACGCAAAAGGTGACCATTACCTTTACAAACTATTTCACTGAGAATTACAAAGATAAGGTAATGACCTTGAAGTACAATGTCCGTCCAAATGCAGCAAACCTGCCAAAGACGGGGACTTACTACTTTACATTTGGTAGCACTGACTTCACATTGAAATACAACAAGGACGATGGTGAAGCTGGTGACTATGAAATGAAGTATGGTTACCAAGATCCAGAAAATCCTAAACGGATAAAATGGCGTATTGTCTTGAATGCGGTTCAAGACAAGTTGAACAACATGGTCATCAAGGATGACTTCAGCGACAGCGGACAAGTCTTGGTAGAAAGTTCCTTCCGTGCAGTTCGTTATGCGACTCAACCAGAGAAGATTCCGAATGAGGCGGCTCTTCTTAAATTGGAACCGATTGATAACTTTACCAAAAAAGCCGAGTTTACCAGAAATGCTGATGGCGATATTACAGGATTCACGATTAATTTTGGGGATAACTGGAACTGGGCTATGTACATTGAGTACACAACAGAGTTGAAGTCAGAGCTTCCTAAAGGAAGTAAAGTGGCCAATGTCCTAGAATGGTCAGCTAGCAACTTTGACAAGTCTCGCTCAATCAACGCCTTGACACGTTTAGAAACTGCTTCAGGTAGCGGTAGTGGGGATCGAACAACTACTACAACGACGACTACCACAACAAGCACAACCACTACAACGACGACAACTGTGGCACCAACGACCACGACAACGACGACAACTGAGGAACCTTCAACAACGTCAACTACGACAACTGAGGAACCTTCAACCACGTCAACTACGACAACTGAGGAGCCTTCAACCACGTCGACCACGACGACTGAGGAACCTTCAACCACGTCGACCACGACAACCGAGGAGCCTTCAACCACGTCGACCACGACAACTGAGGAGCCTTCAACCACGTCGACCACAACGACTGAGGGACCAACAACCACGTCAACCACGACGACTGAGGAACCAACAACTACGACAACTACGACGACAACCACTACGACAACTACGACTGGTGGAGGACGTCCAACAACCACTACGACAACAACAACTCCAGGTGGTCCAACTACTGGTGAAACTACTGAGTCAACACCAGGCGGCGGTACTGGTGGAGGTCGTAAGAAACTTCTTCCAAGTACTGGTGAAGTCGTAGCAACTGGTCTCGTTATTTCGGGAGTCGTTGTTCTCATCGGTGCGATCGTGTTAAAACGTAAAATTTCTAATAAATAAACAAAGAGTTTCCGTATGATGGAGAGAGCGAAAGCTCTCTCTTTTTTGGGAGAACGATAGATGGAGAAAAAGGATGAAATTATCAATACTCATTACACTACTCAATGAGGAATTAGTACTAGCTCAGACGCATGCAGCTATTTCGGCCCAGTTGGAAGACATGCTTGGGAAAGATCTTTCGGATTATGAAATCCTTTATATTGATGATGGGAGCAATGACAGGACCTTTGAGCTGATTGCAGGAATTGCCAGAGACAATAATCGGGTCAAATATATTCGCTTTAGTCGAAACTTTGGCCGGGAGAGCGGCATCTTGGCTGGTTTTAAGTATGCGACGGGAGATGCGGTCATGGTCATGGATGGTGATTTGCAACATCCGCCTTATCTCATCCCGCTCTTTTTAGAGGCCTACAAGGAAGGCTACGATATTGTCAGTGGCCAGCGGACTCGTGACGGTGAGTCCTTTGTGGGGAGCACCTTTGCTCGTCTCTTTTACTTCCTATCTAACAAATCGATGGATGTCCATTTAACGGATGGGAAATCTGAGCTCAGACTTCTCAGTCGCAAAGCTATCAACGCCTTTGTCTCCATGCCAGAATACAACCGCTTTAATAAAGGTCTGTACGAATGGATTGGCTTCAAGGAGAAAGTCATCCCCTACAAAAATGAACTTCGCAAGGCTGGAAAGAGTAAGTTTGGCTTCAAGAAATCCATGAACTATGCCATTCAAGGGATTATATCCTTTAACGACCGCCCTCTTCGCGTTTGTATCCAGTTTGGATTTATCTGTCTGGGATTGGCCATTCTTTACTTGGTTTTTGAGTTGATGAAGTATATCTTTGCTCCGGGGGATTATGTGAGTGGGTATTTTACCACCATTGCGGCCATCATTCTTTTTAGTGGGGTTCAGCTAATCTTTATCGGAATTCTTGGAGAATACATCGGGAAGATTTACTATGAAGTGAAGCGTCGCCCTCATTTCATTATTGAAGACACCAATATTGAAAAGGCGAAAGAAGATAGTATCGGATAAGGAAGATAGGAGATAGAAGAATGTTTGTCTGGACCAAGCCTTGGCAAGAACTTTGGAAGAGAAAACCCAAGGGCTTGCTGTATGCTTTTAGCGCCATGCTCCCAATGGCCATCATGCTGGTCGTTTGGGCTTTTATGGGGACTTTTCCATTTGGAGACAAAAGCTTGATGGCTGTTGACTTTGGTCAACAATACATCAGCTTCTTTGGCTTGTTAAAAAATGCCGTGCTCTCCGGAGATTTATCTAGTTTGAGCTATTCCTTTACCAAGTCTCTGGGGGGAGATATGATAGGGGTGCTCGGCTACTATTTGATGAGTCCTTTTAATATCATCTATATTTTGACACCCCTCAAGTACTTTGGGTTTGCGGTCTTCTTGACCATTTGGCTTCGTTATGGGGCTATCGGGATGGCCTTTGCCTTCCTCTTGATCAAGCGGTATAAGGGCTTGGAGTCTAGGAAATGGCTGGTGCCCCTCTTTGCGACGGCTTATGCCCTGTCAGGGATGCTGGTGTCGTATCAGATGAATGTCATTTTCTATGATGCCATGATCATGCTTCCCATCGTCATCGTCTACCTAGAAGAACTATTGGATGGAGGCGCTCCCTACCGCTATGCCTTTGCCTTAGGCTTGACCGTCTTGCTCCAATTCTATATGGGCTATATGATCTCCATTTTCATCGCCTTGTATGCTTGCTATTATGTATCGCCAAGGCTGATGGTCGAAGGAGATTGGAAGAAGAAAATTAGAAACGTCAGTCTTCCCCTCTTGCAGGCAGTGATCTATTCGATTATCGGGATTGCGCTAGCTTCTGTCATCCTCTTGCCGGTCTTCTTCAACCTCATTGAAAGTAAGGGCCAGGTCGGAGGAGGGATGACCTTCTCGTTGGCCTTTCAAATTAACCCCTTAGATATTTTTGCCAAGCTAGTTGTGGGTGGCTTTGATAACACCTCAGGCTGGTCTGCGGGGCCAAACCTTCCCAATATCTATATCGGTGCCTTGGGGCTACTAGGCTTTGTATCCTATTTCTTGTCGAAAAAAGTTGTCAGAGTTAAGAAGTGGGCTGCCGGTCTAGTCACCCTCGTCTTCTTTATTTCCTTTGTCAATGAGTTTGTCAGCAAGATTTGGCATATGGGGCAAAATCCAGCTGGTTTCTTTTTCCGCTTCTCTTGGCTATTCTCTTTCTTTATGCTCATTCTGGCCTACCAAGCGATGAAAGAAAAAATTATGCTTTCGCGCATCGCCAACCTAGTGATTGGTCTGGTGTTGGCGTTGGCAGTTGTCTATGTCTATTCGCAGAACTATAGCTTCATTGCCAAGCTTCAACCGTCTGGTGCCTCCCGTTACATCACCCGCTTTACCGCCCTTCATTTGTTGGCGCTCCTGGTCGTTGCCTCCTATGGTTTTTACAGCTATTGGGACAAGTCCAAGAAGAGCCAGAAAGAAAAGCTCATTCGGCTTGGCTGGACGGCCGGTTTCCTTGTCCTTGCCCTTGTTCTTCTAAAAGCAGGCTATTTGTTGTCCCAGGTTGGGATCACCGTTCTGATGTACTTGCTTGTCCTTCTGGTCTTAAACCAAAAATGGTCTCGCTTGTCCGTCGTGATCTTATCAGCCTTGACCTTCTTTGAGCTGGGCTACAATGCCTATCTATCTCAGGTGACCTTAGGCTATGACAGTGTCCATAAATTTGCAGATGCTACTGTCTCGGTCAAGCGTGTGACGGACAAGGTCCAGGTTGATGCGGATGAGAAGTTTTACCGGATTGCGACCGACTTTGCCTATTCTCGAACAGTTCCATCCTTGGTATCTTATCCAGGCTTGAGTACCTTCAGTTCGAGCTTAGAACGGTCGACCATGGACCACTTTGCCTATATGGGAGATCTAGGCGTTAATGCAGCCACAGAGTATACCAATGGGACGCCTTTGACGGATGCCTTGTACGGTGTTCGCTATTACATGCATGCCAAGGAGTTCGATCCAAAAGAGATGGAAGCTCATCCAGAAAAGATGTATTTCTATCGCTTTACCAACCGCTTTGACATGGGGCGTTACTACACAGAGACAGTCTATGAAGACAATCGCTTTGTCGTCTATAAAAACCCTCATTCCTTCCCTTTGGCCTATGGGACGAATTCCCTCGTGAAGAACATTCAGTTTGGGGCCAACAACGCCTTTGCCAACCAGAACATTATCCTCAACTCTATGGAAGGCCATCAAAAGAATACGGGTGATTATGTAGACTATTTCAAACCCTTGGCCTTTACTGGGATTGAAACGGAGAATTTAATAGAAGAAAAGGTCAACAAGGAGACAGGAGAGGCCATCTATCGACGGGCAGATTCTTCTAAAGAAGGCATTATCCGTTATAAGGTCATTCCACGTTCCAACAATACCTATTACTTCTTTGTGCCGGCGTCCTTGATTCCTAAGCAAGATTACTCTGTCCTGGTCAACAATAAATGGCTGCCAAACAGTAAGACCTTTACCCAAAGGCAAATCTGGCAGCTGACGGACATGACTGAAAATCAAGAGTCAGTCATTGAGTTCCGCTTTAGAACGGATACCATCGACATGAGCCAGGCGGGTGTCTATCGAGCCGAGCTGGATCAGATCCAAGAAGTACTTGAGAAGCGCAAGCAACAAGGTTTGAAGGTGACCAAGTTCAGCAATACTCATATCGAGGGGGAGGTCACTATTACAGATGATAGTGATGTCATGATGACCTCCATCCCATACAGTGCCGGCTGGCAGGTGAAAGTGGACGGTCAATCCGTCACGACCGAAAGAGCCTGGAATAGTTTCCTATCTTTCCCAATCACCAAAGGGAAACATAAGGTCGAGTTTGTCTTCAAAACCAGAGGCAGCTTGATCGGTGCCCTATTGTCTATTGTCGCAGTTGTGAGTCTCCTTATCATAAGAAAAAGATGGGAAGAGGAGCATGCTTAAGTTTCCTCAACGAGGAATAAATTTCTTAAAAAGAGAGTGGGACAGAAATCGGTCATTCGTTAGAATTCGATTTCGTCGTCCCACCTCCGCACAGTTGAGTAGGGCTGTAAAAGCTGATGAAATCAGCGTAGTAGAGCCCACTCAACCACTGCGTCTTGCTCGACACTTCAAAGACAATTGAGAGGCTAGGACTTTTGTCCCAGCCTCTTTCTATATAAAGGATGAAAATGTGTCAAAAAAATGAATAATAAAAAAATGGACTAAATGGGAAAAAAAGTAAAAAAATGTTAAAAAATAGAGGGAAACTTCGTCTGAATATTCAGAAAGTTTTACGATAAGTAACAACTTTGATATAATTAGTTGACGGAGATGAACAAGTTTGATAACATTTGTTATGTATCAAACAATAAAAATATGAAAAAGGAGATACAAATAAATGAAGGAAATGTTTAATAGACGTCAGCGCTTTTCTTTGCGAAAGTATAGCGTTGGCGTTTGTTCTGTATTACTAGGGACAGCGCTTTTTGCTGTCGGAGCTCCGACAGTAGCTGCGGATGGAGTTAGTGCGTCTACTGACACAAGCAAGGAAACTGTAGAAAGCGTTCAACCCGAGGCTGACCAAGCGCCTCAAGATACTGCTACTACAGCTCCAGGTGAGACTTACGCTCAGGGAGCACCTGCACCTAAAGTGGAGCTTCCAAACCCTGCTTTAGCAGCTGAGGCAAAAGCTGCGACTGAAACTCCAGCCGCACCTGAAGCAAAACCAGCTGTAGAAGCAACTCCAAAAGCAGAAGTGGTTGCAAAACCAGCAGTTGCTGAAGCAGGTGTTACTGCAGAAGAAACTGCCAAACCAGCAGAAAAAGCTGAAGAAGCAAAACCAGCTGCACCTGAAGTAAAACCAGCAGCTGAAGCAAAACCAGCTTCACATGAATCAAACAAACCAAGAGTACGTAATCGTCGTGCTGTTACTAACGAAGCTGTTACTGGAGACCACAACTCTAACCCAGTAGCAGTAAGCACTTACTTAAAAGATGGGGAAAAAGTAACTCCAGAAATTAAAGATGCTAATGGGGCAACTGTAAGCTCTCAACCTGTACCAGCTGGGTACGCAAGAAAAGAAGGAGATGTGTATACTTACAGTATCATAGACCTTACTCGCTTCAATGAGAGATATAATACAAATTATTATACCCGTGCGTATAAAAGATTTGATGATTCTACAGAAACAACTGTTGAATTAATTGATAAAACTACTGGTAATGTAGTAGAAACTAGAACTCTTTCTGCGTCAAGCGGTATTCAAAAATTCACAACTACAACTGCGGCCTCTAATGGTCAATTAACTGTGAAATATGATTACGACAAAGGTTTAGGAGCAGGAGCTGGTAAAACTGACGAACCATTTATTCAATTTGGTTATGAAGTTGGTGCTAGTATTCAAGCTTTAGTAAATCCAAAAAATGAAGCTGAACAAAAATTATATCAAGATGTTTATAACGCTCGTACATCAACTGATATTATTAACGTTGTGGAACCAGCTTATAACGGTCGTACAATTACTGATTCAAACGCTAAAATTCCAAAATTTGTCGAAAAACCGACTTACTATAGAGTAGTCGATAAAAATAATGCTACATTCAATGCAAATAAAACTGATGTAACAGTTCAAGACTACGTACCAAATGGTAATGAAGTTGATTTAGCTAAATATGCAACTAAAGCTATGGAAGGACAACATTTCACAGCGTCTGGTGAGCGTCAATTTGATGGATACAAACTTTACCAAACAGCAAATCCAGATTCGACAACTGGCTTTGTAAGTCGTCCTTACGTAGTTGGTACTAAATTCATGGACGCTGAGCGTGCAGGAATTAAACGGATTAAAGAAATCGTAGGTGAAGATGGATCAGTAGTAGTTCGTGTTTATCTTCTTGATCCAAAACAACAAAGTAAACGTTCTGATGGCACATTGGAAACAGATGGCTACATGTTGTTAGCAGAAACCAAGCCGATTAAACCAGGTGATTATAACAAACAAGAATTAGCAGTTAAGAAATCACCACTTCACACCATTCCTTTCACAGATAGTAAAGGTGTAAACTATCCAGACGGGAAAGAAGTTTCATTTGACTTCCAAACAGCTGCTGGATACACACCGAAGAAGACTGTCTTCGTTCCATTCTTGGGAGATAACATTGGTCACCTTTCACCAAATAGTCAATTAACAAATGGTGCATATGTACAAATTGGTACAAACGTTGACTTATTAAACTCGTTAACACCATATAAACCGACTGTTTACTACTATGTAAAACAAGAGCCAGTCGAAGTTACTCCAGAAGTTGAAAAACAATTGGAAGGACGTGTACTTGTTGACGGTGAGTTTACTTTCAAGTTAACAGAAAAGAGCAGCAGCCCTGATAAACATGAAGAAACAGTTACCAATAAAGATGGTAAAGCTACATTTAGCAAACTTACCTTTAACAAAGTTGGTACTTACACTTACACAATCACTGAGACTCCAGGTTCAGATGCAAACGTTGAATACGATGCAATGACTGTTACCATGACTGTTAAGGTAACTGAAAATGCTCAAGGTGATTTACAAGCTACTGTTAAATACAGTGCTGAAGGTGGATTCAAGTCAGGTGATGAAGATAAAATCTTCAACAACTATGTTGTAGCACCAGTTAAGACTAAGTTTGACTTCAGTAAGAAATTGGCTGGACGTGAACTTAAAGACGGAGAATTCAACTTTGTTCTTAAAGATTCAAGAGGTCAAGAAGTTGAAACTGTTGCCAACAAAAAAGATGGTACAGTGACATTTACTGAATTGTCATTTGACAATACGAAAATTGGCACACATACCTATACTGTAGAAGAAGTTATTCCAGCAACGAAAGAAGTTGGTATGACTTACGATACGATGAAGGCAACTATTACAGTTAAGGTTGCTAAGAACGGTCATACACTTACTACAGTAACAAGCGTATCATCAACTGGTGGTGTAGATGATAACGGAGCATCAACTGATGGTAAGGAAGATAAAGTATTCAACAACAAAATCACTCCTCCGGAAACACCTGAGTTCCAACCAGAAAAATTCGTCCTTAACAAAGAAAAATTTGACCTAACAGGTACAAAATTAATGGACGATGACGATGAGCTTCAGGATGAGTACACAGAAACAAATGCAAATCCATATGCTGATCAAACCAAGAACAACGAAGCAGAAAACATCAATACCAAGACTGTTAACCGCGGTGATAAATTAGTTTACCAAGTATGGTTGGATACTAAGAACTTCACTGACAAGAACAACATCCAATCTGTAGGTATCTCTGATACATACGATGCAGATAAATTGACTGTTAACAGTGCTGATATCAAGGCTTATGACAGCGAAACAGGAGTTGATGTAACATCTAAATTTGATATTACAGTATCTAACGGAGTCATTACAGCTACATCTAAATCTTCTATGAACAAATCTTTAGGTGATGCTGATAACACTCAAGTTATCGACACCACTAAATTTGCATTTGGTCGCTACTACAAATTCGATATCCCAGCAACTGTTAAAGAATCAGTAGCAGGTGGAGTAGACATCGAAAACAAAGCCAACCAAATCGTTCACGTATACAACCCAGTAAGCAAATCTGTAGAAACTCCAGAAAAACCAACTCAAAAACGTGTGAACAGTGTACCAATCACTGCAGAATTCAACTTCACAAAACGTTTGGAAGGTCGTGCGCTTAAAGCTGGCGAATTTACATTTGAGTTGAAAGACAGCGACAATGTTGTGATTGCGACTGTAACCAACGATGCAGATGGTAAGATTAAATTCTCTCCAGTAGAGTACACAAATAAAGCTGGTGAAAAAGTCACTGCCCTTAAATACAAGAAGGGTCAAGAAGGTACTTACACTTACTCTGTAACAGAGGTTAAAGGTGCAGACGCTACTGTCACTTACGATACTATGAAGGCAGAAGTAACTGTAACAGTATCTCACGATGGTACAGCTAAAGCATTGGTTGCTAACGTAACTGAACCAGCTGACAAAGAGTTTAACAATACAGTAACTCCTCCAACAGAACCTAAGTTCCAACCAGAGAAGTATGTATTGAATACAGAGAAATACTCTATCACTGATAACAAGCTTCTTGATGATGATGCTGAGTTGGCAGACAAGTACGCAGATACTAATACGAACCCATACGCAGACCAAACTAACAACAACGAAGCAGAAAACATCAATACCAAGACTGTTAATCGCGGAGATAAGCTTTACTACCAAGTATGGTTGGATACAACTAAATTCTCAGCTAACAACAAAGAAAACGTTCAATCTGTAGGAATCACTGATGACTTTGATGAAACGAAGGTTGACGTTGATTCAACTAAGATCAAAGCATACGATTCAGTATCTGGTAATGATGTAACAAACAAATTCGATATTAAAGTTGAAAATGGTGTAATGACTGCAACCCTTAAAGCTGGCTTCACTAAGTCATTGGGTGATACAGAAAATACTCAAATCATTGATACAACTAAATTCGAATTCGGACGTTACTACAAGTTTGATATTCCAGCAGTAGTTAAAGCAGATGTTGCAGGTGGAGTAGATATCGAAAATACTGCGGCTCAAGTAGTAAACTACTACAACCCAGTAAGCAAGACTGTTGAAAAACCAAACAAACCAACTGAAAAACGTGTCAACAGCGTACCAGTACCAGTAGAGTTTAACTTTACTAAACGCTTGGAAGGCCGTGAGTTGAAAGCTAACGAATTCAGCTTCGTGCTTAAAGATTCAACAGGTAAAGTTGTTGAAACTGTAAGCAACGATGCGGCAGGAAACGTTAAGTTCTCAACTCTTACATTCAAGAAGGGTCAAGAAGGCGTTCATAACTACACAGTAGAAGAAGTTAAAGGAAACGACGCAACCGTTACCTACGATACTATGAAAGCAGCTGTAACCATCACAGTTTCACACGATGGAACAGCTAAAGCTCTTGTGGCAAATCTTGGAGATATTGCAGATAAAGAGTTCAACAATACAGTAACTCCTCCAACAGAACCTAAGTTCCAACCAGAGAAGTATGTATTGAATACAGAGAAATACTCTATCACTGATAACAAGCTTCTTGATGATGATGCTGAGTTGGCAGATAAGTACGGAGATACAAATACTGATCCATATGCTGACAAAGATACCAACAACGAAGCAGAAAACATCAATACCAAGACTGTTAACCGTGGAGATAAGTTGGTTTACCAAGTATGGTTGGATACAACTAAATTCTCAGCAACTAACAAAGAAAACATCCAATCTGTAGGCATCTCTGATAACTACGATGAAGCGAAGTTGGAACTTGATGTTACTAAGATCAAAGCTTACGATTCAGTATCTGGTAATGATGTAACAGATAAATTTGATATCGTTGAAAACAACGGTGTGATTACTGCAACTCTTAAAGCCGGCTTCACTAAGTCACTTGGCGATGCAGAAAACACTCAAGTGATCGATACAACTAAATTCGAATTTGGACGTTACTACAAGTTTGATATCCCAACAACAGTTAAACAAACAGTTAAAGCTGGTGTAGATATCGAAAACACTGCGGCTCAAGTAGTAAACTACTACAACCCAACAACTAAACAAGTAGAAACTCCAGAAAAACCAACTCAAAAACGTGTTAACAACGTACCAGTACCAGTAGAGTTCAACTTCACTAAGAAATTAGAAGGTCGTGAACTAAAAGCTAACGAATTCAGCTTCGTGCTTAAAGATTCAACTGGTAAGACTCTACAAACTGTAAGCAATGATGCAGATGGTAAAGTTAAATTTGAAGCATTAGAATTCAAGAAAGGTGAAGAAGGAGTTCATAACTACACAGTAGAAGAGGTTGCAGGAACAGACGCTACTGTAACTTACGACACAATGAAAGCAAATGTAACTGTAACAGTATCACACGATGGAACAGCTAAAGTTCTTGTAGCTACTGTTGGAGACATCGCTGACAAAGAGTTCAACAACCGTGTAACTCCTCCAGAAGAACCTAAGTTCCAACCAGAGAAATACGTTGTTTCTGAAGAGAAATTCGATATCACAGGCGACAAGCTCGTTGATGATGACAAAGAATTGGCAGACAAGGTCGCAGACACCAATGCGAACCCATATGCGGACGATGCATCTAACAACGAAAAACAAAACTTGAACACCAAGACTGTTAAACGTGGCGACAAGTTGGTTTACCAAGTATGGTTGGATACAACTAAATTCTCTGAAACTAACAAAGAAAACATCCAATCAGTAGGAATTTCAGATGACTACGATGAAGCGAAGTTGAATCTTGATTCTACTAAGATCAAAGCCTACGATTCAGTAACAGGTGCAGAAGTAACAGATAAATTCGATATCGCTGTAGACAACGGTGTGATTACTGCAACTCTTAAAGCTGGCTTCACTAAGTCACTTGGAGACGCAGAAGATACTCAAATCATCGACACAACTAAATTCGAATTCGGACGTTACTACAAGTTCGACATCCCAACAACAGTGAAAGCTGATGTACCTGGTGGTGTAGATATTGAAAACACTGCGGCTCAAGTAGTGAACTACTACAACCCAACTACTAAGAAAGTTGAAAAACCAAGCAAACCAACTGAAAAACGTGTAAACAACGTTCCAGTTGAAGTGGAATTCAACTTCACAAAACGTCTAGAAGGACGTGAGCTTAAAGCCAACGAATTCAGCTTCGTTCTTAAAGATTCAGAAGGTACAACTCTTGAAACTGTAAGCAACGATGCGGCTGGTAATGTTAAGTTCTCTAAACTTGAGTTCAAGAAAGGCCAAGAAGGCGTTCACAATTACACAGTAGAAGAAGTTAAAGGAAGCGACGCAACTGTTACTTACGATACAATGAAGGCTGCAGTGAAAGTCACAGTATCACATGATGGAACAGCTAAAGTTCTTGTAGCTACTGTTGGCGAAATCGCTGATAAAGAATTTAACAACCGTGTAACTCCACCAGAAGAACCTAAGTTCCAACCAGAGAAATACGTTGTTTCTGAAGAGAAATTCGATATTACAGGTGACAAACTTGTTGATGATGATAAAGAGTTGGCAGACAAGGTCGCAGATACCAATGCGAACCCATATGCGGACGATGCATCTAACAACGAAAAACAAAACTTGAACACCAAGACTGTGAAACGTGGCGACAAGTTGGTTTACCAAGTATGGTTGGATACAACTAAATTCGACGCAGCTAACAAGGACAACATCCAATCAGTAGGAATCTCAGATGACTACGATGAAACTAAGTTGGAACTTGATTCTACTAAGATCAAAGCTTACGATTCAGTAACAGGTGATGATGTTACAGCTAAATTCGATATCGCTGTGAACAACGGTGTGATTACTGCAACCCTTAAAGATGGCTTCACTAAGTCACTTGGCGACACAGAAAACACACAAATCATTGACACAACTAAATTCGCCTTCGGACGTTACTACAAGTTCGACATCCCAACAACAGTGAAAGCTGATGTACCTGGTGGTGTGGATATTGAAAATACTGCGGCTCAAGTAGTGAACTACTACAACCCAACAACTAAGAAAGTTGAAAAACCAAGCAAACCAACTGAAAAACGTGTAAACAACGTACCGGTTTCAATTGAGTTCAACTTTACTAAGAAGTTGGAAGGACGCGAACTTCAAGCCAACGAATTCAGCTTCGTGCTTAAAGATTCAACAGGTAAGACTCTTGAAACTGTAAGCAACGATGCAGCAGGAAACGTTAAGTTCTCAGCACTTGAATTCAAGAAAGGACAAGAAGGCGTTCACAACTACACAGTAGAAGAAGTTAAAGGAAGCGACGCAACCGTTACATACGATACAATGAAAGCGAATGTAACAGTTACAGTATCACACGACGGAACAGCTAAAGTTCTTGTAGCGACTGTTGGCGAAATCGCTGATAAAGAGTTCAACAACCGTGTAACTCCTCCAGAAACTCCAGAGTTCAACCCAGAGAAATACGTTCTAAACGAAAAAGAATTTGATTTAACTGGAACTTCATTATTAGATGATGATAAAGAGTTGGCAGATAAGGTCGCAGATACAAATGCGAACCCATATGCGGACGATGCATCTAACAACGAAGCTGCGAATATCAATACTAAGACTGTTAAACCAAAAGATAAATTGGTTTACCAAGTATGGCTTGACACAACTAAGTTTGATGCAAACAACAAAGACAATATCCAATCAGTAGGAATCACAGATGACTACGATGAGGCTAAAGTTGATGTTGAAGCTACAACTATTAAAGCCTACGACGGTAAGACTGGTGCTGATGTAACAGATAAATTTGATATCACAGTAGCTAACGGAGTAATCACTGCAACCCTTAAAGATGGCTTCACTAAGTCACTTGGCGACACAGAAAACACACAAATCATCGACACAACTAAATTCGAATTCGGACGTTACTACAAGTTTGATATCCCAGCAACTGTTAAAGCGGACGTTAAAGGTGGAGTAGACATCGAAAATACTGCGGCTCAAGTAGTCAACTACTACAACCCAGTAAGCAAGACTGTTGAAAAACCAAACAAACCAACTGAAAAACGTGTCAACAGCGTACCAGTACAAGTAGAATTCAACTTCACTAAACGTCTAGAAGGACGTGAATTGAAAGCTAACGAATTCAGCTTCGTACTGAAAGATTCAACAGGTAAAGTTGTTGAAACTGTAAGCAACGATAAAGATGGTAACGTTAAGTTCTCTAAACTTGAATTCAAGAAAGATCAAGCGGGAGTTCACAACTTCACAGTTGAAGAAGTGAAAGGTACTGATGGAACTGTCACTTATGATGCGATGAAAGCGAATGTAACAGTCACAGTTAAACACGATGGAACAGCTAAAGTTCTTGTAGCTACTGTAGGCGATATCGCTGATAAAGAGTTCAACAACAAGGTGACTCCACCAGAAACTCCAGAATTCAACCCAGAGAAGTATATCCTGAATGAATCTAAATTCGATATTACAGGTGACAAACTTGTTGACGATGATAAAGAGTTAGCAGACAAGGTAGCGGATACTAATAAAGATCCATATGCCGATAAGGATGATAACAACGAAGCTCAAAATATCAATACGAAGACACTTAAGAAGGGTGATAAAGTATACTACCAAGTATGGTTGGATACAACTAAGTTCACTGAAGCTCACAATATTCAATCTGTAGGTGTAACAGATAAATATGACAGCGAAAACTTAGACGTCAACGTAGCAGATATTAAAGCATACGACTCTGTAACAGGAGAAGATGTGACAGCTAAATTTGATATCAAGGTTGAAAATGGTGTGATCACTGCAACTTCTAAGACAGACTTGACTAAGTCACTTGGAGATGCAGAAAACACTCCAGTAATCGACACTGCTAAATTGGCATTCGGACGTTACTACAAGTTTGAGATTCCTGCAACTATCAAAGCAACAGCTAAAGATGGTGTAGATATCGAAAACACTGCTTCACAAACTGTTCACCAATACGATCCAACTAAGAAATCTGTTGAAAAACCAGAAAAACCAACAGAAAAACGTGTCGTTAACATCCCAACTAAAGTTGAATTTAACTTCACTAAGAAACTTGAAGGACGTGAGCTAAAAGAAGGTGAATTTAGCTTCGTACTTAAAGATAAAGATGGAAAAGTTATTGAAACAGTTAAGAACGATGCATCAGGAAACATCAAGTTCTCTGCATTAGAGTTCAAACGTGGAGATGAAGAAACTAAAACTTACACTTACACTGTGGAAGAGGTTAAAGGTACTGAAGCAGGAGTTGAATACGATAAGATGGTAGCTACAGTAACAGTAACAGTTACTAAAGAAGGCAAAGTCTTAACAGCAACTTCTCAATTACCGGAAGATACTGAGTTCAACAACAAGGTAATTCCACCGAAACCACCAGTAACACCACCAACACCACCGGTGACACCACCAACACCACCGGTAACACCACCAACACCACCGGTGACACCACCAACACCACCGGTGACACCACCAACACCACCGGTAACACCACCAACACCACCGGTAACACCGCCAGCACCAGAACTTCCTTCTACTGGTGAAGAACAATCAGCTTCTGCTGCATTGTTAGGCGCTGCTCTTGGTTTGGTAGGACTTGCTGGTCTTGCAAGACGCAAGAAAAACGAAGACTAAACAAGTGGTAGACACTAACGATTCCCGTTAGGATCGTAAATGGTTTAGTTTTCCACAAGGAGGCCTCGCTCTAAGGAGTGGGGCCTTTTTGTTATTTTTTGAAAGCATTGAAATCACGTCTTGCAATATGATACAATAGAGGATATTTACAATAGTTAGGACAAAGATATGCTTATTTCGATTATTTCACAAGGCTTGATCTGGGCTATTTTGGGACTGGGGATTTTTATGACCTTTCGTATCTTGGATTTCCCAGATATGACTACAGAGGGCTCTTTCCCATTAGGGGGAGCCGTTGCGGTAACTCTGATCACCAAAGGGGTTCATCCTTTGCTAGCCACCCTAGCCGCCGTTGGTGCGGGTTGTTTGGCTGGATTAGCAACAGGTCTTCTTTATACCAAAGGGAAGATTCCGACGCTGTTATCAGGGATTTTGGTGATGACTTCCTGTAACTCAGTCATTCTCTTTGTGATGCAACGGGCCAACCTGGGTTTGCTTGGCTACTCAAAAATCCAAGATCTGATTCCTATCGCCAGTGGTGTGAACGAGATTATCATTGGGATCATCTTTGTGACCCTGGTGATTGCTGCTATGCTCTTCTTTTTAGATACCAAACTGGGGCAGGCCTATATTGCGACAGGGGACAATCCTGAGATGGCTAAAAGCTTTGGGATCCATACCAGTCGGATGGAGTTGATGGGGCTAGTGGTTTCCAATGGGATTATTGCCTTGTCAGGTGCCTTGATGGCCCAGCAAGAAGGCTATGCAGATGCTTCTCGAGGGATCGGGGTTATCGTCGTTGGCTTGGCTAGCTTGATTATCGGAGAGGTTCTTTTTTCAAAACTGACCTTAGCAGAACGTTTACTCAGTATCGTTATTGGATCGATCATTTATCAATTCTTGATTTGGGCTGTGATTGCTATTGGGGTAAATACCAGCTATATCCGTATCTTTAGTGCTATCATCTTGGCTATCTGTCTCATGATTCCAACCTTTAAAGAGAAACTGCTGAAAGGAGTCAAACTCAGCAAATGACCGCAATTGTAGAATTAAAAAATGCCACCATCGTGGTGAATAATGGCTTGAATGAAGAAAAAGTCATTTTGGATAATGTCTCTTTGGAGATTCATGAGCATGACTTTATCACCATTCTTGGGGGCAATGGTGCTGGGAAGTCAACCCTTTTCAATACCTTGGCTGGGACCCTTCCTCTGACCAGTGGTCAAGTCTTGATCAAGGGAGAGGATGTGACTCACTATGGTCCAGAAAAACGGGCAAAATACCTATCTCGTGTCTTCCAAGATCCAAAGATGGGGACAGCTCCTCGTATGACAGTAGCTGAGAATCTCCTGATTGCAAAATTCCGAGGAGAAAAGCGGGGCTTGGTTCCTCGTCGCCTTGCCCAGTACAAAGACGAGTTTAAAGAGGTTTTGAGCCAGATTGGCAATGGTTTAGAGAGGCATGTCGATACGTCGGTAGAATTCTTATCTGGTGGACAACGTCAGGCTCTGAGCTTGTTGATGGCTACCCTGAAAAGGCCTGAACTCTTACTCTTGGATGAACATACAGCTGCCCTCGATCCCAAGACCAGTCAAGCCTTGATGGAGCTGACGGATCGTTTTGTCAAAACAGATCGCCTGACTGCCTTGATGATTACCCATCATATGGAGGATGCGCTTAAGTACGGGAATCGCTTGATTGTCATGAAGGATGGAAAGATTATCCAGGACTTGAATCAAGAGGAAAAGGCTAAGATGGCCTTGTCTGATTACTACCGTTTCTTTGAGTAAATTTAGAAACTAGTTTCAGCGTGTAATCGCTTGCAATACTGATATTAAAGGAGTATACTATAGATGAAGATAAGGGAGAAGGGGTTGATACCAATGCCTTATAGATTCATACATTAGGTTACTTCGTTATAGGTTTGCCTTCGCTGACACTTGATTGTGCTTTTTATAAAAAAGCCAGAACGTCGGAAATGTTAAATCGGTTGAGCCGTCAAGTAAGTCTGCTTAACTTACTAAATGACATTGAAATACGTGGAAATAGTAGTGGAAGCTTTAGATGGTTTTCGAACTTCGGTATGCTCAACTGAGTGCTTTGTAACAAAACTGAAAGAGAACTTGCAAAGAAAACCACTGGTATGTGAATCGTACCATGAAAAGAAATGAAAATCATAACTGTTGTTTTCGTTAGCCTAAATGGTTAATCGCCTCTTGTCAGTGAAGCAGACCAGACCTCTAGTCCCGTAAGACTGGAGGTCTTTTTGTCTGCCGTGGTAGAAAGTCGAGGTGAGGGCTGTGGGATTGCCATATGCACATGAATATAGCTGTCGAGATCATTTTAAAGAAAGAGCAATGGAACGATTTGGAGTCGATAACGAGCAGTTGAGACGCTGGGTCAATCAACACGTACCCTCGCTTCATCATTTTGATAGCAGTTTTGACCAACGACCCGATACGGAAGCCTATGTAGCAGAGGACGGTGTCGTCTTTGTGTGCGATCTGAAGAATCGGGAGTTTATTACCTGCTTCCAAGCGGTCAATTTGACGGTAGATGAAGAACAGAAGGAAGTCTGTCAAGACATTCATCGTGAGAATGTGCTCGCCTATAAACATAGTCAAAGCAAGCTTCTAAATCGCTACCGTTTGAAAGAAGCCAAAGAATTGCTGGCCAATATTGATGAGCATGTCGATCGATTTTATAGCTTGTCCCAAACCCTTAAGAAGGGGGCGCTTAGCGATCGGAATTACCACCACCTAGAAGAACTGCTAAATGAGTTTCATGTCATCAAGGCGGCGATACGGGTGATTGAGAATAAGAAAAATGACTATCATACGGACTAGTGTTTCTTTTTGACAAAGTTGACAATCTAGGCTATCGTCTTTGGTCTTAATAAAGGGTCCTCCATCAGATGGTGGAGGGCTTTTGTTTGGTCTGACTTTTGAAAAAATCGTGAAAAAATAGTATAATGTTCTAGATATGCAAGAAAATTGCAAAACTGTAATTCGACTTGGTGAGCCAAGGACCGTAAGTATGAACCATCACATAAAGGAGAAAACATGAGTAACATTAAGTTGATTACTTTAGGTGGAGTCCGTGAAAACGGGAAAAACCTCTACATAGCTGAAGTAAATGACTCTATTTTTGTTTTGGATGCTGGTCTCAAGTATCCAGAAAATGAGCAACTAGGGGTCGATGTCGTTATTCCCAACATGGACTACCTCTTTGAGAATAGCGATCGTATCGCAGGAGTCTTTTTAACGCACGGGCATGCGGATGCCATCGGAGCCCTTCCTTATCTTTTAGCGGAGGCTAAAGTTCCCGTATTTGGGTCAGAGTTGACCATCGAGTTGGCCAAGCTCTTTGTCAAGAGCAATGATAGTGTCAAGAAGTTCAATGACTTCCATGTGATCGATGCCAACTCAGAGATTGATTTTGGAGGAACGGTTGTATCCTTCTTCCAGACAACCCACTCTATTCCAGAAAGTTTAGGAATTGTCATCAAGACTTCTGAAGGAAATATCGTCTATACCGGAGACTTCAAGTTTGACCAGACAGCGAGTGAGTTTTATGCGACTGACTTTGCTCGTTTGGCAGAGATTGGACAAGAAGGCGTCCTCGCTCTCTTGAGTGACTCTGCCAATGCCGATAGTAAGATTCAAGTGGCTAGTGAGCAAGAGGTTGGG
This sequence comes from Streptococcus australis, assembly GCF_047463015.1. Lineage (GTDB taxonomy): Bacteria > Bacillota > Bacilli > Lactobacillales > Streptococcaceae > Streptococcus > Streptococcus australis_F. The sequence continues at coordinate 5,648 of NZ_JASHER010000014.1, read as the reverse complement.
GATGAAATCCTAGATACGATTGCTGACTGGGATGGCCGTATCATTGTAGCCGCTGTTGCAAGTAACCTATCACGGATCCAGCAAGTCTTTGACGCAGCTGCAGAGACAGGGCGCCGGGTTGTTTTGACTGGATTTGACGTAGAAAATATTGTCCGGACAGGGATTCGTTTAAATAAACTGTCTTTGGCCAACGAAAAAATATTGATTAAGCCAAAAGAAATGTCTCGTTTTGAGGATCATGAATTGATTATTCTTGAAACGGGGCGGATGGGTGAACCCATCAATGGCCTCCGTAAAATGTCCATTGGCCGTCACCGCTATGTTGAAATCAAGGATGGCGACTTGGTCTATATCGTAACAACTCCATCTATCGCCAAAGAAGCGGTTATGGCACGCGTAGAAAACATGGTCTACCAAGCAGGCGGAGTCGTTAAAGCGATTACTCAAAGCTTGCGTGTATCAGGACACGGAAATGCGCGTGATCTTCAATTGATGATCAACCTCCTTCGTCCCAACTATCTGTTCCCAATCCAAGGGGAATACCGCGAATTAGATGCCCATGCACGGCTTGCGATGGAAGTGGGGATTTTGCCTGAAAATATCTTCATTCCGAAAAAAGGAACTATCATGGAATATGACAATGGTGACTTCGTTCCTGCTGGTAGCGTCTCTGCTGGAGATGTCCTCATCGATGGGAATGCCATTGGAGATGTTGGAAATGTCGTGCTCCGTGACCGGAAAGTCTTATCAGAAGATGGTATCTTTATTGTGGCTATTACGGTTAACCGTCGTGATAAACGCATTATCTCGAAGGCAAAAGTTCACACCCGTGGCTTTATCTATGTGAAGAAGAGTCGCGATATCTTGCGCGAAAGTGCAGAGATTGTCAACCAAAGTGTAGAAGAATATTTGGCCCAAGACAGCTTCGATTGGGGCGAGCTCAAGGGTGCTGTTCGTGATAGTTTGGCCAAGTACCTCTTTGACCAGACCAAACGTCGACCAGCTATCTTGCCAGTCGTCATGGAAGTACGCTAGGATTAAGATAAGAGGAAAAGTCGATCGTCGGCTTTTTCTTATCAAGGAATAAAGAAATAGTGAGGAAAGATAGATGGCAGTAATGCAGATTGAATACTATTCAGAAGCGCTCGCAATGGAGTGGGGGATCAACGTCCTCTACCCAGATGGGTCTCGGGTGAAAAATCCAGATGATCAAGATATCCCGGTCCTCTATCTCCTTCATGGGATGAATGGCAATCAGTACTCCTGGTTGAAACGGACCAATGTGGAACGGATCCTACGTTCGACCAATTTGATTGTCGTCTTGCCTAATACTAATAATGGTTGGTATACGGATACCCAGTATGGCTATCCCTACTACACAGCCATCGCAGAGGAATTGCCTAAGACCTTGGCCCGCTTCTTCCCCAATATGACCAAGAAGCGGGAGAAGACCTTTATTGCTGGTCTATCGATGGGGGGCTATGGATCTTTTAAACTGGCCCTTCAAACCAATCGCTTCTCGCATGCTGCTAGTTTTTCTGGTGCTCTTAGCTTTGAGGGGCGTCAACTGGCAGACACCGATCTTGGCAGTAAGGCTTATTGGCAAGGGGTCTTTGGAGAGTTAGAAGATTGGACGACGAGTCCTTACTCCTTGGAAAGCATTGCGGAGAAGTACTCAGATAAAAAGACGGTCTTATGGGCGTGGTGTGGCGAGCAGGATGCTCTGTATGAGGCCAACAATACAGCTGTGGATCATCTGAAGGACCTCGGTTTTGATATCACCTACAGCCATGGACCAGGAAAACATGAATGGTTTTATTGGGAGCGGGAGTTGGAGCATTTCTTAGCAACCCTGCCAATTGATTTTGAACTAGAAGAACGACTCGATTAGGAAGCTACTCATGCAGAGATATGCTATAATAGAGTGAAAAGTGCCTGGGCCAGTTAGAAGAGAAGCCCAGAATCAATGAACAATTAGGAGAAACATACGTGACTAAAGATATTCGTGTGCGTTATGCACCAAGTCCAACCGGACTACTACACATCGGAAATGCTCGTACAGCATTGTTTAACTACTTGTATGCGCGCCACCATGGTGGAACCTTTATCATCCGTATCGAAGATACGGACCGTAAGCGCCACGTCGAAGACGGCGAACGTTCCCAGCTGGAAAACCTTCGTTGGTTGGGCATGGACTGGGATGAAAGTCCAGAGACGCATGAAAACTACCGCCAATCAGAGCGTTTGGAACTCTATCAAAAATATATCGACCAACTCTTGGCCGAAGGGAAAGCCTACAAGTCTTACGTTACAGAAGAAGAGTTGGCAGCAGAGCGTGAACGCCAAGAAGCAGCGGGTGAAACACCTCGCTACATCAACGAATACCTCGGCATGAGCGAAGAAGAAAAAGCGGCTTACATCGCAGAACGCGAAGCGGCAGGTGTGATTCCAACGGTTCGTTTGGCAGTCAATGAGTCAGGTATCTACAAATGGCATGATATGGTCAAAGGCGATATCGAGTTTGAAGGTGGCAATATCGGTGGGGACTGGGTTATCCAAAAGAAAGATGGCTACCCAACTTACAACTTTGCCGTTGTGATCGATGACCATGATATGCAAATTTCTCACGTTATCCGTGGAGACGACCACATTGCCAACACTCCAAAACAACTTATGGTTTATGAGGCTCTTGGATGGGAAGCTCCAGAGTTCGGTCACATGACCTTGATCATCAACTCTGAAACTGGTAAGAAGTTGTCTAAACGCGATACCAACACCCTTCAATTTATCGAAGATTACCGTAAGAAAGGTTACCTTCCAGAAGCAGTCTTTAACTTTATCGCCCTTCTTGGTTGGAATCCTGGTGGGGAAGACGAAATCTTCTCTCGTGAAGAACTGATCAAGCTCTTTGATGAAAACCGCCTTAGCAAGTCTCCAGCAGCCTTCGACCAAAAGAAACTTGACTGGATGAGTAATGACTACATCAAGAATGCAGATCTTGCGACCATCTTTGAAATGGCCAAACCATTCCTTGAAGCAGCAGGCCGTTTGACAGACAAGGCAGAGAAATTAGTGGAACTCTACAAACCACAAATGAAGTCAGTGGACGAAATCGTTCCATTGACAGACCTTTTCTTCTCAGACTTCCCAGAATTGACAGAAGCTGAGCGAGAAGTCATGGCTGGTGAAACCGTGCCAACGGTACTTGAAGCTTTCAAAGCGAAACTTGAAGCCATGTCAGACGATGAGTTTGTAGTAGAAAATATCTTCCCACAAATCAAAGCAGTCCAAAAAGAAACAGGTATCAAAGGGAAGAATCTTTTCATGCCTATCCGTATCGCCGTTTCAGGAGAAATGCATGGTCCTGAATTGCCAGATACCATCTACTTGCTTGGACGTGAAAAATCTATCCAACACATTGAAAAAATGTTGGAAGAAATTGCAAAATAGGAATCAGCTTTTGAAAACATGCTGTTCATTTTTAAAAAGTCATCGATTCGATGGCTTTTTTGCTGAGATCGAGCATAGATCTAGCCAAAATGATTGAAAATAGGATTCAATCATGTATAATCAAGAGAGAATAATTTTTGAGGAGAGAGGGGCATCCTTACCTTGCTGAAAAAGACATGGAATAGAGTGACGAGGTTTAAATTAATAAAATCGGGGAAACATTGGATTCGAGTAGCCTGTTCGAATGCTTCTTTTTTGCGAGCTAAAAAAGAAAGAGATGTTTCCAATCATTCTAGTATGGATGCTCCAAGCTCCATAGCCTTAAAAGGCTTGATTGCTGCTGGATCCATTATGGGTGCAACGTCAATTGCGCATCCAACGGATGCTGATGAGCTAGCAGGTCCAACTTTACAGTCAGAAGTGGCTTCGGAAGTGGGTGTAATAGGTAAGGATAGCTTGGTGTTGAGCAGCGTGGAACAGTCGTCCACGACCAGTCTATCTACGAGTGAGTGGTCTCCATCAGAGTTACAGAGTGATTCGCTTTCTACTACTTTATCCGCGACGAGTTCAGCAGTTCCCTCTACTTCAATGGCGGAAACTAGCGTCCTTTCAAATGGGGATCAGGAGTCTGTAGCCGTCTCAGATCCTGCTCGGGACAAACAATTTCAACGTATAGCTCAGGACCTTTATTCTTATATGGAGCAAGCGAAAGATTTGAAGGATGGAGAGGGACTGGTGTTGGAAGCGGAAGAGGCTCTGGATGCCATCCGTAACCAATTAGCCAATCCAGATCAAGATGGAGAGGCGACTTTTCTTCAGGCTAAGTCTGTTCGGAATCGCTTGGTCAATGCTGTGTTAAGAGAGCAATCAGGGAAGAGAGATCCGCGTACAGGTAGTGCCTTAGAAGCGGACAGTGCTTTTCGTGCTCCATTTGTCATGAGTGGTCCGGCAAATAATCATCTGATTACAGCTTATAATTCAGATCCGATTCAGTTGCAGTACATTGTGAGAGAGCAGAATGGTGGGGTTATTCTCACCTATATGGGTTATGCTCCCAACAGCGAACGGGTTGAGGGTGTTCTCGTTCCCAATGCAACCTTGAAATCACCTTTTGCTCCCATGTTGATCGAAGGGAAAGTCGGAGGCACAGAGGTTGTCGAACCCGGGAAGACGTATACAATTACGGTTCGATTTACCAATGCTAGAAATCAGTTTCTCGATCGTTCTTTCCGCATTAAAGTCTTGCCTCAAAATGATGGCATTCGGAACCCAATTGCTCCAGTGACTTCTAATACTCAGGTGACTGATTTGACCAATCTGACTGAGTCTGAAAAAGCGCAGGTTTGGGAAAAGTTCAAAGCGGCAAATCCACGTTTGCTAGCGTCTAAAGACTTTAAGAGCTATTCAGTCTCTGCAACTGGAGAAATTACAGTTGTCTTCAAGGATTTGACGTCTAATACTGTGAAGGTACCTTTGACAGAGGATCCTCGCACGCAGTCGCTCTCAGTGAGTTATTCCCAGAGCGTATCTGAAGCGCAAAGTACTTCTCAAATGCGGTCACAATCGACCAAGTTATCAGAGTATCTGTCTGAGAGCTATTCAGAATCGGAGAGTGCATCAACCTCACTCGCTGTTTCTCAAAGCATCTCGCTCTCTACAAGTCTCTCGGTATCAACAGCAGCATCTCAATCTTTGAGTGTTCTAGAATCAGAGAGCCTTTCGGAATCTGCTTCGGTTTCTGTTAGTGAGTCTAAATCAGTCAGTGCGGTGGTGTCAGAGAGTCAGTCTGCATCAGTCAGCGAGTCGGAGTCATTAAGAATCTCTAAATCGCTCAGTCAGGCTACTTCAGAAAGCACCTCAGAGTCGGTTTCGGAATCGTTGAGTACCTCGGTTTCCACAAGTGATTCCGTTTCGACCTCTGAATCCGATTCGCTTAGTCAGTCTATATCGGCAAGTGTTTCAGAGTCGGTTTCGGAATCGTTGAGTACCTCGGTCTCCACAAGTGATTCCGTTTCTACCTCTGAGTCCGAGTCGCTTAGTCAGTCAGTATCGGCAAGTGTTTCAGAGTCGGTTTCGGAATCGTTGAGTACCTCGGTTTCCACAAGTGATTCCGTTTCGACCTCTGAATCCGATTCGCTTAGTCAGTCTATATCGGCAAGTGTTTCAGAGTCGGTTTCGGAATCGTTGAGTACCTCGGT
>NZ_JASHER010000013.1:0-38128 GCF_047463015.1 Streptococcus australis | reverse complement strand
TTTCGATACAGGCTAGCTTAGTTTCTACTGAATATGCTTTTTTGACCATAATAAAACACTCCTGTTTCTAGTTTACCAGATTTCAACAGGAGTGTTTTCTTGTGTCTCATTTTATGGGTGCAGTGCCTATTATTATCAATTCTTTTAAATTTTAAAATACTTCCTTTGAATAGTTTAATTTTTTGATCTTTTTTTAATACTAGTTCACTGTTTGGGAGACTGATAGAATAATTTTTACTAATATTTGTCCTTTTATTACCTTTAGAAAACACAAGTTCAAATGTCATATTCTTAGGCATGATAAACGTTTCATTTCCCATCTTCACAACAGTATCATCAAGTACATAATTTCTAACGGGTGCTGCATTTAGAAAAATGAAACAAGAAAGAAGAAGTAATAGTAACTCTATAAAACACATAGAAATTAATCTTACTATTTTTATATAAGAATTAGCAAAGCGATCAGATTTTTTCAAATATTTTAAGATCTTAATTGAAATAAACTCATTTAGATGAAATAAAAATAAAGAAGAAATAAATATAGCAAGATAAATTTTATCAATTAATTTCGTATGCTCGAAGATTTGCATCCGGAACGAGATGAATTTTTGATAAATAAACCAGATAAATGCTACTATTAAACTTGCGATTCCATATTTCAACAATCTTTTAGTGAAAGCTTTTTTGCTCACATGGATTTTTATTGCGTCAGAGAAAACATTGATTAATACGGACGCTATAATCATTAATATACCTGTCATTCCATCATTTAAATTCATCTAAATTCTCCTAACACTTAAAAATAATACAGTCATCTACCTGACAAACATACTTCTATCCATTCTATTATAGATAGTTATTGTTACTTACACAGTTTTATTAAATGTATTTATTGATCTCTTCTAAATTCTTTTTTTCTTTTAATAATGAACTCAATTAACTCTTTTTTAAAAATCTTCTTTTCTTCTTCAGTAAGACCTTTTGAATTCATACGAAAAAGAAGTTCCACATTATCTAACTTATCTTCTTTTACTCCTTCATTTGAATTTCCAACCAGATAATCAATTGACACGTTTAGGATTTGTGCAATCTTGACTAAATTATCTTGTGTTGGCTTTTTGACTCCACGTTCCCATGAAGCATAGGCTGGTTGCGAAATTCCTAGTTTTTCAGCTACATCGACTTGTGTAAGATGTGCTTGTTTTCTAAGGTTTTTTTCTGTTCCTTGGTATTCATTTCAACTCCAATAATATTACTACTTGATGTTATTATACCATTAAAAATGTTTAATTTATTTTTTTAATGAAATTTGAAATTTTTTAAATCGACTTTTATGGCATACTATCTTTATACGTAATTTTGAGAAGAGTCATCAGCGGACGGCTCTTTTTTTGTTCCTCATTTGTCAAATTAAGCTAGAAGAAAAAAACCTCTAGCTATTAGCTAGAGGTTGCGATTTAGTCATCTTTATTGATGTGAGAGTTTACGTTTCAATAAGATAGCACCTGATAGAACAACTGCTCCGAGAACAATGAATCCAGTAGCGGCAACTTCACCTGTACTTGGGAGAACTTTCTTACGACCTTTACCTTTGCCATCGCCTGTACCTTCAGTTGTTGAAGATGACGGAGTTGGTGTTGGAGTAGGAGTTGTCGTTGAAGATGTAGTCGGTTCTTCGCTTGTAGTCGTAGTTGTTGTTGTTTCGCCTGTCGTAGTTGTCGTTGTTGAATCTTCTTTGGTTGTTGTAGTAGTTGAAGATGTAGTCGGTTCTTCAGTTGTAGTCGTAGTTGTTGTTGTTTCACCTGTAGTGGTTGAAGTAGTAGTCGGCTCTTCAGTCGTCGTAGTCGTTGTGGTGGTTGTAGTCGTGGTTGTTTCTTCCTTCGGATTGACGATCGTCTTGGTTACTGAGTGATCGGCTCCGAAATCTTCAGCATTGACTTCTGTATCTGCAGATTTAATGCTGTAGCCTGCAGGTGCTTCTGTTTCAGTTAAGATATACTTATCTTTTAGCAAAGCACTGACAGTAATGTTCCCGTTTTCGTCGGTTACATACTCACCGATGACTTGGTTGTTCGCTTGACGTACGACCTTGAATTTGGCACCTTGAAGAGGTTGGTTGGCATCATCTACTTTGTGGATATTGATAGTAAATACATAGCCAACACCAGAGCCACCAGCGATTTGTACAGCGGCAGCATTGGTTACTTCTTTCACTACTGTATTTTTTCCTTTTAAGATGGCATCATTTTTTAGGAGTTCGCCATCTACAGGCTCGTAGTTGAGCTCAACGTCGTAAGCAATACGATACTGGTCGTTTTCAGTGATATCGCCTAAGTCAACTACAAAGGATTGACCGTCTTCACTAATGGTCACCTTGTGTTGGTCAGTGACATCTGTTCGGTTGCTAAATTGCCATTCACCTGCTACAAAGGCAAAGGTACCTTTTAAGATTTTGATGCTACCAGGCACATAAGAAGCATTGGTAAATTTCATGTGATCTTCAATGGTCACGCTATTGATATTTTCTCTGGTCCGGTTGACAGAAATGGTATAGGATACCTTTTTGTGGTTGTCTGAATTCACCCAGCTCGTCTTTGTCAAGACTTTGGGATTGCCGTCTCCAACTCCCTTGAAGGTTACTTTTCCGCCGACCTTTACCTCGTTGTTAATGGTAATTTCAATTGGGATTTCTCCTTTTTCAGGGTGCTTTTGGAAATCAATCCGAGCATAGAAGAAGAAGGAGCCGTTAGTGTCAGAGTGTTTTTCAACATAGTCTGTATAGGTGAGGGAAATCGATTTTTTTGCAGCATCTACGGTTGCATGAGCGATGACCTCGTTGGTGTTAATATCTCGAATCTCGAAGCTGTCTGAAGAAATGATAAGGGCATCTGGCACAGTCACGACGGTGGTGTCCCCTGCCTTGACATTTTTTCCAGCTAAATCGTAGGTGGCATTAATTCGGAAAGTAGCCCATTGCTCCAACTCCCAGGTGAGATCTCCACCTTCGTTATTGGTGACGTTAACACTGGTAATCGTATCCGCAAATTTTCCTGTTACCGAAACAGTCGATGTTTCAGCAGATGATCTATTCAAACCTAATGTGAATAGGGTGGCTAGTAAACAAAGAACAAATGGGAAAATCCAAAATTTCTTTTTATCCATAAATTTCTTCCTTTTTTATAAAATGGGTGTTTAATAAACAATCCTACTATTAGTTCAACTAAGACTATCAGTAGGTTTCCAAAAGATAGAGTCGTTATTAAACGACACGGTATTGCGACAGGTTACTCGGTTGTTCGTTACGGTGTTTTTAAGAATGAAATCCTCCCTTTGTTCAAACAATCACAAAATCGTTTTCTTAGATAGATTGTAGCACAAAAAGCACCTTATTTCAACAGTATAACTTTGATTGTTAAAATAAAAATGAGTATAAAATAGATAGGTTAAATAACTGAAAGGAGAGGGTCTTGAAATAGCTTTCAAAACCCCTTTTTGAAGCAGTAGGTATTGCTTTTTCTCTAAAAAAGCGTATAATCAAATTCATACTATTTAAAGGGAGTCTCTATGAAGAAGAGTTTTATTCATCAGCAAGAAGAAATTTCATTTGTAAAAACAACATTTACCCAATATTTGAAAGATAAACTAGAAGTCGTTGAGGTTCAAGGTCCAATCTTGAGCAAGGTAGGAGATGGGATGCAGGACAACCTATCCGGAGTGGAAAACCCTGTCTCTGTAAAGGTCTTGCAAATTCCTAATGAAACTTATGAAGTGGTTCATTCCCTTGCAAAATGGAAGCGTCATACTTTGGCGCGATTTGGCTTTGGGGAAGGGGAAGGTCTCTTCGTCCATATGAAGGCCCTTCGTCCAGATGAAGATTCTTTGGATGCGACCCACTCAGTTTATGTCGACCAATGGGACTGGGAAAAGGTCATTCCAAATGGGAGCCGTAACCTAGCCTACTTGAAGGAAACAGTTGAAAAAATCTACAAGGCCATTCGTTTGACGGAGTTGGCTGTCGAAGCTCGCTATGATATTGAATCAATCCTGCCGAAGCAAATCACCTTTATCCACACAGAAGAGTTGGTAGAGCGTTATCCTGACTTGACGCCGAAAGAACGGGAAAATGCCATAACCAAAGAATATGGAGCTGTCTTTTTGATTGGGATTGGTGGCGTCTTATCAGATGGCAAACCACACGATGGACGAGCACCAGACTATGACGACTGGACAACGGAAACTGAAAATGGCTACAAGGGCTTAAATGGGGATATCCTTGTTTGGAATGATAACTTAGGGGCGGCATTCGAATTATCTTCTATGGGGATTCGGGTTGATGAAGACACCCTCAAGCGCCAGGTTGCTATTACAGGAGATCAAGATCGTTTAGAATTGGAATGGCACCGTGCGCTCTTGAATGGACTCTTTCCACTAACAATCGGAGGTGGGATCGGTCAATCGCGGATGGCGATGTTCTTGCTTCGTAAGAAACATATCGGAGAAGTCCAAACCAGCGTCTGGCCGCAGGAAGTTCGCGAACAATATGAAAATATCTTATAAGATAGTTGAAAGTAAAGAAACGAAAGAAATCGAGCCTTGCATGTGATGCGGGCTCGATTTTTATGGGGCTGGAGAAGTTCCCTTTTTCTATTCCTGATGGGCTTGTAGGCTGATTTTATCGCTTGAGCGCTGTCACGGACTAGAAATTATGATAAAATAAATAGTACAAAGCAAGCAAAGGAGTGGTATCTATGAAATTACAAAAACCAAAAGGAACCCAAGATATCCTGCCACAGGAATCCGCTAAGTGGCAATATGTAGAAGGATTTGCTCGCGAAACCTTTAAAAAATACAATTACGCAGAGATCCGCACACCTATTTTTGAACATTACGAGGTGATTAGCCGTTCGGTAGGGGATACAACGGATATCGTGACCAAGGAGATGTACGACTTCTATGATAAGGGTGATCGTCATATCACTTTGCGTCCGGAAGGGACAGCACCAGTGGTCCGCTCCTATGTTGAAAATAAACTCTTTGCACCAGAAGTTCAAAAACCAAGCAAGGTCTATTATATCGGTCCTATGTTCCGCTATGAGCGCCCTCAGGCTGGCCGTCTGCGTCAATTCCACCAGATTGGTGTAGAGTGTTTTGGATCTAGCAATCCTGCAACAGACGTTGAGACGATTGCCATGGCTGACCAATTCTTCAAAGAAATTGGCATTGAAAATGTCGTCCTCCACTTGAATACCCTTGGTAGCACAGCCAGTCGGGCAGCTTATCGCCAAGCTTTGATCGACTACCTCCTTCCAATGAAGGACCAACTTTCAAAAGATAGCCAACGTCGTCTAGAGGAAAATCCGCTCCGCGTCTTGGACTCAAAAGAAAAAGAAGACAAGCAAGCGGTTGAGAATGCTCCATCTATCCTAGACTACTTGGACGAAGAAAGCCAGGCACACTTTGATGCCGTACGGGCTATGCTAGACGGCCTCGGAATTGACTATGTCATCGATACCAATATGGTACGTGGCCTAGACTACTACAACCACACTATTTTTGAGTTCGTGACAGAAGTAGATGGGAATGAGTTGACCGTTTGTGCGGGAGGTCGTTACGATGGCTTGGTAGAATATTTTGGTGGACCAGCAACACCAGGTTTCGGTTTTGGGATGGGACTTGAGCGTCTCTTGTTGATCCTCGATAAACAAGGAGTTGAGCTTCCTGTTGAGACGTCATTGGATGTCTACATTGCTGTGTTGGGTTCAGAAGCAGAAGTAGCTGCCTTGGAATTGGTTCAGGCCCTTCGTCGTCAAGGCTTCATCGCAGAACGTGATTACCTAGGCCGTAAGTTGAAGGCTCAGTTCAAGTCAGCTGACGTCTTTGGGGCTAAAACTATCATTGCCTTAGGTGGTAGCGAGGTTGAAAGTGGGCAAATCACCGTCAAAAACAACCAGACTCGCCAGGAAGTGACCATGTCCATCGAAGAAGTAAAAAATGATTTTCAGACTATTTTGAATCAACTATAAAAAGAAAAGACGGATGCCGAGAAGGTGTCGGTCTTTTTGCATGCCCTCTACTTTCTCCTTGTGGAGAAAGCTGACAGCTGGGCCCATTTTTGATATACTAGTAGGGTATGCATGTGCCCTTTAGCACTTGCAATTCTAGTAAAGGAAAAAACACGGTATGAGTGAAAAAGAAAAAGAATCGCATAAACTTGGCTTGAGTGTCGGGTCCAATTTTCAAGATACTCAAGAGCTACGAAAGGTATTGGAACAATCAATTAGCCGGGAAGAAGAAGTTTTGACGGCTAGTCAACCGGTGGAATCAGAGCAGAACCAGGAAGAGAGCCAGGTTGCTGGAGAAGCGGTGGAAACAGAAGCTTCGACCGGAACTCTAAGTCGCCTATCACAATCTGGTCATCGTCGCAAAGAAAAGGTTGAAGCGAGATCGAAAGACCAAGAGGATGTAGAAGAGACATTAGAAGAGCAAGAAGATGAAAAGTCGTTGGGGCGCTATGCCATTAAGCGACCAGTTCCCTTGTCACTACCAATTGCTCTTAGTGTCCTACTTGGGCTGGTCCATGTAGCCCTTCCTTTTATCAACTTACTGGCGACCAACCAACAAACCCAGGACTTATATGCCGGTTGGGCAATGTCTCAAGGTCAAGTTCCCTATGGTCATTTCTTTGGGGTCAATGGTTTGCTCTACTACGGGATCAGCGCTTTAGGAAGTTTGCTAGGAGGTCAAGTTCTCCTGGTGGTCTTCCAAATTTTAGCCTACTTTTTTGCTGGGACGAGCCTGTATCGGATGGTCAGAAGCTTGGTTGCAAGTGAAAAAATTGCAGGTCAAGTTCAGCTACTCTTCTACCTACTTGCTGGAGTGCTTGGATTTGGCGGCAATTACGCTGTCCTTTATGCCCTGCCCTTCCTATTTGGCTCTATGAATTTCATTCTCGCTTATCTAGAGGGTGAGAAAACAGATGAATCCTTTGTCGCCTATGGCGCAGGAGCCTGTTTGGCATTTATGATGGTGCCATGGCTGAGTGTGATTTTTTATCTGCTTGCTTTTCTTGGATTGACAGCCTATCATTTGAAGCAAAAGAAATTTGCCCACGGCTTCTATCAATTTCTTGCTGCCCTCTTGGGATTCTCTCTTCTTTTCTATCCCTTAGGCTACATCACCGTGTGGAACGGCTCTTTTGGATATGCGATCCATCAGACCTTGTACAGTCTCCGCTCCCTCCAGTTTGATGCCGGACATCTATTTGCCAACTTGGTTTATTACTGTTTATTGCTGTTGACGCTTGGTTTCGCTTCAGCTTTCGTCATGTCCTTCCGAAAAGTATCGACAAGTGGTCAACGTGTGATTCGGTTTATGAGTTGGTTTGGTCTTCTGCTAGTTGTTGCAGTTGTGGTTGGGACACCAGAGCAAGGGGCCTATCAGTTCCTTAGCTTGTTACCTTTTGTTCTCCCCTTGTTTGCTCTTTGGTTTGCCGGGGATGAGTCAACTTATCAGCGCCGGAAGATGAAGAACAATACTATCTGGGACCTTTATTTCTCCAGTCAAGCCTTCCTACCGATTTTGGCAATGGCTTATTTAGTGGGCTATCCAGTTGTGAATCAATTGGTTCTCCAAAACAATCTAGCGAGTGACCGAAGTGCAATTGCTCAGTATATCAAGAGTCATAGTGATTCCAAAGATACGATCTATGCTTGGGATCAGACGGCTCATCTCTATCAAGAAAGTGGCCGTTTAGCAGCTTCAGCTCTTTTAACTCCGACTGCCTATATGGGGCCGAGGGAAAATCGAACCAATCTGATCAATCAGATTAAGCAAGCTAAGCCGAAGTTTATTGTGGTCAATAAGGACCTAGATGTAACGTCTGCTCTGAAAAAAGTTCTAACTAAGGATTATGAAAAAGTGAACCAGAAGGGTTCGCATTACACCTTGTACCAATATAAATAGACTATCAATATCTTGTGGTTTTGAAATGAAATAACATTTTTTGACACAAGATATTGATTTTTTATTTTTGAGTGATATAATATGGGGTGAATTCTATTTGTATAAAAAAGAAAGTGGGCGAGAGTATGATAACGTTACGAGAAGAGCATATCCAAAGTCTCCCCCAACTCTTTGTGGAAAAGAGAGATGGGCGGAAGGTCAAGTTTGATGTCGATAAAATTTACCGTGCTTTGGTCAAGGCGACAGAAGAAGTGACCGGTCTCACTCCGGCCTTGGAAGCGAAATTAGAAACCGTAACAGACCGGATCGTTGCTGAAATTTTGGAACGCTTCCCTCGTGGCGTGAAAATCTATGAGATTCAAAATGTCGTTGAGCACGAGTTATTACAAGCCAATGAATATGCAATTGCTGAGAGCTATATTACCTATCGTACGCAACGTGATTTTGAGCGCTCAAAAGCAACGGACATCAATTTCACGATCGGCAAACTCCTCAACAAGGACCAAGCTGTCGTCAATGAAAATGCTAATAAAGACAGTGATGTCTTCAATACCCAGCGTGATTTGACAGCAGGTATTGTCGGCAAGTCTATTGGTCTCAAAATGTTGCCCAAACACGTAGCCAATGCTCATCAAAAAGGGGATATCCACTACCATGATTTGGATTATAGCCCTTACACCCCGATGACCAACTGTTGTTTGATCGATTTTGAAGGCATGTTGAGAAATGGCTTTAAGATTGGAAATGCTGAAGTAGAAAGTCCTAAGTCCATTCAAACTGCAACGGCTCAGATTTCGCAAATTATTGCCAATGTAGCTTCTAGCCAGTATGGCGGTTGCTCAGCTGACCGGATCGATGAAGTCTTGGCTCCTTATGCAGAAAAGAATTACAAGAAGCACTTGAAAGATGCTGAGGAGTGGGTTCTCCCTGAAAAACGCGAGGACTATGCTTGGCAAAAAACGAAAAAAGACATCTACGATGCCATGCAATCATTGGAATACGAGATCAATACCCTCTTTACCTCCAATGGACAAACGCCCTTCACCTCGCTAGGCTTCGGGCTAGGGTCTAATCGTTTTGAACGGGAAATCCAAAAAGCTATTCTGGAAATTCGAATTAAGGGACTCGGTTCAGAACACCGGACTGCTATTTTCCCTAAGTTGATTTTCACCTTGAAGAGAGGCCTCAACTTAGAACCAGGGAGTCCCAATTATGACATCAAGCAATTGGCCTTGGAATGTGCAACCAAACGCATGTATCCGGATGTCCTCTCATATGACAAGATTGTCGAATTGACAGGCTCCTTCAAGGTACCCATGGGCTGTCGTTCGTTCCTCCAAGGCTGGAAGGATGAAAATGGCCTAGAAGTCAATTCTGGTCGGATGAATCTGGGAGTTGTGACAGTCAATCTCCCCCGGATTGCCTTGGAGTCAGAAGGGAATAAAGAAAAGTTCTGGGAAATCTTTAATGAGCGGATGAACATTGCGGAAGATGCTTTGGTCTATCGGGTAGAGCGGACCAAGGAAGCGACTCCAGCCAATGCCCCAATTCTCTACCAATATGGGGCTTTTGGGAAGCGATTGGGCAAGTATGACCAGGTAGACCAGCTCTTCCGTCATCGCAGAGCGACCGTTTCTCTGGGCTATATCGGACTCTATGAAGTCGCGACCGTTTTTTATGGTCCAAACTGGGAACAGAATCCAGAAGCCAAGCAATTCACGATCGATATCATCAAGGATATGAAGAAGCGGGTCGAAGAATGGTCCGACCAGTATGGCTACCACTTCTCGATTTATTCGACGCCGTCAGAAAGCTTGACAGATCGCTTCTGTCGCCTGGATACGGAGAAATTTGGTCAGGTTCCGGATATCACAGACAAGGAATATTACACCAATAGTTTCCACTACGATGTTCGCAAGAACCCAACTCCATTTGAGAAGCTGGATTTTGAAAAAGTCTATCCAGAAGCAGGGGCCTCCGGTGGCTTTATCCACTATTGTGAATACCCTGTTCTCCAACAAAATCCAAAAGCGCTAGAGGCGGTTTGGGATTATGCCTATGACCGGGTCGGTTATCTCGGAACCAATACGCCGATTGACCGTTGTTACAAGTGTGATTTTGAAGGGGATTTTACACCAACCGAGCGGGGCTTCACCTGTCCAAACTGTGGCAATAGTGATCCTAAGACGGTCGATGTAGTCAAACGGACCTGTGGCTATCTAGGAAATCCTCAAGCCCGTCCGATGGTTAATGGACGTCATAAGGAAATCGCTGCGCGGGTCAAACACATGAATGGGTCCACGATTAAATCAGCTGGACACCAAGTGACAGATTAGAAAAGGAAGATTATGGGAAAATACCAACTAGACGATAAGGGCAAGGCCCAAGTTCAACGATTCCACGAAAAACATTCGACAGGTGGAATCAATAAAAAAGACCGGGTAGCCAGCCTGAGAGAGCAATTTTTAAAAAAGGCTAAGAAAAAATAAAAGTGAGAGTTCGCTCTCGCTTTTCTCGTATGGGGGGAGGTAAAGATGGAATTACGTAGACCAACTCTAGCGGATAAAGAGGCCATTCTAAACATGATGGCAGAGTTTGAAAAGAGCCGATCAGCCCATAACGGTGGCTTTTGGGATGCTGAGAACTTTGATTATGAGGAGTGGCTAGAAACTTGCCATAATAAAGAAATGGGAATAGGATTGTCGGAAAATCGTGTTCCATCAATTCAGTTCGTATTGTTTGATAAATCAGGCAAAGCTTTAGGCTTTTTGAATCTACGGCTGAGACTACATGAGGGCTTGCTGAATCATGCTGGCCATATTGGCTACTCCATCTGTCCCTCTGAAAGAGGTAAGGGCTATGCTAAAGAGGCCCTCCGCCAAAGTTTACAAGTTGCTAAGGAAAAGAATATCAAACGAGCTCTGGTAACTTGTAGCACAGAAAATCCTGCCAGCCGAGCTGTTATCTTAGCCAATGGAGGCCAATTGGAGGATGTGCGGAATGGTACCGAACGGTATTGGATAGAGGTGGAGTAGAAGGATGACATGGAATACACCAAAACCAGGCGAGTGGAAGAGTGAAGAACTGAGTCAAGGTCGCATCATCGACTACAAGGCTTTTAACTTTGTTGATGGCGAAGGAGTCCGCAACTCCCTTTATGTAGCAGGTTGCATGTTTCACTGTGAGGGCTGTTACAATGTAGCGACCTGGTCTTTCAAGGCGGGTATTCCCTACACCAAAGAGTTGGAAGAGCAGATCATGGCCGATCTGGCCCAACCCTATGTCCAGGGATTGACCCTGCTTGGGGGAGAACCCTTTCTTAACACTGGCATCCTGTTGCCCTTGGTCAAGCGCGTGAAAAAAGAATTCCCTGACAAGGATATTTGGTCTTGGACCGGTTATACCTGGGAAGAAATGATGCTGGAGACGCCGGACAAACTAGAACTGCTTTCGCTGATTGATATTCTGGTGGATGGTCGTTATGATAAGAGCAAACGCAACCTCATGTTGCAGTTTCGTGGCTCTTCCAACCAGCGGATCATTGATGTTCAACAATCTCTCAAAGAAGGAAAAGTTGTCATCTGGGACAAGCTCAATGACGGCAAGGACTCCTATGAGCAAATAAAAAGAGACTAGCAAGACTCGGATAGTCATTATAAAGATGGAGGTTTCGTGGTTCTTCAGTTTGCAAGAAGTGGGCTCTTTTTCAGACAATTTTCTTCTCACTGATAAAATTCAGAAGGATTCATGGTATAATGGAATAGATTGTACGAAAGTTAGAGTAATCTAACTCGTACATTTAAGGAACAGAATGAGGAAATTGACATGACATTAGTTTATCAATCAACGCGTGATGCGAAAAATACCGTAACAGCCAGCCAAGCGATTTTGCAAGGTTTGGCGACAGATGGCGGTTTGTTTACTCCAGTGAGCTATCCAAAGGTAGATTTGGATTTTGACACATTAAAAGATGCTTCTTACCAAGAGGTGGCTAAGCTGGTCTTGTCAGCCTTCTTGGATGATTTCACAGCAGAAGAGTTGGACTACTGTATCACCAACGCCTATGACAGCAAGTTTGATACACCAGCCATTGCCCCTCTTGTTAAGCTTGATGGCCAATACAACTTGGAACTCTTCCATGGTTCAACCATTGCCTTCAAAGACATGGCCTTGTCTATCTTGCCATATTTTATGACAACTGCTGCTAAGAAACACGGATTGGAAAACAAGATTGTCATCTTGACAGCGACATCTGGAGACACTGGGAAAGCAGCTATGGCAGGGTTTGCGGATGTTCCAGGCACTGAAATTATCGTCTTTTATCCAAAAGATGGTGTCAGCAAGGTACAAGAGTTGCAAATGACCACTCAAACTGGGGATAATACCCATGTGATCGCCATTGATGGAAACTTTGATGATGCACAAACCAACGTGAAGCATATGTTCAATGATGTGGCCCTTCGTGAAAAATTGGCAGCCAACAAGTTGCAATTTTCATCAGCCAACTCTATGAATATCGGCCGTTTGGTACCACAAATTGTCTACTATGTTTATGCCTACGCTCAGCTTGTTAAAACTGGCGAGATTAATGCTGGTGACAAGGTTAACTTCACTGTACCGACAGGAAACTTTGGAAATATCTTAGCTGCCTTTTACGCTAAACAAATCGGCCTACCAGTCGGTAAATTGATCTGTGCTTCAAATGACAACAATGTCTTGACAGACTTCTTTAAAACTCGTGTTTATGACAAGAAGCGTGAGTTTAAGGTAACCACTAGCCCATCGATGGATATCTTGGTCTCTTCAAACTTGGAGCGCTTGATTTTCCATCTTTTGGGAAATGATGCTGAAAAGACAGCTGAACTCATGAATGCCTTGAATACGCAAGGTCAGTATGAATTGACAGACTTTGATACAGAGATTTTGGACCTCTTTGCGGCAGAGTATGCAACAGAAGCTGAAACCGCAGCAGAAATCAAGCGTGTCTATGAGTCGGATTCTTATATTGAGGACCCTCATACAGCGGTTGCTTCAGCAGTTTATAAAAAATACCAAGCAGCGACAGGCGATGCGGCCAAGACCGTAATTGCATCAACAGCTAGTCCTTACAAATTCCCAGTGGTTGCAGTAGAAGCTGTAACAGGGAAATCAGGTTTGAGCGATTTTGAAGCCTTGGCTCAATTACACGAAATTTCAGGTGTAGCCTTGCCACCAGCAGTGGATGGCCTTGAAACTGCTCCAGTTCGTCACAAGACAACTGTTGCAGCAGCAGAAATGCAGGCTGCAGTTGAAGCCTATTTGGGATTGTAAGTGGGAGTCCCAAAATTAGAAAGCAGAAGTCTCTAGGACTTGACTGAATAAATCCCACAACAGTTCTACAAGCAGAACTCAGTTAGGCAACTAGCTGAGTTTCTTTTCATCAGGAGGAAAGTGTGTCACGTCAACAACAAGTAGATCGACAAATTTTAAGAATTGCCCTTCCAGCCATCGGAGAAAACTTTCTCCAAATGCTCATGGGGATGGTAGATAGCTACTTGGTCGCTCAGTTGGGTTTAGTAGCTGTATCGGGTGTATCCGTTGCAGGTAATATCATTACGATTTACCAAGCTATTTTTATCGCTCTTGGAGCAGCGGTCGTGAGTCTCTTGTCTAAAAGTATGGGACAAAAAGATCAGAAAGCCATAGCTCGTCAGGCGACTGAGTCTATTAAAGTCACGGTTTTATTAAGTTGTATCTTGGGGGTCTTATCCCTCTGCTTTGGCAAGGAATTGATTGCCCTCTTGGGGGTTGAAGCAGCGGTTGCAGAAGCCGGAGGAATTTATTTATCCCTTGTCGGAGGAAGTATTTTGCTTTTAGGTATGATGACGACCTTGGGAGCCCTAGTCCGTGTGGCCCATAACCCGCGACTACCCATGTATGTCAGTTTGTTGACCAATGTTTTGAATGCTCTATTATCGAGCATCTTGATCTTTGTTTTTGGGCTGGGCATCGCCGGGGCTGCCTTAGGAACGGTTCTCTCTCGCTTATTAGGGGCTTTCTTGCTCTGGCGTCAGGTTCAACTTCCCTTTGCTCCTTTTCGTTGGGGCTTGGATCGAGACTTGCTCTCCTTTGCTTTGCCTGCTGCTGGTGAGCGCCTCATGATGCGAGCAGGGGATATTGTCATCATTGCTATGGTGGCTGTTTTTGGTACTAGAGCGGTAGCTGGGAATGCTATTGGGGAAGTCTTGACCCAGTTCAACTATATGCCGGTCTTTGGGATTGCGACAGCGACAGTCATGTTGGTCGCCAAAAGTTTGGGGCAGAATGATTTAAAAGGGATCAAGCAAATCATCAGTCGGAGTTTTTGGATTTCCTTTCTCACCATGCTTCCCCTCGCCCTTACCATCTTCTTGTTTGGAAGTCCTTTGACAGCCCTTTACACTAAGGATCCAGGAGCCCTTGCTGCCTCCTTATCCGTCATTTTGTTCTCCTTGCTTGGAACGCCTCTGACAGCTGGGACAGTCATCTATACCGCGGTCTGGCAAGGGTTAGGCAACGCGCGTCTTCCCTTCTATGCGACCACTATCGGCATGTGGGTGATTCGGATTGGCTCAGGTTATCTGATGGGGGTTAGCC
This sequence comes from Streptococcus australis, assembly GCF_047463015.1. Classification (GTDB taxonomy): domain Bacteria; phylum Bacillota; class Bacilli; order Lactobacillales; family Streptococcaceae; genus Streptococcus; species Streptococcus australis_F. The sequence goes on along the minus strand of NZ_JASHER010000013.1, from coordinate 23,551 downwards.
TCGGTTGGGGCTTGCCAGGGATTTGGGCTGGTACCCTCTTGGACAATGGATTTCGCTGGATTTTCTTAAAAACACTCTATCATCGGACATGGAAGGAATAAAATGTATGACACGAGCTTTTATTTGGGATTTGGATGGAACTCTTTTGGATTCTTATGAAGCGATTTTAGATGGGATTGCTGAGACTTATGCCCATTACTCTCTGGACTTTGATCGAGAAGCGGTCCATGCTTTTATCCTTCAACAATCCGTCCAGGCACTTCTTGAAGAAGTAGCTAGAGAACATGGTTTGGATGCGGAAGAGATGAATCGTCATCGTGCTTCTAGCTTGCGTGAGAAAAACGCCCAAGTTCATCTGATGCTAGGAGCTAGAGACATTCTAGCTTGGGCCAAAGAGGAAGGGATTGTCCAATTCATCTATACCCACAAGGGGAAAAATGCTTATCCAATTCTGGAAGATCTAGGGATCTTATCCTATTTCCAAGAGGTTGTCACAACGGACAATGGCTTTCGAAGAAAACCAGATCCAGAAGGAGTCGATTATCTAGTAGATAAGTATCAACTGGATCGGAGCAAGACCTATTATATTGGAGATCGAACCTTGGATGTTGATCTGGCAGACAATGCAAGAATCGGGAGTATTAATTTTTTGGATTACAAGCCGGATGTCAATCATGCGATTCGTCATTTGGATGACATTCGCCTCTATTTTGAAGAAGAAAAAAGTTAACTTATTTAACAAAGCTAGGCTTCTTTGTTGCTGGAATGGCGCTATGAAAAGAATCCGTAAACAATTTGTTTTGGAAATGAAATAATTCCTTAAGAAATCTTTAAGATAAATCCGATATAATAAAACCATAAACAAAGACCTCCTAACTTTGTTTATGAAATCCTAAAACTTTTCTTTTTCATAATAATCTCCCTAAAAGGCCACCAAATCCGGTGGTCTTTTACTTTGCTTTTCTTAGGGCTACGATGGCAAGGGCTCCATCTTCAGTTACCGGTCTGCAGCAAAAAACAACTGCATGCTTTGCGCCTCAGCTTTTAGTTTTCTTAAAGCTTTCTATAAGGAATGGTTTAGGTTTGAGCTGTATACTAAACTCATCCAATAAGAAATGAGGTACAGAAAATGAAAATCTCAGTTAATTATCCAAAACGCTTTAAGAAATTGCCACAACAAGGTTCTTGTTACGGCGAATAAACACTTCTCTTCATTTTTCATAAGAAATTCCTAAAGAAGGCTCTACCCGAAAGGGTAGAGTTTTTATGTACCAGAGACCTTGTGATTCGTGGTATAATAAGCCTATGGAAAAAAAGAACAAATTACTACTCATCGACGGGTCTTCCGTCGCTTTTCGTGCCTTTTTTGCACTCTACAATCAAATCGATCGCTTCAAAAATGCCAATGGGTTGCATACCAATGCGGTCTATGGCTTTAACCTCATGTTGAGTCATCTCTTGGAGCGCATCCAACCGACCCATGTCCTCGTTGCTTTTGATGCAGGCAAGACGACTTTTCGGACAGAGATGTACGCCGACTACAAAGGGGGGCGGGCAAAAACACCAGATGAGTTTCGTGAGCAGTTTCCTTTCATTCGTGAACAACTGGATCATTTGGGAATCCGCTATTATGAGCTAGCCCAGTATGAGGCAGATGACATCATTGGAACGCTAGATAAGATGGCCGAAGCTAGCTCGGTGCCCTTTGATGTCACCATTGTCTCTGGGGATAAGGATTTGATCCAGCTGACAGATGACAATACGGTGGTTGAAATCTCTAAAAAAGGGGTAGCAGAGTTTGAGGAATTCACTCCAGCCTATCTCAAAGAAAAAATGGGTTTGACACCAGAGCAGTTTATTGACCTCAAGGCTTTGATGGGAGATAAGTCGGATAATATCCCGGGTGTCACCAAAATCGGAGAAAAGACAGGGATCAAACTGCTTCTAGAATACGGCTCTCTCGATGGCATTTACGAGCATATCGATGAGATGAAGGCTTCTAAGATGAAGGAAAACCTCATCAACGACAAGGAGCAGGCCTATCTGTCCAAGACTCTCGCGACCATCGATACCAATGCGCCCATTGAAATTGGGCTTGACGATATCACTTATTCGGGTCCTCATCTAGAAAATCTCGCCAAGTTTTATGAGGAGATGGGCTTCAAGCAACTTCGCCAAGCCTTGGATCTCAGTGGAGAAGAGGCGGCTCCTGTAGCCATTGACTATACAGAAGTCGAGCAAGTCACTCCAGATATGCTTACGGAAGATAGTTTCTTCCATTTCGAGATTTTTGGGGACAACTACCATACGGAACCCATTATCGGCTTTGCATGGGGGACAAAAGGTCAGCTCTACGCAAGTACAGATACTGGTCTTTTACAAACACCGATTTTCAAAGAATTTCTCGAAAAAACGCCCCTCAAGGTCTATGACTTTAAGCGGGCCAAGGTCTTGCTCAGCCACTTGGGCATTACCTTGCAAAAGCCGGCTTTTGATAGTCGATTGGCCAAGTATCTCTTGTCGACCGTAGAGGACAATGAAATTTCAACCATTGCGAGTCTCTATAGTCAGATTGCGCTACCGCTGGACGAAGTCGTTTATGGCAAGGGAGCCAAAAAAGCTATCCCAGAAAAGGCGGTCCTATTAGAGCATTTGGCACGAAAGGTCGCTGTTCTACTGGATACTGAAGGGCCCATGGTGGAGCAGTTGCAAGCCCATGACCAATTAGATTTGCTCTATGATATGGAGCAACCACTAGCAGCTGTTTTGGCCAAGATGGAAATCGCAGGGATTAAGGTAGAGCGCCAGACCCTCAAAGACATGCAGGTGGAAAACGAAGCAGTCTTGGAGCGCTTGACTCAAGAAATCTACGAGCTTGCTGGAGAAGAATTTAACATCAATTCTCCAAAACAATTGGGCGTCATCCTCTTTGAAAAATTGGAACTCCCACTTGAATATACTAAGAAGACCAAAACCGGCTATTCAACAGCCGTTGATGTCTTGGAACGCCTGGCTCCAATTGCACCGATCGTGTCTAAGATTCTTGAATACCGCCAAATTGCTAAGATCCAGTCAACCTATGTCATCGGTCTTCAAGATTGGATTTTGGAAGATGGGAAGATCCATACCCGTTATGTACAGGATTTGACGCAGACAGGCCGCCTGTCCAGCGTGGATCCCAATCTGCAAAACATCCCTGTCCGTTTGGAGCAAGGTCGTCTCATCCGCAAGGCCTTTGTCCCAGAAGAGGAAAACAGTGTCTTGCTCAGTTCGGATTACTCACAGATCGAATTGCGCGTCTTGGCCCATATTTCGGGAGATGAGCATTTGATTGATGCCTTTCAGCATGGGGCAGATATCCATACATCGACTGCTATGCGGGTCTTCAATATTGAAAAACCAGAAGACGTGACGCCGAATGACCGTCGCAATGCCAAAGCAGTAAACTTCGGTGTGGTTTATGGAATTTCCGACTTTGGACTGTCTAACAACTTAGGGATCAGTCGAAAAGAAGCCAAGGCCTACATTGAGACCTACTTCGAACGTTACCCTGGCATCAAGGACTATATGGAGAGAGTGGTGCGAGAAGCGCGTGACAAAGGCTATGTGGAGACTCTCTTCAAGCGCCGTCGGGAGATTCCAGATATCAATTCTCGCAACTTCAATGTTCGAGGCTTTGCGGAGCGGACCGCTATCAACTCACCAATCCAAGGATCGGCAGCCGATATCTTGAAAATTGCTATGATCCACTTGGACCAAGCGTTAGAAGCAGGAGCATACAAGACCAAGATGCTTCTTCAGGTGCACGATGAAATCGTTCTGCAAGTACCAAGTGATGAACTGGCAGCGATTAAAGAACTCGTCAAAGAGACTATGGAATCCGCTATTGAACTTGCAGTTCCACTAGAAGCTGATGAGAATGAAGGCAAAACATGGTATGAAGCCAAATAAGATTGAGTTTGTTTAAAACAGAAAGCGGTAGGAGACTTTTCAGTTTCCTACCGCTTTTAACGACAAACACTTGCAATGCCCTTCGTATTGTTATACTATTTAAAGAAAGGAAACGCATACAAAAAGGAGATTCTTATGGCTTATTCATTTCGCAATCCTAGTGATGGCATTATCAAACATTACCTCGAAACCAGTAAAATCATTGCTGTAGTTGGATTATCTGACCGTGAAGAGACGACCAGTCATCGTGTCAGCAAGGATATGCAAGAGCGGGGCTATCGGATTATTCCTGTTAACCCTCGTGCAGCCGGTGGGCAGATCCTTGGAGAAACGGTGTACGCTAGCTTGCAGGAAATTCCTTTCCCAGTAGATATCGTCGATGTTTACCGTCGCAGTGAGTTTTTGCCAGATGTAGCGCGTGACTTTATCGAGACGGATGCGAAAATTTTCTGGGCGCAACTAGAGCTGGAAAATCAAGAAGCAGAAGAAATCCTTCGTAGATCTGGACGAGAAGATATCGTCATGAACCGCTGTATCAAGCGCGAGCATACTCGCTTGGTCTTAGGAGAAGGATAACCTTTGGTTTATCTCAGAACCTCTCGTCTTTCATTCAGTGATTAAACTGATACGAGAGATGAAATAAATACAGACGGATTTCCCTAACAGAGAAAAAAGAACCCACCTAGTACTTTGGAGAATGGCTCCAATCGAAGGTGGTTTTTCTTGTTTTCTTTGTTAATCAAGTGGATTAGACTTTGGTAGATCCGGCGCCTTTTGCTGGAAGCGACTGTCCGCCTGCATCCGTTTTTGGAGGAGGGTATGGTAGAAGATGATTTGGCAACTGGTTGCATAAGGTTTAACATAAAAATTCGCCATTCCTAAAGTGAAAAAAGATAGAATTTGCCAACCGAGCAGACTCAAATCAAGAACAAGGCGGTGGCTCTTAAAGCCTTTCATCTCTTCCTTACTTTGGCGGAGGATAGACATGGGGCCATCATAGGTTCCTGTCATCAGTCGACTATATAGGATCAATTCGACCAAACTATACTGGTAATAAAAAGGGAGGAAGAGCAGGAGCCCAACCAGCGCCATTAAGAGGCCGGTCGTCATCGTTGGAGCTAACTTAAGAATTGCTTGAACTTCTGGAGTATCCGCTCTAAGGGTAGACGTAGTGGAGGAGGATTCATTGATAGCGAGAACGTGATAGCTGACCACCGTTAAGAGGAGTTGACTCACATAGAGGAGACTCCCCCACAAAGACAGGATCACTTGCTTAATGAATAGCGTCAAAAACGCAGGTGTAAAATACTGGCTCTGAAAGATGGTGAAGATACCAAAGTTCTTTTCTCCCTTGCTAGAGGCAGAAATCAAAAAGCGAAAAGTTGCCCCTAAATAGAGAAAAGACAGGATAAAACCAACAATCGCAGGAAAAATCTGCCGACTTAGAAGAAAGAGCATCCCTTCTCTAAGTTCCATGTGAGCAAGTGTTTCAGTGATGTCTGTCCCTGTCAACATGTAACTTGCAAGGATTGTCAGGAAAGTTGGCAAGGCAAAGTAGGAGAAGACTTTGGGATGTTGCAATTGCAGCTGACGAGCTTGAGCACGAACCAATTTGATATTCATAATGTCCTCTTTCATGGTAGTAGTACCCTTTATTATAACACAAGTCCGTGACAGAGCTGGTAAAATTTGGTACAATCGTACAGGTGCTCACAGGAGATCCTGTGACAGGAATAAGAAGGCTGGGACTGTTTTTCCCAGTACGGAGGTAACCATGACAGATTCACCGATTCAATATCGATTAATCAAAAAAGAAAAGCATACAGGAGCTCGTCTGGGAGAAATTATCACCCCCCACGGGACCTTCCCAACTCCAATGTTTATGCCTGTAGGGACTCAGGCAACCGTTAAGACCCAATCGCCAGAAGAACTCAAGGAAATGGGGTCCGGAATTATTTTGGCCAACACCTACCATCTCTGGCTTCGTCCGGGGGATGATCTAGTCGCAAAAGCAGGAGGACTGCACCAGTTCATGAACTGGGACCAGCCCATTTTGACAGATAGTGGAGGCTTCCAGGTCTATTCACTAGCGGATACCCGAAATATCACCGAAGAAGGGGTAACCTTTAAAAACCACCTCAATGGTTCGAAGATGTTCCTCTCCCCAGAAAAGGCCATCTCGATCCAAAATAATCTAGGGAGCGACATCATGATGTCCTTTGACGAATGTCCTCAGTTCTATCAACCCTATGATTATGTGAAGAAATCAATCGAACGGACCAGTCGTTGGGCAGAACGTGGCCTTAAGGCTCATCGTCGCCCTCATGATCAAGGTCTTTTCGGGATTGTCCAAGGGGCTGGATTTGAAGACTTGCGCCGTCAGTCTGCTCAAGATTTGGTCAGCATGGACTTTCCAGGCTATTCTATCGGTGGGTTAGCTGTTGGGGAAAGCCATGAAGAGATGAATGCCGTGCTGGATTTCACAACTCCGCTCTTACCAGAGAACAAGCCTCGCTATCTCATGGGAGTAGGAGCTCCAGACAGTCTGATCGATGGCGTTATTCGTGGAGTGGACATGTTTGACTGTGTCTTGCCGACGCGGATTGCGCGAAATGGTACCTGTATGACTAGTCAAGGACGCCTGGTAGTGAAAAATGCACAATTTGCAGAAGATTTTACACCGCTAGATCACGAGTGTGATTGCTACACTTGTAAGAATTACACCCGTGCTTATCTTCGCCACCTCCTCAAGGCAGATGAGACCTTTGGTATTAGATTGACCAGCTACCACAACTTGTATTTCTTGATTAACCTCATGAAGCAGGTCCGTCAAGCCATCATGGATGACAATCTCTTAGAATTCCGCGAGCATTTCGTCGAAAAATATGGCTATAACAAATCAGGGCGGAATTTTTAGGAAAAGCTAAATAGGAAGAAAAAAGACTACAGCCATCTTAGAATAATAGAAATAACTGATAGACGCAGTGGTTGATTGGTATCTTTGTTCGCTTGTTAAGCTCCAAAGATAACCTAATCAACTGTGCGGGGGCGAGACGACGAACAAATTTGGAAATAAATTTGTTCTGTCTCGCTCCCTTTTTTCTATATAATAGCAACTTTTTTAGCACGCTTTTTCTTTCGAAAACACTTTCATCAAAAAAACGAAAAAAATCTGCTCAAATTCCTTGCATTGGGGCTTTCATTGTGTTAAACTACTATGGTGCTGTGAAAAACAGCTATTAGCTTTGATGCAAGAGGTTGCGACACGCTCGGTTGCATTGCCACGCAACGCGCGTCGGTTTTCTTGTGGAGCTAGCCTATTATCTTAAATAGACGAAAAGGAGAAAAAGATGGCAAACAAAAAAATCCGCATCCGTTTGAAAGCGTACGAACACCGTACACTTGACACAGCGGCTGCAAAAATCGTAGAATCAGCTACTCGTACAGGTGCACAAGTTGCGGGTCCAATCCCACTTCCAACTGAGCGTAGCCTCTACACAATCATTCGTGCGACTCACAAATACAAAGATTCTCGCGAACAATTCGAAATGCGTACACACAAACGTTTGATCGATATCATCAACCCAACTCAAAAAACAGTTGACGCTTTGATGAAATTGGATCTTCCAAGTGGTGTAAACGTAGAAATCAAACTTTAATCTAAAGCTTGATACCTTGAGCATAAAAAACGCTCGTTAAAAACTTTTTGAATAAAAAACTATAGAAAAGGAACTATTTTCTCATGACAAAAGGAATCTTAGGGAAAAAAGTGGGAATGACTCAAATCTTCACTGAAGCTGGCGAATTGATCCCTGTAACAGTTATCGAAGCAACTCCAAACGTTGTTCTTCAAGTTAAAACTGTTGAAACAGATGGTTACAACGCTATCCAAGTTGGTTTTGATGACAAACGCGAAGTATTGAGCAACAAACCTGCTAAAGGACATGTAGCAAAAGCTAACACGGCTCCTAAGCGCTTCATTCGTGAATTCAAAAACGTTGAAGGCTTGGAAGTTGGTGCTGAAATCACAGTTGATACTTTCGAAGCTGGAGACATTGTTGATGTAACTGGTACTTCTAAAGGTAAAGGTTTCCAAGGTGTTATCAAACGCCACGGACAATCACGCGGACCTATGGCTCATGGTTCTCGTTACCACCGTCGTCCAGGTTCTATGGGACCTGTTGCACCTAACCGCGTATTCAAAGGTAAAAACCTTGCAGGACGCATGGGTGGAGATCGTGTAACTATTCAAAACCTTGAAGTTGTACAAGTTGTTCCAGAAAAGAACGTTATCCTTATTAAAGGTAACGTACCAGGTGCTAAGAAATCTCTTATCACTATCAAGTCAGCAGTTAAAGCTGGTAAATAATAAGGAAAGGGGAATACAGTCAAAATGGCAAATGTAACATTATTCGACCAAACTGGTAAACAAGCGGGCGAAGTTGTTCTTAACGATGCGATCTTTGGTATCGAACCAAACCAAGCAGTTGTATTTGATGTGATCATCAGCCAACGTGCTAGCCTTCGTCAAGGAACTCACGCAGTTAAAAACCGCTCAGCTGTTTCAGGTGGCGGACGCAAACCATGGCGTCAAAAAGGAACTGGACGTGCTCGTCAAGGTTCTATCCGCTCTCCACAATGGCGTGGTGGTGGAATCGTCTTCGGACCAACTCCACGTAGCTATGCGTACAAACTTCCTCAAAAAGTTCGTCGCCTTGCACTTAAATCTGTTTACTCAGAAAAAGTTGCTGAAAACAAATTTGTAGCCGTTGATTCTCTTGAATTTACAGCTCCAAAAACTGCTGAATTTGCAAAAGTTCTTGCAGCTTTGAGCATCGATTCTAAAGTCCTTGTTATTCTTGAAGAAGGAAACGAATTCGCAGCTCTTTCAGCTCGTAACCTTCCAAACGTGAAAGTTGCGACTGCTACAACTGCAAGTGTTCTTGACATCGCAAATAGTGACAAACTTCTTGTTACTCAAGCAGCTATCTCTAAAATCGAGGAGGTTCTTGCATAATGAATTTGTATGATGTTATCAAAAAACCTGTTATCACTGAAAAGTCAATGGCTCAACTTGAAGCAGGCAAATATGTATTCGAAGTTGACACTCGCGCTCACAAACTTTTGATCAAACAAGCTGTTGAAGCTGCCTTTGAAGGTGTAAAAGTTGCGAATGTGAACACTGTAAACGTAAAACCAAAAGCTAAACGCGTTGGACGTTACACTGGTTTTACTTCAAAAACTAAAAAAGCTATCATCACGCTTACAGCTGATTCAAAGGCAATCGAGTTGTTCGCTACTGAAGCTGAATAATCTAAGGAGGAAATATCGTGGGAATTCGTGTTTATAAACCAACAACAAACGGTCGCCGTAATATGACTTCTTTGGATTTCGCTGAAATCACAACAAGCACACCAGAGAAATCTTTGCTCGTTTCATTGAAGAGCAAAGCAGGTCGTAACAACAACGGACGTATCACAGTTCGTCACCAAGGTGGTGGACACAAACGTCATTACCGTTTGATCGACTTCAAACGTAACAAAGATAACGTTGAAGCAGTTGTAAAAACAATTGAGTACGATCCAAACCGTTCTGCAAACATCGCTTTGGTACACTACACTGACGGTGTGAAAGCATACATCATTGCTCCAAAAGGTCTTGAAGTTGGTCAACGTATCGTTTCAGGTCCAGAAGCAGATATCAAAGTCGGAAACGCTCTTCCACTTGCTAACATCCCAGTTGGTACTTTGATCCACAACATCGAATTGAAACCAGGTCGTGGTGGAGAGTTGGTACGTGCTGCTGGAGCTTCTGCTCAAGTATTGGGTTCTGAAGGTAAATATGTTCTTGTTCGTCTTCAATCAGGCGAAGTTCGTATGATCCTTGGTACTTGTCGTGCTACAGTTGGTGTTGTCGGAAACGAACAACATGGACTTGTAAACCTTGGTAAAGCTGGTCGTAGCCGTTGGAAGGGTATCCGTCCAACAGTTCGTGGTTCTGTAATGAACCCGAATGATCACCCACACGGTGGTGGTGAAGGTAAAGCACCAGTTGGTCGTAAAGCGCCATCTACTCCATGGGGCAAACCTGCTCTTGGTCTTAAAACTCGTAACAAGAAAGCGAAATCAGACAAACTTATCGTTCGTCGTCGCAACGAGAAATAATTTAGAACTAGTCGCTTAAGCGCTAGATGATCCGCCAGCTCGGTAGCGCTCCTTGTGAGCGCAAGCCGCTGTGGTACTATATTTAAAGGAGAAAATAATAAAATGGGACGCAGTCTTAAAAAAGGACCTTTCGTCGATGAGCATTTGATGAAAAAAGTTGAAGCTCAAGCTAACGACGAAAAGAAAAAAGTTATCAAAACTTGGTCACGTCGTTCAACGATCTTCCCAAGTTTCATTGGTTACACTATCGCAGTTTATGACGGACGTAAACACGTACCTGTTTACATCCAAGAAGACATGGTAGGTCACAAGCTTGGTGAATTTGCACCAACTCGTACTTACAAAGGTCACGCTGCAGATGACAAGAAGACACGTAGAAAATAAGGAGAACATAAATGGCAGAAATTACTTCAGCTAAAGCAATGGCTCGTACAGTGCGTGTTTCACCTCGTAAATCACGTCTTGTTCTTGACAACATCCGTGGTAAAAGCGTAGCCGATGCAGTAGCAATCTTGAAATTCACTCCAAACAAAGCAGCTGAAATCATCTTGAAAGTGTTGAACTCAGCAGTAGCAAACGCTGAAAACAACTTTGGTTTGGAAAAAGCAAACTTGGTAGTATCTGAAGCATTCGCAAACGAAGGACCAACGATGAAACGTTTCCGTCCACGTGCGAAAGGTTCAGCTTCACCAATCAACAAACGCACAAGCCACATCACAGTGGTTGTGACAGAAAAATAAGGAGGTAACATCGTGGGTCAAAAAGTACATCCAATTGGAATGCGTGTCGGCATCATCCGTGATTGGGATGCCAAATGGTATGCTGAAAAAGAATACGCGGATTACCTTCATGAAGATCTTGCAATCCGCAAATTTATTCAAAAAGAATTAGCTGACGCAGCGGTTTCTACTATTGAAATCGAACGCGCAGTAAACAAAGTTAACGTTTCACTTCACACTGCTAAACCAGGTATGGTAATCGGTAAAGGTGGAGCAAACGTCGATGCACTTCGTGCAGCTCTTAACAAATTGACAGGTAAACAAGTTCACATCAACATCATCGAGATCAAACGTCCTGACTTGGATGCTCACCTTGTTGGTGAAGGAATTGCTCGTCAATTGGAGCAACGTGTGGCTTTCCGTCGTGCTCAAAAACAAGCGATCCAACGTACTATGCGCGCAGGAGCTAAAGGAATCAAAACCCAAGTATCAGGTCGTTTGAACGGTGCAGATATTGCCCGTGCTGAAGGATACTCTGAAGGTACAGTTCCACTCCACACACTTCGCGCAGACATCGATTACGCTTGGGAAGAAGCAGATACAACTTACGGTAAACTTGGTGTTAAAGTATGGATCTACCGTGGTGAAGTTCTTCCAGCTCGTAAAGACGCTAAAGGAGGTAAATAACCAATGTTAGTACCTAAACGTGTAAAACACCGTCGCGAATTCCGTGGTAAAATGCGCGGTGAAGCAAAAGGTGGAAAAGAAGTATCATTCGGTGAATACGGTCTTCAGGCTACAACTAGCCACTGGATCACTAACCGCCAAATCGAAGCTGCTCGTATTGCCATGACTCGTTACATGAAACGTGGTGGTAAGGTTTGGATCAAAATCTTCCCACACAAATCATACACCGCTAAAGCTATCGGGGTACGTATGGGATCTGGTAAAGGGGCACCTGAAGGTTGGGTAGCACCAGTTAAACGTGGTAAAGTAATGTTTGAAGTTGCTGGTGTATCTGAAGAGATCGCTCGCGAAGCGCTTCGTCTTGCAAGCCACAAATTGCCAGTTAAATGTAAATTCGTAAAACGTGAAGCAAAATAAGGAGAGGTCATGAAACTTACAGAAGTAAAAGAATTTGTTAAAGAACTTCGTGGTCTTTCTCAAGAAGAACTCGCGAAGCGTGAAAATGAATTGAAAAAAGAATTGTTTGAACTTCGTTTCCAAGCTGCTGCAGGTCAATTGGAGCAAACTGGACGTTTGAAAGAAGTGAAAAAACAAATCGCTCGTATCAAAACTGTTCAATCAGAAGCTAAATAATAGACTAGGGAAGGAGAATTTCAATGGAACGCAATAATCGTAAAGTTCTTGTTGGACGCGTTGTGTCTGACAAAATGGACAAAACAATCACAGTTGTAGTTGAAACTAAACGTAACCACCCAGTCTATGGTAAACGTATCAACTATTCTAAAAAATACAAAGCTCATGATGAAAACAACGTTGCCAAAGAAGGCGATATCGTTCGTATCATGGAAACTCGTCCGCTTTCAGCTACAAAACGCTTCCGTCTTGTAGAAGTTGTTGAAGAAGCGGTTATCATCTAATCAAACCTGAAAGGAGAAAACTGAAATGATTCAAACAGAAACTCGTTTGAAAGTCGCAGACAACAGCGGTGCTCGCGAAATCTTGACTATCAAAGTTCTTGGTGGTTCAGGACGTAAATTTGCAAACATCGGTGATGTTATTGTGGCATCTGTAAAACAAGCTACTCCTGGTGGTGCGGTTAAAAAAGGTGACGTTGTAAAAGCTGTTATCGTTCGTACTAAATCAGGTGCTCGTCGTAAAGATGGTTCATACATCAAATTCGACGAAAATGCTGCAGTGATCATCCGTGAAGACAAAACTCCTCGCGGAACTCGTATCTTTGGCCCAGTCGCTCGCGAATTGCGTGACGGTGGTTTCATGAAGATCGTATCACTTGCTCCAGAAGTACTTTAATTTTTAAAAAAATCACAAACACAGTCCCCTGGCTCATTGGCCAGGGTGCCCATCGGGCGTAAGAATAAAAGGAGAATAAAATGTTTGTAAAAACTGGCGACAAAGTTCGTGTAATTGCTGGTAAAGACAAAGGTGTTGAAGCTAAAGTCGTTGCTGCTCTTCCAAAAGTAAATAAAGTTGTTGTTGAAGGTGTAAACCTTGTTAAAAAACACCAACGTCCAAATAACGAAAACCCTCAAGGTGCTATCATCGAAAAAGAAGCTCCAATCCACGTATCAAACGTTCAAGTCTTGGACAAGAACGGTGTTGCTGGACGTGTTGGCTACAAATTCGTAGACGGCAAAAAAGTTCGTTATAACAAAAAATCAGGCGAAGTGCTTGACTAATCACGAAGGAAAGGAGAAGTATAATGGCTAATCGTTTAAAAGAAAAATACCTTAATGAAGTAGTTCCAGCTTTGACTGAACAATTTAACTACTCATCAGTTATGGCAGTGCCAAAAGTTGATAAGATTGTTTTGAACATGGGTGTTGGAGACGCTGTTTCTAACGCTAAAAACCTTGAGAAAGCTGCTGAAGAATTGGCATTGATCTCAGGTCAAAAACCACTTATCACAAAAGCTAAAAAATCAATCGCCGGCTTCCGTCTTCGTGAAGGTGTAGCGATCGGTGCGAAAGTAACTCTTCGTGGCGAACGTATGTACGAATTCTTGGACAAATTGGTTTCAGTTTCACTTCCACGTGTTCGTGACTTCCACGGTGTTCCAACAAAATCATTTGACGGACGCGGAAACTACACACTTGGTGTGAAAGAGCAATTGATCTTCCCAGAAATCAACTTTGATGATGTTGATAAAACTCGTGGTTTGGATATCGTAATCGTAACTACTGCGAACACAGACGAAGAATCACGTGCATTGCTTACTGGCCTTGGTATGCCGTTTGCAAAATAATATAGGAGGTAAAACTAATGGCTAAAAAATCTATGATTGCTAAGAACAAACGCCCAGCGAAGTTCTCTACTCAAGCATACACTCGCTGTGAACGTTGTGGACGTCCACACTCAGTTTACCGCAAGTTTAAACTTTGCCGTGTTTGCTTCCGTGAATTGGCATACAAAGGACAAATTCCTGGTGTCACTAAAGCATCTTGGTAATTCTAGCTTTCAATCCCGTCGTGAATCATCGTTATCTGCTTTTGCCTAACTCAAGTTATGCTTGCAAGCAGATGCCTAGACTCACTTAGGAATTGAAACCTAGAAACATATTTTGAGCTTAGCTCAATCATTAACTAGCAAGTGAAAATTTCAAACTACTAGTAAGAGGAGAAATATAAAATGGTTATGACTGACCCAATCGCAGACTTCCTAACTCGTATTCGTAACGCTAACCAAGCAAAACACGAAGTACTTGAAGTACCTGCATCAAACATCAAAAAAGGGATTGCTGAAATCCTTAAACGCGAAGGTTTTGTAAAAAACGTTGAAGTGATCGAAGATGACAAACAAGGAATCATCCGCGTGTTCTTGAAATACGGAGCAAACGGTGAAAAAGTTATCACGAACTTGAAACGTGTTTCTAAACCAGGTTTGCGTGTTTACAAAAAACGTGAAGATCTTCCAAAAGTTCTTAACGGACTTGGAATTGCTATCCTTTCAACTTCTGAAGGTTTGCTTACTGATAAAGAAGCACGCCAAAAGAACGTTGGTGGGGAAGTTATCGCTTACGTTTGGTAATATTTAGCTCCCAATTTCGTTGTGACTCTTCGTTATCGTCTCTTGCCTAACTCAAAGTTATGCCTGCGAGACGATGCCTCGATTCACTTAGAAATTGAGACCTAAACATTAATTTTTAAATCAAAAAGATTTAAACCCCGTGAAAACTGGCCGTCATGGCCTGACAATTTAACAGGAGAATAAAAACATGTCACGTATTGGTAATAAAGTTATCGTGTTGCCTGCTGGTGTTGAACTCACTAACAAGGACAACGTAGTAACTGTAAAAGGACCTAAAGGAGAACTTACTCGTGAGTTCTCAAAAGATATTGAAATCCGTGTGGAAGGAACTGAAGTAACTCTTCACCGTCCAAACGATTCAAAAGAAATGAAAACCATCCACGGAACTACTCGTGCCCTTTTGAACAACATGGTTGTTGGTGTATCAGAAGGATTCAAGAAAGAACTTGAAATGCGCGGGGTTGGTTACCGTGCACAACTTCAAGGAAACAAACTTGTCTTGGCTGTTGGTAAATCTCACCCAGACGAAGTTGAAGCTCCAGAAGGAATTACTTTTGAACTTCCAAACCCAACGACTATCGTTATCAGCGGAATTTCAAAAGAAGTAGTTGGTCAAACAGCTGCTTACGTACGGAGCCTTCGTTCACCAGAACCTTACAAAGGTAAAGGGATCCGTTACGTTGGTGAATTCGTTCGCCGTAAAGAAGGTAAAACAGGTAAATAATGTTGAGTGGTTGTCTATCAACCACCCACCTATTTTCCAACTCAGTGCTTAGCACATGATTTTAAAATTAAGAGGTGAAAATTGTGATTTCGAAACCAGATAAAAATAAAATCCGTCAAAAACGCCACCGTCGCGTTCGCGGAAAACTCTCTGGAACTGCTGATCGCCCACGTTTGAACGTATTCCGTTCTAATACAGGCATCTACGCTCAAGTAATTGATGACGTAGCGGGTGTAACGCTCGCAAGCGCTTCAACTCTTGACAAAGAAGTTTCAAAAGGAACTAAAACTGAACAAGCCGTTGTTGTCGGCAAACTTGTTGCTGAACGTGCAGTTGCTAAAGGTATTTCTGAAGTGGTGTTCGACCGCGGTGGATATCTATATCACGGACGTGTTAAAGCTTTGGCTGATGCAGCTCGTGAAAACGGATTGAAATTCTAATAGGAGGACACTAGAAAATGGCATTTAAAGACAATGCAGTTGAACTTGAAGAACGTGTAGTTGCCATCAACCGTGTTACAAAAGTTGTTAAAGGTGGACGTCGTCTTCGCTTTGCAGCTCTTGTAGTTGTTGGTGACCGTAACGGACGTGTTGGTTTTGGTACAGGTAAAGCTCAAGAAGTACCAGAAGCAATCCGTAAAGCAGTAGAAGATGCTAAGAAAAACTTGATTGAAGTTCCTATGGTTGGAACAACAATTCCACACGAAGTAACATCAGTATTTGGTGGAGCTCGTGTATTGTTGAAACCAGCTATCGAAGGGGCTGGGGTTGCTGCAGGTGGTGCAGTTCGTGCCGTTGTCGAATTGGCAGGTATTGCAGATGTAACATCTAAATCACTTGGATCAAACACTCCAATCAACATTGTTCGTGCAACTGTTGAAGGTTTGAAACAATTGAAACGCGCTGAAGAAGTTGCTGCCCTTCGTGGTATTTCAGTTTCTGACTTGGCTTAAGAAAGGAGATTCAAATGGCTCAAATTAAAATTACTTTGACTAAGTCTCCAATCGGACGCATCCCGTCACAACGTAAAACTGTTGTAGCACTTGGACTTGGCAAATTGAACAGCTCTGTTATTAAAGAAGATAACCCAGCAGTACGTGGAATGATCACTGCAGTATCTCACTTGGTAACAGTTGAAGAAGTAAAATAATCTATTTATAATAGAACAAGGTTTTCAGGGGTATGGGAAATTTCTCATCCCCTAAAACTAAATATAAGTATAGGCGAGTTTGTAGTCAGGACACCTTTTCCTGATTGCATGCGTTAGCAATTTACAAAAGAGGAGAAATTAAATAATGAAACTTCATGAATTACAACCTGCTGCAGGTTCACGTAAAGTCCGCAACCGTGTTGGTCGTGGTACTTCATCTGGTAATGGTAAAACTTCTGGCCGTGGTCAAAAAGGTCAAAAAGCTCGTAGCGGTGGCGGTGTACGTCTTGGTTTTGAAGGTGGACAAACTCCATTGTTCCGTCGTCTTCCAAAACGTGGATTTACAAACATCAACGCTAAAGAATATGCTATTGTAAACCTTGATCAGTTGAACGTCTTCGAAGATGGTGCTGAAGTAACACCAGTTGTACTTGTTGAAGCAGGTATTGTAAAAGCTGAAAAATCAGGGATTAAAATTCTTGGTAACGGGGAATTGACTAAGAAATTGTCTGTTAAGGCAGCTAAATTCTCTAAATCAGCTGAAGAAGCTATCACTGCTAAAGGTGGTTCAGTAGAAGTCATCTAAGAGGGGTGACCTATGTTCTTTAAATTATTAAAAGATGCATTTAAGGTAAAACAAGTAAGATCAAAAATTTTATTTACCATTTTTATCATACTTGTTTTTCGAATCGGAACCACGATTACGGTTCCTGGTGTGAATGCGAAAATCCTTAACAACTTACAAGATGTTTCCTTCTTGAATATGATGAGCTTGGTGTCAGGGAATGCCATGAGAAACTTCTCTGTCTTTGCCCTAGGGGTGAGTCCTTACATCACGGCTTCCATCGTTGTTCAGCTCCTTCAAATGGACTTGCTTCCAAAGTTTGTTGAGTGGGGGAAACAAGGAGAAGTTGGACGGAGAAAGTTGAATCAGGCAACACGTTATATCGCTTTGGTTCTAGCTTTCGTTCAATCCATTGGAATTACAGCTACTTTCCACACCTTGTCACAGGCTAAATTAGTGTCGACACCAAACGTTGAAACCTACATCTTAATTGGTGCAATTTTAACGACAGGTTCGATGATTGTGACCTGGTTAGGAGAACAGATTTCAGACAAAGGATACGGAAATGGTGTTTCTATGATTATCTTTGCGGGGATTGTTTCTTCAATTCCAGAGATGATCAAAGGTGTTTATGAAGATTCATTTGTTAACGTTCGTTCTGGACAATTGACTAATTCACTAATTTTCGTAGGTCTGTTAATCTTAGCGGTATTAGTGATCATTTACTTCACAACCTTTGTGGAACAAGCTCAGTATAAAATTCCAATCCAATACACAAAGATTGCACAAGGAGCACCATCTAGCTCATATCTTCCATTGAAGGTAAACCCAGCTGGAGTTATTCCTGTCATCTTTGCTAGTTCGATCACGGCTGCACCGGCAGCAATTTTCCAGGTCATTAGTGCCATGGGTTACAATGCTGGATGGGTTCGAACAGCACAATCTATGTTAGCAACCAATACACCTACTGGTGTAGCAATGTATGCTTTGCTAATCATTTTGTTTACTTTCTTCTACACATTTGTACAGATTAACCCAGAAAAAACTGCGGAAAATCTACAAAAGAGTGGTGCTTACATTCCAGGTGTGCGTCCTGGTAAGGGAACAGAAGACTACATGTCACGTCTTCTTAGACGTTTGGCTACGGTCGGTTCTCTATTCCTTGGATTTATCACTATTATTCCAATCCTTGCTCGGGATATCTTTGGTCTGACAGATACAGTTGCCCTCGGAGGAACTAGTCTCTTGATCATCATCTCGACTGGTATTGAAGGAATGAAACAATTAGAAGGTTACTTGTTGAAACGCAAATACATTGGTTTCATGGATACAACAGAATAGAATTAGGTTGACATTGTCAACCTTCTATTTTGTTTTTAAATAAGTTTGTTAAATTGTAACAGGCTTATTTAAAAACAAAATAAGGAGCAAATGATTATGAATTTATTAATCATGGGATTGCCTGGAGCAGGTAAGGGGACGCAAGCAGCTAAAATTGTAGAACAATTTCAAGTTGCACATATCTCAACAGGGGATATGTTCCGTGCTGCAATGGCCAATCAAACCGAAATGGGTGTGTTGGCAAAATCATTCATCGATAAAGGTGAATTGGTGCCGGATGATGTAACCAACGGGATTGTAAAAGAACGTTTGGCTCAAGACGATATTATGGAAAAAGGATTCCTTTTAGACGGTTTTCCTCGCACGATTGAACAAGCACATGCTTTGGATCAAATTTTGGTAGATCTTGGCCTTGAACTTGAGGGTGTAATCAACATCGAAGTGGATCCATCTTGCCTTCTTGAACGCTTGAGCGGTCGTATTATTCACCGCGAAACAGGAGAAACCTACCATAAAGTATTCAACCCACCAGCTGATTACAAGGAAGAAGACTATTACCAACGTGAGGACGATAAACCAGAAACAGTTAAACGCCGCTTGGATGTGAATATCGCTCAAGGTGAGCCGATTCTTGCTCATTATCGTGCAAAAGGTTTAGTCCATGATATCGAAGGAAACCAAGATATTAACGACGTCTTTAAGGATATCCAAAAAGTCTTAGAGAATTTGAAATAAAAACGTTTTAGTTGCTTGCAATAATTGACAACAAGTGATACAATGAATTAGTCTGACTTATAATTGTTACCTCTGTGCTCAGAGGAATGAATCGAAATTTATGGAGGTACTTTTGCGTGGCAAAAGACGATGTGATTGAAGTAGAAGGCAAGGTAGTCGATACGATGCCGAATGCTATGTTTACGGTTGAACTTGAAAATGGACATCAGATTTTAGCAACAGTTTCTGGTAAAATTCGTAAAAACTATATTCGTATTTTAGCGGGAGATCGTGTTACAGTGGAGATGAGTCCGTACGATTTGACACGTGGACGCATCACATACCGCTTTAAATAATCGAAAAACTTGGAGGGATAAAAATGAAAGTAAGACCATCGGTCAAACCAATTTGCGAATACTGTAAAGTAATTCGTCGTAATGGTCGTGTTATGGTAATTTGCCCAGCAAATCCAAAACACAAACAACGTCAAGGATAAGATAGAAAGGAGAAAACATGGCTCGTATTGCTGGAGTTGACATTCCAAATGACAAACGTGTAGTAATTTCATTGACTTATGTATACGGTATCGGACTTCCAACATCTAAGAAAATTCTTGCTGCTGCAGGCGTTTCTGAAGATATTCGTGTTCGCGACCTTACACCAGATCAAGAAGATGCTATCCGTCGTGAAGTTGACGCAATTAAAGTAGAAGGTGACCTTCGTCGTGAAGTGAACTTGAACATTAAACGTTTGATGGAAATCGGTTCATACCGTGGTATCCGTCACCGTCGTGGACTTCCTGTTCGTGGACAAAACACTAAAAACAATGCTCGCACTCGTAAAGGTAAAGCTGTTGCGATTGCTGGTAAGAAAAAATAAGAAAATAAAATAAGGAGGTAAAAATCTTGGCTAAACCAACACGTAAACGTCGTGTGAAAAAGAATATCGAATCAGGTATTGCTCATATTCACGCAACATTTAATAACACAATTGTTATGATTACTGATGTGCATGGTAACGCAATTGCATGGTCATCTGCAGGTGCTCTTGGTTTCAAAGGTTCTCGTAAATCTACACCATTTGCTGCACAAATGGCATCAGAAGCTGCTGCAAAATCAGCTCAAGAACATGGTCTTAAATCAGTAGAAGTTACTGTTAAAGGTCCTGGTTCTGGTCGTGAGTCTGCTATTCGTGCTCTTGCTGCTGCTGGTCTTGAAGTTACTGCAATCCGCGATGTGACTCCTGTGCCACACAATGGTGCTCGTCCTCCAAAACGTCGCCGTGTATAATCATCAACAATTACACAGCTTTTCGTTTCAGAGGGAGTATAGCAAATGATTGAGTTTGAAAAACCAAATATAACAAAAATTGATGAAAATAAAGATTACGGTGTATTTGTAGTAGAACCACTTGAACGTGGTTATGGTACAACACTAGGGAACTCTCTTCGTCGCGTATTATTAGCTTCACTTCCAGGTGCTGCTGTTACTTCAATTAATATTGAAGGTGTATTGCACGAATTTGATACAGTTCCAGGTGTCCGTGAAGACGTTATGCAAATCATTCTTAACGTTAAAGGGATCGCTGTAAAATCTTACGTCCAAGACGAAAAGATTATTGAACTTGATGTAGAAGGTCCTGCAGAAGTAACTGCTGGAGATATTCTTACAGATAGTGATATTGAAATTGTAAACCCTGATCATTATCTTTTTACAATCGGTGAAGGATCAAGCTTCAAAGCAACTATGACTGTAAACAGCGGTCGTGGTTATGTTCCAGCTGATCAGAATAAGAAAGATGATGCACCAGTAGGTACACTTGCTGTAGATTCAATCTATACGCCAGTGACAAAAGTTAATTACCAAGTTGAACCAGCTCGCGTTGGTAGCAACGATGGTTTTGACAAACTAACCCTTGAAATCTTAACAAATGGAACAATTATTCCAGAAGATGCTTTAGGTTTATCTGCTCGTATTTTGACAGAACACCTTAACCTCTTTACGAACTTAACAGAAATCGCAATTGCGGCAGATGTTATGAAGGAAGTAGATACAGCATCAGATGATCGAGTACTAGAACGTACCATCGAAGAATTGGATCTTTCTGTTCGTTCATATAACTGTTTGAAACGTGCCGGTATCAATACTGTGTATGATTTGACAGAAAAATCTGAACCAGAAATGATGAAAGTTCGTAACCTTGGACGTAAGAGTCTCGAAGAAGTTAAAGTTAAGCTTGCCGATTTAGGCCTTGGGCTAAAAAATGATAAATAGAGGAGGAATACATGGCTTACCGTAAACTAGGACGCACTAGCTCACAACGTAAAGCAATGCTTCGTGATTTGACAACAGATCTTATCATCAATGAAGCAATCGTAACAACTGAAGCACGTGCAAAAGAAATCCGTAAATCAGTTGAAAAAATGATTACTTTAGGTAAACGTGGTGACTTGCATGCACGTCGTCAAGCAGCTGCTTACGTACGTAACGAAGTTGCATCACAAAACTTTGATGAAGAAACTGGTAAATATTCAGAAACAACTGCACTTCAAAAATTGTTCTCTGAACTTGCACCACGTTATGCTGAGCGCAATGGTGGATATACTCGTATCCTTAAAACTGAACCACGTCGTGGGGATGCTGCGCCAATGGCAATTATCGAATTAGTATAAAATCATCAATTTTGTTGAGTGTTATGATGTTGGAAGGACTAAACGGTTCTTCTTAGTCTAGCTCTGGTCTGCCGCTAGGATTTATCCTAGCGGTAACACTCATCATATTGAGGTAAATGGTAGACGCTTGTTTACGAAATTGCTTTAATTTAAAACAATTTCGTAAGCAGGCGTTTTTTTGATATAATAGAAGAGTTATGATAGTAAAAGAAAAATCACAAGCACTTACCCAACAATTATTGGCAAAGCGTTACCTTGCCTCGCTAAAAGATAATCCAGAGCAGTACATTGGGGTTGAACTCGAATTTCCAATCGTAAATACAATGGGGAATAAAACGGATGTACTGGTTACAAAAGCTCTTTTTAAGCATCTGCAAGAAGTTGAAGACTTTATTGCGATTAAACAAGATGAAGATGGGAATCCAGTCCAGTTACAACATAAAATAAACAAAGATCAAATTGTATTTGAGTTATCTTACAATACCATTGAATTTGCTTTTGAAAAGACTAAAACCATCCAAGAAGTCGAAAGCCGGTTTCAACACTATTTAGGAATCATTCAACCATTCTTAAGAGAGAGGCAGCATCAAATAGAAGGAAAAGGCATCCATCCTTATTGGAGAATAAATGAAAATCAACCTGTAAAAATTGATCGTTATAAAATGCTGATTCAATTCTTACAACTATCTGGACAAGATCCTAACCATCGATTCCATCATTATCCAGACTATGGAACCTTTATTTGTGGCAATCAAGTACAATTAGATGTTTCAAGAACGAATTACTTGGAAATAATTAATGCGATGAATAAGGTAGAGCCAGCAAAAGCATATCTGTTTGCTAATTCCATTTTCGATGGAGAAGACTGGGATACGAAGATCTCAAGAGATATTTTCTGGGAAGATTCCATGCATGGCTATTATCAGGAAAATGTTGGTGTAAATCCTAAAGCGTTCATAAATGAAAAGGACTTTCTAGAATATTTAGCGAAGACAGCCTTGTTTTATGTTTATCGTGAGAATGAAATCTTATATTTCGAACCTATTAGAGTAGAGGATTATCTCGCAAAAGAAAAAATAGTAGCCTATCGCTTAGATAGAACTAGACAAGAAATAAAACCGCAAGAAGAGGACCTAAAGAATCATAGAAGCTACCATTTTCAAGATTTAACAACAAGAGGAACCATCGAATATAGAAGTGTTTGTACTCAACCATTAAATAAAACATTTGCACCAATTGCATTTCATGTCGGATTGCATCATAATATCAAAGAATTAAACGAGTATTTAGCTCAAAATATAGTTTTTGATTTTAGTAAAGAAAATCCGAAAGAATTAAGAAGGCAATATTCGAAAAAACAGTTAACTGAAAGTGAATTGGTGAAAATTAAACAATATTCGTTAGATCTGTTAAAAATATCAAAAAGAGGATTGATGGATCGTGGAAACCAAGAAGAGGTTTATCTCGAAGAAATCATAAAAGAGCTTGGGAAATGCTGATTTAACAGCATTTCTTTTTTTAAAATCAAAAAAACAACAAAAAATTTAAAAAAATAGAAAAAAGATATTGACAAGTTTTCATGGTCGTGATATACTAATATAGTTGTCGCGCGAGAGCGACAAAGACCTTTGAAAACTGAACAAGACGAACCAATGTGCAGGGCACTATAACTAAGGTTATAGTACTGAACAATGAAAAAACAATAAATCTGTCAGTGACAGAATGAGTTTAAGACAAACAATTATTTTAATGAGAGTTTGATCCTGGCTCAGGATGAACGCTGGCGGCGTGCCTAATACATGCAAGTAGAACGCTGAAGCT
>NZ_JASHER010000012.1:0-50118 GCF_047463015.1 Streptococcus australis | reverse complement strand
AATTACATCATATTTTATAATGAAACTAGAATTCAACAGAGATTAAATGACCAGTCTCCTGTAGAGTACAGAAAACTGGTCGCATAAGAGGTTTTTTCTCTTGTCCCATTATTGGGGTGCAGTGCCAGGCTTTCTGCAAGTTTTTTCTTAAAATTAAAGCATTTTGTTGTAGAATTCAACGACAAGTGCTTCGTTGATTTCTGGGTTGATTTCATCGCGTTCTGGCAAGCGAGTCAATGAACCTTCCAATTTTTCAGCATCGAATGATACGAATGCTGGACGTCCAAGAGTTGCTTCAACAGCTTCAAGGATAGCTGGAACTTTAGCTGATTTTTCACGAACTGAGATCACTTGACCTGGAGTTACGCGGTATGAAGGGATATCAACGCGTTTTCCGTCAACAAGGATGTGACCGTGGTTAACGAATTGACGAGCTTGACGACGAGTAGTCGCAAGTCCAAGACGGTAAACAACGTTATCCAAACGACGTTCCAAAAGAAGCATAAAGTTGAAACCGACAGTTCCTTCTTTGATCTTAGTAGCTTGTACGAACAAGTTACGGAATTGTTTTTCACCAAGTCCGTAAGAGAAACGAAGTTTTTGTTTTTCAGCTAATTGCAAACCGTATTCTGACAATTTTGAACGGTTGTTTGGTCCGTGTTGACCTGGTACGTAGTTACGACGTGCCAATTCTTTACCTGTACCTGTAAGTGACAAGCCAAGACGGCGAGATTGTTTCCAAGATGGTCCTGTATAACGTGACATTTGAAATGTCCTCCTATAAAAATAATTTTTTGTAGGAAATAACGTTTTAGACAAACCTGATTCGTTCAGAAAGCCTTCGCCCAAACAGCAAAGGTTACTTTTCTAGCTGGCTTCCTGTTGACGAGCTTCATTTTGTCCTGCTGTCATTTCGCACAAATTCTATTATACCACCAATACCAGTCCTTGTAAAGTTGCTTTCTCATTTTTTTGATTTCTTTCTATAAATGAAAAGCAAAATGAGGTTTTCTAGCTAAGGACTTTCTAAATCACACATTTTTAACGCGGATAGCCATGTATTTTCATCCCTATCCAATATTTTTATCTTGTTTACAGGAATCTTTACACCTTTTTTACAACTTGTCAATCATGATTGTTTCAATACCCTCCTAAGTCCCTTTAATGTAGCAGGATGAAGAATATAGATGAGACGACTCTTCAAAAGATCCCCTGTCTAATATTGACAGATTTGATTATGAAATTGACATCTTTGTCAATCAATTTACACAACTAGTGTCTATGATATGTTCAGACCATCAAAAAACCATCTCCAAGAAGAGACGGTTGGAAGTTGTAGCTTACCCTAGCTACATTAGTCTAAGTAATGAATCAAATTTTTCTCAGTTAAAATATCTGAGTAAGTATACGATTCAACATAGGTTGCTGCTGGTTCACCAGGTAAACTGTTTTCATTAGTGTATTCAATAATAAACAAAGAAGGATAGACTTCAATTAATCGACCAAACTTATTTTTTTGACGTTTACGACCATTTTCCAAGGTCATTTCCACAATTTGGCCTTCATGAGCCTTGATTTCTTCTTTGATTTTTTTCATTTTTGCTACATCAGTAAATGCATCACTCATCCATTATTCCTCTACTCTCTTTGATATGCTGGAGAATTTATTATATTCCTTTTGGAAGATTAACTCCACTGTCCCACGCGCTCCCGAACGGTTTTTTTCAATGATGACTTCAACCTTGTTATTCGGCAAGCCTTCTTCTTCCTCACCTGCACGTTCATAATAGTCATCACGGTATAGAAAGGCAACAATATCTGCATCCTGCTCGATGGATCCTGATTCACGGATATCTGATAGAACCGGACGCTTATCTTGTCGTTGTTCAACTCCCCGAGATAGCTGACTAAGGGCAATTACGGGAACCTTTAATTCTTTCGCCAAAATTTTTAATTGACGAGAGATTTCTGAGACTTCCTGTTGCCGGTTTTCACGTCCTGTCCCTGTAATCAACTGTAAGTAGTCGATAAGGATCAAGCCAAGATTACCTGTTTCTTGTGCTAACTTTCTAGAACGAGACCGAATTTCTGTAATCCGAATACCAGGAGTATCATCTATATAAATGCTGGCATTGGCTAGATTTCCTTGGGCAATGGCATATTTCCGCCACTCATCATCTGTCAACTGACCGGTACGAATAGAATGAGACTCAATCAAGCCCTCTGCTGCCAACATCCGGTCCACCAAACTTTCAGCCCCCATTTCCAACGAGAAAATAGCAACTGTTTTATCCAACTTGGTTCCGATATTCTGGGCAATGTTTAGAGCAAAGGCAGTCTTACCGACCGCTGGACGAGCTGCAAGAATAATCAACTCTTCTTCATGAAGACCTGTTGTCATATGATCAAGATCTCGATAACCTGTTGCAATCCCCGTAATATCCGTTGTCTGCAATGAGCGAGTTTCAAGACTTCCAAAGTTGATATTTAGGATATCCTTGATATTCTTGAAACCACTTCGATTGGCATTTTCACTAACATCAATCAGGGCTTTTTCTGCGCCTGCAATAATCTCATCCGACGGACTCGCTCCATCATATGCTTGATTAATGCTCTCCGTTAAACGGGCAATCAAGCGTCTTAGAACCGCTTTTTCGGAAACAATCTTTGCGTAATATTCCGCATTGGCTGAGGTCGGAACAGAGTTGATAACTTCAGCTAGATAAGAGAGACCACCGATATTTTGCAAGTCCCCTTGGCTATCTAAAATATTGCGAACGGTCGTCGCATCAATAGCATCTCCCCTATCTGCAAGGTCAATCATCGCCTTAAAAATTAACCGATGGGCATATTTAAAGAAATCTGCTGGCTCAATAAACTCACGAACAAAAACCAGTTTTCCCTCATCAATAAAGATGGCTCCTAAGACAGATTGCTCTGCTTGGATATCTTGAGGCTGGGTTCTTAATTCTTCTATTTCAGCCATAGTCATTCCTTTCTAACGATTTACTTAACCTTCGTTTACCCGAATTTGGATAATACCTGTAATATCCTGATAAATTTTAACAGGCACATCAATCAAGCCGACAGAGCGAATTGGAGAAGCCACTTGAATGTGACGCTTGTCGATTTTGATCCCAAATTGTTTTTGTAGTTCTTCTGCAATTTTTTTATTGGTAATAGAACCAAATGTACGTCCATCAGGGCCAATTTTTTCTGTAAATTGGACAACGGTCGTTTCTTCTGCTAATTTCGCTTGAATATTTTTCGCTTCTGCAACTAGTTCCGCATGGGCTTTTTCTTCAGATTTTTGCTTACCGCGAAGTTCCCCAATCGCTTGGGCGTTAGCTTCTTTGGCTAAATTCTTTTTGATCAAAAAGTTTTGAGCATAACCTGTTGGGACTTCTTTAATTTCCCCTTTTTTTCCTTTTCCTTTTACATCTGCTAAAAAGATAACTTTCATTCTTCTTCCTCCTTATCCTTTTGGACCTCTTCTTGAATACAGTCAATCAATTGGGTACGAACTTGATCGATGGTTACATCTTCCAATTGAGAAGCCGCCGAATTAAAGTGGCCTCCGCCTCCCATTTGCTCCATAATTTTTTGCACGTTGACTTTGCTTCTGCTTCGAGCTGAAATGGAAATGCTTCCTTGTTCATTCAGAGCAATGACAAAGGTTGCCTCAATTTTAGACATGGCCAACATACTATCGGCTGCTTTACTAATGGTAACCGTTCCATAAGGAACATCTGCTGCGCCTGTTGCCACAATAATATGTGGGAAAACCAATTGACCATTTAGGATCAATTCATTAACTTCACGGTACTCATCGAAGTTAATAGCTGAAATTTCCTGAATGAGGACACTATCACTACCTCGGCTTCGTAAATAACTAGCTACATCAAATGTACGGCTCGTTACGCGAACAGAGAAATTCTTGGTATCCAACATAATTCCAGCCATCAAAACACTGGCTTGAATCTTATTCAAGCGGTTCTTCTTAGAATTCTGGAACTGAAGCAATTCCGTAACCAACTCACTGGCACTACTTGCGCCACTTTCAATATAAGTGATCATGGCATTTTCAGGGAAATCTTCATCCCGTCTATGGTGGTCAATGACAATGACTTGGTGAAACTTCTCATACAAATCATTTGAAAGCGTGAGAGCTGTCTTCGAATGGTCTACCATAATCAAAAGGGATTGATCGGTTACCATCCGTAGAGCATCTGAAACCGTTACGAGTTTAGTCGCTCCATCTGATTGAATTTTTTCAACCGCTCGTTTGATATCCTGAGCCATAGACCTATCATCATAAACTGCATAAGAGCGTTCGTTGATATTGTTTGCAAATAATTGCATCCCAATCGATGCCCCCAAAGCATCCATGTCTAATTTTTTGTGGCCAACAACAAATACCTGATCAACCGATTTAATTTTTTCGGAAATAGCTGTCATCATCGCACGAGTTCGCGTACGAGTGCGCTTGATAGAAGAAGCTGTCCCCCCTCCAAAGAAAATAGGATCCTTACCTTCTTCTCTTTCTTTCACAACTGCTTGGTCGCCCCCTCGGACTTCAGCTAAGTTTAGATTCGATAAAGCAACCCTACCGATTTCATCATGATTGCCATCTCCGTATGAGAATCCCATACTTACCGTAATGGGTAATTCACGATTTTTTGCTTCCTCACGGAATTGGTCTATAATAGAAAATTTGGATTCGATTAATTGTTCAAGAACGGTATAGTCGGTAAAAAGATAAAAGCGATCCATCCCGACTCTTCGGTAAAACATATGGTATTTTTCCGAGAATTCTTCAACAAAGTTTGCAATAAAACCATTGATACTACTGATATCTGAATCAGACACAACATCTTCTAAATCATCATAGTTGTCTACGGACATAATCCCGATGACCGGCCTAGTCGTTACAAGACCAACGTTGGCCTCATACTCACTAGATGCATCAAAAAAATAAACGACACTGGCCTGGGAATCTAGATAAACAGAATATTTCTTATCACCAATGGTTGCATAATGGCCTTTCCCTTCAAAAGGGATTGCCAACACTTGTTGCAGGTATTCGACATCGAATTGCCCATCCTCAGTAGAGAAAATCAACTCCGCATAAGGATTGAACCACTCAACTTCATTGGTTTCACCGTTCACCTTGATTACACCAACTGGCATTTTATCCAGTAACGATGCCAACCCATTTTCAGCCTGATGATTGACATATTGAATTTGTTCTAGCTCATCCAATTCTACTTGCTTTAATTGATGAAGAAAGAGACAGATGACACCGGAAAGAATCAACAGAATCACAAATAAATTTGCAATTGTGCTACCCAATAATCTGGAACTGATGGCTAATATAATAAATGCTAACAAACCTACCATACAATAATGGATAGGAGTCATACGAAATTTTTTCATCATAAACCTCTGTTGGGCCATTATACCATAAAACATAAGAAAAAGCGAGGCCAGTCAAGCCTTTCCACCAAAGAAAAAGCTGACAGGAATCAAGGTCCAGTCACTCATTTGTCAAACGGTGTAAAGTATATTTACACTATTGTAAATATACAGTAAAACGAGAAAAGAAGTAGCTATTTGGCTACCTCTTCCACATATTTACATCCTAATTAGTTAGGATTCCTTTTCTTGATTCTTAGAAATGCTCCGACTCTTGCCTTCAAGATACACCATCAAGATAGAAATGTCAGCTGGGTTAACACCTGAAATCCGGCTAGCTTGACCAATCGTTTCTGGATTAATCAATTTGAATTTTTGACGAGCTTCTGTTGCGATGGAGTCAATATCATCCCAGTCAATATTGGCAGGAATTCGTTTTTCTTCCATCCGCTTCATTTTTTCAACCTGATCTAAAGCTTTTGAGATATAACCCTCGTACTTAATTTCAGTTTCAATCAGCTCGATAATCTTATCATCTAATTCTTCAGCAGCTGGTCCGATAAAGTTGACAACATCTTGATACGATACTTCTGGTCTTCTCAAGAATTCTTTGGCTGTGACAGCATCTGTCAATGGTTTAAAACCTAGCGCTACCACCTTCTCGTTCGTTTCCTTTACAGGTTTTAGCTTGATACTGTCAAGGCGCTTCATTTCATTTTCAAACTGATACTTCTTGGTTTTAAAACGTGCCCAACGTTCGTCATCAACCAAACCAACCTCGCGTCCAATTTCTGTTAAGCGCATATCTGCATTATCATGTCGAAGAATCAAACGATATTCAGCACGACTAGTTAACAGACGATAAGGCTCAACTGTCCCTTTGGTCACCAAGTCATCAATCATGACTCCGATATAGCCATCACTTCGTTTCAAGATGAGCTCTGGTTTTCCTTGGATTTTCAGCGCAGCATTGATCCCTGCAATAATCCCTTGACCAGCGGCCTCCTCATAACCAGACGTTCCGTTGGTTTGTCCTGCGGTAAAGAGACCTGAAATTTTCTTGGTTTCCAAAGTTGCGCGCAATTGATGTGGAAGGACCATATCATACTCAATCGCATAACCCGTTCTCATCATCTCAGCATTTTCCAATCCCTTAATAGAATGGACAAGATCTCTTTGCACATCTTCTGGTAAACTGGTTGACAAGCCTTGGACATAGACTTCTTCTGTATTACGTCCTTCTGGCTCAAGGAATAGCTGGTGGCGTTCCTTATCCGCAAAGCGAACAATCTTATCTTCAATAGATGGACAATAGCGAGGTCCAACTCCCTTTACAACACCTGTAAACATTGGAGCTCGGTGTAAATTGCTGTTGATGATTTCGTGGCTTTGACTATTGGTATAGGTTAACCAACAAGGGATTTGATCCTTTAAATAATCCTCGTCACGCGAATTGTAAGAAAAGTGATTTGGATTTTCATCACCTGGTTGAATTTCCGTTTCTTCATAATTGATTGACGATGCCTTTACACGTGGTGGCGTACCTGTTTTGAACCGTCCAATTTCTAGTCCAAGATTCTTGAGATTTTCAGCCAAATTGATAGAAGCAAGGCTATGGTTAGGGCCTGATGAATACTTGAGATCCCCAATGATGATTTCTCCACGTAAAGCCGTTCCAGTCGTGACAATGACAGCCTTGGCCCCATATTCTTGGTGGGTCGCAGTTCGAACACCAATAACCTTCCCATCTTCTACCAAAATTTCATCAATCATGGTTTGGCGAAGGGTCAAGTTTTCTTGATTCTCAACTGTCTTACGCATTTCCTTAGAATAGAGCTCTTTATCTGCTTGAGCACGAAGCGCACGAACAGCTGGTCCCTTTCCTGTATTCAACATCTTCATCTGAATATAGGATTTGTCAATATTCTTGGCCATCTCTCCACCGAGAGCATCTACCTCACGGACCACAATCCCTTTTGCAGAACCACCAATCGAAGGATTACATGGCAAAAACGCCAACATTTCGATATTGATGGTTGCAAGTAAAACTTTACAACCCATTCGGCTCGCAGCAAGGGAGGCTTCTACTCCTGCATGTCCCGCTCCGATTACAATGATATCGTATTCTTCTATAAAATTATAAGTCATTTTTTCTCCTATTCTTTAAGATGATGTGTCGTAATTGTCCGTCCCATTCTGGTAGGGCTGATTTTAAAAAGGCTGGTTTCAGGTCAACAGTGTGTAAATCATCTAAAGCAATCCAACGGCAAGGTAATTGCTTTGTATCTTCCTGCATGACCAAAGGTGCATCTTCCAGTAAGTCCACCAAATAATGAAATTCAATGTTATGGTAGTGGATTCCAGCTTGTTCAAAGTGATTTTCAACCACGAAAGCTAACGGACCTGCTGTAGATGTAACACCAAGTTCCTCTTTGACTTCCCGAACTACAGCATCTTCTGTAGTTTCATTGACTTGAATAGCACCTCCGATTGTATAACAGCCGTCCTCATCTTCTATGACGAACAAGCGATTATCTTTTACAATCAAAGCAGTCGCTCTCACACCAAAAACAGTAGAACCTATTTTCGTCCGAAAATCCTGTTGCCTCATTTTACTTCCTTTCGAAATCACACAAAAATAGTCAAAACTCTGAGAAGTGCAGGACAAAAAAGCCTGCAACATCCATGAGCTTTGACCATCACTTCTATTGCTTTTATTATTGTAGCAAATTGAGAAAATTTGTCAATTTAAATATACTGACAAACTTTACCATCTCGATAAGCATCGTCAATTAGTCCACCACCTAGACACTCTTCACCATCGTAAAAGACAACAGCCTGACCTGGTGTAATAGCTCGTTGAGGTTCTGCAAAAGTTACCTCAGCCTTGTCACCTTTGACATGAACCGTCACCTTGGAATCTGGCTGGCGATAACGGAACTTGGCTGTACACTCCAATGTAAACTCTTCTGGCATCTCTCGTGTAAAGTGAACTTGACTAGCTTGTAAACTTGTTGACATCAGTGCTTCATGATAGAATCCTTGACCGACATACAGAATATTTTGACTCAGATCTTTACCAACGACAAACCAAGGAGCATTGTCCCCACCTTGTTGGCCACCGATTCCAAGTCCACCCCGCTGACCGATCGTATAATACATCAAACCGGCATGCTCACCCATATCCCGTCCATCTACGGTCATCATTCGGCCCGGTTGGGCAGGGAGGTAGTTCCCTAGAAACTCTTTGAAATTCTTTTCTCCAATAAAGCAGATCCCAGTGGAATCTTTCTTTTTAGCTGTTGCCAATCCAGCCTCTTCAGCCAACCGGCGAACCTCAGGTTTTTCCAAATGTCCCAACGGGAACATGGTTTTTTGAAGTTGTTCTTGTGACAACTGGCTAAGGAAATAAGTTTGATCCTTCCCATTGTCAACACCGCGTAGCATATGAACAATGCCATCCTCATCACGCGCCACACGCGCATAGTGACCCGTGGCTACATAATCGGCACCGAGTGTCATGGCATAATCTAAGAAGGCCTTAAATTTGATTTCTTTATTACACATGACATCCGGATTTGGTGTGCGGCCTGCACGGTATTCTGCAAGGAAGTATTCAAAGACGCGATCCCAGTATTCTTTCTCAAAGTTGACAGAATAGTAAGGAATGCCAATTTGGTCTGCAACTGCTGCTACATCCTTGTAGTCTTCGGTAGCTGTACAGACACCATTTTCGTCTGTGTCGTCCCAGTTTTTCATGAAGATGCCAATGACATCGTAACCCTGTTGCTTTAATAACAAAGCCGTTACAGATGAATCGACACCGCCACTCATTCCAACAACAACACGTGTGTTCGAGTTATCACTCATAGGTTTCTCCCATCTTTTCGTTTCTCACGATTGAAGGTCGTGGTTTGCTTCAACGATTGAAGGTCGTTTTGAGCATTATCAATTGTAACACGCTTTATAGTAGAAAACAAGCATCTTGCTATTCTTCTTGTTGGCTATTGCGCCTATGTTTACAAGTCTGTAAATCAAAAAAGAGTCCAATTACTGAACTCTTTCATCTCCTTTAATACCAGCCATTGGTCAACCAGAAGTTTTTAGCTGCAGACCATGATCCATAGCGGTTAACGACATATTGATTGGCTACTTTCTCCTGATTTTCAGGTGATAAATCTCCATTTAAATACGTGATTGTTAACTGATATCGACCATAATATTGGCCATTTTGTGCTGTATAACTGCCGCTTGATTCTTTCTGAGCAATCCATTCTTTAGCCGCTGCATCCTCTGCACTCAAGCCATTTGATGCAGAACCCGTCGTTGTTGCTTGTGTAGTGTCAACTTTACTAGTGGTAGCTTGCTCTGCAGTATTAGTTGCTTCCTTCTCATCTTCAATCTCAAGAACTTGTCCAACTGTAATGAGATTTACATTGCTAATCTTATTTTTCTTAGCAATTTCATCAACAGTTGTGTTCTTTTCCTTAGCGATAGCAGATAAGGTATCCCCTGACTTTACAGTGTAAGATGCTGCACTGGCGAGGACAGGAATAAACATTCCTGATAATAAGCTAAGTTCGATAACACGTTTTACAAAGATTTTTTTATTCATGGTTTTACACTCCTTTTCTGTATGCTCTCTATCTTACAGAAGAAATGTTTCGGAAATTTTATGAAATCACGTCAAATGTTTCAACAATGTGTTAGCGAGAATAAATAACACCTCAAATAAAATGGTTTTAAGTATCTTTTAAGTTTAAAACAAAATTTCCCTCTCAAATAGGAGAAAACAAGACCTAGATTTGTTATAATGAAAGAAAAGAAACCCTAAGGAGCAGACTGATGAATTCGCTTAAATTCCAATCCGTATTTGATATTATTGGACCAGTTATGATTGGACCTTCTAGTAGCCATACTGCTGGAGCCGTTCGTATTGGAAAAATTGTCTCTTCTATTTTTGGAGAGGATCCGACAGAAGTTGAATTTCAGTTGTTTAATTCCTTTGCCAAAACCTATCGCGGTCACGGAACAGATTTGGCCCTTGTAGCTGGTATTTTAGGCATGGACACAGATGATCCAAGAATTCCCAATAGTCTTGAAATTGCACATGAAAGAGGAATTCGAATCGTTTGGTCTATTCAAAAGGAGAGTAATGCTCCTCATCCAAATACGACGACCATCACGGTAAAAAATGAGCATAAAACTATCTCCGTCACCGGAATTTCTATTGGTGGGGGGAATATTCAGGTAACTGAGTTAAATGGCTTCGCAATTTCACTGAACATGAACACCCCAACTATTATTATCGTTCACCAAGACGTTCCTGGGATGATTGCCCATGTTACAGAAGCCCTTTCCCGCTATGATATCAATATCGCCCAAATGAACGTAACCCGCGAAAAAGCTGGTGAAAAGGCTATTATGATCATTGAAGTAGATTCTCGAAATTGTGACGAAGCGATTGAATTAATCCGTCAAATTCCCCATTTACACAATGTGAATTTCTTTCAATAAGGAGACCCCATGTTTTATTCAATTACAGAACTAGTTGAGCAAGCGACCCTCCACTATGAAGGAAATGTCGCAGAATTAATGATTGCTACCGAGTTTGAACTAACTGGCCGTGAGCGAGAAGAAGTTCTGACTCTTATGACACGTAATCTTGAGGTGATGAAAGAATCTGTCCACTTAGGCCTCAATGATCAGCTTTCTCGAAGTGGCTTGACAGGAGGAGATGCTGCAAAACTAGATCGCTATATTCAATCTGGAAAAGCCCTCTCTGACTATACTGTCCTAACTGCAGCCAAAAATGCTATCGCTGTCAACGAACACAATGCAAAAATGGGCTTGGTCTGTGCTACTCCAACAGCCGGATCGGCCGGTTGTTTACCCGCTGTTCTCACTTCAGCGATTGAGAAACTCCATTTAGATGAACACCAACAATTGGAATTCTTATTAGCGGCTGGAGCCTTTGGTCTGGTTATTGCCAACAATGCATCGATTTCTGGAGCCGAGGGAGGTTGTCAAGCAGAGGTTGGGTCAGCATCTGCTATGAGCGCAGCAGCTTTAACGCTAGCAGCGGGAGGAAGTCCCTACC
Organism: Streptococcus australis; assembly: GCF_047463015.1. Taxonomy (GTDB): domain Bacteria; phylum Bacillota; class Bacilli; order Lactobacillales; family Streptococcaceae; genus Streptococcus; species Streptococcus australis_F. The sequence goes on along the minus strand of NZ_JASHER010000012.1, from coordinate 38,603 downwards.
AAGCTAGCCAAGCTATTTGTTTCGTCATTAAAAATATGCTAGGCCTGATTTGTGATCCTGTTGCAGGACTAGTTGAGGTTCCTTGTGTCAAACGAAATGCTATGGGTGCAAGCTATGCCTATATTGCAGCGGATATGGCTCTAGCAGGAATTGAATCCAAAATCCCTGTCGATGAGGTCATTGACGCCATGTATCAAGTTGGATCTAGCCTACCAACTGCCTTTAGAGAAACGGCTGAAGGTGGTCTAGCAGCAACTCCAACTGGGAAACGCCTACAGCAAGAAATATTTGGAGACTAACCTATGAAGTACATATTTTTCGACTTGGATGGGACTTTAGTCGATAGTTCCGAAGGAATTGAAACCACCTTTCTACACACTTTCAAGCTGCTAGGAGTTCCTGCTCCTGATAAAGAGACTATTCGAACCTTTATGGGCCCTCCACTCGAAGTTACATTTACAAACCATCTTCCAAAAGAACTGGTCACAAAAGCTGTAGAAATCTATCGCACCTATTACAAAGAAACTGGCCAACAACAAACCTATCTCTACCCAGGTATCAAAGAACTCCTTCAACAATTGAAGGAATTGGGTTATCACTTATTCATCACCACCTCTAAGAATCAGGAAGTGAGTCTCGAAATAGCCCATTCACTAGGAATTAGTGATTGCTTTGAAGGGATTTATGGTTCTACCCCAGGATCTATGCACAAATCTGATATCATTCAGCGTGTACTAGTGGATCATCAAATTCCAAAAGAGGAGGCTTGCATCGTTGGGGATACTAAATTTGATATCATTGGGGGAAAAACCATTGGTATTCACACAATTGCAGTCAGTTGGGGATTTGCACCTCTAGAGCAATTAAAAGAGGAAACTCCCGATACCATCGTAGATTCTCCTCTAGCTTTACTGACTCATTTAAGTTAATAAAAGAGGTTTACAAATTTGTAAACCTCTTTTATGTATGAAATCACGCATGAGTAAGAATATCCATGGTTCAGCAAGGTTGACTGACACAGTCATTTTTCTTTACATCACTTTCCAATCCTTGTCAAGGTAAGAAACAAAATAAAAAGAGGGTTTCCCCTCTTTTTTAGTATCCCCAAGCTGAAAGTCCTTGGTTTGAATAGGCATTATAAGCCGCTTGGATTTGATCATCAACTGTAGCAGTTGAACCCCAACCTGGCATTGTTTGGAAAAGACCACTAGCTCCAGATGGATTTGCTGCGTTCACTTGACCATTTGATTCGCGGGCAATAATGGCTTCCCAAGTTGATGCAGGAACACCTGTCATTTCAGCCATTCGAGCCGCTGCATAGGATCCAGTTTCTCCAGCAGTATTCCCATTAGCAAGTACAATCCCATTTCCAGAATTCGTAACAACAGGTGCTGCATTATAAGTAGCATTAGCAGTAGTTGTTGTTGAAGCCGCTACTTGATTTGTCGAAGCCTCGACTCTAGGTTCCTGACTTACTGTGGCAGTATTTACTTTGTTGATCAATGAATTTGAACGTTCACCCAACTCAATAATTTGACCAGCGTGGATTAAATCTTGATTGCTGATTTGATTCAATTCAACAAGCTTTTCGATAGTAGTGTTATTCTTAATCGCAATTTCTGATAAAGTATCACCATTTTTCACTTCGTATGTTTCAGCATTCACTACCACACCAGAAACAAAAAGTGAAAGAGCTGAGATAATAGAAGTTAATGTCCATTGGACTTTTTTTGTGTTCATCAATACATTCTCCTTTCGAACATAATACTATCTTACACATTAAATGTTACAGTTAGTTATAATTTATGTTACAAAGGTTACAAAATCATGTATTTTTCATGCAAAAAACGCTATAAATAGCGTTTTTCTTCATTTTTTTAGTAAAATTCCCCTATATGTAGTGGTGGTATTCTAATATTTCAACCAAAAAATGATAGCACCAACTGCTACTACAGACAGAATCGCTACACTATCTAAGGCTTGCCATTTTAACTGCCTATAACGGCTTCTTCCCTCTCCACTTTTATAACCTCTTGCCTCCATGGCAATTGCGAGAGCATCTGCACGTTTAAAACTTGATGCAAACAAGGGAATTAAAATCGGTATAAAAGAGCGGATCTTCTGAAGGAGATTCCCTTCTCCAAAATCAACCCCTCTAGCTCTCTGTGCATTCATAATGCGAATCGTATCATCCATTAGAGTGGGGACGAAACGAAGGCTCATAGACAACATGAGTCCAATTTCATGAGCAGGAACTTTGATGATTTTAAATGGAGTTAACATCTTTTCTACGGCATCTGCTAAGCTTAAGGGCGTTGTTGTCAGTGTTAAAATCGTTGAAAATACAACAATGAGAATAAAACGACAAAAGATCACACCCGCTTGAGCAAGTCCTTTATCCGTTACAGTCAAAAAATAAAATTGAAATAAGGTCTTACCGCCAGTCGTCGCAAACAACTGAAAGAGTGTGGTGAAAGCAATGATAAAGACCATCGATTTCAGGCCATTAATAAAAAAACGGAAGGGGATCTTGGCACTCAAAATCAACGCAAAGGCCAATAAAAACAACAGGGCATTCGTCAACACATTATTGGCCCAAAACAAAATAACAATTAACAAGAAAAGTCCTAGTAACTTTGCCCTTGGATCCATACGATGGAGAATGGAATTACCTGGTACATATCGTCCTAAAATCATACTATTCATGTCCAATTAACTCCTTAAACTCTTGTAAAGTGATTGGTAAAGTTGGCAAAGATAGTCCTTTTTGACGTAAGCGCCAAGCAAATTTCGTCACTTTCGGTACACCTAATTGTATGTTTTCTAATCCTTCTACATCCTGAAATACATCCCTTGGATGCCCAAACCTCACAATTCGTCCTTTTTCCAAAACATAAACAAGATTTGCGTATTCTGCCACATCTTCCATAGAATGACTAACAAGAACGATGGTCATCCCAGCTTGATGAAGTGACGCAAATAGCTTCATTAATTCCCGTCTACCTGACGGATCCAAACCAGCTGTCGGCTCGTCCAAGACCAAAATTTCAGGTTCCATCGCTAAAATGCCTGCAATAGCGACCCGTCTCATTTGCCCTCCAGACAATTCAAAGGGACTCCGTTCAAACAACTCTTCAGAAAGACCGACTAAGCGTAATTTTTCCTTAGCAATGCTCTCAGCTGACTCTTGGTCTACTCCAAAATTTTGAGGCCCAAATGCGACATCTTTTACAACAGTCTCAGCAAAGAGTTGACTTTCTGGAAATTGAAACACGAGACCTACTTTTTTCCGAAGATCCTTTAGCTCTTTTTGAGAAGACTCAGAACTAATGCGCATATCATTCATTTGCACTTCCCCTCGACTGGGCAAAAGCAAACCATTTAATAATTGAAGGATGGTTGATTTTCCACTTCCAGTATGCCCAATTAGAGCTGTATAAGAACCGCTTGGGATTTCTATATTCACATCAAAAAGAGCCGCTCCTTCAAAAGGAGTACCTTCTTGATAGGTATAACTAAGCTGTTTTAAAGCAATTCCCATAATAGTTTCTCTAGCTCTCCTTCAGTCTGATAGGTTTCTCCAACTGGAAAACCTTTTTGATGTAACATGCTGCGCAATCGATTAGCGAAAGGTTCTTCTAATCCAATTTCATCTAAATCATCTCGAGAAAAGAGTTCTCTTGGAGTCAGATCCAAGGTCGCTTTTCCTTTTTCAAAGAGAATAACCCGATCACTTAGGGAAACTTCCTCTAAATCATGGGTAATAGAAATAACGGTTAACCCATATCGTTCTTTGACTTCTCGAACTGTCCGAATTAGTTCTAGACGCCCTTCAGGATCCAACATACTGGTTGCTTCATCTAAAATGATGATTTTAGGTCGTAAAGCGATAATCCCAGCAATGGCCACTCGTTGCTTTTGTCCACCGGATAACCTAGCGGGTTCTCGATCTTTGAACTCATCCATGCGGACCATCTTCAAAGCTTCATCTACTCGTTGCACCATTTCGTCTCTTGGAATTCCTTGGTTCTCCAACCCAAACGCCACATCATCTTCAACTGTAGCCCCAACAAACTGGTTATCTGGATTCTGGAAAACCATCCCAATCTCACTACGTTTATCCCAAACATTTTCAGGAGTTAACAAATCTCCGGAAATATAGATTTGACCAGATTCCGGTTCCAACAAGCCATCAATCAAGCGGACCACTGTTGATTTACCACTTCCGTTATGTCCAATAATGGATAACCATTCACCATGTTTCACGTGAAACGATATATCATTTAACTGATGGTTCTCATCTGTTTTTTGGTATTTAAATGTAAGATTTCGAACTTCTATAATATTATTCATTTATCTAAAGGTATCTTTAAAGAGGTAGGCACTGCCTTTAAAGTATTCGTATCCAGAGTAGACTGTAAAGATTAGCGCAACATAAAGCGTAATTTGACCCAATAAGTCCCAATGGAAGAGAAGGAAAATAATGGCAAACATTTGTGAGAAGGTTTTAATTTTTCCAGGCATAGCTGCTGGCAAAACAACTCCTCCTGTTTCAACCAATAACAGACGGAGGCCAGTTACGGCTAATTCGCGACAAATTATAACTGCAGTAATCCAAGCCGGAACCATCTTTAATTCAATCATCATGATAAAGGCAGACATGACAAGAAGCTTATCAGCCATAGGATCCGCAAACTTCCCAAAGTTACTAACAACTTTCCATTTACGAGCTAAATAACCGTCCAAATAATCGGTGATACTAGCAACAGCAAAGACAATAGCTGCTGCTACATGCCAACCATAACCTTTACCAAATATTAGCATCAAAATAAAAATAGGAATAAACACAATTCGAATCAGTGTTAAGGCATTTGGGATATTTTCTTTTTTCATTCTAGTCTCCTTACTAGTTTACATGATCATTTACATCTAATTGACAAAATCAACGTCGATTTAATTCGACAAAAACATCATTCTACTATTATCCCGCTATTTAGGGAAAATGATAAAGTCCGTCATATCACAAGCGTTGACAAAATCTCGCCCAACCTTTACAACATCTTGTAAAGAAATACTCTGTAAAATTTTTGGAAGATCAAATAGATTTTCACCTGTCTCAATTGGATTAAATTGAGTCGCAATATAATCCAAGGAATTCAAACCGTGTAGAAAATCTCCAAACATTTCACTTTTAATCGTATCGAAATGCTCTTGAGTCACATCAGGATCTTTCTCAAAATTCTTAATGGCCGTTCTGAACTGATGGGATATACTGACAGGTTCCGAGGTGTCCATCGTTAACATCACAAAGTGAAACGAAGACTCTACTTCAATTTCTAGTGTCAAGGAGTTGTCAAGTTTACCAACTTCATAAAGTGACTGAAATCGTTTAGATGTCCATCCAAACATCATTGCAAACAATAATTTGAGGATAATCTTATAGCGATACTGGTAAAGAGGAGGAATCTGATTTCTTCCACGAATGCCAATTGCTAATTTCGGTGAAGCAACTTCCATCCGACTTGTCTCATTTTGAACAACTGGATTTAAGTCCACGGGTGAGATATGAGGAAGAGGATTTAAAGAGGTCTTCATCTCAAAATCAGAAACAAGGTTAACAAGACTGTCAAGGTCAAAATTTCCGACAACCACTAGCTGCATATTGGATGGTTGGTAGAAATAATCGAAATTATCCTGTAAACTTTTTTCATCAATTTGGGAGAGAGAAGATACAGTACCTGCAATATCTTGGGCCAAGGGTGTATCTGGATAGAGATTTGCCAACGCCCTAAAGAATAATTGGTAATCAGGACTATCTTGGTACATTTCTATCTCTTGTTGAATAATCAATTTTTCCTTCTTTAGAGAATCCTTTGAGAGATGAAGAGATTGTGTCATCTCCAGTAACAATCTCAGATTTTCATTGACATTCGAGGTGGTCGAAAAGAGATAGCTAGTTTGTGTAAAGCTAGTAAAGGCATTACTTTCAGCTCCCAGCCTTACAAAATGCTGTAAATAATCTTGACCGTCTTGATCTTCAAATAATTTATGTTCAAGAAAATGTGCAATCCCTGCTGGAAATTCTTTTATTCCCTCCACTCCATCCACTGTAAATCTTGTGTCAATAGAACCGAATTTAGTAGAAATGATTGCATAGCTTTCATTAAAATCCGCCTTTGGAATTAAATATAACTTCAATCCATTTTGGAGACTTGTCTGATAAACACATTCTCCAACAGCTGGATAATCTATTTTCTCCAAATCTTTCTTTATCATTCTCTTCCTTCCATAAAATAGACCGCTTGTAATTTGAGTGATTTGGCAACAGCCATAATTTCTTCTTTAGTCACCAGTTGAATAGCTTGGATCCAATCATCAATTGACAAGAACTGTTTTCCTAAAATAGAGTGTAAATAAGCTCTTTCAATCAAGGTGCCAGGTCGATCCTGCGACAATTTTGCAGCATTTATAATCATTTCTTTTGTCAAGCGCAGCTCTTCACTTGTAAACTTCCCTCTCTTCAAGTCACTCACTTGACGGCTCATCAGGGTCATGGTCCGGGTTCTATTTTTTCGATCAATCCCTGCATAGATCCGCATAAAATGAGAAAAAATATCAAAATGGCTAGAGATCGTATAAGCCAACCCTTCTTTTTCTCGAATGACTGTAAACAATTTTGAATGAGAGAAAGCCCCCAGTAAACCATTTAAAACAATCAAAGCAAAATGCTCTTTCTCTCCATACTGAACAGGAAAATGATAACCCAACTCTAAAATAGATTGATGAGTATCTCTTTGTTCGAGTCCTTCTCTGACAACGTTTGAAAAAGATTGGGCATAAAAAAGATTGACATGAGATTTACGAGGTTGTAAACCAAATTCACTAATCTTTTCAATGACCGCTAGTTCATTGAAATCACCCATAAAGAAAAAGTCAATCAGATTTGTTTGAAGCATTTCTTGAAATGCTTGATAAGCTGACCCTTCATCCTCATTCTGAATCTGCTGGACACTTCCATACTTACTTAGTTTCATATCAGCTTGATCATAAAACAAACGATTCAATTGTTGGTGAGCATAATAAAAATGATTTTCAATTTCTGCTTCTAGTTCTGTAACGAGATTTTTTTTCTCTACTGAAAAAGTTTCTGAATGAAAGCACCCGTTTTCTGCAAGAGGAGCATTCAGAGATACCTTTAATAAATCCAACATCTGATCTGTCAAGACATTTTTCTTGCTCAAAAAAGCATCACGGACATAAGATAAATTAATATCAATGTAGTGCATTTGACCGCGTTTTGAAACAGAAGTAGAAAAATTTGCTCCATACAAGTTCGCCAACTGCTCTCTAAATTGCTGTGAAGTTGGGTAAAGTTGATTGGCTGTTTCGATCATGCGTGAGGCTAGAACTCGTCCTGCTATTGTTTCTTCAGAAAGAGGGGCCGAGAACCGCACTTTTATCTCATTGGTCTTAAATTTTTCTGATTTCATAAAATGGATTTGAACACCAGTAACTAATTCCATCGTCATCCTCGTTCTAACAAATATTACTCTTCATTATATCATGAAATCCCAGTAAAATCTTTCCCAGACAGATTAAAAAACGTTTACACTGACTCGCCCTATTTTAGGTTTTTCATCCTTTTGTGGTATAATAACTATCATTGAGGTGAACTATGAACTATAAACTTTTTGATGAATTTATCACACTACAAGCCCTATTTAAAGAACTGGGAATCATTCAAAGCGGTGGAGCTATCAAAGCCTTTTTACACGAAAATCAAGTAGAGGTCAATGGAGAAGTGGAAACCAGAAGAGGACGTAAGTTACGAGTCGGAGATACAATCGAAGTAATTGGTGAGAAGGAAGTCATAACACTGACAGAACCTAGTCCAGAAGAGATTGAAGACTATCAAGCGGACAAGCTGGAAAAAGAACGCGTTGCTCAATTAGTGAAGAAATTAAACAAAGAACAAAAACAAAAAAAAGATTCTAAACCTAAAAAAGAAGAGAATAAGCGGAAGCCTGTTCGTTTCCCAGGAACATAATATGTGGCTTAAATCCATACACATTCAGAAATTTCGAAATTATAAAGAAGTAGATCTTCAATTCCACTCTGGTTTGAATATTTTCTTAGGCCAAAATGCTCAAGGAAAAACCAATCTCCTCGAATCCATCTACTTTTTAGCCTTGACCCGCAGCCATCGGACCCGTTCCGATAAAGATCTAATTCATTTTCAAGAGGAACAATTTACTGTTTCAGGGGTCCTAGAAAAAAAGACCGGCTCAATCCCTTTAGAAATTTCTTTATCCTCAAAAGGACGAGTCACTAAAGTGAACCACTTAAAACAAAGCAAGTTATCAACCTATATCGGTAACATGAATGTAGTTCTCTTTGCTCCAGAGGATTTACAACTTGTTAAAGGCTCACCCGCTCTTCGCCGCAAGTTTATTGATATTGATTTAGGCCAGATGAAACCCGTCTATCTATCAGATTTAACAGCCTATCATCATGTTTTAAAGCAACGAAACAGTTACTTAAAAACGGCAACTACCGTAGACCCAACCTTTTTAGATGTCTTGGATGAGCAATTAACAGATTATGGTAGCCGGGTCTGCATCCATCGGAAAGATTTTCTTAAAAAATTAGAAGACTTTGGACAAGAGAAACATTTTGAAATTTCGAATCAAACTGAAAAACTATCTATTCGGTATGATTCCTCCATTCCTTTTCAAGATGAGGATACACTTCGCCAAACCTTTATCACCTTGCTTCGAGAAAATCGGACAAAAGATCTCATCAAAAAAACAACCAGTGTTGGTCCTCACCGAGATGACATTAGCTTTTACATCAATGATATGAATGCGACTTTTGGTAGCCAAGGGCAGCACCGCAGTGTTGTTCTTTCCTTAAAATTAGCAGAGATTTCATTAATTGAATCACTGACGAATGAAAAGCCGATTTTACTCTTAGACGATGTTATGAGTGAACTTGACAACAATCGTCAACTACATTTACTAGAAGTTATCTCTCGTGACATCCAAACATTTATCACAACTACTACTTTAGATCACCTAAAAGATTTGCCTGAAGACTTAAAGATCTTTAATATTCACTCAGGTCAAGTTGACGAATAATTAACAAGGTTGTCAATTTTGATTGACAACTTTTTGACATAATAAAAGTGTGGAATCTTATGATTTCACACTTTTATTTTTTATTGAACAGAGTAGTTTGGTGCTTCATTGGTAATTTGGACATCGTGTGGGTGGCTTTCTTTCAAACCTGCCCCAGACATTTCAACAAATTGTGCATTTTCATGCAATTCTTGAAGGTTGGCAGCTCCAACATAGCCCATACCAGAACGGATACCACCAATCATTTGGAAGACGATATCGGCTGCTGAACCCTTATAAGCAACCCGACCTTCGATTCCTTCTGGAACCAATTTGTTGGCCTCATTAACAGAACCTTGGAAGTAGCGGTCACTTGAACCTTTCTTCATGGCTGCAATAGATCCCATACCACGATAAGTCTTGAACTTACGTCCTTGGAAGATTTCAGTTTCACCTGGTGCTTCATCTGTTCCTGCAAACATAGATCCAAGCATGACTGCATGACCACCAGCAGCAAGGGCTTTTACAATATCTCCAGAATACTTGATCCCACCATCCGCGATAATGGTTTTTCCATATTCACGCGCAACAGCGGCTGCGTCATAAATCGCTGTAACTTGAGGAACTCCGACACCAGCAATCACACGAGTTGTACAGATTGAACCAGGTCCAATCCCTACCTTAACTACGTCAACACCTGCATCATAGAGAGCACGCGCTCCCTCAGCTGTGGCAATATTACCTGCAATCAAGGTGCGATCTGGGAAATGAGCGCGAATTTCAGCGATTTTACGAAGAACACCTGCAGAATGACCATGGGCTGTATCGATGACAATAGCATCCGCACCAGCTTCAAACAATGCTTCCGCACGCTCAAAAGTGTCAGATGTAACTCCGACAGCACCTGCTACTAAAAGACGACCAAATTCGTCTTTCGCTGCATTTGGAAACTCAATAACTTTTTCAATATCCTTAATGGTAATCAAACCTGACAAACGACCATTTTCATCCACCAATGGTAATTTTTCAATACGGTGTTCTTGAAGAATCCGTTCAGCTGTTTCTAAATCTGTACCAACTGGTGCAGTCACAAGATTCTCGCTGGTCATATGGTTGGAAATTGGTTGATCATAATCAGAAATAAAGCGTAGGTCACGGTTGGTCAAGATCCCTACTAGTTTACGATTTTCCAAGGTTTCAACCACAGGTACACCACTGATCCGGTAACGTCCCATAAGTTCGTCTGCCTCAGCAATGGTATGTTCAGGTGTTAAGAAAAATGGGTCAATAATAACGCCGTTTTCAGAGCGTTTTACTTTACGAACTTCATCTGCTTGTTGGGCAATGGACATATTTTTATGAATAACCCCAAGTCCTCCAGCACGGGCAATGGCAATAGCCATTTGGCTTTCAGTAACTGTATCCATCGCAGCTGTGATGATTGGGATATTCAACACAAGGTTATCCGCCAATTTTGTACGAAGATCTGCATCGTTTGGTAATACATGACTTTCAGCTGGAATGAGCAATACATCATCGAAGGTATAACCTTTTTTCAAAAATTTAGTGTCCCAATTTGACATTCCCATTTTCCTCTTTTCTTTCTTTTTGAGCCAAGCCCGTCTTTTTTGATTGATAATATCATACCATTCTAAGATAATTTGTCAATCATTTGTACAATATTTCAAAAAGAGGTGTTGAAACCTCTTTTGAATCATTTTTTTATTGAATCATCTCAATATCAAGAGCCTACTTGAAATAGTTTAAGCCCATAGCGGATTTGACTTGATCAAGGGTTTCTGCTGCAACCGAACGGGCTACTTCACTACCTTTTTGAAGCATATCATAAACTTGTCCCATATCTTTAGCAAATTCAATCCGTCGTTCGCGAATAGGTCCCAACTCTCTTTCAAGAATCTCTAACAAATAGCGTTTGGTTTTAACATCTCCTAAACCACCCCGTTGGTAATGGTCTTTCATTTCTTGAATGGTCGCTTGATCTTCTTCTTTTCCAAACACATCCAAATAATGGAAAACCATATTTCCTTCGATTTTTCCTGGATCTTCGACACGAATATGCTCAGGATCTGTGTACATACTCATGACCTTTTTCTTCAAGGTGTCCATATCATCCGCTAAATAGATACCATTTCCAAGAGATTTAGACATCTTAGCATTCCCATCCAAGCCAGGCAAACGACCCGCGGCCTCATTTTCTGGGAAAATTCCTTCCGGTTCAACCAAGACATCGCAATGATACGCATGATTAAAGGAACGAACAATTTCACGAGTTTGCTCAATCATGGGCTTTTGGTCAGTTCCAACAGGCACGAGATTGGCTTTAAAAGCGGTAATATCTGCAGCTTGGGAAACAGGATAAACCAAGAAACCAGATGGAATAGACTCTCCGAATCCTTTTTGGGCAATTTCTGTCTTAACGGTTGGGTTTCGTTCCAAACGTGAAACAGAGACCAAATTCATGTAATACATGGTCAATTCCGCTAACTCAGGTATTTGACTTTGAATAAAAATAGTTGATTTCTTTGGATCTAAGCCAGCTGCTAAATAATCTAGAGCAACATTTCCAATAGACTCAACAATGGTTTGCGGATCTTTAGCATGATCCGTTAGGGCTTGCTGATCGGCTAAAAAGACAAACATCTGGTACTTGTCTTCATTTTGCATAAGAACTCGATTCTTCAACGAACCGACATAGTGTCCAATATGGAGCTTCCCAGTCGGGCGATCTCCAGTTAAAATAATCGGCTTGATCATTTTTCTTCCTCCCTGAAGTACAAAATAAAAGCCCACGCATAGCAAAAACTATGCGAGGGCGTCTGAGACACGGTGCCACCTCACTTAGAACAGCATATGCTGTTCTCTCTAACTCATCACAAATGAGCTGCACATAAGGCCTGCTAGCCGAATCTCTATTGGTTAAGATTCTATTTGAACATCAGTCCATTTCATTCTGTTTCGTTGCTTATTTTCAGCGACCATAAGCTCTCTAAAAAACGAATACAAATTACTCTTCTGATTGCTTTTCATTATATAATGACATCAAAGGAAAGTCAAGCTCTTCACCCTTTTATACAGACTAAATGACTTCCTCCAATGCATAAGGGTATTCATTGAAAAATCAAGCGTTTTCTAGTAAAATAGGCTTATATAGACAGAAAAAGAGGAGTACTATACGTGTTAACAGTTACAGACGTCTCACTACGTTTTAGTGATCGTAAACTTTTTGATGATGTCAACATCAAATTTACAGAAGGAAATACCTATGGTTTGATTGGGGCCAATGGTGCTGGAAAATCAACCTTTTTAAAAATCTTAGCTGGGGATATTGAACCGACAACTGGTCATATTTCTCTTGGACCAGACGAACGTCTTTCTGTTCTTCGTCAAAATCACTTTGACTATGAAGATGAGCGGGCTATTGATGTAGTTATCATGGGAAATGAAAAACTTTATAGCATCATGAAGGAAAAAGATGCTATCTATATGAAGGAAGATTTTTCAGATGAAGACGGTGTCCGCGCAGCAGAACTGGAAGGAGAATTCGCTGAACTAGGTGGTTGGGAAGCGGAAAGTGAAGCTTCACAACTCCTCCAAAATCTGAATATTCCAGAAGAGCTCCACTACCAAAATATGAGTGAACTAGCGAATGGGGATAAAGTAAAAGTCCTCCTAGCAAAAGCTCTCTTTGGTAAACCAGACGTCCTTCTTTTGGACGAGCCAACTAACGGTCTTGATATTCAATCCATTACCTGGTTAGAAGATTTCTTGATTGATTTCGAGAATACCGTTATCGTTGTATCTCACGACCGTCACTTCTTGAATAAAGTCTGTACCCACATGGCCGACCTGGACTTTGGAAAAATCAAACTCTATGTTGGTAACTATGATTTCTGGAAAGAATCATCTGAACTGGCTGCCAAGTTGTTAGCAGACCGTAATGCCAAAGCAGAAGAAAAAATCAAACAATTACAAGAATTTGTGGCTCGTTTCTCTGCCAATGCGTCAAAATCGAAACAGGCAACTTCGCGTAAAAAGATGCTTGACAAGATTCAGTTAGAAGAAATTGTTCCATCTAGTCGAAAATACCCATTTATCAGCTTTAAAGCTGAACGAGAAATTGGGAATGATCTGTTGACAGTAGAGAATTTATCTGTAAAGATTGACGGTGAAACTATTCTTGACAACATCAGCTTCATCTTACGTCCAGGTGACAAGACAGCTCTTATCGGACAAAACGACATCCAAACCACTGCCTTGATCCGCGCCATTATGGGTGAAATCGAATATGAAGGAACTGTCAAGTGGGGAGTCACAACTAGCCGCTCTTACTTACCAAAAGACAATTCAGCTGACTTTGCAGGTGGTGAGTCAATTCTTGACTGGCTCCGTCAATTCGCAAGTAAAGAAGAAGATGACAATACCTTCCTTCGTGGTTTCCTCGGACGCATGCTCTTTTCTGGAGACGAGGTTAACAAGCCTGTCAACGTCTTGTCAGGGGGAGAAAAAGTGCGCGTGATGCTTTCAAAACTCATGCTTTTGAAATCAAATGTTCTTGTACTTGACGATCCTACAAATCACTTGGACTTGGAATCAATTTCAAGCTTGAACGATGGATTGAAAAACTTCAAAGAATCAATCATCTTTGCCAGTCACGACCATGAGTTTATTCAAACTCTTGCCAACCATATCATTGTTCTTTCAAAAAATGGTGTCATTGACCGGATTGATGAAACCTATGATGAATTCTTAGAAAACCAAGAAGTTCAAGCAAAAGTTAAAGAACTTTGGAAAGACTAAGAAATCGCTCCAAAAAATCAAAAACCCTGGAACCTTTGTTTCAGGGTATTTCAATAGACTATATGAAATTTAAAAAATATCTATCACACCCCATCATTGTTTACTTTACAGCTTTTTTACTTCCCTTTACAATCTTATTTTTCGTCTACCTCAGTCAGGGTATTTATTGGGGGAGTGAAACTTCTCCTTTATTAGGTGATGGCTTTCATCAATACGTTATTTTCGACGTTACTTTACGAAATATTTTGCACGGGACCGACAGCCTCCTTTACAGCTTTACAAGTGGACTCGGCTTAAATTTCTACGCTCTTTCCAGCTATTACTTAGGAAGCTTTCTATCTCCCTTTGTCTTCTTCTTTGACAGTTTATCCATGGTTGATTCCGTCTATCTCTTTACACTGATAAAAATAGGCTTGATTGGCTTGTCAACTTATTATTCCATTAAGGGAATCTATCCTCAACTGCAAACATTCTTGGTTCTTTCGCTGTCAACTTTGTTTGCGTTAATGAGCTTCTCCATCAGTCAGATTGAAATCAAAACCTGGCTCGATGTCTTCATTTTGGCTCCTCTTATTCTGTTAGGTTTACACCGTTTGATGACTCAAAAGAAGCGGGTTCTCTACTTTACAAGCTTGACTATCCTCTTCATCCAAAATTATTATTTTGGATTTATGATGGCTATCTTCTTGACATTATGGTATTTCACGCAGCTTTCCTGGGACTTTAAAAAAAGAATATCTTCTTTCTTTGACTTTACAATTGTGTCAATTTTAGCAGGGGTCACTAGCTTGATCATGATTTACCCCACCATATTGGATTTACGAACTCATGGAGAAAACTTTACCAAGATTACAAGAACCTTTACAGAAAATAGTTGGTACTTAGACGTTTTTGCAAAGAATTTGATTGGTAGCTTTGATACAACAAAATATGGGGCTATCCCTATGATCTATGTTGGTCTATTTCCATTCTTACTTGCCTTTCTATTTTTCTTTGTCAAATCGATTCGGTTTCACGTGAAACTAGCATATTTGACCTTATTAGTCATTCTTATTGCAAGTTTCTATTTACAAGCTTTGGATTTATTCTGGCAGGGAATGCATGCTCCTAATATGTTTCTTCACCGTTATGCCTGGCTCTTTTCATTGACTATTTTGTTCATGGCAGCAGAGGTCCTCAATCGGATAAAAGAAATCAATTGGCAACGACTCTGCCTAGCTGTTAGTTTGCTTAGTATTGGATTTATCCTCACCTTTCTCTATCGCAAGCACTATCCTTTCTTGACAAGCAGTCATTATGTATTGACACTAGAATTTCTTCTTGTATTCTTTACTGTGACACTTGCCTTTACAGTTCGTAAACTTTCTCATCCCATTTTTTCTGCTGTTATTCTTTTCTTCTGTTTGTTTGAAATTAGTATAAACAGCTATTATCAGATCGATGGAATTGCAAATGAATGGGTATTTGCAGCTCGTTCTTCTTACCAAGGAAAGATTCCATCAATTGATAAATTGACATCAAGTTTACAGGATGATCAAGAATTTTACCGAACAGAGATTCTCCAACCTCAAACAGGTAATGACAGCATGAAATACAATTTTAGAGGGATCTCCCAGTTTTCATCTGTCAGAAATACAGATACCAGTTCGACCCTAGATAAACTCGGTTTTAAATCAGATGGAACCAACTTGAACTTGCGCTATCAAAACAATACTTTACTAATGGACAGTCTGTTCGGGATCAAATACAATATTTCAGATAGGAATCCTCAAAAGTTTGCTTTTCATAAATTGGAAACGCAAGGAAATCAGACCTTGTATCAAAATGAAAAAGCTCTTTCACTAGCATTTTTAACCGCAAGTCCCTACAAGGATATCCAATTTTCTAATCTAACCTTGGATAACCAAAAGAACTTTCTCAATCATCTAACGGGTCAATCGTTGACTTACTATCAGCGATTACATCCACTGAAAACTGGTGCAGATGATCCTTCTCAAGGTCCTCAGAAAGCTAAAGTTGAAGCAGATAGTTTTCTGACCTATGCCAGTATCGAATATGAGCTCTACATTCAAAACGATAGTCAACTTTACGTGAACCTTCCTTCTTTAGAATTTGAAAATGAAGATTATACAGATGTTGAAATCATTACGAATGGCCAAGTCAACCGCTATACAACAGACAATGTATTTCCATTCTTCACCATTGGTCACTTTACAGCAGGAGAAACTGTTAAGGTTCGAATTGCCTTCCCTGAAAATTCTACAGTAACCTTCCAAAATCCAGAATTTTTTGCTTTGAACCTTCAAGCCTACCAGGAAGCCTTTGAATGGTTGCACCAACAAGAAGTTCATGTGCAAACCAAAGGAAATACCGTCACTGCAGATTTTACAGCAGACCACCATACAAGTCTCTTTTTCACCCTTCCTTATGATAAAGGGTGGACAGCGACAATCAATAATCAACCTGTCCCTATTCAAAGGGCTCAAAAAGGATTTATGACTGTTGATGTCCCTAAAGGAAAAGGACAGGTTGTTCTACAGTTCATTCCACATGGGTTAAAAGAAGGAACCATCGCTTTCCTACTCGGAATTCTTTCCTTCGCTTGCTACAATGCTATTCGAAAGAAATCTCAATCCTCAAAAAATCAGTAAATTCGCATCATAAAGAGCCCCATCAGTTTGAAGGGGCTCTTATTTTATACAAAAAAGCATCCCTTAGGATGCTAGTTTAGCTCCGCCAGTAGGACTCGAACCTACGACATCATGATTAACAGTCATGCGCTACTACCAACTGAGCTATGGCGGAATGAGATATAGTCCGTACGGGATTCGAACCCGTGTTACCGCCGTGAAAAGGCGGTGTCTTAACCCCTTGACCAACGGACCATGTCATTAACAGAACATATCCCATTATACCATCGATTCAAAAATTGTCAAGCCTTTTTCTGTATTTTATTTAATAATTCTTCGACCCTTTTCACCTGTGTACGAGAAACAGGGCAAGTTGTCTCCTCTTCTAACATCAAGAGTCTCTTGCGACGATCAAAACTGACAATCATTCTTTGATTCACTAGATAAGACTGATTAGGACTGAAGAAATGATTGTCCACATCTTTTTCAAGTATATCCTTGATAGTCCCTAAAAATTCCTTTTGAAAATTCTTTCCAACAAGTCGCAATTTGTGGGAAACTCCAGTTGTTTCAATGTACAATATATCTCGATATGGCACTCGAATTTCCATATTTTTGAAACTATACTCAAAGAAATCAATGATATTTTTATTTTCAATCACATTCTTCTTCAAGTAGAGAATACATTCTCTAATTTTTTCCTTAAACAAGTTTTCATTCAAGGTTTTTTCAATAAATTCAAGAGCTGATACCTTGTAACGATAGGTAATAGTAGCAAATTCCGATTTCGTCGTGATAAAGGCAATGATCGCAAAAGGATTGACCTCACGAATCATTTGAGCTGCCTTGATACCAGCTTTTTCATCCCCTTTGATATCAATGTCAAGGAAGAAAAGCTGATGAAAATCACCATTGGTTAGATATTCCTTTAGTTCAGTTATTTTACTGGTGGAAACAATATTTAATCGTAGGCCTTCCTCCTCAGCGATAGCTTTCACATGTTTCTCTACTCGAACTTGTTGAGAAATTTCGTCCTCTAGCAATACAATATTCATCTATCTTCCTTTCTCTCCAATAACTAAGCTCTGCGTAAATCTTCCATTGATCAACTCTGTCTCTAGAAAAATAGCAGCATATTCTCCAATAAGCTCTTTTACAATCGCAAGGCCCATTCCTCTACGATCCCCCTTAGTTGAAAATCCCTTTTCATAGAGCTTATTCCAATTAATCGGTTCATCAGAAATAGAGTTCTTTATGATCAGATGCACTCCATTCGGCATATTAAAAATCGCTATTTGAACTTCTTTTTCTTGACTCATTTTAGCAGCTTCAATAGCATTATTGACTAAAATTCCGACAGTTCGTACAAGATCCAATAATCTCATGGGAACCTTTTCAATAATATCTTCTGTTTCAAAGGTTAGTTTGACACCCATTTCCTCCGCATAGATCCATCCCCTACTTAGGATACTTCTCAAAGCAGAATCTCGAATATTTCCTAGGTCAAATCCTGTATATTCTTCTTTTTGGAGTTGACCGTAGCATTCTTCAAGAACATCTCTTTGAATTCGTTTAATATCCTCAATATTTTCTTCCTCAATCGCTAAATTTAAGGAAGTGATAATATTGCCAAAATCATGACGAAAACCTTTTAATTCTAAATAGAGGCCTTGAATTTTATTCATATACTGCTCCATTTGGCGTTGTTCGAACCTCTTTTGCTTCAACTCCATTTTCTTTTCATAACGATCTCGAACCGTCTTCATTTGAACCATGGTTCCGATAAAGATCAAGAAACAAATCGTTGCTACCATGCTACCAAAACTATTGAAATGAGCAATATCACTTATCCAATGAGAAGCATTCAATACTAAGGTTAAAATAAGATAACTAACGATCAATTGCTGGACAAATTTCTTAAAAACCCGCTCTTTAAAATAGAGAAGATTCACTTCGAGAATCGTTAATACCTTCATAATTAAAATAAGTGAGATAATTCGAATAGTTAAAAAGTAATAATCAGAGTATTGGTTAATTATACTATCACCAAAAATAGAAGAAGTAATTACAGATAAAAATGTATCTGTACTTTCAACTGCTAGATAAATGATGAATGAGTAAAGAACCGCTATCTGACGTTGAAGATTACAAATAAAATAGTAATAAAGATAAAGAAATAGTGGCCATAGACATAACATTAGATAATCAATATGTAAATCAAAGTAATCTAAGACCACTGTGATGACAAATACAGCAACAACACCAGATCCTAAAATCAATTGTTTACTATATTTATTAAGTTTTTGATCAATTTTTAAAAAAGATAAAAAAATTGTAAAAATAGTTAAAATTGAGAATAGGGTAT
The DNA here is from genome assembly GCF_047463015.1 of Streptococcus australis. GTDB lineage: Bacteria > Bacillota > Bacilli > Lactobacillales > Streptococcaceae > Streptococcus > Streptococcus australis_F. Next base: position 19,674 of record NZ_JASHER010000012.1, on the reverse strand, counting down.
TTAGAAACATCAGTTTCCTCCTCTACCAAAAATAAGCCCAATAAGATCAGAAAAATTATTTTTTTTGCGTTTATCCCCTCCACAAATTTGCTGCAATTCTTTTTCTGTAAGAACCTTAAATGCTTTAGAAACTGTCGATGGATTGTTTTTCATAAAAAAATCTCCTTATAATTTATTTGATCATTAAATTATTAAATTTAATATACATAAATTTTAGTAAAAAATCAAAGACTTTTTTTACATTTTCGCTATTTGGTTCATTTTTACAGCTATTTGGAACAAAAAATCAAGTTTTTACAATTTTTTTATCCTATCTGTTTAGAAAAAACTCTAGTTTTTTTTAAAAAAAACAAGTAATAAAAAAACGTGATTTCTGTAAAAATCACGTTTTTTTATTTTGATCCCAGCAGGATTCGAACCTGCGACCGTTCGCTTAGAAGGCGAATGCTCTATCCAGCTGAGCTATGAGACCAGATGTCTTTTTATTCTATCAGAAAATAGGAGGAGCGTCAAGATTCATTTATGGTAAGGACTTCCCTGTTGAATCATAAATGCCCGGTAAATTTGTTCGATTAAAACAAGCTTCATCAATTGATGGGGAAGGGTTAACTTTCCAAAACTCATAAGTAAATTCGCTCGTTTTTTAACTGCTGGAGACAATCCTAGGCTCCCTCCAATCACGAAGGTAATTTCAGAATACCCTCGTACAGTGACCTCTTCTAGGGTTTGACTAAACTTCTCAGATGGAAATTGTTGCCCTTCAATCGCTAAGGCAATCACATACTCACGATCTCCAACTTTAGCTAGTATACGATTTCCTTCTTTTTCAAGGATTTGCTGGTTTTCTAAATCACTTGCTCGATCAGGAGTTTTTTCATCCGGCAATTCTATCATTTCTAGCTTCGTAAACCGCCCCAAGCGTTTCGTATACTCGGCGATTCCATCTTTTAAATACTTTTCTTTTAATTTTCCAACTGTTACAATTTTAATTTTCATATTCATATTCTAACACAAATGAACTTATACACAAGTCTTCAACAAATAAGACAGAATCTATCTTTCAAAAAATGGCTCTATTCTCACGTTTTTCACACTTATACACAGTTTTCCACAACTTGTGGAAAAAATTTCCATTTTAAGTTATAATTAAGAAACTAGGTCTATACTTTTCCATAATTGGAACAATAGGAGAAAACTATGAAACAACCATCAAATTTTCTAAAAAAAATTTTGCAACTTTTACTTGTTCTTGTCATTGGGTTTACTGGAGGAATCTTAGGGACCTTGACCTCTTTCCAGTTTACCAAGGGGAATTCTACAAATCCTAGCCAAGAAATAAAATCTACCAAAGTTAATCATGCTTATAAGAATACAACATCAACTAGTGAAGCTGTTGATAAGGTTAAAAATGCTGTTGTTTCTGTTATTACCTATGCTGAAACCTCTGAAAAAGGCTTCATCAATGGAGAAACAGATTCTGATCCAGAAGTAGCTAGTGAAGGTTCAGGTGTTATCTATAAAAAAGACGGTAAAGACGCTTATTTAGTAACAAATGCCCACGTATTAATGGGAGCAACAAAAGCCGATATTCTCTTTGCAGATGGAAATAAAGTTTCTGGAGAAGTTGTTGGTTCTGATACTTTCTCAGATATTGCGGTTGTTAAAATCAGTTCAGATAATGTTACGACCGTGGCTGAATTTGGGGATTCATCTAAGTTGACTGTTGGAGAGACCGCAATCGCTATTGGTAGTCCTTTAGGAACAAAATTTGCCAATTCCGTTACCCAAGGGATTGTCTCTAGTCTCGGACGTACTGTGAAGCTCAAATCAGAAGACGGCCAAAATGTATCTACAAAAGCGTTGCAAACGGACGCTGCAATCAACCCAGGGAATTCTGGTGGTCCCCTTATCAATATTCAGGGACAAGTCATCGGAATTACCTCAAGTAAAATCTCTTCAAATGGCCAAACTGCGGTTGAAGGAATGGGATTTGCAATTCCTGTAAATGATGTACAAAATATTATTGAACATTTAGAAAAAGATGGTAAAGTCATTCGTCCAGCTCTTGGAATTACCATGATGGACCTGGCTAACCTATCCTCTTCTGATCTTAGCCAATTAGACATTCCAAGCAAACTCAAAGGTGGGGTTCTTGTCCGCTCAGTTGAAAATGATATGCCGGCATCCAAATATTTGCGTCGATTAGATATCATTACAAAAATCGATGACACAAACATTGAATCAACTGCAGATTTACAATCTGCCCTCTATTCTCATCAAATTGGTGATAAAATTAAAATCATTTTCTATAGAGATGGTAAGCAAAAAACAGCTACCATTGAGCTGACAAAATCTACAGAAAATCTTGGAAATTAAGTAAATTTACAACAGTGTCAACACACCTTTACGAAATTGTAAAGGTGTGTTATGCTATATACATCATGGAAAAAATTGATATTATTGACGTAAAGCAAATACGAACCAATCCTTTTCAACCTCGTCAAACCTTTGTACAAGAAAAATTAGAAGAACTCGCAGCTTCAATCAAAGAAAATGGATTAATCCAGCCCATTATTGTTCGAAAATCTCCGATTGTTGGTTATGAACTACTTGCTGGAGAAAGACGCTACCGAGCAGCTCAAATGGCTGGTTTCAAAGAAATCCCTGCGATTATAAGAGAATTATCAGATGATGACATGATCAAACAAGCCATTATCGAAAATTTACAAAGGGAAGATTTGAATCCAATTGAAGAGGCCGAATCCTACCAACATCTTATTGATAAAGGGGCTACCCATGAAGAAATTGCACAATTTATGGGAAAATCTCGTCCTTACATCAGCAACATGGTCCGTTTGCTTCATCTCTCACCAGCTGTCAAAGAAGCCATCAAAAATGATCAAATTTCACAAGGACATGCCCGCATTTTAGTTCCTTTAAAAGAAGATCAACAAATCTATTGGTTGGAACGAACTCTGAAAGAAGGGCTAAGCGTTCGTAGTTTGGAAGAAAAGGTTGGTCAAAAAAAGAAAAGGCCAAGTAAAAAAGAGAAAGAACTCTTTTTAGCACAGGAAGAAAACAGATTAAAAAAGATGCTGGGAACCGAAGTAGAAATCCGTCTGACAAAACAAGAAAAAGGTAGTATTCATATTTCATTTAACAACCTTGATGAATACCAGCGAATTATTAACAGTCTCAAATGAGGCTGTTATTTTTTATAGAACAATTAACAGAATTATCCACTTCTTCAAAAATCCTCCTTACTTGATATTCCTACTTTCTTCTCTCTTTTCCCCAACTTGTGGAAAACTTCTACACACATTGGGGATAACTATTCACATATTGTGGAAAAAACTCTTTTTTATTCCCTCAGAACAAGTTGTGGAAAACTCCCTCCTTTTATGATAAAATAAGAAAAACATAGCAAGTAAAAATGAATAGGAGGGCGATAAGTGTCAAGAGAAGAAACATTCTGGAATCGTGTGATTGAATTAAGTAAAAAGACATTTAAAAAAGAAATCTTTGACTATTTTGTCCTTACTTCAAGACTCATCAAAGTCGATCAACAAGAAGCCGTTATTTATTTAGATGCGGAAGTGAAAAAATTATTCTGGGAAGAGAATATGACAAAGGTGATTTTGACTGCTGGATTTGAAATTTATGCAGTAGAATTAACCATTTCCTATCAATTCAATCTTGAAGAAGAGGAAGAAGAAAAAGAGTTTATTCCCCTTTCAGAAATGAATAGAGACTATGCAGTGAGCCATGCTCCGATAGTAGATTTGCCTCCTATCCAAACAGGATTAAGAAAGAAATACACCTTTGATAATTTTGTAAGTGGAGATGGAAATCAATGGGCTTTGGCTGCCGCTTTAGCAGTTTCTGAAAACCTTGCTACCACTTATAATCCTTTATTTATCTATGGAGGACCCGGTTTAGGTAAAACGCATTTGCTCAACGCGATTGGGAATCAGATTATGGAAAACTACCCAAATGCTCGAGTAAAATACATCCCAGCAGAATCCTTTATCAATGAATTTTTAGAGCGTCTTCGCCTCAATGATATGGATACCTTTAAAAAAACCTATCGAAACTTGGATCTGCTCTTAATTGATGATATTCAATCTCTTGGAGGGAAAAAGGTTACAACTCAAGAAGAGTTCTTTAATACCTTTAATGCTCTTTATGGGGATAACAAGCAGATTGTCCTAACCAGCGATCGTAGTCCTGATCATTTAGATAGCTTAGAAGAACGTCTAGTCACGCGCTTTAAGTGGGGCTTGACTCAAAATATTACACCACCAGATTTTGAAACTCGAATTGCTATTTTGAGAAATAAAATCGAAGACCTAGACTTTACTTTCCCAGATGATACTCTTGAATACCTAGCAGGTCAATTTGATTCGAACGTCCGAGACTTAGAAGGTGCTTTGAATGATATTTCTCTCGTGGCAAGAGTTAAAAAAATCAAAGATATTACAATTGATGTCGCAGCCGAAGCCATTCGAGCTCGTAAGAATGAATCTTTACAAATCACTGTAATTCCTATTGAAAAGATTCAAGCTGAGGTTGGAAAATTTTACAATGTCAGTGTCAATGAAATGAAAGGCACTCGACGGGTTCAAAATATTGTCCTAGCTCGACAAGTAGCGATGTACCTCGCCCGCGAAATGACTGATAATAGTCTTCCCCGTATTGGTCGTGAATTTGGAGGAAAAGACCACACAACGGTCATGCATGCTTATGAGAAAATCAAAGGGATGATCGAAATTGATGACAATCTCAGACTCGAGATTCAAACCATCAAGAAAAAATTAAAGTAATCTCATGTGGATAATCATAGAAAAACTTGCTTCTTTTTCCACATGTTGTAAACAAGGAACTTTTCAATTCCTGTCTGGCTTTAGAAGACTTTTCCACATGTTCCACACACTCTACTATTACTATTAACTTACTAATACTAAAATAATAAAAGGAGATCTCATGATCAATTTTTCTATTAACAAGGCCTATTTCCTACAAGCTTTAAATACGACAAAAAGAGCCATTAGTTCAAAAAATGCAATTCCTATCTTATCCACTATTAAGATTGATGTAACTTCTGAAGGAATTACTCTCATTGGATCAAATGGACAAATTTCAATTGAATACTTTATTTCTGTTAAAGATGAAAATGCAGGCCTTCTAGTAACAACCCCAGGCGCTATTCTCTTAGAAGCAACTTTCTTTATCAATGTTGTCTCGAGTCTACCAGATGTCGTTTTAGATGTGAAAGAAATCGAACAAAAACAAATTGTATTAGTTAGTGGGAAATCAGAAATTACCCTTAAAGGGAAAGATGCAGAACAATATCCTCGCATTCAAGAAATTTCAGCTAGCAACCCTCTAACGCTCCCAATTCAAACCTTGAAGAAAATCATTTCTGAGACAGCTTTTGCAGCAAGTACCCAAGAAAGTCGTCCGATTTTGACAGGAGTCCATTTTGTTCTTTCTGATCACAAGGAATTAAAAACGGTGGCAACAGATTCTCATCGCATGAGTCAAAAAAATATTACTCTTGAAAAAAATGGGGATAACTTTGATGTGGTGATTCCAAGTCGTTCTTTACGCGAGTTAACGTCTGTCTTTTCAGATGAAATTGAACAGGTTGAAGTCTTCTTTGCCAATAACCAGATTTTATTTAGAAGTGACAATATCAGTTTCTATACACGCTTACTAGAAGGAAACTATCCAGATACGGATCGCTTGATTCCAACAGAGTTTAGTTCTGAAGTAACCTTTAAAGTTGCTCATCTTCGCCAAGCAATGGAACGGGCCCGCCTTTTGTCTAACGCTACTCAAAATGGTACTGTTAAATTAGAAATCGCTAGTGGAGTTGTTTCTGCTCACGTAAATTCTCCTGAGGTAGGGCGTGTGAATGAAGAAATTGATACAGAAGCAGTTTCGGGAGATGATTTGAACATCAGCTTTAATCCAACTTATTTGATTGACGCTTTGAAAGCTATTGAAAGTGAAAAAGTCGTCATTCGCTTCATCTCTGCAGTTCGTCCCTTTACATTGGTACCAGCAGAGGAATCTGAACGCTTCATTCAATTAATTACACCAGTTCGGACCAATTAAGGGCCAAAAGCTAGCATCAAAAAGGCTAGCTTTTCGTCTTCTATGTTGATGAAAGGAAAATCCATGTATCAGGTCGGTGATTTTGTAGAAATGAAAAAACCCCATGCTTGTATCATCAAAGCAACAGGGAAAAAAGCCAATCGTTGGGAAATTAGGCGAGTAGGGGCAGATATCAAAATTCGTTGTAGCAATTGTGATCATATGGTCATGATGAGCCGTCATGATTTCGATCAAAAATTAAAAAAAGTATTGTAAAAGAGGCTGGGACAAAAGTCCTAGCCTCTCAATTATTTTTGGATTGTTGAGCAAGACGCAGTGGTTGAGTGGGCTCTACTACGCTGATTTCATCAGCTTTTACAGCCCTACTCAACTGTGCGGAGGTGGGACGACGAAATCGAATTCTAACGAATTACCGATTTCTGTCCCACTCTCTTTTGTATTATTTTAATTCTTCAAATTTTCCATCTTTTACTTCTTTGAAGCCATTAGATTTAAAGGTTTTAAGTGTTGTCTTGTAGCCAATGTAATCAACATTTTGATTTTCTTGTGCAGCAATTAACTGATTTTCTTGTAATTCTTTTAAATCTGCCTTGGTATAATCAATCTTTGTTTTTTCAACGACATAGTCATCCTTATATTCTGCAGAGTGTGAGAATCCTTTGATATCTTTGAATTTTTTATCGTATTCATCAATAACTTTTTTTAATTGTTCTTTTGGCAATCCTGTACCTTCGTAGTAGATAACACTTGTAGAATCTGTACTTAGAATTTTATCACCCTGATATTCAACAATGACACGAATGTCTGTTTTCTTATCTTGGTCAATTAATTGAAGGTAACCTTTTTTTGTACTTTGTCCACAAGCTCCCAGAAGAAAGAGAGTAAAGATAGCTAAAAGAGGCAGAAGGATCGATTTAATTGATAGTTTTTTCATGACGAAAACTCCTTTATTATTATTGGTTTGATTATACCATATTCTTATGAAATTGGACAGGTGACTGTTAGTTTTAAGGGAGAGCATTTTTTCATCATCTTGTGCTTTGAATTATGTTATAATAAAAGGGATTGAAATGTGAACGGAGAAGAAGAAAAATGGCTTTAACAGCAGGTATCGTTGGTTTGCCAAACGTTGGTAAATCAACCCTATTTAACGCAATTACAAAAGCAGGAGCAGAGGCTGCAAACTATCCCTTTGCGACCATTGATCCAAACGTTGGAATGGTAGAAGTTCCAGATGAACGTCTCCAAAAATTAACGGAAATGATCACTCCTAAGAAGACAGTGCCGACAACCTTTGAATTCACAGATATTGCAGGGATTGTAAAAGGTGCGTCAAAAGGAGAAGGTCTCGGTAATAAATTCTTGGCCAACATCCGTGAAGTGGATGCTATTGTCCATGTGGTACGTGCTTTTGATGATGAAAATGTCATGCGGGAGCAAGGCCGTGAAGATGCCTTTGTCGATCCACTAGCAGATATTGATACCATTAACCTAGAGTTGATTTTGGCTGACCTAGAATCTGTCAACAAACGCTATGCGCGTGTGGAAAAGATGGCCCGTACGCAAAAGGACAAGGATTCCGTTGCAGAATTTAATGTCCTCCAAAAGATTAAGCCAGTGCTTGAAGACGGGAAGTCAGCTCGTACCATCGAATTCACAGACGAAGAACAAAAAGTTGTCAAAGGTCTCTTCCTCTTGACCACTAAACCAGTTCTGTATGTAGCGAATGTGGATGAGGATGTGGTTGGAGACCCAGATTCGATTGATTATGTGAAACAAATTCGTGAATTCGCAGAAACAGAAAATGCAGAAGTAGTAGTGATTTCTGCGCGTGCGGAGGAAGAAATTTCTGAGTTAGACGATGAAGATAAAAAAGAGTTTCTTGAAGCCATTGGTTTGACAGAATCAGGTGTGGATAAGTTGACGCGTGCAGCTTACCATTTACTTGGACTTGGAACTTACTTCACAGCTGGTGAAAAAGAAGTTCGCGCTTGGACTTTTAAACGTGGTATGAAAGCTCCACAAGCAGCTGGAATCATCCACTCTGACTTTGAAAAAGGATTTATTCGTGCTGTAACCATGTCTTATGATGATTTGGTCAAATATGGATCTGAAAAGGCTGTAAAAGAAGCAGGACGCTTGCGAGAAGAAGGAAAAGACTATGTCGTTCAAGATGGCGACATCATGGAATTCCGCTTCAATGTATAAAGAAAACAAGTAAATAACCAAAAGGTTGGAAAAAAATTCCAACCCTTTTGGCTTTTGAAAGGGAAAGTAAATGACAAAATTAATCGTCGGATTGGGAAATCCGGGAGATAAATATGTGGAAACCAAACACAATGTAGGCTTTATGTTAGTGGATCAGCTGGCAAAATCTCTCAACCTCACCTTCTCACATGATAAGATTTTTCAAGCAGATGTGACCTCCACCTTTATAGATGGAGAAAAGGTCTTTTTGGTCAAGCCAACCACTTTTATGAATGAGAGTGGCAAGGCCGTGCACGCGCTTTTGACCTATTATGGCCTAGAGGTGGAAGATTTGGTCGTTATTTATGATGACCTGGATATGGAAGTCGGCAAGATTCGCCTTCGGGTTAAAGGATCAGCTGGAGGCCACAACGGAATCAAGTCGATCATCAACCATATTGGAACTCAGACCTTTAATCGCATCAAGATTGGAATCGGGAGACCCAAGCATGGCATGTCAGTAGTCCACCATGTCTTAGGAAAATTCGATCAGGATGATTATGCCACCATCCTCCTTGCTATCGACAAATCAGAGGAAGCTCTTCGCTTTTATTTAAAAGAAGGGCAGTTTGAGAAAACAATGCAACAATACAATGGATAAATATAAGACACTGGTTGATCTATTTCAACAAAATAAAAATATTAGAAAATGGCAACAAGACCAGCAAAAAAGAAGTCGCTCTCTTCTACTAGGACTGTCTTCGTCTACAAAAGCCATTACCATGGCGACAGTTGTCGAAGACGGACACAAGGTCTTGGTCTTGACCTCTTCCCAAAATGAAGCAGAACGGCTCGCCAGTGATTTATTGGGATTATTAGGCGAAGAAAAGGTCTATCTTTTCCTCGGAGATGACAATCCTTTGGCAGAGTTTGTCTTTGCTTCCCAGGAACGGGTCTTTTCTCGTCTGGAAGCTCTGGATTTTCTTTTAGCTCCAGAAAAAGAAGGGATCGTCATTGCCAATGTAAGTGGTAGTCGTTTGCTCTTACCTAATCCAAAGACTGTCAGCTCTATGATTCAGTCTTTCTCTGTTGGAGAAGAAAAAAATCTGACAGAGTTGAAAGATACCCTCCTGGCCATGGGCTATCAAAAGGTTTCACAGGTAAGCCAACAGGGAGAGTTTAGTCTTCGAGGGGATATTTTAGATCTTTTTGAAGCCAGTCAAGATTTCCCTTATCGCCTGGAATTTTTTGGAGATGAGATTGATGGCATTCGGACTTTTTCTCCAGAGACTCAACGTTCACTAGAAAATCTAGATGCGGTAACAGTTCATCCAGTTAGCGATATGTTACTAACTAAAGATGATTTTTTAAGAGGACAGAAGAATCTAGAAAATATGATTCAAAAAAGTCCTCATCCAGAGCTCAAATCCTATTTGACTGAGATTCTCACAGAAGCGCATCACCAGCGTCTCCATGCAGATAGTCGAAAATTTCTCTCTCTTTTTTATCAGCAAACCTACACTCTCTTTGATTACCTCCCCAAACATGCTCCTCTTTTTTTGGATGATTACCATAAAATCATGGATCAGGAGGCGCGGTTTGATGTAGACGTTGCTAACCTTTTGACAGAGGACCTACAAAAGAGTCGCTCTTTCGCTGAAGCCCAGTATTTTGCGGACAATAGCGCACTCTTACGCACTTATAAACCAGCTTCTTATTTTTCAAATTTTCAAAAAGGCTTGGGAAATCTGCGATTTGATGCCCTCTATTCTTTTAACCAATACCCCATGCAGGAATTCTTCAGTCAGTTCTCTCTTTTAAAAGATGAAATTGACCGTTTCCGTAAACAAGATTACACAGTCATTCTTCAGGTGACGAGTAAACAAGGACTCCACCAGTTACAAGAGCACTTGAGAGACTATGGGATTGACCTGGATTATCTTGCGCCCGATCAGCTTCATCCAGGACAGAGCCAGTTGATCATCGGTGGTTTGGCGCGTGGATTCCATTTTGTAGATGAGAAGATTGTCCTTATTACAGAGACAGAAATCTTTCAGAAAAAGGTTAAAAGAAAGATCCGTCGGCAAACCATTTCCAACGCTGAGCGGTTGAAAAACTACAATGAGTTGGAAAAGGGAGACTACGTCGTTCACCAGGTTCATGGAATTGGTCAGTATTTAGGACTAGAAACCATTGAAATTTCTGGCGTTCACCGAGACTATGTCTCCATCCAGTATCAAAATGGAGACCGGATTTCCATTCCTGTGGATCAAATCCAGATGCTGTCCAAGTATGTTGCGAGTGATGGCAAGCCTCCTAAAATCAACAAACTGAATGATGGTCGCTTCCAAAAGGCCAAACAAAAGGTCCGTCAAGAAGTAGAGGATATTGCAGATGATCTGATTCAACTCTATGCAGAGCGAAGTCAATTACAAGGCTTTGCTTTTACTCCAGACGATGAGAATCAAGAAGCTTTTGATCAGGCTTTTCCATATGTTGAAACAGATGATCAGATTCGCTCTATCCAAGAAATCAAGAAGGATATGGAATCTTCAAGCCCTATGGATCGCCTCTTGGTCGGAGACGTGGGATTTGGGAAGACAGAAGTTGCTATGCGAGCGGCCTTTAAAGCTGTCAAAGACCATAAACAAGTGGCTGTCTTAGTTCCGACAACGGTCCTAGCTCAACAGCATTATGCCAATTTCAAAGAACGCTTCGAAGCCTTTCCAGTAGAAGTTGATGTCTTGAGTCGTTTCCGTAGTCGTGCTGAGCAAAAAGAAACCTTGGAAAAACTAAAAAAAGGCCAGGTCGATATCCTGATTGGTACCCACCGCCTTTTATCTAAGGATGTGGAATTTGCGGATCTCGGTCTTATCGTGATTGATGAGGAGCAACGGTTCGGTGTCAAACACAAGGAAACCCTCAAGGAGTTAAAGAAAAAAGTCGATGTTTTAACCTTAACGGCAACGCCCATTCCTCGTACCCTTCATATGTCTATGTTGGGGATTCGGGATTTGTCCGTTATTGAAACTCCGCCGACCAATCGTTATCCTGTTCAAACCTATGTCTTAGAAACCAATCCAACCATTATCCGAGATGCTATTCGTCGGGAGATGGATCGGGGAGGTCAGGTTTACTATCTCTACAACAAGGTAGATACCATTGAGCAAAAAGTTTCAGAGTTACAAGAATTGGTACCGGAAGCCTCTATTGGGTTTGTCCATGGACAGATGAGTGAGGTACGGTTGGAAAACACCTTGATGGATTTCATTGAAGGTGAGTATGATATTTTAGTTACGACCACCATTATTGAAACAGGTGTGGATATCCCCAATGCCAATACCCTCTTTATTGAAAATGCCGACCATATGGGCTTGTCTACCCTTTACCAATTGCGAGGACGGGTTGGACGAAGCAATCGCATTGCCTATGCTTATTTGATGTACCGGCCGGACAAAACCTTGACAGAAGTTTCTGAAAAGCGTCTTGAAGCCATTAAAGGATTCACTGAATTGGGGTCTGGTTTTAAGATTGCTATGCGAGATTTGTCTATTCGTGGTGCCGGGAATATTTTAGGGGCTTCTCAATCTGGTTTTATCGATTCCGTCGGATTTGAAATGTATTCACAGTTACTCGAAGCTGCTATTGAGAAGAAACAAGGAAAAGAGAAAAAACGCCAAAAAGGAAATGCGGAGCTCAATCTCCAAATTGATGCCTACATTCCAAGTGATTATATCTTCGATGAACGTCAAAAAATTGAAATTTACAAACGTATTCGAGAAATTCAAATTCAAGAAGATTATGAACTGCTGCAAGATGAATTGATTGATCGTTTCGGAGAATATCCTGATGTGGTAGCCTATCTCCTAGAAATAGGGTTTATCAAATCTTATCTAGACCAGGTCTTTGTTAAAGTGGTTGATCGAAAAGACAATCAACTAACGGTGAAATTTGAGCCAATTACCAAGCAACTTTTCTTGACTCAAGATTATTTTGCTGCCTTATCAGCAACTAATTTAAAAGCTCGTATTGCAGAAAGCCAAGGATTGATTGAATTAATCTTTGATGTGCGAAATAAAAAAGACTTCGAAATTTTAGAAGGCTTGCGACAATTTGGGGAAAAATTACTGGCCATCAAGCAGGAAAAAATGGAAAAACAAGACTAGAAAGAAAGATTTTACTAGGCTCTTTCTAAAAAAATGGTACAATAATACATTAGAGGTGATACGATGAGATTAGATAAATATTTAAAAGTTTCCCGCATTATCAAAAGACGCCCTGTAGCTAAAGAAGTAGCCGATAAGGGGCGCATCAAAGTCAATGGGGTCCTAGCGAAAAGTTCAACCGACTTGAAGGTAAATGACGAAGTCGAAGTTCGCTTTGGAAATAAGCTATTGACAGTAAAAGTGTTGGAAATGTTAGATAGTACTAAAAAAGAAGATGCGTCTAAAATGTATGAAATCATTCGTGAAACAAGGATAGAAGAAGATGCCTAAAAATATTGTACAAATGAATAATCGGTATATTCAAGACGAACATCAGCGTCAGAAATACCAGAATGAGGAGCGAAAAAAACAGAACCGTTTTATGGGTTGGGTTCTCATTTTAATTATTTTATTGTTTATTCTCCCAACTTATAATCTGGCTCAGAGTTACCAGACGCTTCAAAAACGCAAACAACAATACGTTCAATTGCAAGAACAATATCAGCAAACCCTTGAGGAAAAAGAATATCAAAAGGATATCGTAGAGAAGTTGAAGGATGACGAATACGCTGCAAAATATGCACGCGCAAAATATTCCTTCTCTAAAGATGGCGAATATATTTATACGATACCTAATTTATTACCGAAATAATGGAAAATATTGTAAAAACCGTTCAACAATTTCTAGAATATTCTGATACAAAATTAGAAGAGTTAGCTAAAAAAAATCAAGCCTTAAAATTGCAAGAAGAAACTCAGGAAAGGAGCAAGGATGAATAAGTTAGTTTATTGGATGATTTTTCCTACTTTCTTAGTCACCCAACCCTTATCTGATTCATCCCAAGTCCAAGTTCCACTGACTGCTGATTCTTCATACACTAGTCAAATAGGGACTCAGGATCATTTCTTTGTCTCCATCCCATCCAATCCGAATGTTTATCAGCCAATCGTGACCTATTCGGATCCAGAATTGCGTCAAAAAGCTGGGGAAATCAAACCTGATACTCCCTTTACTGTTGATCAATTGTTTGTGAATGACCAAGGGAAATCAGTTTTTAAATTATCGAATAAACAGTATGTAGTAGCTGATCAAGATCAAATTTACGAAGATTCGATTTTGGAATTAACAGAAGAAAAAAAGACCATGTGGCTGACATCCTCTTTTACAGTTTATGATCAACCCTTGGTAAATGGCGCAAAAAGCAAAAAAACAAGTCTGACTCCCTATAGTAAGGTTGAAATCACCAAGACTGCCAAAACTTTAAAAGGGACCTATCTAGAAATTTCTGGCCAGGGGTGGATTGCAAAAGATGAACTTTCTGCTACAGATAATCGGATGGAGAAAGTCCAAGAGATTCTCAATCAGAAGTACAACAAAGACGGAATTGCAGTTTACGTGAAGCAGGTGGATACTGGAAAGACTGCTGGGATACATGAAGATCAGGAAATGTATTCTGCTAGTATAGCCAAGCTCTTGTATTTGTACTATACTCAAAAAGAGATAAACGAAAACCATGTAGATTTGCAGACTCCTTTAAAATATACAAAAGAAGTCAATGATTATCCAGGAGCTTATGAACCGGAAGGCAGTGGAAGTATTTCAAAAACACCGGATGATAAGGAATATACCGTCGCTGATTTGATTAATCGGGTGGCAAAAGAATCTGATAATGTTGCGCAAAACATTTTAGGCTATTATGTAACGCATCAATCAGACAAAGAATTTCAAAAGGTGACCAATAAGATTGCAGGAAAAACGTGGAATGTAGAAACTAGAATGGCATCTCCAAAAATGGCAGGAAATGTCATGGAAGCTATCTACCAACAAAATGGTGGAATCATTGATGCTCTGTCAGAGACTCGCTTTGATGATCAACGAATTTCAAAAGATATCCCAGTCAAGGTCGCTCACAAGATTGGAGATGCCTATGATTTCCGTCATGATGTCGCCATTGTTTATACAGAATCACCATTTATTTTAGCTATTTTTACGGATCACTCTGATTACGAGACTATCTCAGCAATTGCCAAAGATATTTATGAGGTCTTACAGTAATGAAAGATAAATTTCTTCAGTTCTGTCTAAAGGAGGGGCTTTTTGAATCTCATCAAAAAGTCCTTTTGGCTTTATCAGGAGGGGTGGACTCCATGACCTTACTGGATTGGCTCTACCATTATCGGCACCAATTAGGAATCGACCTCGTACTTGCTCATGTCAATCATCACCAACGCATTGAAGCTGACCAAGAAGAAAGAGGAATTCGAGCAATAGCTGAAGCAAAACATCTACCGCTGAAGGTTGCCCATTTCTCTGGTCCTTTTTCTGAAAGCCAAGCTAGACAATTCCGCTATGATTTCTTTGAAAAAGTTATGAAAGAAGAAGCTTGTAGCGCTCTCGTCACCGCTCATCATATGGATGATCAGGCAGAAACGATTTTAATGCGTCTGATTCGTGGGAGTCGTCCACGGCATTTAAAAGGTATTCCTTTAAAACAACCATTTGGACAGGGTGTGTTGATCCGTCCCCTCTTATATTTCAAAAAAAAGGATTTTCCAGAAATTTTTCATTATGAGGATAAGAGCAACCGCTCCTTGGACTATTTCCGTAATCGTATCCGCCATCGTTATCTCCCACTGTTAGAAAAAGAAAATCCTCAAGTGACGAGTGCTTTGGTCAACTTAGGAGAGGATCTCAGTCATTGGCACCAGGCTTTAAAAGAGTTGACCAAAGATTTGAATCCACAAGATGTGACACAGTTTCAAAAGCAATCACCAGCTGTTCAGATTTATTTGCTGGAAGAGTATCTAGCTAGTTTTCCAGACTTGCAATTGAGTCGGGCACAATTTGAACAATTACATAGAATAGTAGTGACCAAGTCCAATACGCAACAAGTTCTAAAGAATGGTTATGAACTTTACAAAGACTATCACTATTTTGAAATTCGGAAAATCAGTCGTAGGACGGATGACCGAATGTCAGAAGTTTTGTTACAATTTGGAACCATAAAGACAGTAGGTGCTTATCGCTTTTTATTTGGAGTGGAACCAAGCGATTCATATATGGAGGCAATCCCACTTCCAAACAACCACCCAGTTTTTATTCGCCCCCGTAAAAGGGGAGATCGTATTCTGATGAACGGTCACCATAGAAAAATTAGCAGATTGTTGATTAACCAAAAAATCCCTTTAAATCAACGAAACAATCTGGTGGTTTTAGAACAAGATAAACAAATACTGGCTATTCCTGAAATTGCGATCAGTGATTTGAGTAAGGAATTAAAAAATGGTATAATGAAGCATACAATTTATATCCAGAAAATAGATAGGTAAAAAAGATGTTAGAACAAGATATCAAAAAGATACTCATTTCCCACGATGAAATCGTGACTGCAGCACGTGAACTTGGTCAAAAACTGACAGAAGATTACCAAGGGAAAAATCCGATTTTAGTAGGGATTTTAAAAGGGTCAGTCCCATTTATGGCGGAATTGATCAAACATATTGATACGCATATTGAGTTGGATTTTATGCTAGTGTCTAGCTATCATGGTGGAACATCAAGCTCAGGCGTGATTAATATCATCAAAGATATGGACCAAGACATTAAGGGTCGAGATATTCTCTTTGTTGAAGATATCATTGATACTGGTAAAACTCTTAAGAGTTTGAAAGAATTGTTTGAAGGACGTCAACCAGCATCTGTTAAAATTGCTACCTTGTTGGATAAACCTGAAGGACGCTTGGTTGAGATTGAAGCAGATTACACTTGCTTTACCATCCCAAACGAGTTTGTTGTGGGCTATGGTTTAGACTACGATGAAAACTATCGAAACCTTCCTTATATCGGAGTATTAAAAGAAGAAGTGTATTCAAAATAGAGGAAACTAGATGAAAAATAACAAAAACAATGGTTTTGTTCGAAATCCTTTTCTGTATCTATTGATTATTGTAGCTGCTGTTACAGGTTTTCAGTATTTCTTTGCTGGAAATAGTATCGGACAAAGTCAGCAAATCAATTATACAGAATTGGTAAAAGAGCTTAAATCAGACAACGTCAAGGAAATTAGCTATCAGCCAAACGGTAGTGTCATTGAAATTTCCGGTACCTATAACAAAGCAAAAACCAGCAAGGATGATACAGGGGTTCAATTTTTCACTCCAAGTCCAAGTAAGGTGACTCGCTTCACAAGTGTAATTTTACCGTCTGATTTGACTGTTCAAGAATTACAAAACTTAGCATCCGAACATAAGGCTGATATCACCATTAAACGGGAAAGCTCAAGTGGAATGTGGATTACCATTCTGACTTCAATCGTTCCCTTTGTGATTGTCATGTTCTTCTTCTTCTCCATGATGAACCAAGGCGGTGGCGGTGGCGCCCGCGGAGCTATGAACTTCGGACGTAACAAAGCGCGTGCTACCAATAAGGAAGATATCAAGGTTCGTTTTTCAGATGTTGCCGGGGCTGAAGAAGAAAAACAAGAACTCGTTGAAGTGGTTGAATTCTTAAAAGATCCAAAACGCTTTACAAAATTGGGTGCCCGTATTCCAGCAGGAGTCCTTCTTGAAGGCCCTCCAGGGACTGGTAAGACCCTTCTAGCAAAAGCAGTAGCAGGTGAAGCTGGAGTACCTTTCTTTAGTATTTCAGGTTCTGACTTTGTTGAAATGTTTGTCGGTGTCGGTGCAAGCCGGGTTCGTTCTCTATTTGAAGATGCTAAAAAAGCAGCACCAGCCATTATCTTTATCGATGAGATTGATGCTGTGGGACGTCAACGGGGCGTTGGCCTTGGCGGAGGAAATGATGAACGTGAACAAACCCTCAACCAGCTCTTGATTGAGATGGATGGTTTTGAAGGAAACGAAGGCATCATCGTGATTGCAGCCACTAACCGTTCCGATGTTCTAGATCCAGCCCTTCTTCGTCCAGGTCGTTTTGACCGGAAGGTTTTAGTCGGTCGTCCGGATGTAAAAGGACGAGAGGCTATCTTGCGTGTCCATGCTAAAAATAAACCATTGGCCAAAGATGTTGACTTGAAACTGGTTGCCCAACAAACACCAGGATTTGTTGGAGCAGATCTTGAAAACGTCTTAAACGAAGCAGCTCTAGTAGCGGCTCGTCGCAATAAGAAGGTCATTGATGCATCTGATATTGATGAAGCAGAAGATCGTGTGATTGCTGGTCCTTCTAAGAAAGACCGAACAGTTTCTCAAAAGGAACGCGAATTGGTTGCTTACCATGAGGCAGGGCATACCATTGTCGGATTAGTCTTATCTAATGCTCGTGTTGTCCACAAGGTAACCATCGTCCCACGTGGTCGTGCTGGTGGTTATATGATTGCTCTTCCTAAAGAAGATCAAATGCTTCTTTCTAAAGAAGATATGAAAGAGCAATTGGCTGGATTGATGGGAGGACGTGTTGCGGAGGAAATCATCTTCAATGTTCAAACCACAGGAGCTTCCAATGACTTTGAACAAGCGACCCAAATGGCGCGTGCTATGGTAACGGAATATGGAATGAGTGAAAAGCTTGGTCCAGTTCAATACGAAGGCAACCATGCCATGTTTGGAGCTCAAACGACTCAAAAATTCATTTCAGAGCAAACAGCTTATGAAATCGATGAAGAAGTAAGAAGTCTCCTAACTGAAGCTCGCAATAAAGCAGCCGAAATCATCCAAAATAATCGTGAGACTCATAAATTAATCGCAGAAGCCTTGTTGAAATACGAAACCTTGGACAGTGTTCAAATTAAGTCCTTGTATGAAACAGGTAAAATGCCAGAAGATACTGATTTAGAATTAGAAAAAGAATCTAAACCATTATCTTATGAAGAAATTAAATCTAAAATGGAAGAAAATAAGTAATAAACTTTATAGTCTTCTAAAGTATTTAGAAGGAACCGAAAATTTCGGCCCCTCAGATTGAAGATAAAGTCTTCTAAAAACTTTCCTTAGGTGAGATCGGACGTCAGCGAACTTCTAAGAAGTTCCATGACTAATTATTGAGCCTAAGGTCTCAATAATTCCGAGTGCCTGAAACTATTACGTTTCAGGCACTTTTCTCACGGCGGAAAAGTTTCTAATCTTCCTAAATGACTAAAAATAAAAGTAATTTTTTGAAAAGCATCTTGCTTTTTTATGTAAAAAAATAGTTTGTCTACATTCAAGGGAGCCGAAATTTCGGCTCTTTTTTTCAAAAAAGTGTTGACAGATGAAAATGAACTGATATAATAGATTACGTTGTAAAAATGGTCCGTTGGTCAAGGGGTTAAGACACCGCCTTTTCACGGCGGTAACACGGGTTCGAATCCCGTACGGACTATCGCAAAAAGTTGTTACATTAGTAGCAACTTTTTTTGTATGCTAAAAACACTATTCTGCCATTATTATCAAAAAAATAACCGATTAGAGTTAGAAAAGATTCCAAATAGAAAATAAGAACAAATAAATCCTACCCTCCTTTAAAATAAAGACAAGTTAGAAAGGAGGTCCAATGAACTTTAAAAAATCATATGAAAAAGTCAAATGGATAGTATGGAAATGTGAAAAGGAATTTTATATTCATCTTTGGGATCATGCAGATTGGGAACAAGAAGGTAGACTGGTACTATATGAGCTACAAATAAGTAATCCTGAAGTAGAAGAAAATGAAGAAATCCTATTAACCTACTTCAAAACAAAGTTTCGCAATCACATAAAGGATAAAGTTAGAAAACAAGAGAGTGATAAAAGGAAGTTAAATAAGGTACCCTATACAGAGATTGGAGAGATTAGTCATCGACTCCGATCAAAAGAACTCTTTCTGGATGAACTAGTCTTATTAAGAGGAGCCTTAAAGGAGTTCCGAAAAAATCTAACTGATCAAGAAAAAGAAGATTACGACAAATTACTGATGAACCAACGTTTCTCAGGAAAAGCAAAGATGCGTAGAAGGCTACAAGAATATTTGAAGGATTTCAAGGATCATCATTTATGAAAAAGGATGTAAGAAAGCATCCTTTTTCATAAAAATAAAAATTTTAAAAAATAGAAAAAAATTATTGACAAGGAGAAGAGGTCGTGATATACTAATATAGTTGTCGCGCGAGAGCGACAAAGACCTTTGAAAACTGAACAAGACGAACCAATGTGCAGGGCGCTATAACGGAAGTTATAGTAACTGAAC
>NZ_JASHER010000011.1:0-55900 GCF_047463015.1 Streptococcus australis | reverse complement strand
ACAACCGCCCACAAGAGATTGCATTCGAAGGCAAGACCTATGAATTGGTCCCAGCGGGTAACTACACAGTTGGTGAAGTGGATGACCAAGGTCACCTCAAGTCAACCGACCCAACAACCGGTAAGGTGATCGAAGGTGATAAGAATGTCACCTACGTATACAAACTGAAAGAAGAACCTAAGGGTAACGTCTATGTACACTATGTGGATACAGAAGGCAAGACCATCAAGTCAGATGTGACGGATGAAGACGCTCAACCAGTGGATAAAGACTACGACACAGTGGTAGACAACCGTCCACAAGAGATTGCATTCGAAGGCAAGACCTATGAATTAGTACCAGCGGGTAACTACACAGTTGGTGAAGTGGATGACCAAGGTCACCTCAAGTCAACCGACCCAACAACCGGTAAGGTCATCGAAGGTGATAAGAATGTCACCTACGTATACAAACTGAAAGAAGAACCTAAAGGTAACGTCTATGTACACTATGTGGATACAGAAGGCAAGACCATCAAGTCAGATGTGACGGATGAAGATGCTCAACCAGTGGACAAAGACTACGACACAGTGGTAGACAACCGTCCACAAGAGATCGAATTCGAAGGCAAGACTTATGAATTGGTTCCAGCAGGTACCTACACAGTCGGTGAAGTGGATGACCAAGGTCACCTCAAGTCAACCGATCCTACAACCGGTAAGGTCATCGAAGGCGATAAGAATGTCACCTATGTATACAAACTGAAGGAAACCCCAGCTGATCCTAAGAAGGGTGAGGTCATCATCACTTACGTTGATGAAAATGGCAAGGAAATCGAAAAACCTCGTCAAGACACACCAAACTCACCATATGACACACCATATAACACCACTGAGGAAGGTGAAAAACCTAACACTATCAAGACACCAGACGGTAAGACCTACAAGATCGTACCGAAAGGTGACTACCCAGTAGGTAAAGTGGACGAAGATGGGCACTTGGAATCATCTGATCCAGTTAAAGGTAAAGTTGACAAACCTAAGTCAATCATCACTTACGTCTATAAAGAAGTGAAGGAAGAACCAACTCAACCTAAGGGTAACGTTTATGTTCACTATGTAGATACAGAAGGCAAGACCATCAAGTCAGATGTGACGGATGAAGATGCTCAACCAGTGGACAAAGACTACGACACAGTTGTAGACAACCGCCCACAAGAGATTGCATTCGAAGGCAAGACTTATGAATTGGTCCCAGCGGGTAACTACACAGTTGGTGAAGTGGATGATGAGGGTCACCTCAAGTCAACCGACCCTACAACCGGTAAGGTCATCGAAGGCGATAAGAACGTCACCTACGTATATAAATTGAAGGAAACCCCAGCAGAGCCTAAGAAGGGTGAGGTCATCATCACTTACGTTGATGAAAATGGCAAGGAAATCGAAAAACCTCGTCAAGACACACCAAACTCACCATATGACACACCATATAACACCACTGAGGAAGGTGAAAAACCTAACACTATCAAGACACCAGACGGTAAGACCTACAAGATCGTACCGAAAGGTGACTACCCAGTAGGTAAAGTGGACGAAGATGGGCACTTGGAATCATCTGATCCAGTTAAAGGTAAAGTTGACAAACCTAAGTCAATCATCACTTACGTCTATAAAGAAGTGAAGGAAGAACCAACTCAACCTAAGGGTAACGTTTATGTTCACTATGTAGATACAGAAGGTAAGACCATCAAGTCAGATGTGACGGATGAAGACGCTCAACCAGTGGACAAAGACTACGACACAGTGGTAGACAACCGCCCACAAGAGATTGCATTCGAAGGCAAGACTTACGAATTGGTACCAGCTGGTAGCTACACAGTCGGTGAAGTAGATGATGAGGGTCACCTTAAATCTACCGATCCTACTACAGGTAAAGTGATCGAAGGCGATAAGAATGTAACGTATGTTTACAAACTGAAGGAAACCCCTGCTGAGCCTAAGAAGGGTGAGGTCATCATCACTTACGTAGACGAAAATGGCAAGGAAATCGAAAAACCTCGTCAAGATACACCAAACTCACCATATGACACACCATATAACACCACTGAGGAAGGTGAAAAACCTAACACTATCAAGACACCAGACGGTAAGACCTACAAGATCGTACCGAAAGGTGACTACCCAGTAGGTAAAGTGGACGAAGATGGCCATTTGGAATCATCTGATCCAATTAAAGGTAAAGTTGACAAACCTAAGTCAATCATCACTTACGTTTATAAAGAAGTGAAGGAAACACCAGCCGAGCCTAAGGGTAACGTTTATGTTCACTATGTAGATACAGAAGGCAAGACAATCAAAGAAGATGTTACTGACGAAAAAGCTCAACCAGTAGACAAAGACTACGACACAGTTGTAGACAACCGTCCACAAGAGATTGAATTCGAAGGTAAGACTTACGAATTGGTACCAGCTGGTAACTACACAGTAGGTGAAGTTGATAAAGAAGGTCACTTGAAGTCAACAGATCCAACAACTGGTAAAGTCATCGAAGGTGATAAGAATGTAACCTATGTATACAAACTTAAAGAAACTCCAGACAAGCCTGTAGAGCCAACTCCAGACAAGCCTGTAGAGCCAACTCCAGACAAGCCTGTAGAGCCAACTCCAGACAAACCAGTAGAGCCAACTCCAGACAAGCCTGTAGAACCAACTCCAGATAAGCCTGTAGAGCCAACTCCAGACAAGCCTGTAGAGCCAACTCCAGACAAGCCTGTAGAGCCAACTCCAGACAAGCCTGTAGAGCCAACTCCAGACAAACCTGTAGAGCCAACTCCAGACAAACCTGTAGAACCAACTCCAGACAAGCCTGTAGAGCCAACTCCAGACAAGCCTGTAGAGCCAACCCCAGATAAGCCAGTGGATCCAACACCAGGTAAACCAGTGAATCCAACCCCAGATAAGCCAGTGGATCCAACACCAGGTAAACCAGTGAATCCAACACCAGGTAAACCAGTGGATCCAACACCAGGTAAACCAGTGAATCCAACACCAGGTAAACCAGTGGACCCAACATCAGGTAAACCAGTAGAGTCAACACCAGCTAAAGGACAACTTCCAAATACTGGTGAAACTACATCTGTAGGATCAACTGTACTCGGACTAGTTGCAGGACTTGTAGGATTGGCAGCACTTGGACGTCGTAAAGAGGAAGACGAAAAATAATTCTACTTCCTTTGGTGAATGATTGATTTGGCTTCATTCAAAACGGCAGTTCTAATTGGTGACTAGAATAGGCCTTAAAGCCTTGAAAAAGGGGATGATCACTCCCCTTTTTCAACTAGTCATACACCTAACTAAGAAGCATTAAATTGATATAAAACGAGCCTCCCACCATAAACAGTTTAAAAGTTTTATACTGTTTATCTAAAAAAAGGGGGCTCTTTTCTTATAATCAAGAAAGTAAATGCAAGTTTAAATTACTTATTTGAAATTAAATATTATAGTAGCAGCTAACCTGATTCAGAGTGATAATCATCTGGAAAAGATAATATGATTGTTGATGAACTGATGATTGATAAAAGCGACAATCCTTAAATCACATATGTAAAAAAGTTTCATTACCTAAATCTAGGTCCTTTAGAAAAAGTAGGATAAAAATGAATATCTTTTCAGTGGATAAGTTATAATTTTTTTGATAGATATTACTATATAAAAAACGCTTTTTGTGGTAAAATAATACAGATCATAAAAGGAGTGACAAAATGGTAGAACCTAAGTATAAACGTATTTTAATTAAGTTATCAGGTGAAGCGTTAGCCGGTGAACGGGGTGTCGGAATTGATATCAAAACGGTTCAAAAGATGGCCCTTGAAATCAAAGAAGTTCATGACCTTGGAATTGAAATTGCTCTCGTTATCGGTGGAGGAAATCTCTGGCGTGGAGAACCTGCGGCGGAAGCAGGTATGGATCGCGTTCAAGCAGATTACACTGGAATGCTTGGAACAGTTATGAATGCCTTGGTGATGGCGGATTCTCTTCAACAGGTTGGAGTAGATACGCGTGTCCAAACAGCGATTGCCATGCAACAAGTCGCTGAGCCTTATATCCGTGGTCGCGCCCTTCGTCACTTGGAAAAAGAGCGTATTGTTATCTTTGGTGCAGGCATTGGTTCTCCATACTTCTCAACGGATACAACGGCTGCTCTTCGTGCCGCTGAAATTGAAGCAGATGCAATCTTGATGGCTAAGAATGGTGTTGACGGCGTTTATAATGCTGATCCAAAGAAAGACAAGACAGCTGTGAAGTTTGAAGAATTAACTCACCGTGATGTCATCAATAAAGGCCTTCGTATCATGGATTCGACAGCATCGACCATCTCAATGGACAATGATATTGACTTAGTCGTTTTCAACATGAATGAGCCAGGGAACATCAAACGCGTTGTCTTTGGAGAAAATATCGGTACTACCGTTTCTAATAATGTAGAAAAATAAGGAAGTTAGAGGAATAAAATGGCAAATCCAATCGTAGAAAAAGCTAAAGAAAGAATGACTCAGTCTCACCAAAGTTTGGGACGTGAATTTGGAAGTATCCGTGCAGGCCGTGCAAATGCAAGTCTCTTGGATCGTATCTATGTTCAATATTACGGAGTTGATACTCCATTGAATCAAATCGCATCGATCACCATTCCAGAAGCTCGTGTGATGTTGATTACACCTTTTGACAAGTCTTCATTGAAAGATATCGAGCACGCTTTGAATGCTTCTGATCTTGGCATTACTCCAGCCAACGATGGTTCGGTTATCCGCTTGGTCATCCCAGCTTTGACAGAAGAAACTCGTCGTGACTTGGCCAAAGAAGTGAAAAAAGTCGGTGAAAATGCTAAAGTAGCGATCCGTAACATCCGCCGTGATGCGATGGATGAAGCCAAGAAGCAAGAAAAAGCTAAAGAAATCACGGAAGATGAATTGAAGAATCTTGAGAAAGAGATCCAAAAAGTAACCGATGATGCTGTGAAACATGTTGATGAAATGACAGCACACAAAGAAAAAGAATTGCTTGAAGTTTAATCATTTCCAGCAGTTTACAGAGGAAATGAACTCAGTTGGCACTGCTGGCTGAGTTTTATTTCCATTAAGGGGCTATTGATGAGCTTTAGCCAGAAAGAAGGAAAAAATGAATACCAACCTCGCACATGATATCGTGGGCCTTGTGACGGATGAGAATGATCGCTTTTACTTTGTCCAGAAGGATGGGCAGACTTATGCCTTGGACAAGTCTGAAGGAGAGCATGCACTTGGAGAATCCGTCAAGGGCTTTGCCTATACGGATATGAAGCAACGTTTGCGCCTGACTACCCTAGAAGTCACAGCCCGTCAGGACCAATTCGGCTGGGGGACAGTGACTGAAGTTCGCAAGGACCTGGGTGTATTTGTCGATACGGGTCTACCCGATAAGGAGATTGTCGTCTCTCTGGATATTTTGCCAGAAATCAAGGATCTGTGGCCGAAAAAAGGCGATAAACTCTTTGTTCGCCTAGAAGTTGATAAAAAAGATCGGATCTGGGGTGTCTTGGCCTACCAAGAAGACTTCCAACGAATTGCTCGTCCAGCCTACAACAATATGCAAAACCAGAACTGGCCGGCCATCGTCTATCGCTTAAAACTTTCAGGGACCTTTGTTTACCTGCCTGAGAATAATATGCTGGGCTTTATCCATCCAAGTGAGCGCTATGCCGAACCCCGTTTGGGACAAGTCTTAGATGCTCGGGTCATCGGTTTCCGAGAGGTGGATCGGACCTTGAATTTGTCCTTGAAACCACGCTCGTTTGAAATGCTTGAAAACGATGCGCAGATGATTTTGGCCTACTTGGAGGGGAATGGTGGCTTTATGACCTTGAATGACAAGTCCTCCCCAGAAGAGATTAAGGCAACCTTTGGAATTTCCAAGGGGCAGTTCAAAAAGGCTCTGGGTGGCTTGATGAAAGCGAAAAAAATCAAGCAAGACCAGTTTGGAACGGAACTAATCTAAGAGGAGCTTTATGCGAAAATCATTTTACACTTGGCTGATGACAGAGCGCAATCCCAAAAGCAATGCTCCGAAAGCCTTGCTAGCTGATCTAGCTTTTCATGAGTCTGCCTTTCCAAAACATACAGATGATTTTGATGAGGTCAGTCGCTTTCTGGAAGAGCATGCCAGTTTCTCCTTTAATCTAGGAGATTTTGATGCGATCTGGGAAGAATACTTAGGTCATTAGTAACAGAAGATAGTGGTGAGCCGGGGATGGTCAATTCTCGGTCACTTTGTTATAATAGAGAAAACTTACAGAAATAGAGAGGTTCTTTATTTGAAAGAACATTCAATTGATATTCAATTAAGTCATCCAGATGATCTCTTCCATCTGTTTGGATCCAATGAGCGTCATTTGCGTTTGATGGAGCAAGAGTTGGATGTGATCATCCATGCTCGAACAGAAATTGTCCAGGTCATTGGGCAAGAAGAAGATTGTGAGAAAGCTAGACAAGTCATTGAGGCTTTGCTGATCTTGGTGAATCGTGGTATGACCATCGGGACGCCGGATGTCGTAACAGCTATTCAAATGGTCCGTAATGATGAGTTGGATAAGTTCGTCGCCTTGTATGAAGAAGAAATCATCAAGGATAGCTACGGCAAGCCCATTCGGGTCAAAACGCTGGGGCAAAAGATTTATGTCGATAGTGTCAAGCACCATGATGTGACCTTCGGGATTGGACCAGCTGGGACAGGGAAAACCTTCCTAGCTGTGACTTTGGCTGTCACCGCCCTCAAGCGTGGTCAAGTTAAGAGGATCATTTTGACCCGTCCAGCTGTAGAAGCAGGAGAGAGCCTTGGTTTCCTTCCAGGAGATCTCAAGGAAAAAGTAGACCCTTATCTACGACCAGTCTATGATGCCCTCTACCAAATCTTAGGGAAAGACCAAACAACTCGTATGATGGAGCGCGAGATTATCGAGATTGCCCCTCTGGCCTATATGCGGGGACGGACCTTGGACGATGCCTTTGTCATTTTAGATGAAGCGCAAAATACAACTATCATGCAGATGAAGATGTTTTTGACCCGTCTTGGTTTTAACTCCAAGATGATTGTCAATGGAGATACCAGCCAGATTGACCTTCCGCGAAATGTCAAATCCGGCTTGATTGATGCTCAGGAGAAATTAAAAAATATTTCTCAGATTGACTTTGTGCATTTCTCTGCCAAGGATGTTGTTCGTCATCCAGTAGTAGCAGAGATTATCCGAGCCTACGAGCCCATTCCGAATCCAGTCCTCAAAGAAAAACTGGATGTGGAAGAAGAAGCAGAATAAAAAAGGGAGTGAGAAAGAACTCAGACCAATTAAAAAGAGTTCGTTTTCCCACCCCCGCACAGTTGATTAGGTCGTCTTTGGAGCTTTAAAAGGGAACAAAGATGCCAATCAACCACTGCGTCATGTAGTTATTACTATCATACAACGAAGGCTGGACACTTTTTGCCCAGCCTTTTAAATATTAGAAATTAAACCAATTCATCAATTGGTGTGAAGTTGCGTTCTAGACCTTCTGCAACTGGTTGGCTTGTGATATGGCCTTGGTAAGTAGTAACACCTTGGCGCAAGCCTTCGTCGAGGGCGATGGCCTTATGGAAGCCATTGTCAGCTAAAGCTTCTACATAAGGAAGGGTTACATTGGTAAGGGCGATGGTAGAAGTACGAGCGACAGCACCTGGAATATTGGCAACGGCATAGTGGAGCACGCCGTGTTTTTCGTAAACAGGCTCCGTATGTGTTGTCACACGGTCTGCTGTTTCAATAACCCCACCTTGGTCAACGGCTACGTCCACGATGACAGAACCTGGACGCATTTGTTTGACCATATCGTCAGTCACTAATTTAGGAGCTTTAGCTCCAGGGATCAGGACAGCTCCGATGACAACATCGGCATCACGGACACTGGCTTCAATGTTAAATGGATTGGACATAAGGGTTTGGATTTGATGACCAAAGACATCTTCCAGAACAGCCAAACGTTTAGCGCTGATATCTAAGATGGTCACTTGGGCACCGAGTCCAAGGGCGATACGAGCTGCGTGGGTTCCAACGACTCCACCACCGATGATGGTAACTTTCCCTTTAGGAACACCAGGTACCCCACCTAGGAGGACGCCAGATCCACCTTCTTGTTTAGTGAGGAAGTGAGCCCCGATTTGCACCGCCATTCGTCCAGCAACCTCACTCATTGGCACCAAGAGAGGCAATTGTCCTTCAAGGTCTCGTACAGTCTCGTAAGCTACCCCAGTTGTCTTGGCAGTCACCATGGCATCAGCTAATTCAGGAGCAGCAGCCATGTGCAAGTAGGTGAAGAGCAAGAGGTCTTCACGAAGGAAGTCGTATTCTTCAGCGAGGGGTTCTTTGACCTTGACCACCAATTCAGCTGCCCAAGCTTCTGCAGCAGTTGCAACGATAGTCGCTCCTTGTTTGGCGTAATCTTCATCGCCAAAGCCAGAACCAAGTCCAGCATTTGTTTCTACCAAAACTTGATGGCCTTTCTTCACCAAGCTTTGTACACCTGCAGGTGTCAAGCCAACACGATTTTCATTGTTTTTAATTTCTTTTGGGATACCGATTAACATGATTATTTCTCCTTGATTAGATATGGGTGTGAAAAGGCCATTGGTGTGAGATTGCTCTCTTGACTCAATGACCTTTTCACTCCTTATCCAACTCTTTTAATTGATTGTTTTTATTTTATAGAAAAGTGGGTTAAAAAGCAAGAAAAAATTGAGCTTGCCTTCCTTAATGTTATTTGCTAAACTAATCCCTAAAGAAGGAGAGTCAAATGGAAAATTTATATGTGAAGTTAGTGGCTTATCGAGAAATAGAGACTGATCGCTTGCACTTGCGTCCGGTCACTCTTGAAGATGCACCGGCTATGCTTGAGTATGCTTCTGATGAGACAGTTACGCGCTATACCTTTGCAACCAATCAAAGTCTAGAAGAGACGCGTAATAATATTGCCCTCTTTTACCTAGCGAGCCCACTTGGAAGATGGGGGATCGAGCTCAAAGAAAATGGAAAATTTATCGGGACGATTGATTTACTGGATTTGGATCTTTGTCTGAAGAAGGGGAGTATCGGCTATGTTCTGAATAAAGACTATTGGAACCAAGGTCTTGCGACAGAGGCTACCAAGGCAGTCATTGCCTTGGCTTTTGAACAGTTAGGGATGAACAAGCTCACTGCTGTTCATGATCAGGACAACCCAGCTTCTGGACGGGTGATGGCCAAATCAGGGATGAAATATTCTCACGAGGAGCCCTACGCGATGCTAGACCTGCATGAAGAAGGGCGAATGGTGACGAGAGTTCATTATGTCCTCACGAAGGAAGAATATTTGGCAGAAAAATGAGTCAGGATATTGACAAAAGGCCTATCTCCATGATATAGTAGATAGGTACTGCTGGTTTAGCTCAGTCGGTAGAGCGCATCCATGGTAAGGATGAGGTCGCCGGTTCAATCCCGGCAACTAGCATAGAAGAAGAGAGAAGCTTAGAGAGGATCTAGGCTTCTTTTTGTGCTTTAATTTCTAATTGAGTGCCTATTTATGGACCTTTTTTCAACAATCTTCAAAAAAACGTTGACAAGCACAGAAATCCGTGGTAAAGTTAGAACAACAAAGAGAAAGGAGAAAACCATCATGAACAAAGTAGATGTTTTGATGACACAATTGAATACACAGCTTCTCCAATCTCAGTTGAGTTCGATGTAAAAATTGAATGAAACCCAAGATGGAGGAGTCTGTCTTGGGTTTTTTGTATGCATTTTTGCCTGCCTTAACTGAATTGGTGACAGGCATCAGAAGGCCCAAGTGTGGACTGAGCACGTACTCAGCTCCTACTTGGGTTTTTTCTGTGCCAAATTGAAAGGGGAGAAGATGATAGGAGCTTTATGTAAGTACATCTGGGAGCATAAGTGGCTGTATCTCAGCATTGCTGTGGTCCTAGTGATTTATGATTATACAATTTTAATACCGACACAGGTCATTCAACGACTAGTCGACCAGCTAAGCAAGCAGACCTTGACTCAGGCAAGTTTTACGAGAGATATTGCTCTCTTGTTGGGAGCTACTTTTTTAAATTACATTTCTGCTTACTACTGGCATCTGAAGTTGTTTCAAGCTTCGGTCCATTACAAGGCCAGGCTACAGGGGCAAGCTTTTCGTAAGCTCGTAGCCATGAGACGGGCATTTTATGAAAAGTTTCGTTCAGGGGATCTTCTGACTCGTTTTACCACGGATGTAGACGGGATGATGGGGATGGTCGGCTATGGGATGCTGATTGTCCTTTATGGAGGAGGCTTGTTCCTCTTTATTATTCCAGCTATGTTCTTGATTTCCTGGCAGTTAAGTTTAATTTCCTTTATTCCTATGAGTTTTCTGGTTTTATCAACCTATCTCCTGGGGAAGAAGGAAGAGATCTATGTGGATGAAAACCGTGATGCGGTGGCCCATTTAAACGATGAGGTCTTAGAATCCATCGAAGGGATTCGGGTCATGCGGGCCTATAGCCGCAAGGAGCGTCAGGTGCGACAATTTCAAGAGCGGACAGAAAGTTTGGCCAAGACGGGGGATAAGATCGCCTCTATTCAAAATGCCTTTGGTCCTTTTGCCCTCTTCTTTATCGGGGTTTCAACCGTCCTGCTTTTGGTCTGTGGGGGTCACTTCTTGAAGACTGGACAGATTAGCTTGGGTCAACTGCTAGGTCTAGAATTGTATCTAGTGGCCTTGATTGAGCCGATGTGGATGCTAGCAGACTTCATCCTTGTCTATCAAACAGCCAAAACATCCCACAAAAAATTGTCAGAATTGGTCGAAGAGGATGATGACTTGGAAAGAGATGGGGACGATTGGCTAGAGGAACTGAATGAGGTAGTTTTCGAAAACTATTCTTTTACCTATCCGATGGCGGAGAAGGAGAGTCTTTCTCAGATTTCTTTGCAGTTCAATAAAGGGCAAACCATTGGGATTGTGGGTCGAACAGGAGCAGGAAAGACAAGCTTGGTCCGTCAATTTTTACGTCAATACCCACTTGGGCAAGGGACATTTACCATTAATGGGGAGTCCGTTGCTCGTTACGTGAGACGCTCTATTGAGGAAAAAATCGGTTACGTCTCGCAGGAACACATCCTATTTTCGAAGTCTATTTTAGAAAATATTTCCCTTGGTAAGAAGGGAGCTAGTCAAGAGGAAATCATGGATGCTATCGCTCAGGCAGCCTTTGCAGATGATTTGGAACGGATGTCGGATGGCCTGGATACTTTGATCGGAGAAAAGGGAGTATCCGTATCGGGAGGGCAGAAGCAGCGGATTTCTCTGGCACGTGCCTTTTTACGTGATGCCCAGTTGCTGCTCTTGGATGATTCTTTATCCGCAGTGGATGCCAAGACGGAACAGGCCATTATTGAGACCATTCAAAGAGAGCGACAAGGAAAGACAACCTTGATAGTCTCTCACCGTCTCTCAGCTGTCCATAAGGCAGATTGGATCCTTGTGTTAGATCAAGGACGGATTGTAGAAGAAGGAACAGCTAGTGATTTACTAGCTCAAGAAGGTTGGTATTACGAACAATACCAACGGCAACAAAGACAGGAAGGAGAATAAGATGGGTATTTTAAAACGACTATTACAAAAACTATCGCTTTTTCCTGGTATTTTTATCCTTGGTTTCATCTGTCTTTTGCTGGCAACGATTTTGTCAGATCTATCGCCATTTATTCTACAAAAAATGATTGATGGTCCCTTGACAGCCTTGAGTCAGGGAGGAGAGTTAGGAGCACTCTATCCTATGGGTATCCTCTATCTGATTGTTTTGGCAGTGGGTCAGATTGTCAGTTATATAGGCAATCGGGTTTTGATCCATGGAGGCAATAAGGTAACTGCACAGCTACGCGATCAAGCCTTCCTCGTGATGCAACAACTACCGATTTCCTACTTTGATGACAAGCCAGCAGGGAAAATTGCTACACGAATTGTTAATGATACAGAGACCTTACGGACTCAATTTTACAATTCCTGTATGTATTTGGTCATTCATTTGATGCGTTTCTTCTTTATCATGGGAGTTCTCTTTACTATCAATCCCATGATGGGTCTCCTCTTATGCTTGATTTTCCCTATCTTTTACGGGATTCAGGCCTTGTATAAGCGCATGACGGACAAGCCCATGAAGGACTTCTTTGATTCCAGAAGTGAGATCAATACCCAGGTTAATGAACTGCTTCATGGAGCGAGTATGATCCAACTTTACGGACAAGAAGAGCGCGTGATTGATGAGTTTGATCAGACGACAGACAAGATGACTGTGGCCTATGATCGTTTGGTTCTAGCAGACTCCATTGCCTCTTGGAGCCTGACAGAATTCTTGAAATACATTGTCATTGCAGGAATTTTAACTATTGCAGGCCTATCCTATCTTGGGGGAGATTTGGGGATGACTGCAGGTTTCTTGTTTATCAATCTCAATTATGTTATTCAGCTTTTTGATCTCATGGCCAATTTGATCCGTCGTCTTCCAGATATCCGACGCTCTCTGGAAACAGGGGAGCGAGTCTTGACTTTCCTAGATGAAGAGGTAGAGGCAGATGCAACAGAAGAGATCCAAATAGATCGGGCGGCTGTGGAGTTTGATCAGGTCACTTTTGCCTATGAAGAAGGCAAGCCAGTTCTGAAGGACATTTCCATCCAAGCTCATCCGGGTCAAACCCTTGCCTTGGTTGGCCATACCGGTTCGGGTAAATCCTCCATTATGAACTTGCTCTATCGTTTCTATGATCCGCAGGAGGGGGAAATCCGGATCGACGGCCAGAATATTCGCCATTTCTCTAGAGAGAGTCTTCGCTCCCATATGGGAATTGTCTTACAGGATCCCTATCTGTTCTCAGGGACCATTGCTAGCAATGTGGCCATGAGTCAAACAGATATCAACCGTGATCGCGTCTTGGATGCTCTAAAACAGGTCGGTGCCCTGCCTATGATCCAGAGATTAGAAAAGGGAATCGACCATCCAGTGGTTGAAAAGGGATCTGCCTTCTCAAGCGGGGAGCGCCAATTGATTTCCTTTGCTCGGACCCTCTACATGAACCCGAAAATTTTGATTCTGGACGAAGCAACCTCCCACATTGATACGGAGACAGAGGAGATCATTCAGAAGGCTATGGCAGTCCTGCAAAAGGGCCGGACGACCTTTATTATTGCCCACCGCTTATCGACCATTCAAGATGCAGATCAGATCTTGGTTCTATCAGAAGGGCGCATTGTCGAACGTGGGCAACATGCAGACTTGATTGCTCATGGTGGCATCTATGCCCAGATGCAAGCTATCCAACAGACGGTTGAATAAAAGGGCATTCTTCAAATAGTAAAAGTAGCGTGTATTCTAGTATATACGCTATTTTTATGCTATAATTGAAATGATAGTGAGGTGATCCAAGATGTATATTGAAATGGTTGATGAGACCGGTCAAGTCTCTGAAGAAATGATCAAACAAACCCAGGAAATTTTAGAATTTGCTGCAAAAAAATTGGGCAAAGAAGACAAGGAAATGGCAGTGACCTTTGTAACCAACGAACGTAGCCATGAATTGAACTTGGAATACCGGGACACGGATCGCCCAACGGATGTAATCAGTCTGGAATACAAACCAGAGATGGACATTGCTTTTTCGGAAGAAGATTTAGAAGACCATCCAGAGTTAGCCGAGATGATGGCTGAATTCGATACCTATATTGGAGAGCTTTTTATTTCTGTAGACAAGGCGCGTGAGCAAGCAGCTGAGTATGGTCATAGCTTTGAGCGCGAGATGGGCTTTTTAGCAGTGCATGGCTTCCTTCATATCAACGGTTATGATCACTATACGCCGGAAGAAGAAAAGGAAATGTTTGGCTTACAGGAAGAGATTTTGACAGCCTATGGACTCACAAGACAATAAACGAAAATGGAAAAATCGAGAACTGATTGCCAGTCTTGAATTTGCTTTAACAGGGATTTTCACAGCCTTTAAAGAGGAACGAAATATGCGTAAGCATGCACTTTCAGCTATCTTAGCGATTGTTGCAGGCTTCCTTTTTGGCATTTCAGCAACAGAGTGGCTCTTTCTACTCTTAAGTGTTTCTTTGGTCATTGCCTTTGAAATCATGAATTCTGCTCTTGAAAATGTAGTGGATTTGGCGAGCGATTACCATTTCTCCATGCTGGCAAAGAATGCCAAGGATATGGCGGCAGGAGCGGTTCTCGTTATTTCGGGCTTTGCCTTTGTGACAGGTCTCATCATATTTGTGCCCAAGTTGTGGGCTTTGGTATTTGGATAAGAGGGAGACTTCCCTCATGAAAGGAAACTATGACATTTAAATCAGGCTTTGTAGCCATTTTAGGACGTCCCAATGTCGGGAAGTCAACTTTTTTGAACCACGTCATGGGGCAAAAAATTGCCATCATGAGTGATAAAGCGCAGACAACGCGCAACAAGATTATGGGAATCTACACGACCGATAAGGAACAGATCGTCTTTATCGATACCCCAGGGATTCACAAACCCAAGACAGCGCTTGGAGACTTCATGGTAGAGTCGGCCTATAGCACCCTTCGAGAAGTCGATACCGTTCTCTTTATGGTCCCAGCAGACGAGCCACGTGGGAAGGGCGATGACATGATCATCGAGCGCCTCAAGGCAGCTAAGGTACCGGTTATTCTGGTGGTCAACAAGATCGACAAGGTCCACCCTGACCAACTCTTGGCGCAAATCGATGACTTCCGTAGTCAGATGGAGTTCAAGGAAATCGTGCCGATTTCAGCCCTTCAAGGAAACAATGTTTCGCATTTGATTGATATTTTGAGCGAAAACTTAGAAGAAGGTTTCCAATATTTCCCTGCGGATCAGATTACTGATCACCCAGAGCGCTTCTTAGTTTCTGAAATGATTCGCGAGAAGGTCTTGCACTTAACGCGGGAAGAAATTCCCCACTCTGTTGCAGTAGTCGTGGATTCTATGAAGCGGGATGAAGAGACAGATAAGGTCCATATCCGAGCAACCATCATGGTCGAGCGCGATAGCCAAAAAGGCATTGTCATCGGAAAAGGCGGGGCCATGCTCAAGAAGATCGGAACCCTTGCGCGTAAGGATATTGAGCTCATGCTAGGGGACAAGGTCTTCCTAGAAACCTGGGTGAAAGTCAAGAAAAATTGGCGGGATAAGAAATTGGATCTTGCTGATTTCGGATACAACGAAAAAGAATATTAATAAGAGGTGGGCAGAAGCCTGCTTCTTGTTTTTGAAAGGAGTTCTATGCCTGAATTACCAGAAGTAGAGACTGTCCGACGCGGTCTTGAGAAATTAATTCTTGGAAAAACCATCCAGTCCGTGGAAGTAAAGTATCTAAAGATGATTCAGACGGATCTGGATGCTTTTCAACAAGATCTCCCAGGTCAAGAAATTCGGGCCATGGGGCGCCGTGGGAAATATCTCTTGTTTTATCTGACGGATCTGGTCCTCATCTCGCATTTGCGGATGGAAGGCAAGTATTTCTTTTATCCAGACGAAGTCCCTCTTCGCAAGCATGCCCATGTCTTCTTTCATTTTACAGACGGCAGCACTCTGGTCTATGAAGATGTCCGCAAGTTTGGAACCATGGAAGTCCTAGTACCTGAGCTTGTCGACAGCTACTTTTTGGCGAAAAAGATTGGTCCAGAGCCGACAGAAGCGGATTTTAAAGAACCAGCCTTCCAAGCAGCTCTTAAAAAATCAAAGAAACCCATTAAATCAGCTCTTTTGGACCAAAAATTAGTGGCTGGTCTGGGCAATATCTATGTAGATGAGGTCCTTTATCGAGCCAAGGTTCATCCAGCCCGTTTAGGTCAAAGCTTGACTGCTAGAGAAGCCAAAGCCGTTCGCAAAGAAACAATTGCTGTGCTTGCCCAAGCTGTTGAAAAGGGTGGCTCCACCATTCGCTCTTACAGCAATGCTTTTGGTGAGGATGGCACCATGCAGGAAGAACACCAGGTCTATGGGAAAACAGGCCAGCCTTGTTTGCGCTGCGGGACACCGATTGAGAAAATCCAGCTGGGGGGACGCGGAACCCATTTTTGCCCTCACTGTCAAAAGGAGAACTAGATGACAAGAATCATCGGATTAACAGGAGGGATTGCTTCAGGAAAGTCCACTGTCACCTCCTATTTGAGAGAAAAGGGATATCCTGTCATTGATGCTGACCGAGTGGTCCATGACCTGCAGGCACCAGGTGGAGAACTCTATCAAGCTTTGGTAGAGCATTTTGGAAGGGACATCCTTCTAGATACAGGAGACTTGAATCGTCCTGCTCTGGCTCAACGCATCTTCTCAAGCCAAAAAGAGATTGTCTGGTCCAACCAAGTACAAGGGGACATCATTCGCAAAGCTCTGGCGCGAGAACGGGACCGACTAGCTGCAACAGAAGACCTCTTTTTCATGGATATCCCCTTGTTAATCGAGCAAGGATATCTGGACTGGTTTGACCAAGTCTGGCTGGTCTATGTGACGGAAGATACTCAGTTGCAACGTCTAATGGAAAGAAACGCCCTAACGGAGGTCCAGGCGCGCGATCGTTTGGTAGCCCAGATGCCTCTAGATGAGAAAAAATCTCTTGTCGATCTCGTGATCGATAACAATAGCCAGCGTGATCACCTCTATCAGGAAATCTATCGGGCTATAGAACAAATAGAAAGAAGATGATCCTATTTCACTGGAAATCAATTGGCGTAAAAATCTTTTTATTGCCTGGATTGGCTGCTTTTTCGTAGGTGCCAGTCTTTCATTGGTGGTCCCTTTTATGGCTCTTTTTGTGGAGGAGTTGGGGGTAAAAGGTCCGGCAGTTCCTTTTTATGCTGGGATTGCAGTCGCCTCCTCCTCTTTGACTTCTGCTCTAATGGCCCCAATCTGGGGGAGTCTGGCAGACCGTTATGGTCGGAAACCCATGATGTTGAGAGCCTCGATTGCCATGACCTTGACCATGGGAGGAATTGCTTTTGTCCCCTCCGTCTTTTGGTTGTTGCTCCTACGCTTATTAAATGGTGTCTTCTCAGGCTTTGTCCCTAACAGCACGGCTCTCATTGCCAGTCAGGTGCCAAAGAATCAATCTGGATACGCTCTAGGAACCTTATCGACGGGAACTGTTGCCGGTACCTTGATGGGCCCCTTGTTGGGAGGATTGATTGCAGAGCAATTTGGTATGCGGAATGTCTTTCTCCTCGTTGGTTTTTTCCTCTTTCTCGTCTCTGTCCTGACTTGGTGGGGCATTGAGGAAGACTACCAACAAATATCCAAGGAGGAGCACCTTTCAAGCTGGGAATTATTGACTTCTATCCAGCATAAGGACATTTTACTGGGTCTCTTTTTGACCAGTATGACCATTCAGATGATCGGTCAGTCCATTTCTCCCATTCTTCCACTCTATGTAAGAGAGCTTGGCCAGAGCGACAATGTTATTTTTGTATCTGGGCTGATCGTATCAGCGATGGGGATTTCTAGTATCCTGACATCGGGATGGATGGGGAAGCTCGGAGATAAAATTGGCAACCATCGCCTCTTACTTTTAGCTCTTCTCTATAGTGGTATCCTCTATATCTTCTGTGCCCTTGCTCAGACCCCTTTTCAATTAGGCTTTCTTCGTTTCCTATTTGGGATTGGGACAGGAGCCTTAATGCCCGGAGTGACGGCTCTCTTAAACCGCATGACTCCCAAGGAAGGAATTTCTCGGATTTTTAGTTACAACCAACTCTTCTTTTATGTTGGGGGAGTTCTTGGTCCCATGATGGGCTCTAGTATTGCCATGCATGTCAATTACCATTGGGTATTCTATGGGACTGCTATCCTAGCCTTTATAGATTTGGCCTTCCTTTTATTCATCTTTAGAAAGTATTTGAAAGTGAGAGAAATCAGTGCGCATTAAAGTACAACTAACCTGCACGAGCTGTGGTAGTCAGAATTATTTGACAAGTAAAAATATGAAGACCCACCCTGAAAAAATTGAAGTTTTGAAGTATTGTCCCAAAGAGAGAAAAGTGACATTACATCTTGAAACGAAATGATTTTTATGGTAAAATAGATAGGATTTTAAGGAGTTTTTAAATTATGACTAAACCGTTGATTACTATTTTATTGGTACTATCTGTATTAATTATTATCGCTATCTTCATGCAACCGACTAAAAATCAATCTAGCAACGTATTCGATGCAAGCTCAAATGACTTGTTTGAACGTTCAAAAGCTCGTGGATTCGAAGCAGTGATGCAACGATTGACAGGAGTAATGATTTTCCTTTGGTTACTCATTGCGATGATTCTAATGGTATTATCCAGTAAATAAGATAGGCTTAGACATTGTCTTTGCCTATTTTTTCATCTATGGGTCGTTGGATAGGGAGATTGTCACTTGCAAAGAAATCTCTCTGAAAGAAAGAAAATAAAGGAGGCTGGGTATCCAGCACAAGATATGAAAAGTAAAATTATTGATTATTTAAAACAGGAGGGAAAAGCTCAGGTTGATCAGTTGGCTCAAGCCATTGGGAGTACAGACGCCAAAGGTTTTCGTGAACTGATTAAGACTATTTCGCTGATGGAGCGACGTCGTCAACTAACCTTTGAAGAAAATGGTTTTTTAAGTCTCCTTGATGCCAAGCCAAAAGGCGTCATTACTGTGAAAGGGATTTTCCATGCTCATAAGAGTGGCTTTGGCTTTGTTAGCCTAGAGGGGGAAGAAGAGGACCTTTTTATTGGACGAAATGATGTCAACCATGCCATTGATGGGGATACAGTTGAGGTTGTAATCACCAAGGTCGCCGATCGGCAAAAGGGGACTGCGGCAGAGGGGAAAATCATTGATGTCTTGGAGCACAGCCTCCAAACAGTCGTCGGCCAAATCGTTTTGGATGAGGAAAAACCCAAATATGCAGGCTACATCCTTTCAAAGAATCAAAAGATTAGCCAACGCATCTACGTGAAAAAACCTGCCCTACAATTAGAGGGAACGGAAGTTCTCAAGGTAGCTATTGAACAGTATCCAAGTCGGAAGCACAATTACTTTGTTGCCTCAGTACAAGATGTGGTTGGGCATGTGACAGATCCTGGGATCGATGTCTTGGAAGTTTTAGAGTCTATGGATATCGTCTCAGAATTTCCAGAAGCAGTCCTCAAAGAAGCAGAAAGCATCCCAGACCAGCCTAGTGAGAAGGATATGGAGGGACGTTTGGATCTTCGAGATGAAATCATCTTTACCATTGATGGTGCCGATGCCAAGGACTTGGATGATGCGGTTCACATCAAGCGTTTGGAAGGTGGGAATTTTGAGCTTGGCGTTCACATAGCTGATGTCTCTTATTATGTGACCGAAGGTTCGGCCTTGGACAAGGAAGCCCTCAACCGGGCAACCTCTGTCTATGTGACAGACCGGGTCGTGCCCATGTTACCTGAGCGTCTATCAAATGGGATTTGTTCCTTAAACCCTCAAGTGGATCGCTTGACCCAGTCAGCCATTATGGAGATTGACCAGCGTGGTCGGGTACTTCGTTACCAGATCACCCAAACTGTCATTAAAACGACTTTCCGTATGACCTATAGCGATGTCAATGAGATCATTGCTGGAGACCAGGAGAAGCGTGAGGAATACCAAGCCATTGTCCCAAGTATCGAAGCCATGGTTGGTCTTCATCAGATCTTAGAAGGAATGCGGGAAAAACGAGGAGCCCTGAACTTTGATACCAATGAAGCAAAAATCCTGGTCAATCCTCAAGGAAAACCAGTAGACATCGTCTTGCGCCAACGTGGGGTTGCAGAACGGATGATTGAATCCTTCATGCTGATCGCCAATGAGACAGTAGCTGAGCATTTTGCCAAACGAAAACTTCCCTTTATTTACCGGATTCACGAAGAACCCAAAGCAGAGAAGGTGCAAAAGTTTATCGATTATGCTTCTAGTTTTGGCCTTCCAATTTATGGGACAGCTAATTCCATGAGTCAGGAAACCTTGCAGGACATCATGAAGAAGGTAGAAGGGGAACCCTATGCTGATGTCTTGTCTATGATGTTGCTTCGTTCCATGCAGCAAGCGCGTTATTCCGAGCACAACCACGGACACTATGGGCTAGCAGCTGAGTTCTATACTCACTTCACCAGTCCGATTCGCCGGTATCCAGACTTATTAGTCCACCGCATGGTGCGAGAGTATGGAAAAGATTCTGAAGTGGCTAGCCATTTTGAACAGGTCATTCCAGATATTGCTAGCCAATCCTCTAGTCGGGAACGCCGCGCCATTGATGCGGAACGGGAAGTAGAAGCCATGAAGAAGGCAGAGTACATGGAGGACTATGTTGGCGAAGAGTACGATGCTCTGGTGTCCAGTGTCGTCAAGTTTGGTCTCTTTGTTGAATTGCCAAATACTGTAGAAGGTTTGATCCACATCACCACCTTACCTGGTTTTTATCATTTTAACGAGCGCGATTTGACCTTGCGCGGGGAAAAATCAGGCGTCACTTTCCGTGTCGGTCAGGAGATCCGAATCAGGGTCGAAAGAGCGGATAAGATGACTGGTGAGATTGATTTTTCGTATATCCCAAGTGAGCTGGATTTGATTGAAAAAGTCACTAAAGCATCGGGCCGTAAAGATCGAAATGGACACTCTAAGCACCCTTCTTCTAAGAAAGAAGAACGAAAGCAAGGAGGCTTTAGAGAGAACAAGCGCAAGCATTCACCAAAAGACAAGAAGAAAAAGAGTAAGAAACCTTTTTACAAGGAAGTAGCTAAGAAAGGAGCTAAGCATGGCAAAGGGCGAGGGAAAGGTCGTCGCACAAAATAAGAAAGCAAGCCACGATTATACAATTGTTGATACCATTGAAGCAGGAATGGTCCTCACTGGTACAGAAATCAAGAGTGTTCGAGCAGCTCGTATCAACCTCAAGGATGGATTTGCCCAAGTCAAAAATGGGGAAGTCTGGCTCAGCAATGTTCATATTGCTCCCTATGAGGAAGGCAATATCTGGAATCAAGACCCAGAACGCCGTCGCAAACTCTTGCTGCATAAGAAACAGATTCAAAAACTGGAGCAGGAAACTAAAGGGACTGGGATGACTCTAGTTCCCCTTAAGGTTTACCTTAAGGATGGTTATGCTAAGCTCTTGTTAGGCTTAGCCAAAGGGAAGCACGATTATGACAAACGTGAATCCATCAAACGGCGGGAACAAAATCGTGACATTGCTCGTGTCATGAAACAATACAATACGCGTTAAAGTAAGAAATAGGAACAGCTGAAGCAAGGGCTGAAAACTGTTCCTATTTTTAAATTTCTCTTCTTGAAACCGCTTGCATTTTTATCTGGATAGGGGTATACTGAAGGTAGCGTTGGTATAGTTGTTTTTCGTCGGCTTGAAATTGATTTTCTAGCCTCTTTTGTAGTCATAAAGGAGATCGACTATGAGAAAACTACTGGTCAAACTGATGATTGCTTTGATGGTCTTTGCCTTGATTCCAGTTCAAGTTGCGCAGGCCTGCTCAGCCTTCATTGTTGGGAAAGAACTCACGACTGATGGTTCCATGCTCTTTGGGCGGACTGAAGACTATCCTTATGCGCCCGATGGTGGTCGCCACAATAAAACCTATGAAGTGGTACCTGCCAAAGACTATAAGGATGGGGATATGTTGGAGGACGAATCCAACGGCTTTGCTTATCCTCACTTGAGTCATGAAATGAAATATACCGCAACTTATGATGCAGCCCATGGAGATGGTTCCAACGGGAACTTCGGAGCACATGGCTTTAACGAAGCGGGCGTTTCCATGACTTCTACCGTATCTGCAACCCCACACGATAAGATTTTGGAAGCAGATCCACTTGTGAAAAATGGCTTGGCTGAAGCTGCTATGGTAGACTTGGTTCTTCCACGTGCCAAAACAGCTCGTGAAGGAATTGAGTTGGTTGCTAAGGTACTTGATGAAAAAGGATCTGCCGAAGGAAACATCATTGTCGTAGCAGATAAGAATGAACTCTGGTACATGGAAATCCTCTCTGGTCACCAATATGTAGCCATTAAATTCCCTCAAGACCGCTATGCCATCTTTGCCAATACCTACTATCTAGGACATGTGGATTTCAAGGACAAGGACAACGTCATTGCTTCGAAAGATGTGGAAGCAGTTGCTAAAAAGGCAGACCACTACAAGACTGATAAAGATGGTAACTTCCATATTGCAGACTCTTATGGTCCAGATGAATATACCGAACGCAACCGCTCACGGACCTATGCAGGGATTACCTTGATGGATCCGAAGGCGGACATCAAATATGATGATAAGCACTTTGACCTCTTGCGCAAACCAACGGATCCTTCTAAAAAGTATAGTCTAGAAGATGTTTTCGCTGAACAACGGAACCGGTTCGAACACCTTAAACAATACACACCAGATGACTTGGTGGAACCAGGTAAAGAAGTCGATACCAATAAATACAAATATGCTTTGGGAAATGAAAACGTCATTAACGCCCACGTCTACCAAATTAAGAAGGACTTGCCGACTCCATTTGGTGGTGTCGTTTGGTTAGGTCTCGCTCAAAGCCGGAACACGCCTTATGTGCCATTCTATGGTATTGTCAACGATACCTATGCACCATTCAAAGTTCGCTCTGCCAAATACGATCCAACTTCTTGGTATTGGGCTGTTTGGCATATTGACCAAATGGTCATGAAATACCCAGACCTCTTTGGCAACAGCATCCAAGAGAAGTGGAAAGAATTGGAAAAAGGCTGGATCAAAGAACAAGCAGCTTTGGATCAAAAATATAGTGGACTCACTGATGACCAAGCGAAAGCTACTGCAGATGAAGTAACAAGTGACTCACTTAAACGTGCGGAAACGATCTTCAAACAAATCAAGCAAGTTGAAAGCGAGATGGAAGATAAGATTCGTACAGAAAAAGGTTTGGAAGCAGACTTTGTATATGACGGCTATAACAAGGCCAATCTGGTAGCAGCAGCTCAAGCTGAAAAAGATGCATCGAAAGAAACTGATAAGAAGGAAGAAACAGCTTCTAGTCAATCATCTAGCAAGGCAAGTGATTCAAACAGCAGTTTATCTGCCGTCTTAGGAGTTTTGGCTCTTGCAGGATTTGGCTTGGCAGGTTTCTACTTTAAAAAATCAAAAAAGAATGAAAATGAAGAATAAGTAGACAGAGACTGTTAAATCAGCATCCTGCCACAACTGGATTCTAAGAGAGTGGAATAGAAGTCTTCAGAAAAGGAGCTTGTAATTCCACTCTTTTTATTGTTATTTGCATGCAATTTTTGTATGATAGGGATAGATAGAAAGAAGGAGAAGAAACGGATGCCTGAAAAATTAATTGCCTATAAACGGATGCCTTTGTGGACCAAGGATACCATGCCTGAAGCAGTCCAAAGAAAACACAATACCAAAGTAGGTACTTGGGGAAAGATTACAGTCCTAAAAGGAAAACTCAAGTTTGTTGAGCTGACGGAAGATGGGGAAGAAGTAGCTAGCCATGTTTTTGAGGCAGGTGCGGATAACCCGATGGCACAGCCGCAAGCTTGGCATCGTGTAGAGGCCCTTACAGATGATGTGGAATGGTTTTTGGAATTCTACTGTGAGCCCAAAGATTATTTCCCCAAAAAATATAATAGCAATCCCGTCCATTCGGAAGTGCTAGAAGCCATGGAGTCCCTTTCTCCAGGCAAGGCCTTGGATTTGGGGTGTGGACAAGGACGAAATGCTCTCTTTTTGGCCCAGCATGGCTTTGAAGTGACAGCAGTCGATCAAAATGAATTAGCCCTAGAGATCCTCCAAAGTATTGTAGAACAAGAAGATTTGGAAATGACTGTGGGACTCTATGATATCAACTCAGCGAACCTAAAACAAAGTTATGATTTGATTGTCTCAACGGTTGTCCTCATGTTCTTGCAAGCGGATCGCATTCCAGCGATTATTCGAAATATGCAAGACCAGACCAATCCGGGAGGCTATAACTTGATTGTTTGTGCCATGGATACAGAGGACTATCCTTGCCAGGTTCCTTTTTCCTTTACCTTTAAGGAAGGCGAGCTAGCAGACTACTACAAGGATTGGGAACTCGTTAAATACAATGAAAATCCAGGGCATCTGCAC
Organism: Streptococcus australis; assembly: GCF_047463015.1. Lineage (GTDB taxonomy): Bacteria > Bacillota > Bacilli > Lactobacillales > Streptococcaceae > Streptococcus > Streptococcus australis_F. Next base: position 31,718 of record NZ_JASHER010000011.1, on the reverse strand, counting down.
CGACGTGATGAAAATGGCAATCGAATTGCCTTACGCTTTGCGACCATGCTAGCCAAGAAAATATAAATAGCTCTCTAGACAAGGACCCCCTTGCAGTCGTCCTTGTCTTTTATATCTGAAAACATTCTGAAAATACTTGATTTTTTACAGAAAAGGAGTAGACTGTTAGTGTATCTTTCAAGAATTTTGAGGAGAAGCGCGTGAAACTCTATGTTCAACTGATGATTATCTTTACCATCTCTTTGATTGGGGAAGGGATATCGACCCTCTTTCATTTGCCAATTCCAGGTAGTATTATTGGTCTACTGATTCTATTTCTTTGCTTGCAGTTGAAATGGCTTCGTATCCGCCATGTGAATCTGGTCGGATCTTTTCTCTTAGCCAATATGACGATTTTATTTTTACCTCCAGCGGTTGGGATTATGGATAAGTTTGATGTCATCCAGCCTTATTTATTGCCCATCGTGTTGATTATTTTAGGGGCTATCATCATCAATGTAACCCTCATTGCGCTTGTTGTTGGCTTTATCAAGACAAGGTATGAGGGGGATTATGAAGGAGGGAAGAAATAATGGAAAGTTTGTGGTCAAATCCTCTCTTTGGGATTTCTTTATCAGTCTTTGCCTATCTGATTGGGATGATGATTTTTCGTCGCTTTCCCCATCCGATCACGACCCCCCTCTTAGTTGCAACGGTCTTGATCATTGGATTTTTAAAGCTGACAGGGATTTCCTATAAGGCCTATAATATTGGCGGAACCTACCTCAGTAATTTGATTGTGCCCTCAACGGTTGTCCTGGGAATCCCCTTGTATAAGAGTTTTCATCTGATGAAACACCATGCCAAGAGTATTCTTCTTAGTAGTTTTCTAGCAGTAGTAGTCAACACGCTTTTTACAGCTGTCTTGGCTAAGCTTTTTGGGATGAAGTACTTTCTAGCTATTTCCCTCTTTCCAAAGTCTGTGACAACAGCCATGGCAGTGGGGATTGCTGAAAAAATGCAGGGAATTACTACCATTACCCTGGTTGTCGTTGTAGCGACAGGTATCCTGACAAGTGTCCTAGGACCAACGATTCTTAAATGCCTAAAAGTAGAGGATCCTGTTGCCATTGGTTTGGCCCTTGGGGGTACAGGTCATGCGGTGGGGACTGGTACAGCCTTTCAGTATGGTCAAGTAGCCGGAGCTATGGGAGGCTTAGCAATTGGGATAACTGGCGTTTTCTACGTCTTTATAAGTCCCCTTGTCGCGAGCCTGATTCTTTCCTAAAAAGGTAGAGAGTATTCAGAAAAAGCTTGGAAGCAGTTCCGAGCTTTTTAGTGTACACTTAGATAGTGCAGCTTGGTTGATAATTTGAAGATCAAATAATTTTCAGATAGATTACCATTTGATTACAGTCGTTGTAAGCGCTTGCCAAACTTTGGTTCAAAAGGTATACTAAAAGAGGTTATACGGTTAATATCTAGTTAAAGGAGTTCAATATGAAGAAACGTTATGCTCGATCAGCCTTGGGCTTGATCACTGCTCTCTTCCTCTTTGCCCAACCGGTAGAGGCCTGTACAGGTTTTATCATCGGTAAAAAGTTAACAGCAGATGGGAATGCTTTGTACGGACGTACGGAGGACTTAGAACCAAACCACAATAAGAACTTTGTGGTCAGAGAACGAACTTATAACAAGAAAGGGGAGGTCTTTGAAGATGCCACCAATGGCTTTAAGTATGAGCTCCCAGAAGTAAGTTATAAATATACAGCTGTCCCAGATGTTACACCAGAACAGGGTGTATTTGATGAAGCTGGTTTTAATGAGCATGGTGTGTCCATCTCGGCGACCGTCTCAGCTTCAGCAAATGACAACATTAAAAAGGTCGATCCTTATGTAAAGGACGGCTTGGCTGAATCTGCCCTCACCACTGTCGTTCTTCCAAGTGTCAAAACGGCTCGTGAAGGAGTTGAGCTCATTGCGAAAATTGTGGAAGAAAAAGGGGCAGCAGAAGGAAATATTGTGACGATCGCGGACAAGGAAGGTATCTGGTACATGGAGATCCTTTCTGGTCACCAATATGTAGCCATTCTCTTCCCAGAAGATCGCTATGCAGTCTTTCCAAATACCTTCTTCTTAGGACATGTCGATTTTTCAGATAAGGAACGGACTATTGCCTCGAAGGATGTTGAAAAAGTGGCCCGTGATGCAGGAACCTATAAAGAAATCGATGGCCAGTTCCATGTTTCCCAATCCTACAATCCTCCTTTGCATGAGGCAGATCGTTCTCGTGTTTGGTCTGGTATTAAGTCACTGGATCCAGATGCAGATGTGAACTACGATGACGAGTATTTTGACTTGATGCATACTACGGATCGAAAATTGACGCTACGAGATGCGATGAATCTCCAACGCAATCGGTTAGAAGGAACAGACTTCAAACCACAAGATCAAATGGAGTTGGATGGAAAAGGGATTCCAGAAAAAGGGAAGTTTGATGAAGTTTATAAATACCCGATTTCGAACCCGAATGTCATGGAAGCCCATATTTTCCAATTAAAGGATAATGTTCCTGATAGTGCTGGCGGGGGAACCATGTGGTTAGCGATGGGAAGCCCACGAAATGCTCCTTACTTGCCTTACTATGGCAATATCACCAATACCTACCAAGCCTATCAAGAATTAGGAACAGCCTATAATCCCCAATCTTGGTATTGGACCATGTCTCGCATTAATGATTTAGTTGCCAAATATCCTGATTTATTCGGAGATGGGGCCATCCGTACTGAAATGGAACGCCTAGAATCTCAATGGATGGCTGAGCAAGAAATCAGTGATCAAGAACAAATCGCCCTCGCTTCACAGCCAGAGCAGGCGAGCCTAAAAGCGACAGAAACGAGCATGACTCGAGCTCAAAAGACCTTCGATCGTCTGCAAGAAATTCGTCAAGAAGCAGAAGAAAAGGTGATTGCTCAATATGGACAAGGTGCTATTGACGATTTAACAGATGAAGAAGATGCAAACCAAGAAGAAGAGATCAATTTGGTACCGTTTGACTATGACTTTGTCATTACAATTGGCTTAGCCCTTGTGACAGTGATAGGAGTAGGAATTTTCTTCATCAAATCAAAGAAAGCAAAGGGAGGTAAGAAGGATGAATAAGTTTCAACGAATATTGCTCTTCCTATTTCTGGTCTTAGCAGGGATTGGGATGGAGTTTGAGCTAGGCTCTCTCTCTCAACAAGAGTTTAGCCAAGTAGCAGGAAGAGATTTGGTATTAAATCTGCTCGTTTTAGCGGTGATTGTCGTTCCTCTTTATCTCTTTATTAAGCGACTTGCAAAAAGATTTGAGGTTCCTCTTCTTGTTTTGTGGGCGACCATGTTTGGAGGTGCTTTTGTTGCTGGCTGGCTCAGTTTTTCAGGGAACAGCCTCATTGACCATTTCAATAGTCATCTCATTCAGGATGTTAGTACCTTTAATAAATGGACAGATGCTTTGACAGCCCCTTTTGCTGAAGAATTTTTCAAAGCTCTAGTGGCTTTCTGGATCCTCTTGATTTTGGGTCGCAAGGATTTAAAATCGATTTTAATCGCCGGCTTTGGATCTGGTCTTGGTTTCCAAATCATTGAAGATCTAGGTTATGTGGCGCGTCAAACGCGATCTGGAGACCTCTCAGCAGTAACGGAGGCAGTGAACCGCATTTCTGGTGGTTTAGCATCTCATGCAGTCTACACTGCTGTTGTATCTGTTGGAGCCTTTCTCATCCTATCTCAGTGCACCAAGCAAAAAGAAAAGCTCTTTGGTCTCTGGTGTGTAGTTTCCACGGTGGCCAATCACTTCTTATGGAACTCTCCATTCTATGAAACAGACCATCGGGTCAATATTTTGGTAGGCTTGCTCTTTGCCTTCCAAGTGGGAACCTTTATTGAGGTCGTTCTCTTCGCTCATAAAAATCCGAATCTAAACCTTTTAAAGAAAAACTAAGGAAAAGATTCAGTCGATATATAAGTAAAAAAGCTTAGAAACTAAGCTTCAGATTGAAAAAAGTCTTCTAAAAAACTTTCCTTAGGTGAGTACGGACGTCAGCGAACTTCTACGAAGTTCCATGACTTAGTTTTGAGCCTAAGGTCTCAAAACTACCGAGTGCCTGAAACACAATTGTTTCAGGCACTTTTCTCACGGCGGAAAGTTTTGGTTTTTTTTGAATCGATTTAAAAATTGGAACTCATTTTTATTTCTTTGCAGAATCGCTTAACTTATTTTACTTTAAAATAGTTTGTCTACTTTCTAAAAGCTTAGAAACTTTTGTTTCTAAGCTTTTTTCTAGATTCTATTTGCTTTCTTCTTTTTTCTTAAGACCAAAGAAGGCTAGGATGGATGTCAACAGAGCGATCATGTAGATAGCAGGAGAGTCGGAAGTTCCTGTTTCTGGTAGGGTAGCAGAGCCCGCTGTGAATGTTTTAGCGACTGTCACTGACAAGTGATGGTTGTTGGCCTTGATCTGTGTATCGTCCTTAGCAGATGTAAAAGTATTCTTTGTTTGGCTAGCTAGTTGATTAGGAGAATTCGTACCAACTAGAGCTGGAATATATGTTTGATCCATTTTACCGGTAGATGGATTAGTTGGTTGAGCATTTTTACCGGTAGATGGGATAACTGGTTGGTTATTGCTTCCTGGGTAGGACTTTGGATTAGCAGGATCTGTTCCTTGTTTGATTTCCTCAATATCTGCCACACCATCTCCATCGGTATCTTTGTTAGCAGAAATAGAAATGGTACGAGAATTTGGATTGATGGTTGCATATGCTGTGAGATCTGCCTTAGCAAGGTAATCTGCAAAGGCAACGTCCATGGAAGGACCTTCCTCACGAGCTCCACCTAACATGGTGTAGCCATCTCCACCTGCTGCTAAGAAGTCATTGGTAGTCAAGTAGTAATCTTTAGCAAGGTTGAGCGGTTCATATTGACCAGTTTCTGGGTTTTTAATTTCGATATAGAGGACGCGCTTTTCAGCTGGTAGGGTTGTATCGTAATAAACTTTCGCTCCAGATACTTGGAGGAAGCCACCGCTTGGTTCAAGAAGGGGTTGACCGTTTTCGTCAAGAACAGTTTTGCCATCTTTTTCTTGTAAAATAGAGCCAAGAGATTTAGCAAACATATCGGCAATATTCTGACCAGTTACTTTAATTTGAGAGATGGTATTCCCAAATGGGAGAACAGCAATAACGTTTCCTTTGGTGATTGGCTTATCTTTTGCAATGGTTTCGCGCAAGCCACCACCGTTGGTTACAGCAAGGTCAGTCTTGTGACTAAAGCCAGTTTGTCCATATTCGTAGAGGGCATCCGCTACAACATTTCCAAGGTTGGTCTCGCGGACACGGACATTTTCCCGTTGACCATTTAGTTCTACCGGACTATTGTCACGAACTATTTTTGCATTCTCAGCATCGTACTGTTCCTTGATTTTTTGGACCATGGCAGCTACTTTGGCATTTGGCACGACATTTTTGGTTGAAGCTGCTGAAATTTGTTGAGGGTTACCAAGCAATTGGTTGGCTTGGTAAGTAATTTTACCGATATTGTTCAGGTAGCTACCGGTTTGGTTATAGGTGACATTATCTCCGTATGTGGTTGATTGAACAGTATGGGAATGCCCATCAATAACGGTGACGCGTTTTCCTTTCAGTTTTGAGTTTTTAGAAAGTTCTTCAGCTAAGGTAGATCCTCGCCATTCGATTGGTGTAGTCGTATCTACTCCCAAGTGAGCAAGGACAACATAGTTTTTGTAAGTCTTGCCTTCTGCAGTAGCGCGTGCTTCAATTTCATCGATGACCTTGTTTACTTCTGAAATAGGATCTGTAAAGGTAACACCTTGGACATTCTTAGGGTGAGTTTTAGTGGCTGTTTCAGGCGTTGTCACCCCGATGACGACAAACTCATCCCCAACGACATTCTTATCTTTATCGACAATGGTGGAAGCCTCAAATAAACGAGCACCGTTGATGTAGGTGTTGGAGCTGAGAAGTGGGAAGTTCAAGATTTCTTTGTATTTCTTAGCCTCATCCAAACCAAAATCGAACTCATGGTTTCCGACTGCCATAGCATCGTTGCCAATTTCGTTCAAAATTTTAGCTCGTTCTTCCCCTTTTGAACTATTTGAAATCGGTAGCCCTTGGAAGGCATCTCCAGCATCTACGACCAAAGTAGATGGATTTTTCGCCCGTTCTTCATCGATGACTGCGGCTAATTTAGCATCACCAATCACACCCTTTTCTTCGACGATCCGACCATGGACATCGTTGGTATGAATGATATTTGCTTCAGGCAAGTCAGCTGAGCTCTCTGTAGCGCCTTCTGAAGTAGCTGTATTAGCTTCTGTTGAAGCAGGAGTAGCAGCATCTGTAGCATTTGTGGAAGCAGCAGCTACTTCAAGGTTAGTTTCTGGAGCTGTTTGCTCATCTGCAGCTACCTGAGAAGCTAGGAAGGCAGGAGCAAGCAATAAGATCGGTAAAAGAAGTTTCTTCTTTTTCATAAACGGTCCTCATTTCTATTTTTTTCCATACTAAATATTATAGCTAAAAAGGAAAGAAAAGGAAAACGTTTTCTGATAGTTGGGCAAATAATCTTGTGAGAGCGTTTAGGTTCCAGCTAGTTGCTCTTATCCATAAAAAAAAGAAAACTTTCGTTTTCTCATTTTCTTATTCTGTTATGGGGTGGTTCCAAGTGGTAAAGTCAGTTACACTTAATACGACTGTCGCGATTTCAATCGGCTCTTCTTTTGCACCAGTTGACAACCATTTTGTGATTACGGCTTCAATCGTAGCTGCAAAGATCTCAACAGCATACTTATAAGGAACTTGGAATTTATTAACCAAGTGGTCTTTGGCGTGTGGAGTATCGTCAAGAAGTTGCAGGGTGAAATTTTTCATTAGAAAATGAAACTCTTGGTAATCCATCTGCATCAAGGCATAGATAAAGTCATAATTATCTTGAATATATTGAAGTGAGGCAAGAAAATTTGCTCGATTGACGGTGCTTGTAGCGAAAAGTTCTCCCAACTCGCCTAAAAGTTCAGATTTTAGCTGGTTGAACATATCTTGTTTGTCTACATAATGGAGGTAAAAGGTACCTCGATTAATGCCGGCTTCCTTTGTTAGTTGGCTAATTGTAAGACTTTCAAGTGATTGTTCAAGAAGCAGGCGTGATAGGGCGCTTCGGATAGCATTTTTAGAATTCGTTTTTCTCTTTTTTCGGGTCATAGTTCCTCCTTTATCATGTATTTTGTATAAATGTTGTTCACTAATCATCATATTATACAGAAATCAAATTTATTCATCAACAGAATAAAATTTTAGTATCATTCTATAAGTCTAAATGGCTTGAAATCAGGTCTTATTCTTATACTATAAAAGCCATTTTGGAAGGATTATAAAATTTTTTCCCAGATCTACTTTCAAAGGGGCTATTATATAAAAATGAAAGAAAAACTTGAAATATCAGTTATTTAAACGATCATAACAATTCATACTTATTTGTTATTATATCACAAACTAAAGAGAGGAGGGCAGATGATGCTTGAAGATTTCTATATCAGGAACTAGATAAGATCAAGCTTTTTCCTTGTCTATTTTTGCATAGAAAAGTATTAGTTTCTTGGATAGCTTTATTCATAAAATAGAGGAAATGCATCCCTCACAAATTTCTTGTTTTTTAGTCGTTTTAAGGGATTGATTGTTCTTGGTCTTCCGGTAAAAAAGGACTATAATAAAGATAGGAACTTGTGTTTAAGTGGGAGAAAAGATATGGCTTATATTGAGATGAAACATAGTTATAAACGCTATCCGTCAGGAGAAACTGACATCATTGCCAATAAAGATGTTACTTTTGAAATTGAGAAAGGCGAATTGGTCATCATTTTGGGGGCATCAGGCGCAGGAAAATCAACAGTCCTCAATATTTTGGGAGGTATGGATACCAATGATGAAGGGGAGGTTTTAGTGGATGGGAAAGCCATCTCAAGCTTCTCCTCGCACCAACGAACGGATTATCGCAGAAATGATGTTGGCTTTGTCTTCCAGTTTTATAATCTCATCCCTAATTTGACAGCCAAGGAAAATGTTGAGCTGGCTTCTGAAATTGTTTCTGATGCCTTAGATCCTGAACAAGTCTTGAGAGAGGTTGGATTGGGTGAGCGTTTGAACAACTTTCCAGCCCAGCTATCTGGTGGGGAACAACAACGGGTAGCCATTGCGCGCGCAGTGGCTAAGAACCCTAAGATTCTCCTTTGTGATGAACCAACAGGGGCTTTAGACTACCAAACCGGTAAACAGGTTTTAAAGATTCTTCAGGACATGTCTCGTAAAAAAGGGGCAACAGTGATTATCGTCACCCATAATGCTTCTTTAGCGCCAATAGCCGATCGTGTCATTCAGATGCATGATGCTCAAGTAAAATCGGTGACCATCCATAACACTCCACTAGATATCGATAGCCTAGAGTATTAGGGAGGTTGTTCATGAAGCGAAAAGTATATTGGAAAGATCTATGTCATTCCTTTACCAGTTCCAAAGGGCGCTTTTTGTCCATTTTAACGCTGATGATGCTGGGTAGCTTAGCCCTGGTCGGTTTAAAAGTAACGACCCCAAATATGCATCGGACTGCCCAGCGCTTTATAGACCAACAAGAGATGCTGGACCTCGCTGTCATGGGAGATCTTGGTTTGGATAAGACTGACCAAGAAGAGCTACAAGGATTGACGGGGGCCAGCTTGGAGTTTTCCTACCTGACAGATGTGACGATTGACAGAAAGGACGAAGCTGTTCGACTTTTTTCCACTCCAGAAACCATCTCACGCTTTCAGCTGGCTGCAGGGCGGCTTCCGCAGAAGGAAGATGAGGTCGCTCTAGCAGCGTTTTGGAAAGATCGTTACCAGATTGGGGATCAGCTAAGGATACATGAAAAAGCTGGAAGTCCATCTGTTTTAAAGACAAAAAACTATCGAATTGTTGGCTTTGTAAAGTCTGCTGAGATGTGGTCCGAAAAAGACTTGGGCCAAGCTAGGAGTGGGAGTGGTTCTTTGGATGCCTATGGTGTCCTCTCAAAAGAAGCCTTTACTAGTCCTGTTTATAGCCTTGCTCGGATTCGGTTTGATGATTTGAGGGGGTTCAATCCATTCTCAACCAGCTATCAAGATCGTCTGGCCTCCCATCAAAAGGACCTGGAAGAACTCTTAGCTGGAAATGGTCAGGAGCGCTATCGAAAGCTACAGGCTGATGGGAAACAAAAAATCCAAAAAGGGCAAGAAGAACTTGATGCTGCCAACAAACAGTTAGCAGACGCACGCGAAAAGGCAGGTCAAGCACAGACACAATTGACGGAGCAATCCAATAAACTGAATCAACTGTCTACACTCTTGCCCAAGGAAGAACTAGAAACAAGGCGACTCGAGTTGGCAGAAGCTCAAAAGCAACTAGATCAGCAATTGGTCAACATTCAGACAGGTGAATCGGAACTAGCAACTAAACAGAAGGACCTGGAAAAGGCCAAGGAAGATCTGAAAAATATAGAGCAACCAAACTATCATGTCTATGATCGAAAAACCATTCCAGGTGGCCAGGGTTACCTCATGTATAGTAATGCCAGTGCCAGTATCTCCGCCGTAGGCAATCTATTTCCTGTGGTACTCTACGCAGTCGCTGCCATGGTCACGTTTACGACCATGACTCGTTTTGTTGATGAAGAACGGAGCCATGCGGGCTTGTTCAAGGCCTTGGGCTATCGAACGAAAGATATCTTAGCAAAGTTTCTCTTGTATGGCTTGGTTGCTGGAACAGTTGGGACAGGCATCGGAACTCTTCTCGGTCATTATGTTTTATCTGGAACCATTTCGCAAATTATTACGCAGGGGATGGTCGTAGGAACTAGTCAACAGTATTTTTATGGGTCCTATAGCTTATTAGCCTTGGGGCTCTCCCTTCTTTCTAGCGTCTTTCCAGCTTATCTAGTCGCTAAGAGAGAGTTGAAGGAAGAAGCCAGTAACCTCCTCCTTCCAAAACCGCCAGTTTCCGGATCCAGTATTTTGCTCGAACGGCTACCGTTTTTGTGGAAACGTCTGAGTTTCACCCAAAAGGTGACCGCTAGAAATATTTTTCGCTATAAACAGCGGATGGTGATGACCATATTTGGTGTTGCTGGTTCGGTTGCTCTTCTTTTTGCGGGCTTGGGGATTCAATCCTCAGTCGGTGGAGTACCCCAACGCCAGTTTGGGGAAATCCTCAAGTACGATATGATTCTCTCGACCAAATCCAGCCTGACAGACGAAGAGGAAGAATCCTTGAAGAAGCGCTTGAAGCAAGCAGATATAAAAGAGACAGAAGCCATTTTTACAAAACAAGTGGAGGCTTCTTATCCTTCCGGACGTGGAAAACAAAGCATGACCTTAATGGTGTCCTCTAAAGACAGCTTGGAACCTTTTATCAGTCTCCGCTCAGAAGGGGGAAGACTCGACCTATCCAATGGGGCGGTAATTACCAGCAAATTAGCGCAGCTGGCCAAGGTGGGCGTTGGAGATGACTTGCGGATAGATGGCCATACGATTAGGGTGGCTGCGATTACCGAAAATTATGTTGGCCATTTTGTCTATATGAATCAAGCGACCTATCAGAAAACCTATGGAAGAAGTGTTAAGAAGAATGCCTATTTGGTCCGATTACAGTCTTCTTCTCAGCAGTTGGTCCAGAAGGTCAGTCGGGACATGATGGAAGAAGGGGCGGTGCTTGCTGTTACGCAAAATACTTCCTTGATTTCTCTCTTCAGTTCTGTAGCCCAATCATTGAATAAGACCATGATGATTTTAGTTTTGGTATCTATTTTGCTAGCGATGGTTATTTTGTATAATTTGACCAATATCAATGTGGCAGAACGAATCCGTGAGTTATCCACCATTAAGGTCCTCGGCTTCCATCATCAAGAAGTCACCCTTTATATTTATCGAGAAACTATCCTCTTGTCTCTTGTAGGGATAGGATTGGGTTTGCTAGGAGGCTTTTATCTCCATCGCTTCTTGATTGCCATGATCGCCCCAGATGCCATTCTCTTTTATCCGCGGGTGGCCCTTGGTGTCTATCTTTATCCTATCGCTTGCGTCATTCTGATCCTAGCTAGCTTAGGAATCTTGGTCAATCATCATCTTCGTAAGGTAGACATGCTGGAGGCTTTGAAATCTGTTGAATAAAAAAGAAACTTCTACCCTAGGGTGGAAGTTTTTTAGAGCTTTGGTATAATGAAAGAAGGAGAAGAGACATGACAAAAATTGCTTTGCTTTCGGATATACATGGGAATACAACTGCTTTAGAGGCTGTGCTTGGAGATGCCAAGCGGGCAGGTGTAGAAGAATACTGGTTATTAGGGGATGTCCTTATGCCGGGAACTGGTAGACGACATCTTTTGAACCTACTTGAAGAATTGCCCATTACCGTACAGATTTTAGGAAATTGGGAAGATAGCTTGTGGCGAGCGATGAAGGGGATGCTGGATCCATCAAGGGCTAGTCACCGTTATTTGATGCGCCATTGTCAGTATATCTTAGAAGAAATTCGTCCAGAAGAGATAGAGGCCATGCAAAGTCTGCCCATGCAAGTGCATCGGGAAGTTTCCGGCTTAAGAGTGGGCATTACCCATCATCTGCCAGACAAAAACTGGGGACGCGAATTGATCCATATAGGAGACCAGAAAGATTTTGATCGCCTCGTAACCAATCCCCCTTGTGATCTAGCAGTCTATGGTCATATCCACCAACAGTTTTTCCGATATGGAAGTGGTGGAGAGCTCATCTTGAATCCAGGTTCCATCGGCCAACCCTTCTTTTTGCAAGCCAATCTTCGAAAGGATCTCCGGGCCATGTATGCTATTCTAGAGTTTGATGAATCGGGTTTGAAAGATGTTGACTTTCGGCGGGTGTCCTATGACATTGAGAAAGAACTCCAGCTCGCTAAGGATCTGAAACTCCCTTACTTCCAAGTTTACTATGAAAGTTTAGTCAATGGGATCCACCATACCCATAATCATGAGCTTCTACATGAAATAGCCCAGCGAGAGGGACACAATGTAGAAGTAGACGCATGGTTGAGAGACTTTTTCAATTAGTGTAACAGTTGACATTACAACAAATAAGGGTATAATAGACTAAAAGAAAGAATTTTAACGTCTGAAGAGTAAATGTGTCTAGTTACTGATGGCTTTAGATCCAGTTTAAGACATCCCTATCTAGATGGAAGAGAGGAGTATCCATGCAAATTTCAAGTCGTTTCACCATTGGAACCCATGTATTAGTCATGATTGCTTTAAAAGGAGATTGCACCAAGGTGACCAGTGATATGATTGCTGGCAGTGTTGGGGTGAACCCTGTCATTATTCGAAAGACCTTGTCTCAATTAAAAAAGGCAGGCTTGATCCATGTAGCGCGTGGAACAGGTGGGGCCGAGATGGCCAAAGAATTGGAAGCTATTAGTTTGTTAGATATCTACCAGGCGGTTGAATGCCTTGGGAAGACTGGTCAATTATTTGGTTTCCACGAGCATCCAAATCCAGCTTGTCCGATTGGAAATAGCATCCATGGCGTCCTAGATGGGAAGCTGGAAAAGATTCAATTGGCCATGGAAAAGGAAATGGCTCAGACCAGCCTCAAAGAAGTGGTGGAGCAAACCAAGAAACAGATGGAGCTAGCAACCGTTTCTTGATTTGAGTCTGTAAGAAACTTGAAATAAAAAAGCCTTTCAGTATAGACTGAAAGGCTTTTTGTGTTCATTGAGTAAAATAGCAACACTCCTTCTAGCTTTACTTCACTAGGGCTACGAAGCTGACTAGAATAAATCCAATTGCAAAAATCCATGTCCAGTAACGATTAGGAATGAACATGAAGGAAGAACGATCGCGGAAAGCAATGCGTTGCCCTGTTTCCTCATCAATCAGATACCGAACTTGATCGGAAACAAATTTCTTTGTTAGCAAATAATTGACTGCTGCAGCAAGAATCCCCAACATACATCCTAAGATGATACTATCTGTACTCTTATTTACATTAAGATGCAGGAAGGAATAAATCATATTCGCCAAAGCTCCTCCAATCATAAGAGCAAGGGGAACGAGCAAGCCTTTACCACGCCAAACAATCATACAACAATCTCCTTAGTTTCTAACTTAATCAAAATAGAGCAAGTCTTTGCTGGTTTCGGTAAAGAGGCCAAAGCCATCTTTTGTGACATAGCCACAGTCTTCAATCCGAACTCCGACTTTTCCAGGGATGTAGATGCCTGGTTCGACTGAGAAGCACATGCCTTCTTCGATGACCATGTCATTTCCTTCCATGATAGAAGGGAATTCATGCACATCCATTCCGATACCGTGTCCGAGGCGGTGGTTGAAGTATTCGCCGTAACCTGCTTTTTCAATGACGCTTCGGGCAGCACGGTCTACTTCATGCGCCGTTACACCCGGTTTGATCATATCTAGGGCAGCCTGCTGAGCTTCTAAAGTCAAGTGGTAGATTTCTTTTTTGAAATCATCTGGTTTTCCAACCGCGACTGTTCGCGTCATATCTGAAGCATAGCCATTCACCATACAGCCCAAGTCGAAGAGAAGAAGAGCATCTTTTTCAATTTTGTTGCTTCCTGGGATGCCATGAGGGTTGGCTGCATTGTTACCAGTCAAGACCATAGTTTCAAAGCTCATTTCATAGCCCAAGCGTTTGATGCCAAAGTCGATTTCTGCGACGATATCCGTCTCAGTTTTATCCAGAGAAATGGCGTCAAATCCCATATTGACAGCCTTATCTGCATATTGACCAGCAACTAACATTTTTTGGATCTCATCAGCAGATTTGATCAAGCGCATCCGGTTAATCCGAGGGCTGAGATTGGTAAATGTTGCTTGTTCAAAGACTGAACGAAGTCCATGGTACTTGGTCAAAATCAAATTATCAAATTCCAAAGCGACCGTTTTGGCTTCTGGATTAGCGCTAGCCCCTTTGATTTTTTCCCAAGGATTTTCAGAATCCACATACCCTACCACTTGGAAATCCACAACTGCAGTCGCCCGTTCTACCTCAAGAGCAGGGACAAAAAGAAGCGGTTCATGGTCTGGATAAACGAACAAGAAGAGCTGACGCTCGTGAGGATCACTGTAAAATCCAGTTAGGTAATTGATGGTGACAGGATCGGATACAACAGCAACATCCGTTTTTTCGGTTTCAAGAAATGCTACAATTTGATCTAATTTAGACATAAGCTACCTTCTTTCTATTGATAATATTTTGTCAGATTTTCCCTAAAAAATCAAGAGTTTGCAAAAAGATGTTAAAATGCTTGAAAGTGTTTACAATAAGTGATAAAATAGTTGTTATAGAAGACTGAAAACGAAATTTTCAATAAAGAAAGGAAGTAATATGAATACAGACGATACTGTAACCATTTACGACGTTGCCCGAGAGGCGGGTGTCTCAATGGCGACTGTTAGCCGTGTCGTGAACGGAAATAAGAACGTTAAGGAAAATACTCGTAAAAAAGTATTGGAAGTCATTGAACGTTTGGACTATCGTCCGAATGCAGTAGCTCGTGGACTTGCGAGTAAGAAAACCACAACGGTAGGTGTTGTGATTCCAAATATTACCAATAGTTATTTCTCTACTCTGGCAAAGGGAATCGATGACATTGCTGAAATGTACAAGTACAACATCGTCCTTGCCAACAGCGATGAAGACGATGATAAAGAAGTTTCTGTTGTCAATACTCTTTTCTCAAAACAGGTCGATGGGATTATCTTCATGGGTTATCACTTGACAGAAAAGATTCGTTCAGAATTCTCTCGTTCTCGGACACCGGTGGTCCTTGCTGGGACAGTTGATGTCGAACATCAATTGCCAAGTGTCAATATCGATTACAAGCAAGCGACAGTAGACGCGGTTACACTATTGGCTAAACGAAATAAAAAGATTGCTTTTGTAAGTGGACCATTAGTAGATGATATCAACGGTAAGATTCGCTTGGCTGGCTACAAAGATGCTTTGAAAGCAAAAAAATTGTCTTACAGTGAAGGCTTGGTCTTTGAGTCTAAGTACCGCTATGAAGAAGGCTATAACTTGGCTGAACGCATCATTGCATCTAAAGCAACAGCAGCCTTTGTAACTGGGGATGAATTGGCAGCAGGTTTGCTTAATGGTCTAGCTGATCAAGGTGTGAACGTACCGGAAGATTTTGAGTTGATTACCAGTGATGATTCACAAATTACACGCTACACTCGTCCAAATCTTTCAACTGTTGGCCAACCACTTTATGATTTGGGGGCTATCAGTATGCGGATGCTGACAAAAATTATGCATAAGGAAGAATTGGAAGAAAGAGAAGTTCTTCTTGCCCATACCATCAATCATCGTGGGACTACGAAGAAGTAAAAATCAAAGGAAGCCAAGGCTTCCTTTTTTCTTGTCTCTGCATGAATCTCCGGTAAAACTTGAAGGGGTCTGCTAAATTAGGTATAATAGAGGGTATGAAAGTATTACTGTATTTAGAAGGAAAATCCGTTTTACAAAAATCGGGGATCGGTCGAGCTCTCCAACACCAGATGCATGCCTTGGATTTGGCTGGAATCCCCTACACCACAGATATTTTAGGGGACTACGATGTGGTTCATATTAATACTTATGGTCCTCGGAGTTTGTTGCTATTGCATGCTGCCAAACGTCGAGGGAAAAAGGTCATTATGCATGGACATTCCACACGGGAAGATTTCCAAAATTCATTTATTGGGTCCAATTTGTTTGCTCCCTTATTTGGCAAATATTTGGCTCATATGTATAAAAAAGCCGATTTTATTATTACCCCTTCAGAGTATTCGAAACAACTGATTCAGTCCTACGGGGTCAAGACTCCAATTGTCGCTGTTTCTAATGGGATTGATTTGTCTAAATATAAAAAAGATCCCAAAAAAGAAGAGGTTTTTCGGAAGCACTTTAATATCCAAGAAGGAGAGAAGGTCGTTTTATGTGCGGGTCTCTACTTTAGACGAAAAGGGATTGAAGACTTTGTAGAAGTGGCTCGTCGGATGCCAGATGTCCGCTTTATTTGGTTGGGGTCGATTAATAAATGGTTAATCCCTCGGGCTATTCGTCGTCTGGTCGAGAAAGATCATCCGAGCAATGTTGAATTCCCTGGCTATTTTAAGGGAGCTGTGTTCCAAGGTGCTATGACAGGTGCGGATGCCTTCTTCTTCCCATCTTATGAGGAAACGGAAGGGATTGTTGTCCTAGAGGCCTTAGCGGGTCACCAGCATGTCGTCCTCCGGGATATTCCAGTTTATCATGGTTGGGTGGACCAAGAGTCGGCAGAATTGTGTCATTCAGTGGATGAGTTTGTGGACTCTCTTGAAAAAGTCTTGTCTGGTCAAGTGGACAAGCGCGATGCAGGGGATCGAGTAGCTCAAAGTCGCTCAATTGATTTGGTAGCGGATCAACTAGTGAAAGCCTATCAGCAAGTATTGGAGATGTAATATGCGTATTGGATTATTTACAGATACTTATTTTCCGCAGGTATCGGGGGTTGCGACCAGTATTCGAACCCTTAAAACAGAATTGGAGAAGTTGGGACATACTGTTTTTATCTTTACGACGACGGATAAGGATGTCAACCGCTATGAGGACTGGCAAATTATCCGCATTCCAAGTATCCCTTTCTTTGCTTTTAAGGATCGGCGGATTGCTTATCGCGGCTTTACCAAGGCTTTGGCCATTGCCAAACAATACAAACTGGATATGATCCATACACAGACAGAGTTTTCTTTAGGACTACTCGGGGTTTGGATTGCTAAGGAGCTTCGGATTCCAGTAATTCATACCTATCATACCCAGTATGAAGATTATGTGCGTTATATTGCCAAGGGGATGGTTATCCGACCAAGTATGGTCAAATATATTGTTCGTGGTTATATGAATGACTTGGATGGGGTCATCTGCCCGAGTGAGATTGTCTATGACCTCTTGCTGAACTATAAGGTCAAGGCTGAAAAACGGATTATTCCGACAGGAATTGAGCTGGCGAAGTTTGAACGACCTGAAATCACACAAGTGGAGACGCAAGCCCTTCGTGAAAAATTAGGCATTCAAGAGGGTGAAATCATGCTCTTGAGCTTGTCACGGGTTTCTTACGAGAAAAATATCCAAGCCGTTATTGCGGCCTTGCCTAAAGTGTTAGAAGAAAATGCGCATATTAAATTGATTGTGGCTGGAGATGGGCCTTATCTAGATGATTTAAAAAAACAAGCGACCAAGCTTGGTGTGTCAGATGCGGTCGTCTTCACAGGAATGATTCCACCAAACGAAACAGCTCTTTACTATAAGGCGGCAGATTTCTTCATTTCAGCTTCGACTAGTGAGACGCAAGGCTTGACCTATTTAGAGAGTATCGCTAGTGGGACCCCCCTAATTGCTCAAAGTAATCCTTACTTAGATAATGTAATCAATGATCGGATGTTCGGAATCTTGTATGACCAGGAAGAAGATTTGGCAGCAGCTATTTTAGAAGCGACCTTAGCCACACCAGAAAAAGATGAGGCTAAGTGGGAGGAGAAGCTTTATGAAATTTCTTCGACAAATTTTGGTCGCAGGGTCTATGAGTTCTATCTGGATGCCATTATTTCGAAAGATTTTTATAATGAACGTCATCCTGAGGAAAGCCGTACCAAACGGGTGACCAAGTCTATTGTGAAAATTCCAAAAAAAGTTATCGCTATGCCTGTGAATGGGTCTGTGAGAATCATGAAGGGTTCCTTTAAACAGGTGAAAAAGATTCGCAACATTACCAAGTTATTGGATTAGAGTTCATCTCAAAAGCTAGGGGGCCTAAAGTAAGGCTCCTGGCATAGGGGATAGGAAGCTTTTTCCTCTTGCAAAATATTTCAATCGTGCTATAATACTAGTC
The DNA here is from genome assembly GCF_047463015.1 of Streptococcus australis. GTDB lineage: Bacteria > Bacillota > Bacilli > Lactobacillales > Streptococcaceae > Streptococcus > Streptococcus australis_F. The sequence goes on along the minus strand of NZ_JASHER010000011.1, from coordinate 13,772 downwards.
AGAGACATATCAAATCTAGGAAATCTAAAAGAGAGCGCGTGGGGCTGGAAATCGCGTAGAGGATAGGTTTGGGACTACTCGGTGAACTTTTTATGCAAACATAAAACGGTGGCCACGTTAGAGCCAATCAGAGGTGTTCCTCTTTTTTGAGGAACATAAATGAAGGTGGAACCACGTTGCGACGTCCTTTCGAGGAGGTCGCTTTTTTGTTTTTTTGATGAAGAAATCAAAAAGAGTTTCACTATAACTAAGATATTTAAAAATTTATAAGGAGAAGATTATGATTAAGATTACTTTCCCAGATGGCGCTGTTCGTGAATTCGAATCTGGCGTGACAACTTTTGAAATTGCTCAATCCATCAGCAATTCTTTGGCTAAAAAAGCCCTTGCTGGTAAATTTAACGGCAAACTCATCGACACTACTCGTGCTATCACTGAAGATGGAAGCATCGAAATCGTGACACCTGATCACGAAGATGCTCTTCCAATCTTGCGCCACTCAGCAGCACACTTGTTTGCCCAAGCCGCTCGTCGCCTCTTCCCAGACATTCATTTGGGTGTAGGTCCAGCGATCGAAGATGGTTTCTACTACGATACTGACAATGAAGCTGGTCAAATCTCTAACGAAGACCTTCCTCGCATCGAAGAAGAAATGCAAAAAATCGTTAAAGAAAACTTCCCATCAATCCGTGAAGAAGTGTCTAAAGACGAAGCGCGTGAAATCTTCAAGAATGACCCATATAAATTGGAATTGATCGAAGAACACTCTGAAGACGAAGGTGGTTTGACCATCTACCGTCAAGGTGAATATGTAGACCTCTGCCGTGGCCCACACGTCCCATCAACAGGTCGCATTCAAATCTTCCACCTTCTCAATGTAGCTGGTGCTTACTGGCGTGGGAATAGCGACAACGCTATGATGCAACGGATTTACGGTACAGCTTGGTTCGACAAGAAAGACTTGAAGAACTACCTTCAAATGCGTGAAGAAGCCAAAGAACGTGACCACCGTAAACTTGGTAAAGAGCTTGACCTCTTCATGATTTCTCAAGAGGTTGGTCAAGGTCTTCCATTCTGGTTGCCAAACGGGGCTACTATCCGTCGTGAGTTGGAACGCTACATCGTCGACAAGGAGTTGGCTTCTGGCTACCAACACGTTTACACTCCACCACTTGCTTCTGTAGAGCTTTACAAGACTTCTGGTCACTGGGATCATTACCAAGAAGATATGTTCCCAACTATGGATATGGGAGATGGGGAAGAATTTGTCCTTCGTCCAATGAACTGCCCACACCACATTCAAGTCTTCAAACACCATGTTCACTCATACCGTGAATTGCCAATCCGTATCGCTGAAATTGGGATGCAGCACCGCTATGAAAAATCTGGTGCTTTGACTGGTCTTCAACGAGTACGTGAAATGTCTCTTAACGACGGTCACCTCTTTGTGACTCCAGAACAAATCCAAGAAGAATTCCAACGTGCCCTTCAGTTGATTATCGATGTATACGGAGACTTCAACCTAAACGAATACCGCTTCCGCCTCTCTCTTCGTGACCCTCATGATACTCACAAGTACTTCGATAACGATGAGATGTGGGAAAATGCCCAAACCATGCTTCGTGCTGCTCTTGATGAAATGGGCGTGGACTACTTTGAAGCAGAAGGGGAAGCAGCCTTCTACGGACCAAAATTGGATATTCAGGTGAAGACTGCCCTTGGTAAAGAAGAAACTCTTTCTACTATCCAGCTTGACTTCTTGCTTCCAGAGCGCTTCGACCTTAAATATATCGGAGCTGATGGTGAAGAACACCGTCCAGTGATGATTCACCGTGGGGTTATCTCAACGATGGAACGCTTCACAGCTATCTTGATTGAGAACTACAAGGGTGCCTTCCCTACATGGTTGGCACCACACCAAGTAACTCTTATCCCAGTTTCTAACGAAAAACACGTAGACTACGCTTGGGAAGTAGCTAAGAAACTCCGTGACCGTGGTGTTCGTGCCGATGTGGATGAACGCAATGAAAAAATGCAGTTCAAGATCCGTGCTTCTCAAACTCAAAAAATTCCTTACCAATTGATCGTTGGGGACAAGGAAATGGAAGAGCAAGCAGTAAACGTTCGCCGTTATGGTCAAAAAGAAACAGAAACCATGCCGGTAGATGCATTTGTAGAATTGATCCTTGCAGACATTGCAAACAAGTCTCGTGTGGCAAACTAACAGATAGAAAAGCTAGGCTTTAAACCTAGCTTTTTTGTGGATTGAAAATAATTATTCAAGCGCTGTTTTAGTGACCTCTATGTTGTGATTAATATTTTTTCCATTGCATAACCTTTTTCTTTCTCTTTCTTTACAAATCAAAGTATAACTCCCATTTTTCAAAGAAATTTGCTATAATGAAAGGACAGAGATTTGAAGAAGCAAAGAAAAAATAGAAGTAGGTACATGTATGAAGAAAATTCTTGTTGTAGATGATGAAAAGCCGATTTCGGATATTATAAAATTCAATATGGCCAAAGAAGGCTATGAAGTCTTGACTGCCTTCGATGGGAAAGAAGCACTGGCTGTTTTCGAAGCTGAGAACCCAGATATTTTGATCTTGGACCTCATGCTTCCTGAAATTGACGGCTTGGAAGTGGCGCGTACCATTCGGAAGACTAGTAATGTGCCGATTATTGTCTTATCTGCTAAGGATACAGAATTTGATAAGGTCATCGGTCTTGAAATTGGAGCGGATGACTATGTGACCAAGCCATTCTCAAATCGTGAGCTTCAAGCTCGCGTAAAAGCTTTGTTGCGTCGGACAGAACTAACGGTAGAATCACAAACAGAGTCTACATCAGATTCAGAGATTGTGATTGGGGATTTGAAAATCATTCCGGATGCCTTCCTTGCTCAGAAAAAGGGCAAAGAGCTTGAGTTGACCCATCGCGAATTTGAGTTGCTCTATCACTTGGCAACCCATGTAGGCCAAGTCATGACTCGTGAGCATTTGCTGGAAACAGTCTGGGGCTACGATTATTTTGGTGATGTTCGGACAGTGGACGTAACGATTCGACGTTTGCGTGAAAAAATCGAAGATATTCCTGGCCGTCCAGAGTATATTTTAACGCGCCGTGGTGTCGGTTACTATATGAGAAACAATGATTAATCACATCAAAGAAGTCATGACCTCTTATAATTTTGTTTTTATTTTAATCACTCTTGGATTCATTATCGTGGTAGCCTTGCTGATCCTAGAAAATCGTCGGGATAACATGAAGCTACGCTTGTTGAATGATAAGATTAAGAGTTTGATTGCTGGAGAATATTCCGATATCATTGATTTACAAGGGGGTCCTGAATTAACAGAGATTTCCAACAATATCAATGATTTATCAGAAGTTATTCGTTTGACGCATGAAAATCTGGAACAAGAAACCAAGCGCTTGACCAGTATTCTTTCCTATATGACAGATGGGGTCTTAGCGACCAACCGTCGGGGACAGATTATCCTGGTCAATGAAATGGCTGCCAAACAGCTTAATGTCGTGGTCGAAGAGGTCATGAATATCAGTATTCTAGATCTGCTTGGCATTAGTGAAGAGTATGAACTGCGTGACTTGATTACCAATGTTCCAGAATTGACTATCGATTCGCAGGATGAAAATGGGGAGTACATCTCTTTACGGGTTCGCTTCGCTTTGATTCGGAGAGAGTCTGGTTTCATTTCGGGTTTGGTAGCCGTCTTGCATGACACAACCGAACAGGACAAGGAAGAGCGGGAACGTCGTTTATTCGTATCCAACGTTAGTCATGAACTCCGAACACCACTGACCAGTGTTAAATCTTACCTGGAAGCCTTGGATGACGGAGCCATTTCGGAGCCAGTTGCACCGGAATTTGTCAAAGTATCTTTGACAGAGACCAACCGGATGATGCGGATGGTGACGGATCTATTGAGTCTTTCACGGATTGATAATGAAACCAGTCAATTGGATGTTGAGTTGACCAACTTTACAGCCTTTATCACCTTCATTTTGAACCGCTTTGATAAGATGAAGAACCAGGCTGGTGAGAAGAAATATGATATTGTTCGTGATTATCCAATTTCGCCTGTCTGGGTTGAAATTGATACAGACAAGATGACACAGGTCTTAGACAATATCTTAAATAATGCTATCAAATATTCCCCAGATGGTGGGGAAATTCGTGTGGGAATGAAAACGACAGATGCCCAGTTGATTATCTCGATTTCAGATGAGGGCTTAGGGATTCCTAAAAAGGATCTCCCACGAATTTTTGACCGCTTTTATCGCGTGGATAAGGCACGTAGTCGCGCCCAAGGTGGGACTGGTTTAGGACTGGCCATTGCCAAGGAAATTATCAAGCAACACAAAGGATTTATCTGGGCCAAGAGTGAATATGGAAAAGGTTCTACTTTCACGATTGTCCTACCATATGACAAAGATGCTATCCTGGATGATGGATGGGATAATGAGGATGAATAAGAAAACTAATGGATGAAAAAGGGTTTAAGTATAGTATTTTAGCTTCAGGATCGAGTGGTAATTCTTTTTACTTAGAGACTCCTAAGAAGAAAATTCTAGTAGATGCAGGCTTGTCCGGGAAGAAAATTACAGGTTTGCTTGCAGAGATTGATCGCAAACCCGAAGATCTTGATGCTATTTTAATCACACATGAACATTCGGATCACATTCATGGCGTTGGTGTGCTAGCTCGTAAATACGGGATGGACCTATACGCCAATGAAGCTACCTGGAAGGCCATGGAAGAAAGCAAGTACCTTGGGAAGGTCGACGACTCCCAGAAACATCTTTTTGAAATGGGCAAGACCTTAACCTTCGGGGATTTGGATGTGGAAAGTTTTGGTGTTAGCCATGATGCTGCGGCTCCCCAGTTCTATCGTTTCATGAAGGATGGAAAGAGCTTTGTCATGCTGACGGATACAGGCTATGTCAGTGATCGGATGGCGGGGATTGTTGAAAATGCAGATGGCTATTTGATCGAGTCCAACCACGATGTGGAAATCCTACGAGCTGGCTCTTATGCTTGGCGATTAAAGCAACGGATCTTATCCGATTTGGGCCACCTCTCTAATGAAGATGGCGCAGATGCTATGATTCGGACCCTAGGCAATAAGACCAAAAAGATTTATCTGGGCCACTTATCCAAGGAAAACAATATCAAGGAATTGGCCCATATGACCATGGTTAATCAACTGGCTCGAGCAGATCTAGCAGTGGGGCACGATTTTGACGTCTTGGATACATCTCCAGATACAGCGACTCCATTAGTAGATATCTAAATGATTAAAAAGAGAGTGGGACAGAAATCGGTAATTCGTTAGACTTCGATTTCGTCGTCCCACCTCCGCACAGTTGAGTAGGGCTGTAAAGCTGATGAAATCAGCGTAGTAGAGCCCACTCAACCACTGCGTCTTGCTCGGAAATCCAAAGACAATTGAGAGGCTAGGAGTTTTGTCTCAGCCTCTTTTAGGTCAGTGTTGTAGGCTTGAAATGAGTGAAAAGGATAGGAGCAGTTAGTTTGAAATATGTGTATATAACAGTAGGGTTTATTTCCTTAGGATTAGGGATTATTGGGATTCCATTACCTATTTTACCAACGACCCCGTTTCTTTTATTAGCTATGGCTTGTTTTGCCAAGAGCTCTCAACGCTTTGAAAAATGGTTGCATGGGACCAAGTTGTACCAAACTTATGTAGCGGATTATCGGGAAACCAAGTCGATCTCAAAAAAGCGGAAAAAAAGAATTATTCTACAAATTTATCTTTTGATGGGGATTTCCATTTACCTGGCACCACTCTGGTTTGTGAAATTAGGTCTACTGGGATTAACTATTTTTATCAGTTATTATTTGTTCAAAGTGATTCCGGATAAAGAAGAATGATATAAGGACAGAATAGGTCCTAAATCCTATCGTGAAAACAAGGGAAAGGAGTGCGAGACGCACTCTTTTTTGGTATAATAGAGGGGTGTATCTTTTGGACGGAATAGGTTACAGGATTCAATCCAGATGCATAAATGAAGAAAGAAAGTAGTAACGTGATGCAAGCCTTATATAACCTTCTTGTTGAGAAATTTCGGCTGACTTTTGACGATACAGAATTGTTGGAAACAGCTTTTACACATACCTCATATGCGAATGAGCATCGCCTCTTAAAAATTTCACATAATGAACGTTTGGAATTTTTAGGAGACGCTGTTCTCCAGTTAGTGATTTCCGAATATTTATTTGCCCTCTACCCAAGTAAGCCAGAGGGAGATTTGTCAAAAATGCGTTCCATGATTGTTCGTGAGGAAAGCCTAGCAGGTTTTTCCCGTGATTGTGGTTTCGATCAATTTATCAAACTTGGCAAGGGAGAGGAAAAATCTGGTGGACGTAACCGAGATACCATCTTAGGGGATTTGTTTGAAGCTTTTTTAGGCGCCTTACTCTTGGATAAGGGAGTGGAGATGGTGCGGAACTTCATTCAGCAAGTCATGATTCCTAAAGTCGAAGCAGGTCAATTTGAGCAAGTGATTGACTATAAGACGCGCTTGCAAGAAATCCTTCAAATCCATGGGGATGTCTTGATTACCTATGAAGTGACGAGTGAGTCAGGACCGGCTCATGCCAAAGAATTTGAAGTGCAAGTGTCTGTCAATGGGAAAATCATCGGTCAAGGACGTGGCCGGTCTAAAAAGGCTGCAGAGCAAGAAGCAGCAAAAAAAGCAGTGGAGAATAAGGTGGATCCCTCATGTATTTAAAGGAAATTGAGATTCAAGGATTTAAGTCTTTCGCAGATAAGACCCGGGTCATCTTTGACCAAGGGGTAACCGCAGTGGTGGGCCCTAATGGATCTGGAAAATCGAACATTACGGAAAGTCTGCGCTGGGCCTTAGGGGAATCGAGTGTCAAGAGCCTTCGTGGTGGCAAGATGCCGGATGTGATTTTTGCAGGGACTGAAACTCGGAAACCCTTAAACTACGCCTGCGTAACGGTAGTACTGGATAACCGGGATGGCTTTATCAAACAGGCTGCTAAAGAAATCCGCGTGGAGCGTCATATTTATCGCTCGGGTGATAGTGAGTACAAGATTGATGGTAAGAAAGTCCGTTTGAGAGATGTCCATGATCTCTTTATGGATACTGGACTGGGGAGAGATTCTTTCTCTATTATTTCCCAAGGGAAGGTTGAAGAAATCTTTAACTCCAAACCAGAAGAGAGACGGACTATTTTTGAGGAAGCCGCTGGGGTTCTTAAATTTAAGACGCGTCGCAAGGAAACGGAATCTAAGTTGGTTCAGACCCAGGATAATTTGGACCGTCTGGAAGACATTATTTTTGAGTTAGAGGGGCAAATCAAACCTCTTGAAAAGCAAGCCCTTGTGGCCAAACGTTTCTTAGAATTGGATCAACAACGCCAGGTTCTTTATTTGGATGTTTTGATTGCACAAATTGAAGTCAATAAAAAAGACTATGATCAAGCCGTCCAAGAAGAAGCCTCCATCCAAGAGCAATTAAAGGCTTATTACCAGAAAAGAGAAGAGTATGAGGCGGAAAGTCTCCGATTGAAACAGAGTCGTCAGACTCTTCAACACCAATTGTCAGATAATCAAGCTAGCCTCTTGGAATTGACTCGTCTCTTAAGTGATTTGGAGAAACAAATCGAATTGGCACGCTTGGAGTCCCAACAGGTCGCTCGAAGTCGTCAGGAAAATCAAGAGCGGGTCAATAGTCTGGAAGAGCGCCTACAAGTTCTTCGGAACCAGTTGGAAGAAAAACAAGCCAATACAAAGAGTCTTCAAGAAGAACTACAAAAGAGCCAAGTAGCTCTGGAAGGTTTGGAGAAAGAGTTGGCCAGCTTCTCAGAAGATCCAGATCAGGTGATCGATTATTTACGTGAAAAATACGTGGCCTTGATGCAGGATGAAGCGGAGCGGTCAAACGAATTAACAACCATTGAAAATCAATTGGAAGCCTCAGCTCAATTGTCACAAAGTAAAAAGGAAGATTACCAAAATCAAATCCAAATGGTGACAGAATTGCAGGAAAAAGAGCAGGTTGCTCAAAAAGCTTATCAAGGAGCTCAAGAGCATCTGAAACACTTGCTTGATACCTATCAATCAGAGGCAAAACGGTTTGAGGAAGCTCGCCAGGCTTATCAAGAAGCGCAAGCCAAGATGTTTGATTTACTGGATCAAAGTAAGGAAAAACAGGCTCGCATTAACAGTTTAGAGGCGATTCAAAAAAATCATAGTAATTTTTATGCGGGCGTAAAGAGTGTCTTGCAAGAAGCGGCTCGCTTAGGTGGGATCGTGGGAGCTGTCAGTGAAAAACTTTCCTTCTCACCAGAGTATCAGACTGCCTTAGAGATTGCTCTAGGAGCTAGCAGTCAGCATATTATCGTAGAAGACGAAGGAGCAGCAACACGGGCAATCGAACATCTGAAGAAGAATCGCTCGGGTCGGGCAACCTTCCTTCCTTTGACAACCATTAAACCACGTCACCTTGCAGGAAAGAATCAAGAACTGATTGAAGCCTGTCCAGGGTTCCTAGGGATGGCTAGCAGTTTGGTGGACTATGATCCTTCCCTCGAGTCGATTTTTCAAAACCTTTTGGGTGTCACAGCTATTTTTGATACAATTGAGCACGCCAAGTCGGCTGCTCGCAAAGTTGCCTACCAAGTTCGTATCGTGACGCTCGATGGAACCGAACTGCGCACGGGTGGTTCCTATGCAGGGGGAGCGAATCGAACCAATAATTCGATTTTTATCAAGCCAGAACTGGATCGCTTGCACCAAGAATTGGCCTCTCTTCAGAAGAACTTGCGAGAAGTAGAAGGGCAGGTTCAAGAGCAACAGGACCAAGTGAGCCAATCACAAGAAAAACTAGAATCTTTGAAAGGCCAAGGAGAAGTGGCGCGACTAGAAGAGCAACGCCTTCAATTAGCTTTTGAGCAAGCTCACCAGCAACTCTTGGATGCCCAAGAACTGTTAGAACTTATCCGTACAGAGCTGGATGAAGGTAGCGACCAGGAGCTCCTCCAAAAACGGGATCACTTGCAAGCGCGGCTGAAAGAAATTGAGGCGGAAAAAGAGCAAGTCACTGCTGAGATTGAAGAAGTCAAGCTCAATAAAGATGTCGTTGTTGAGAAAATTGAAAATTTACGAGTAGCCATTGCCAAGCTTCAATTACAAAAAACAGAGTTGAAGAGTCGATTGACCTATGACCAGACAGATTCCGAACGCTTGCAGCAAGAGTTGGCTTCTACTGAACGGGAAATCCAAGCTCTCCAATATGCGATTGAGCAGGGAGAAGATCGACATGAGCAAATCGATGTTTCTGTCCTTGAAAAACAACTGCAAGCAACCCTTCAAGAGAAAACCGCTCTGGAGCAAGCTGTGATTCGTAAGCAATTTGAATTAGAGGATTTGGAAGGCCAGTCTGAAGATGTAGCGGGTCATATGGAACAAGCCCGTCGTCAAAATGAGGAGTGGATTCGCCTACAGGCCAAAGCAGAATCCAATCGTGATCGCTTGGCGGATAAGCTAAATAAATTGATGTTAGCTCTGACCGATGAATTCAAGATGAGTTTTGAAGAGGCATCTAATCAGGCCAACGAACTAGAAAATCTAGCTCAGTCTGAGCAAGTCTTAAAAGACTTGGAAAAAGCGATTAAAGCCTTAGGACCTGTCAATATTGATGCTATCGAACAATACGATGAGGTCAAGACTAGGTTTGATTTCCTTTCCAGTCAACGAGAAGATGTCTTGGCAGCGAAGAATCTTCTTCTTGAAACCATTAATGACATGAATGATGAGGTGAAAGAACGCTTTAAGTCTACGTTTGAAGCGATTCGTGAATCCTTCCGAATAACCTTTAAACAGATGTTTGGCGGAGGATCAGCAGATCTCATCTTGACGGATGGGGATCTCTTGTCTGCTGGGGTCGAGATTTCTGTTCAACCGCCAGGTAAGAAAATTCAATCCTTGAATTTGATGAGTGGTGGGGAGAAAGCTTTGTCAGCCTTAGCGCTGCTCTTCTCAATCATTCGTGTCAAGACTATTCCATTTGTCATCTTGGATGAGGTAGAAGCGGCTCTAGACGAGGCCAATGTTAAACGTTTTGGGGATTACCTCAATCGTTTTGATAAGGAAAGTCAGTTTATTGTGGTCACCCACCGTAAGGGAACCATGGCGGCAGCAGATTCCATCTACGGAGTGACCATGCAAGAATCTGGAGTCTCTAAGATTGTATCTGTGAAGCTGAAAGATATAGAAGGAATGGATAATGGAAATTAAATTAGTCGCAACAGACATGGATGGGACCTTTTTGGATGAAAATCATCAATTTGATCAAGCTTTATTCCTAAAGGTATTAAAGAAGTTTCAAGAAAAAGGGATCTACTTTGCGGCAGCAAGTGGTCGGCCTCTCCTCTCTTTGAAGACAATCTTTAAAGAGGTTCAGGATCAAATTATTTTTATAGCTGAAAACGGCAGTGTTGTTGAGTTTCATGGTGAAGATGTCTATGAAGCGACCATGAGTCCTGATTTTTACCAAGCTCTGTTTGCCAAGTTACAAGAAAGTCCTTATTTCGATAAAAATAAGTGCTTGTTAACGGGAAAACTCGGGAGCTATGTTTTAAAGACCGTTGATCCAGACTATCTAGCTGCTTCGCAAAACTACAATGAAAATATTCAAATGGTGTCAGATTTTTCAGAAATTGATGATCTTGTCTTTAAGATGACCACCAATTTTGACCAAGAAGTATTAGCGGAAGGGGAAGCCTGGGTTACCCAAAATGTTGAGGGTGTTAAGGCTATGACCACTGGTTATGAGTGCATTGATATTGTCTTGGATTATGTGGACAAGGGAGTCGCCATCCAAGCACTAATGGATCAGCTAGGCATTAGTCGAGATCAAGTCCTAGCTTTTGGGGATAACCTCAATGATCTTCATATGATGCAGGTTGTTGGCCATCCAATTGCGCCAGAAAATGCCCGTCCAGAGATTTTGGAATTGGCTGAAAAAGTATTAGCTCACCATTCGACAGGATCTATCCTTCGCTTCATGGAGGAAGAATTATGAGTCAGATTAAGGTTATCGCACTAGACTTGGACGGTACTCTCTTAAACTCAGAGAAGAAAATCTCCCCTCGGAACTTAGCTGCCATTCGTGCAGCTCAAGAAAAAGGGGTCAAGGTAGTTTTGACGACGGGTCGTCCCCTCAAGGCTATGGATTTTCTGCTTCAAGAGATTGGGACTGCCGGCTTGTCAGATGAATACACCATTACGTTTAATGGTGGCTTGGTACAAAAGAATACAGGGGAGATCATTGCGAAGACAGTTTTCTCTCGTGATGATGTCGTCCGTATTTATGAGGAGACAGAGGACCTTGGTTTGCCCCTAGATGCCATCAGCGAAGGGGTTGTTTATACACTTGTATCTGATCAAGAATCTCTTTACCCTCTCTATAATCCTTACTTGAACTTTATTCCCGTTTCTATTGAAGATTTGTCCAGTCAGATTTCCTACAATAAGTGTGTAACGGCCTTTCAACAGGACTATTTGGATGGCGCTATTCCAAAGATTTCTCCTGAATTAAGGGAGCGTTTTGAGATTTTTAAATCCAGAGACATGCTCTTGGAATGGTGCCCCAAAGGCGTTCAAAAGGATCGAGGCTTGGAAGCTTTGGTTGCGTATTTAGGAATCGATGCTAGCCAAGTCATGGCGTGTGGAGATGAAGCCAACGATGCCAGCATGTTAAGATGGGCAGGCCTAGGAATCGCCATGGCTAATGCGGTGGATAAGGTGAAAGAGATTGCCACACTAGTCTCAGACTACACCAATGATGAAGATGCAGTCGGAAGAGCGATTGAAGAATATGTATTGAAGGAGGGTCAATAATGGGATTATTTGACCGACTATTTGGAAGAAAAGAAGAAACAAAACCACAAGTTCAGGATCTTACAGAAGAGCTTGTGGAAAGCCCTGAGAAAGCAAGCTCGTCAGCTGAGCCAGTATCACAAAAGGCTTCACAAAGTGATGAAGCAAAGATTTCGGCAATGGAAGCCTACTATGCAGAATTAAAAGAGCGAATGGCTGCCGAATCAGCGCGATCATCGCAAGAGTCGACAGCATCCATTGAAGAAGTTCCTTCAGAAGAGCATGTAAATCAGGAAACAGCTATCGAGGAAGAGGGCTCTTCTCAACTAGAGCAAGCTACCTCTCCTGAGGAAGTAACCGAACCTGCTCCTGTTCCTGAAGAACAGACTATAGAAGTAGAAACGTTACAAGAAGAGAATCTTGAAGAAGAGCCTCTGAATTCTTCATCAGATCTTGCCCAAGAAGCCTTTGATGAGGATGTTTTTGCAAAGAATGAAACAGAGGATGAGACTTCAAGTCTTTCCAAAGAACCCGAGGAAGTAATTGAAGAAGCAACTACTGAAAGTTCAGAGGAAGAAACAGGAGAGTTTGAAGAAGACACTCCAGTAGAAGAAACAACTAGCGAACCTGAAGATACAGAAGAGCTTGAAGCAGAATTGTCAGTAGAGGAAGCTGCTAGCGAACCTGAAATTTCAGAAGAGGTTGAAGAAGAGCCTTTAGTAGAAAAAACGACAAGTGAGCCAGAGATTGCTGAACCTACAGAAACGGTTCAAGAAAAATACAATCGGAGCTTGAAGAAAACTCGGACAGGCTTTGGAGCAGCACTTAATGCATTCTTTGCCAACTTCCGTTCTGTCGACGAAGATTTCTTTGAAGAGTTAGAAGAACTCTTGATTATGAGTGACGTAGGGGTCCAGGTCGCTTCGAATCTGACAGAAGAGCTCCGCTATGAAGCCCGTTTGGAAAATGCCAAGAAACCGGATGCCTTGCGTCGCGTGATCATTGAAAAATTGGTGGATCTCTACGAAAAAGATGGCCAATACAATGAGCAAATTAACTTTAAAGATGGCTTGACTGTCATGCTCTTTGTGGGAGTGAATGGCGTTGGGAAAACTACCTCTATCGGAAAATTGGCTCATAAGTACAAGAAGGAAGGGAAAAAGGTGATGTTGGTCGCAGCAGATACCTTCCGGGCAGGTGCCGTTGCGCAGTTAGCTGAATGGGGACGCCGTGTGGATGTGCCTGTTGTCACTGGTCCTGAAAAGTCAGACCCTGCAAGTGTTGTCTTTGATGGAATGGAACGGGCTGTGGCAGAGCAAGTCGATGTATTAATGATTGATACGGCTGGTCGTCTTCAGAACAAAGACAATCTGATGGCTGAATTAGAAAAAATCGGTCGCATTATCAAGCGGGTGGATCCTACAGCCCCTCACGAAACCTTCTTGGCATTAGATGCTTCCACAGGACAGAATGCTCTGGTCCAAGCCAAGGAATTCTCCAAGATCACGCCTATTACTGGAATCGTCCTCACTAAAATTGATGGAACAGCTCGAGGAGGAGTGGTCCTTGCAATCCGAGAAGAGTTGGATATTCCTGTAAAATTAATTGGTTTTGGTGAAAAAATTGATGACATCGGTGAATTCAATTCTGAAAACTTTATGCGTGGCTTGTTAGAAGGCTTGATATAAACAAAAAACTCATCTCAAGGGCACTGCACCCCAATAATGGGACAAGAGAAAAAACCTCTTATGGGCACTGCACCCCAATAATGGGACAAGAGAAAAAACCTCTTATGCGACCAGTTTTCTGTACTCTACAGGAGACTGGTCATTTAATCTCTGTTGAATTCTAGTTTCATTATAAAATATGATGTAATTT
>NZ_JASHER010000010.1:0-74216 GCF_047463015.1 Streptococcus australis | reverse complement strand
GTCGGGCTCATAACCCGAAGGTCGTAGGTTCAAATCCTGCTCCCGCAATATTTGGCTCGGTAGCTCAGTTGGTAGAGCAATGGATTGAAGCTCCATGTGTCGGCGGTTCGATTCCGTCTCGCGCCATAATTTAATATTATTCGGAAGGGTAGCGAAGAGGCTAAACGCGGCGGACTGTAAATCCGCTCCTTCGGGTTCGGGGGTTCGAATCCCTCCCCTTCCATCCTTTACGGGCATAGTTTAAAGGTAGAACTAAGGTCTCCAAAACCTTCAGTGTGGGTTCAATTCCTACTGCCCGTGTATAAGAATATGGCGGGTGTGGTGAAGTGGTTAACACACCAGATTGTGGCTCTGGCATGCGTGGGTTCGATCCCCATCACTCGCCTATTTTATATTATTGGGGTATAGCCAAGCGGTAAGGCAAGGGACTTTGACTCCCTCATGCGTTGGTTCGAATCCAGCTACCCCAGTTATACTTTGCCGGCGTGGCGGAATTGGCAGACGCGCTGGACTCAAAATCCAGTGTCCGCAAGGACGTGCCGGTTCGACCCCGGCCGCCGGTATAGTATTAAAGACAAGGTTTTCGGACCTTGTCTTTTTTTCTTTGTTGTATGTCGAGTTACCAATTTTTTCCATTTTAAAATAAATCATCAAGTTTATTAGCTAATGTTTTCTGTTTGCTAGGGTACAAATGGGAATAAGTATCAATTGTTGTCGTAATAGATGCGTGTCCTAATCTTTCTTTAACAACAAGATAATCTTCCCCTTGATTTATAAGTAATGATGCATGAGAGTGTCTTAAATCATGAATTCTTATTCTCTTTAAATCTTTATCCCTTTCTAGTATTTGCTTAAACTTCTTATCAATCATATTTTTTGTAATAGTTATTGGTGTACTCTGTATTATTTGTAGTTCGTCAGTATTTTTGGTAAATTCCTTAAGTTTTTCTTTTTGTTTTTCTTTCCAATCTTTTAGCATTTCTGCTAATTTCTGATTGATTGTAATATTTCTAGTTCCTGATCGTGTTTTTGTTGTATTAATGTAGCTTGTATTATTTACAAAGTATACCGTTTTGGTAACGAAAATTGTATTTGTTAAAAGATTTATATCATTCCAGTTCAATGCGAGTATTTCTCCCATTCTCATCCCAGTAAAGAAAGCAATCACGAAAAACAGGTCATAGCTTATTTCATCATCTCGAATAAGTTCTCTAAATCTCGTGAATTCTTCTATGCTCCAAAATTTGATATTAGGCTTTCTAATTGGTAATTTTCTCAGATTCTCAACAGGATTTTTATCAATAAGGGATTTTCTTATACCAGTATCAAAAATTTTTTTAAGTAGAATTAGAACTTTATTAATTGTATTATAACTTAAGGTTTCTTTTTCATTTTGTTTTTTAGGTTTTGTTTTTAGGTATTCACGAAATTCGAATATATGGTCATACGTTAATTTATTTAAATTTGTATTTTTAAAATAAGGCTTAATATGACGCTCATAATTGTTTCTTTGTGTACTTGTATAGCTTATTTTTCTGCCATTTTTCAAATCGTCTTCTTCAAGCAACTGGAATAACATATCTGTTGTTACTACAAAGTCAAATTGTTTTTCTTTTAATTCTACAACTCGAATATGTTGTTCTAGTTCTAGTGCTTCCTTTTTAGATTTTAATCCTTTTCGAATGATACGTATTCTTTTTTGTGTGACTGGGTGGAAACCATTAGAAACATCAACGGTCCATTTACCACTTTTAGTTTTACGAATAGTCATTCATTATGCTTCTTTCTGGAGTTCAATTCCTAATAGTTCTTCTGCGACACTGGCTGGAATAGTACCAATCCGTTTGTTATCGTAGATATTAAAACCACGATTCACTAATAGTAATTTGCCAGTATGGATAATCTTTCTTGCAGTTCCTGGAGCAAATCCAAGTTCGATAAGGTCATCTTTTGTTACAGTTTTAATCATGTGATCTCCTTTTCTAATTAGGTTAAGTAAGGGGAGGATTAACTCCCCTTGTCTGATACTTATTTTTGTTTTACATCTACTAAATGGATAGCATCTGCTTTGTAATACATTGTCGAACTAATCATAGTAGCTTGTAAATTGTCAAATGTTACTGGTACTTCATCCATTGCTTGGATATAGTCATTATCAACTAAAGCTTCTGGATTGTCTACTGAGACTTGGGTTGATTTCTTTTTGAATTGTCCATCCTTGATCGTTACATTGTATTTCCAACCAATGATTTTATCGGTATTAAAACGTCTTTCGCTACCATCTCGGTTTTTGATAATTTCTCCGTTTGCATCTGCTCGGACTTCCGTTTCAAATTTTGGAATAACTTCATCCAATTCAAATTTTGTTCCAATGCTATTAAAATTCCAGTCATTTTGTGAAAGCATTTTTGCCATAGTTAATTTCTCCTTTTGATATTTTCTTTGATTGTAGGGATTAAATCCTCTCTTTTAAAGAGAATTGCCCTTTCTATTAATCCACTTGCTAAATCTGGTGGATATTCCATATTGTTGAGTGCGAGATAGTTAGATTTCTCATACTCATGCAGTAAATTATTGTCGTATAGAAATTTATACGCTTTTAGAATAGCCCCTGAACCTTTATAGGTAAACCATTCTAATTTTTGTTCTAGTTCTGTTTTTGGTTTTGAAATAATGATAGAGACAGGTTTTGAGTGACCTAAAAACTTTTCCCAAGATCTCAAAGGTTTTGAGAAGTGACTATCACTATAGAACCTCACTTTTTCTTTGAGATATCCCTTGGTAAAGTTGAGAAGATCTATTTCCGAATCCAACCATTCTTGAATGAAGTAGTGAGCTTTTTCTTTCCTAAGTTCTAACTCAGTTCTTATCCAATTTTCTATATACCGCTTGCTGATACCGAGTTTCTCAGCTCGTTCTAAGCGTTTATCGTAAATTCTAAGTCTTTCATCATCATTGGGTTTTCTCAAATATAAGGTCTGGCCGATTGTTTCATCTCCGTAGGTATTGTAGTAGGTGCTTTTTCCATATATAAAGCGTTTTTTCTGACAAACCTTTAGAAGCTGATTAGGAGTGAAATAGGGTGTTTCATTAAAATCATCTATTGCAATATCAATTCGTCTTACTGAAAATTGATTGTAATTGTAGTAGAGGTTGTTCAGAAACTGTCTTTCGGACAGACTATTTGGATCTAATACCATATCTCTATAGAACTCAAGTGCCTGTCCTGACATGACAAGCATGTAGGACGACTCTTTCGCTCCATAGTAGATACGGATATTCCCATAATGAAGCTGGCTATCATAGTTATAGTATTTAAGGCTCCCTTTATTCTCAATAAATAGGTCATAGTCAAGAAATAGAATGTCTTCGATTATTTCTCTTGGCGAAAATTCAGTTTTATCAAACTGAATTTGAATCCAGTCAAATACAGAACGTAAATGTTCATTTTTTGCCATAGATTTTGATTCAACTTTTTGTCTAATTTTACCACCCTTAAAATCTCCGAAACCCTTGGAAATACTGAATTCTTTCGATGGTACACCTAACTTGCAGAGGGTGGTGTTACTACACACCCTATCGGTCAAAAATGGTCCGTCCGCATTTACGCTCATTTTCGCCTTTCTGCCTCATGGCTCAGCCGAAAACTCGCTATTAGCCGAACCTATTTTTTGACCTCTTGTTAACAAACCCTAGTAAGCCGGTTTGCATCGACTCTTCAATATCTCGGATTCTCTTTTTTAGGTTGGTATTCTCAATTTTTATCAGTCGTATTTCTCGCTTAAATTCCTGTTTTAAGGCGCTCAGTTCATCGTAGAGCTCATCTATTACTTGGTTTAGGGATTCTTGCTCATTGTCTGCTAGACTCCCAAATACGGCTTGTATAGCCTCTTTTAGACCTATTTCTAGTTTTAGTTTAGCTAACTTTTGAAATTGTCTAAGGTCTTCGTCTGTAAAGTCATAGGCAACTGTATAACTTAATTGACGAGTTCTTGGATTTCTACTGATAGGAATTTTAATTTTTTTAAATTCCTTGCCACTTATCTCTTTAATCAGTTGAATCCAATTTTTAAGAGTAGAGGTAGAGTTTAGGCCAGAAATTTGATTGACTAACTCTTTATTGGTCATCTTTTTGTGAAACCTCCGAAATTTTCTTGTGCAACTGAAGAGTTTTCTGTGGTATAATTGTTACATAATATGTTTTGATCTTGGAACGAACGGCACATTTGTTTCAAGATTTTTTTATTTTGTCGAATCTTACCTCCTTTATTAAAATTTTTTAAATCGAACTACTAGTTACATACGCTTTTACCTCCTTTTATGCTATAATATTCTCAATGGAATATTTAATCTTAAAATAAATATTCCTTATGGAATAATTCTATTTTATACCGTTTAGAATATTTTGTCAAGCTAAAATATACGAATAAGAATATCTATAGGAGAATTATGTATACAGAGGATTATAAATTTTCAGAGAGATTAAAAACTCTCAGAAAATCAAAAAAGTTAACTCAAGTACAAATATCGGAATTAATTGGAGTTCAACAAGGGACATATTCTCGGTGGGAGAATGGAACGTTAGAACCAGGATTAGAATTCGTTGTGAAATTAGCAAATATCTTTGGTACTACTACAGATTATTTGCTGGGACAAAAACCTTATTCAATTATCAGTAGTTTACCTCTAGAACAATTAGATCTTACCAATATTGCAAACTTTTCAAAGGATGAGTTTGATATTTTGAAACATTCAATAGCAGTTTCGGTGGCAAGAAATAAAATAAAGGCAACAGAACTAAAAGATAGAGTTATAGAAAAAAATCAGTTGTCAGAAAAAGATGCAGAACTTTTGAATAAGATTTTTGAAGAAGTTAAAACTTATTGGGAAAATTAGAAGGACGCTAGTCTTCAAAATTTGTCTAAAACATTGACAGAATTTCATATATTGAATATAATAGGTGAGAAAAAACATGATATTACAAATAGAAAATGGAGAAAATTGAAAGTTGATTAAGGGATTAACAACTTGAAATTTTCAAATGTATACTAGATTTTTTTCCAGTAGTGCTATTTCTGAATAGATTGTTAGATGCTACTTATCAGCTTTTAGAGTATCGGCTAATTGCTCATTATCTTTTGTCTTGAATAATATAGCTGAATGGGAGATATCGTCTATTCTCTGATGATGCTCATAGGACGATAAGGTATGGAGAGTTACTAAAAAGTTACTAAAAATTTGGAAAATGAGTCTATTTTGCAAGATTCAAAAGTCCTAAAACCCTATTAAATCAAGGATATAAGATTTAAAAAGTGTATTCATAGAACTCGTTTACCAACGACAACAGCGAATTGTTGAGTGTGTAACTTTGCTCGTGAAATCCTAGAAATCTTTTGATGAAAGTTTTTTAAGTCTTGAATTGTGCACCTAGTTTGACAATTCAGGACAAATGAATAACCATGTCGCCCTACTAACGTTGAGGAGAAATATTTATGCCTGATTTTGCTAAAATAGATAAAAAGTCTGTATATACTACGATCATTGGTTTGTTTCTAATGGCAGTATTGTCTTTGACAAAGATAATACCTGAACTTTCTTTGTCAGGTCTCACTGTCCTGATTGGTATTCTCTTTTTCTTTGTTCTTGAACATTTTGATAAAAAATCACATATAGAATCAGGTTTGCGCTTTGAATCATTTTTCGATGATCTGAAAAAACAAGGGGTAATTCTTTTGGTCTTGCTTCCTGTAGGAACCGCTGCAGCAACTTTGCTTATCGGCGATATGATATTTAAGGGCGCTTTTGCTAGTCATGTTTTGGGAAGAACGGATGGTATGTTATCCTTCGATAAAATACCGCTCCTTATGGTTCAAATAGTAATCGCAGCCTTGGGGGAAGAAATTGCATGGAGAGGTTTCTTTCTTGGTAAGTCAATGAGAATTATACCATTTTGGCTTTGTGCCATTCTATCTTCTTTATTGTTCGCGATAGCCCATATTTCTAGTGGAAGCGTTGGGCTTGTAAGCTACGATATTTTCATGATTTTTGTTGATAGTATCATCTATGCAATGATTTATAAAAAGTCTGGGAATTGTTTGGTTTCTACACTTTCTCATATTCTCGGAAATGCAACAGGAATTCTTTTGCTAATGATGTATAGCTAGACAGATTTTAATGTTATCTAGCTAATAAAGGATTTTCATTATAGGGAGGAAAACTTACGTTTGGTTTCTTTGTTTTATCTTTTTTAGGTGTAGTTCTATTTAGTTTCTATATTTTTAGTATTCTAAAAGAGATAAAGGAATTAAAGCAAATAAAAGGTAAGTGAATAGATAGACGTAATCTAATTTGAATTGTCTTTATCTGGGCTATACATCCGTATCTTGAACAGGTTACTAAAAAGATGCTAAATTATGAAAAAAGACCCATTGTTAGTCTAAGTTGTTAGTATTTAAAAAAAGACAAGGTGTTTTATCCTTGTCTTTTTCGTTTTAGTATTGCTTTTGTTTCAATGTGAATAAGTGTGTTCTTTTTGGAGTATTCTATATATTCGAGGTAACATTATCATGGTATAGATCAGGAGAGAAACACCTCCAAATATGAATATCAGGCCTCCGTTTATGTCCTTTTGAAATAGATAAGTAAATACAATGGTACCTATCGGCATGATAGACGTATTTAGTGTGAACAAAGTACTCATTACTCTTCCTAAATAATTTGTTTCAATACTACTTTGAAGATAGGTCATGACGACAATATTTAGAATAACAAGAGTAAATGCTATAATTCCCATAAATAAACCGCCAACGGAAGAAATAATCACTTGGGTGTTAGTAGTTGCAAATGTAATACCCAAACCAACGATAGCTATGGTTAGAAGAAAAAGTGGAATGCGAATTTTATTAGAGAGAAGTGTGTTATTTTCTTTTTTGTCTGGCAATAGCGACATTGACACACTGGCTAATAACATTCCAACCGCAGACATAGTTTCTAGGATACCTACTGTTGCATTATCTAATAAGAGTTGCTCTTTGACTACAAATGGTACTCCAATGCTAATGGAAGTATAGAAAAAATTCAGTACAACACTAACAAGAATAATATATTTGACAATCTGATTTTCTTTTAAGAATTGGATAATTTCTCTGACCCCGTGTTGATGCTTTTCATTCTGTTTAATCTTGACTTCTTGCTCTTCGTGTTCATAGAAGAATTTCATGGTAAGTAAGACACCTAAAGAAAGGAGGTTTGCAATGATTTCTATGAGAATAAAGCCTGAGAAGCCTAACCAATTATAAAGAATGACTCCAATAGCTGGGGAAAGCATGGTTGCGATAGCAATGGCAGTTTGTGTAACAGAGCTTAATCGTTGAATTTTTGTATCATTTACTAACTCGTGGATAGAGGCTGAATAACAAGTATCATTGATGTTAACTGTAATAGAGTGTAGTATGACAAACGGGATTACGAGGTATAAGATAGTAGATGAATTCGTTAAAAAATAAAAAGCATAAAACAGAAGAAAGATTATAAGCCTAAAGATAAAATTATAAATTAAGATCTTTTTATGACGGTATCGGTCTACTAAATTACCGATTGGAACCAAGAAAATCAAACTAACTAAAGGATAGATGATCATATTGATTCCAAAACTCATTGCCGATTTTGTTTGGTCCAGTAACATTAATCCTAAAGCGAAATTAAAAGCTTTTCCACTTAAAGAACTAATAAAACTACTAATAAAGTCTTTGATGATTTGTCTATTAGACATTTTATCACTTATTAAATTCTTAATATTAACCCCCTCCATTCGTTTCAACATTGCTTCGGTTATCTAATCCTATTCCCTGTATTGTAAGATATTTGGAATATTAGATAAACCATAATTTTTGTTAATTAAGATTTTATCAATTATACTAACAAAAGTATAATAAAAAATGTAGAAAGAGAGTATTTTCTTAAGATTAGAAGTTGTGTTATTTAACGTCTAAGAAATAAAATGATTGTCTCACTGTTTATTGAAGTAGTTATTTAAGAGAGAAAGATGAGTTACTAAAAAGTTACCAAAATTTGGAAAATGAGTCTATTTTTCAAGATTCAAAAGTCCTAAAAACCCTATTAAATCAAGGTTATAAGATTTAAAAAATGTATTCATAGAACTCAAAATCCAGTGTCCGCAAGGACGTGCCGGTTCGACCCCGGCCGCCGGTATAGTATTAAAGACAAGGTTTTCGGACCTTGTCTTTTTCTTTTATTCGTTGAATTTTTGGTGCTGTGTTACTAATAAATTCCTTAAATTTATTCTCATTGTTTTCTGAAAATACTTTGACTATTTTCCTTCACTGTGTTATAATTAACCGGTAAAGTATTTACCGGTTAATAGAAAGGAAATACGTATGAAAGTCGCTAATCAGATTGATGAGTTTTTAAATTCTATTTTACTTATTTCTGAGAATCAGCATGAAGTTTTGATTGGTTCCTGTACGAGTGGTTTTTCTTTAACCAATACGCAAGAGCATATTTTGATGTTGTTATCAAAGGAGAATTACTCGAATTCAGAGCTTGCTAAATTGCTAAATGTTAGTCAAGCCGCTGTGACCAAAGCAGTTAAGCAATTACTTTCTTTTGGCATGTTAGAAGCTTTGAAGGACGAGAAAGATGCTCGTATTGTTTTGTATCGGTTAACAGATTTAGGGCGTCCGGTTGCTGAAGAACATTCTCATCATCATGATCATACTTTGGCTGTGTATAATCAAGTTTTGAGTGAATTTTCTCAAGAAGAACAAATGGTTATTTCTAAATTTTTATCGCGCTTATTGGAGGATCTTCGTTAATGCGTTATATTACTGTTAAAGATCTTTCATTTTATTATGATAGAGAGCCTGTTCTAGAAGGTGTGAATTATTACTTGGATAGTGGGGAGTTTGTGACTCTGACGGGTGAGAATGGTGCTGCTAAATCTACTTTGATTAAGGCAAGTCTTGGAATTTTAAAACCAAAAGTAGGAACTGTTGAAATCGCTAAGGAAAATGTAGCTGGTAAAAAATTACGAATCGCTTATCTTCCGCAACAAATTGCGAGTTTCAATGCTGGCTTTCCAAGTTCTGTTTATGAGTTTGTGAAATCGGGACGTTATCCTCGTAAGGGCTGGTTTCGTCGGTTAAATCATCATGATGAGGAGCACATTTTAACTAGTTTATCTTCTGTTGGGATGTTAGAGCATCGTGATAAACCGTTAGGGGCTCTATCCGGTGGTCAGAAGCAACGGGCTGTCATTGCACGAATGTTTGCGTCTGATCCAGATATTTTTGTGTTGGATGAACCGACTACTGGTATGGATGCTGGTAGTAAGGATGAGTTTTACGAATTGATGCATCACAGTGCCCACCACCATGGGAAGGCTGTTTTGATGATTACGCATGATCCTGAAGAGGTGAGCCATTACGCGGATCGCAATATCCATCTGGTGAGAAAACAAAATTCTCCATGGCGTTGCTTTAATGTCCATGAGAAAGATGGAGGTGAGGAGCATGCTTAGTTTATTTCAATATGACTTTATGCAGCGGGCTTTGTTGGCGATGGTTGCCATGAGTCTCTTCTCCCCTATCTTAGGTGTATTTTTGATTTTGCGTCGTCAGAGCTTGATGAGTGATACACTGAGCCACGTTTCTCTATCGGGGGTCGCTTTTGGCCTCTTCCTTGGTTTCTCTCCAACTATTTCAACAGTCATTGTGGTAATCATAGCGGCTGTATTTCTAGAGTATTTACGAACAGTCTATAAAGATTTTATGGAAATAGGAACGGCGATTCTCATGTCGACCGGCTTGGCCTTAGCCTTAGTGATCATGAAGAGCGGCGGTAAAAGTTCCATGAGTTTGGACCAGTACCTATTTGGTTCTACCTTGACCATTACCGATGAGCAAGTGCTAGCTTTGTTTGTCATTGCAGCGATTGTTTTATGTTTGACGGTTTTCTTTATTCGTCCTATGTATATCCTTACGTTTGATGAGGATACAGCTTATGTAGATGGTTTACCTGTACGTCTCATGTCTATCCTATTTAATATTGTGACAGGGGTGGCTATCGCCTTGATGATTCCGGCTGCAGGTTCCTTGTTGGTATCTACTATTATGGTCTTACCAGCTAGTATTGCTTTAAAGCTAGGAAAGACCTTCCGTTCGGTTATGCTTCTGGCAGTGGTCATTGGTTTTGTGGGGATGGTCAGTGGTCTCATTCTTTCTTATTACCCGGATACACCGGTTAGTGCGACCATCACTCTCTTATTTGTATCCTTCTTTTTGCTCTCAAATCTTTTTGTTAAATTTAGAAAATAGGTGATCTTATGAAAAAACTTGCATGGCTCGTGTTAGCCTTCTTTAGTCTTCTTTTAGTCGCTTGTAGTGGCGGTCAAAATCAGTCAGG
The DNA here is from genome assembly GCF_047463015.1 of Streptococcus australis. Lineage (GTDB taxonomy): Bacteria > Bacillota > Bacilli > Lactobacillales > Streptococcaceae > Streptococcus > Streptococcus australis_F. The sequence goes on along the minus strand of NZ_JASHER010000010.1, from coordinate 63,794 downwards.
GAAATTGAAAGTCATGACTACTTTCTATCCTGTCTATGAATTTACTAAGCAAGTCATCGGAGACGAGGGAGATGTGGAGCTCTTGATTGGGTCTGGTTCGGAACCCCATGATTTTGAATTGTCTGCCAAAGGTCGCGCAAAAATTCAAGAGTCAGATGTCTTTGTCTATGAGAACGAGAACATGGAAACTTGGGTGCCTCAGTTGTTGCAATCAATGGATGGCAAGAAAACCAAGGTTGTCAAAGCGACGGAGAATATGCTTCTTTTACCAGGTGGTGAAGAAGAGCATGAGCATGAAGGAGGAGAAGAACACCATCATGACTATGATCCCCATGTTTGGCTGTCTCCACAGAGAGCCATTAAAATGGTGGAGACGATTCGTGATCAACTGGTGAAACAGTACCCAGATAAAAAAGATAGCTTTACAGCTAATGCTGACGCTTATATTGCTAAGTTGAAAAAATTGGATGACAGCTATACGAAGAGCCTATCTGCAGCGAAACAGAAAAACTTTGTAACGCAGCACGCGGCTTTCCGTTATTTGGCCTTGGACTACGGCTTGAATCAAGTCTCTATTTCAGGTTTGTCACCGGATAGTGAGCCGTCTGCGACTCGTTTGAGTGAATTGACAGAGTACATCAAGAAGAACGACATCAAGGTCATCTACTTTGAAGAAAATGCTTCTAAATCCTTATCGAAAACTTTGTCTGCTGAAACCGGTGTGGATTTAGCTGTTTTGAATCCACTAGAGAGCTTGACAGATGAGCAGATAAAAGATGGTGAAGACTACATCTCTATCATGGGAGCCAACCTCAAGTCTTTGGAGTTAACAACGACTCAGGCAGGTAAGGAAATCGCTCCAGAAGAGGAAGAAGATACCAAAACAGTAGCCAATGGCTACTTTGAAGACAGTGCTATTAAGGACCGAAGCCTCTCAGACTATGCGGGAGACTGGCAATCTGTGTATCCTTATCTAAAAGATGGCAGCTTGGATCAAGTTTTTGATTACAAAGCTAAACTAACCAAGTCCAAAACAGCTGAAGAGTATAAAGCTTACTACACCACAGGCTATAAAACGGATGTCGAACGGATTGTCATTACAGACAAAACCATGACCTTCTATAAGAATGGGGAAGAGAAGAAGTTCGAATACCGCTATGCTGGGAAGCATACACTAACCTACACAAAAGGGAATCGTGGAGTGCGTTATCTCTTTGAAGCAACTGATCCAAATGCGGGTGAATTCAAGTATGTTCAATTCAGTGACCACCAAATTGCTCCTAATAAGGCAGCTCACTTCCATATTTTCTTCGGTGGGGAAAGCCAAGAGGCACTTTATAAGGAATTGGAAAATTGGCCTACTTACTACCCAAGTGACTTATCCGGATTCGAAATTGCGCAGGAAATGTTGGCCCACTAATCAAATAGAGAAGGAACCAGTTGGTTCCTTTCAGATTGAAGACAAAGTAATTTTAGAAACTTTCCTTAGGTGAGTACGGACGTCAGCGAACTTCGAAGAAGTTCCATGACTTAGTTTTGGATCTAAGGTTCCAAAACTCCCGAGTGCCTGAAACAACTCTGTTTCAGGCACTTTTCTCACAGCGGAAAGTTTTTCATCTTCTTAAATTACTAAAAAATATAATCATTTTTTGAAAATCATCTAGCTGTTTTATGTAAAACAATAGTTTGTCTGCATTCAAGAAGGAACCAGTTGGTTCCTTTATTGATAGTAACAGAAACTTGTCAAATTGCTAGAAAAAGGATAAAATTAGGCTTATAGAATAGATTGAATGTGGGGAGATCCATGATGAAAAAGTATCGTTTGCTATTGTTGCTTTCTGCTCTACTGTTTTTCCTTGGAGCCTGTGGTGATAAAAAGCAGGAGACAGGATCTGAAAGTAAAGAAAGTACAGTTCGTCAATCGAAGGATAGCTCAGCTACTAGTGAAACAAAGAAAGCTGAGAGTTCGAGTGATAAGAAAGAGAAAACAAAGATGGATATTGAAGCAATCGCTCAAGGGGATTATAGTAGCGTAGCTGGTGTCTGGCAAGATGATAAGGGGAATAAACTCGTCTTTGATCAAAATGGTTTGGTCTCTAACGAATATGAGTCTTATGGTCTTTCCTTGACAGACTATGGGACTGTTTCAGGAGGAGTCTACGGAGGAATCACAGGTGGATTTCTGATGGAATTTATTCCTGCCGGGCTTACGATTGATGACCAAACGGATGAAAATGGAGAAGTCATCTTCCATGATGATTCTGATGCCAGCAAGGATCGTCTCTGGACCGGAACTGGGATGTACAGTTTTACGGAACAAGGTTCTTTCCTTTATAAGGTCGGGGATTAACTAGTATAGGTGTAATGAAAAAGAATGAAGAGTGTCCTACTCTTCATTCTTTTTTAGATTTTAGGGAGCCAAGAAAGGTGGAAGTCTAGCTTCTCCGCTTTCAAGAGCTCTTGGTGGCTCACTCTGTCGATCCTTTTTCCATCAAGAAAAACATCTTGAAGAAAGTGTGCCTGGGCTGTGTGGGCTGTGCTATGGATATGCAGCCATTTTTTCTCTTGAGGGAGGTAAAGGCGCAGGTGTTTGAAGAGAGGAATCCCTAGGTCATAGACTGGTTTGCCTGGACAAGTCGGATAGAGTCCCAAAACCGACCAGATATACCAAGAAGATAGACTGCCATTATCCTCATCTCCTGGATAGGCCTGGAAGGTCGGTTGGAAGGCTTCCTTGCGAAGGGCTTGAAGTAGTAAGCTAGTGTATTCTGGATGTTGGCTATAGCGAAAGAGATAGGGGATGTGGAAACTCGGTTGGTTCGAAATGGCAATTTGCCCAAAAGGAGATTGGGCCATCTCACTCATTTCGTGAATTTCGTAGCCATAGCCCGTCACTTCATAATGTGGTGCTTGGGTTGCCAGTCGGGTTAAGTAGTGGGTAAAGCCTTCTTCTCCTCCAAAGAGTTGCTTGAGTCCCTCGATGTCGTGAAGGGCGCCTAAGGTTGCCTGAATGGCAGAGCACTCTGCATAGTCGCGTCCCCAACTGATCGGAGAGAAGTCTGGTCTGAAATGACCCTTCTTATCTTTGGCTCGGATATAACCTGTTTCTGGATCAAAGAGGGTTCGGTAGGAAAGGCTAGATTGGGCATATTCTTTGGCAAGATTTTCCTTGCCAAGTATCTGAGCAGTTTGGGCAATACAAAAGTCGCTATAGGAGAAGTCGATGGTATGACTCACGCTTTCGTGATAGTCGGTGGATAGATAACCTAATTCTTTGTACTCTTTAGCTCCTCGTCGACCGTAATGACCATTTGGATCTTCCTTCCTAGCTGTATCCAGCATGGCTTCAAAAAGTTCCGTGTGGAGGTCGGGGGCTAGGCTTTTCTGAATAGCATCTGCAATGACCCCGTCAATGAGTGTCCCAGGCATCATGCCTCTTTCGTCTGGCGCTAGCCATTTAGGGAGGAAGCCCGTATCCCGGTAATGGCTAAGGAAGCCTTCGAGAAATTCCTGATAGAGCTCAGGATAGACCAGGCTATAAAGAGGAAAGGTGGTCCGAAAGAGGTCCCAGAAGCCCAAACCAGTGAAGTATTTTCCTTCTTGAATGCGGTTGTGAGCGAAGTCGCGATGGACTGCTTTCCCCTCAGGGGTCACTTCATAACAAGTCTGAGGAAAGAGCAGACTACGGTAGAGACAGTGATCGAAAAAGGTTCGATCCTCTCCGCCCGTATCTAAAATTTCAAATCGGTCCATTAGCTCTTGCCACTTGCGACCGGCTTTTTCTTTCATATCTTCAAAGCTAGCTTTAGGGAGGTGAGATTTGGCCAAGTCAGGGCTAATAAAGGAAGTGCCTAATCGAGCTTCTAGTATGGGGCTGTCAAACTCTAGGATCAAATCCTGCCCTAGCCAGTGAGTTCGAGTGATAGCTTGGTCAAATTCGAAATGAAGATAGAACGGAAAGTCATGTTGGTCTGTATGATTTTGATCTAGGATGTGGAAGTGAAGATTTGTTTCTCCGAATTCTAGCTCAGTTAGTCCATTGGGACAGTGCAAGGCAAGTGCTAGTTCAGATGGCCCCCTAAAGCGAAGGAAGGCTCCATAGAGGCTGGGCGTCACCTCTGTGTGGATTTGATAGCGCTCTGAGGTGAGGGCTAAATAATGGGGCTGAAAGATAGCTTCTTGGATCCGGTAACTGCTCTGTCTAAAATAGAGGTCTTCTTGAGTTGGTATGTCTGTTAGTGGGGTGAGGAGACACCAAGAAAAATCCCCAATCCAAGGGCTCGGCTGATGGGTCAAGCGAATGCCTTGAAAGATTGGAAGGTTGGGGTTGAAAAACCAAGCACCCTGTTCATGTGTCGTCTGTGGGAGAAAATAATTCATCCCAAAAGGAACTCCTGTGTAAGGGAGGGTGTTGCCGTTGGAATAAGCTGGGTGATTGTCTGTTCCTAAGCGGGTATCAATGCAAGTCAAATCGGTCTTCATAAAGGACCTCCTGTATTAAAGTAGAGCTTCTAAGCCCTTTTCTTTCTTTCTTTATTTTAGCAGAAGCTACTAGAATCTGAAAGCAATTTTTAAAACTAGAAAAGTTTGTAGAAAAAGGGCTATAATTTGCGTATGTATTTCCCCTTTGAAATCTTTTATACTGAATAGGAAAGAATCGATACGTGTGAGGAAAATAAATGACCTATTCAAAAGAAATCGTCAGAGAATGGCTGGACCAAGTAGCAGAACGTGCCAAGGAGTACCCGGAATGGGTGGATGTCTTTGAGCGTTGCTATACAGACACCTTGGACAATACAGTTGAGATCTTAGAAGACGGCTCAACTTTTGTACTGACAGGAGATATCCCAGCTATGTGGCTTCGTGACTCAACTGCTCAACTGAGACCCTACCTCCATGTGGCTAAAAGAGATCATCGTTTGCGTCAGACCATTGCAGGTTTGGTCAAGCGCCAGATGATCTTGATTCTCAAGGATCCCTATGCTAACTCTTTCAATATTGAGGAAAACTGGAAAGGTCACCACGAAACAGACCACACCGATTTGAATGGCTGGATTTGGGAACGTAAGTATGAAGTAGACTCGCTTTGCTACCCTTTGCAGTTGGCTTATCTTCTCTGGAAAGAAACAGGAGAAACTAGTCAATTTGATGAGACTTTTGTTACAGCGACCAAGGAAATCCTTCATCTCTGGACAGTGGAGCAAGACCACAATAACTCACCATACCGTTTCGTCCGTGATACCGATCGTAAGGAAGATACCTTGGTAAATGACGGCTTTGGGCCAGATTTTGCTGTGACAGGAATGACCTGGTCAGCTTTCCGTCCAAGCGATGACTGCTGTCAGTATAGCTACTTGATTCCATCCAATATGTTTGCAGTGGTAGTCTTGGGTTATGTCCAAGAAATCTTTGCAGCATTGAATCTAGCTGATAGTGAGAGTATCATTGCAGATGCCAAACGCCTCCAAGCGGAGATTCAAGAAGGGATCGAAAACTACGCCTACACTACTAACAGCAAGGGTGAAAAAATTTATGCCTTCGAAGTAGACGGTTTAGGAAATGCTAGCATCATGGATGATCCGAACGTGCCAAGTTTGTTAGCTGCTCCTTATCTTGGCTACTGCGCGATCGACGATGAGGTCTACCAAGCTACTCGTCGGACTATTTTGAGCTCTGAAAATCCTTACTTCTATGAAGGGAAGTACGCAAGCGGACTCGGAAGTTCTCATACCTTCTATCGCTATATCTGGCCGATTGCTTTATCCATCCAAGGATTGACAACGACAGATAAAGCTGAGAAGAAATTCTTGCTGGATCAGTTGGTTGCCTGCGATGGTGGAACAGGTGTCATGCACGAAAGTTTCCACGTGGATGATCCAACCAAATATTCGCGTGAATGGTTCTCTTGGGCCAACATGATGTTCTGTGAATTAGTCTTGGATTACTTGGATATCCGCTAATACTCTTCGAAAATCAAATTCAAACCACGTCAGCTTCGCCTTGCCGTATATATGTTACTGACTTCGTCAGTTCTATCTACAACCTCAAAGCAGTGCTTTGAGCAACCTGCGGCTAGCTTCCTAGTTTGCTCTTTGATTTTCATTGAGTATAAGGAGCACGCTTTAGCTTCACTGATTCTTGTTAGAATCACAAGTTTATATTTAAAACATTAAAAATTTAAGTTAGAATGAGGTTTTACTCATGGAAAATGTTGTTGTTCATATCATCTCTCACAGCCACTGGGATCGTGAGTGGTATTTACCTTTTGAAAGTCACCGCATGCAATTGGTGGAACTCTTTGACAATCTCTTTGATCTTTTTGAAAATGACCCTGAATTCAAAAGTTTCCACTTGGATGGACAAACCATCGTCCTCGATGACTATTTAGAAATTCGCCCTGAAAACCGTGACAAGGTGCAGCGTTATATCGACGAGGGCAAGCTCAAGATTGGGCCTTTCTATATCTTGCAGGATGATTACTTGATTTCCAGTGAAGCTAACGTCCGCAATACTTTGATTGGACAAGCGGAATGTGCTAAATGGGGCAAATCTACTCAAATTGGTTACTTCCCAGACACCTTTGGAAATATGGGACAGGCTCCTCAAATCCTTCAAAAATCAGGTATTCACGTAGCAGCCTTTGGTCGCGGTGTCAAGCCAATCGGATTTGACAACCAAGTCCTTGAAGATGAACAGTTTACCTCTCAATTTTCTGAGATGTACTGGCAAGGGGCTGATGGTAGCCGTGTACTCGGCATTCTTTTTGCTAATTGGTACAGTAACGGGAATGAAATTCCAGTGGATAAAGACGAGGCTTTGGCTTTCTGGAAGCAAAAATTAGCAGACGTTCGTGACTATGCATCGACCAACCAATGGTTGATGATGAACGGCTGTGACCACCAGCCTGTTCAGAGAAATCTGAGCGAAGCCATTCGTGTGGCAAATGAACTCTTCCCTGACGTGACCTTTATTCATAGCTCATTTGACGAATATGTCCAAGCAGTGGAAAGTGCCCTTCCTGAACAATTATCAACTGTCACAGGTGAGTTGACCAGTCAGGAAACGGATGGTTGGTATACTCTTGCCAATACTTCTTCTTCACGTGTTTATCTCAAACAAGCCTTCCAAGAAAATAGCAACTTGTTAGAGCAGGTCGTGGAACCATTAACCATTATCACTGGTGGACATAACCACAAAGATCAATTGACCTATGCTTGGAAAGTACTTCTGCAAAATGCACCGCACGATAGTATCTGTGGTTGTAGTATTGACGAAGTTCACCGTGAAATGGAAACTCGTTTTGCAAAGGTTAATCAAGTCGGGAATTTTGTTAAGACTAATCTTCTTAACGAGTGGAAACATAAAATAGCAACTCAGGAAGCGCAAAGCGACCACCTCTTTACCGTTGTCAACACAGCTTTACATGACAAGGTTGATACAGTTAGTGTTGTAGTGGATGTTGTGACTTGTGATTTTAAAGAATTGCATCCGACTGAAGGTTACAAGAAGATGGCAGCCGTGACCTTGCCAGATTACCATGTTGAAGATTTGGATGGCCATATCCTTGAAGCCAAGGTTGAAGACTTGGGAGCAAGCTTTGGCTATACCTTGCCTAAGGATAAATTCCGCCAACCATATATTGCACGCCAAGTGCGCGTGACAATCCCAGTCCACCTTGCACCGCTTTCTTGGGCAAGCTTCCAATTGGTCGAGGGTCAAGTAGATTACCGTGATGGTATTTACCAAAACGGAGTCATTGATACCCCATTCGTAACAGTGAGTGTAGATGAAGGAATCACAGTCTATGACAAGACTACAAACGAAGCCTACGAAGATTTCATCCAATTTGAGGACCGTGGAGATATTGGTAACGAGTACATTTACTTCCAACCAAAAGGAACTGATCCAATCTATGCTCAATTGAAGGGATACGATGTCCTAGAAAACAATGCTCGCTATGCTAAGGTATTGCTCAAACATGACTTGACTATTCCAGTTAGCGCAGATGAAAAATTGGATGCGGAGCAAAGAGGCATTATTGAGTTTATGAAACGAGACGCAGGTCGTTCAGAAGAGTTGACAACTATTTCTCTTGAAACTGAGATGACCGTCTTTGTGGACAATCCACAGATTCGCTTTAAGACTCGCTTTACTAATACAGCCAAAGACCACCGCGTTCGTCTCTTGGTGAAAACTCATAACACTCGTCCAAGCAATGATTCTGAAAGCATCTATGAAGTTGTGACAAGACCAAATAAACCAGCAGCTTCTTGGGAAAATCCTGAAAATCCACAACACCAACAAGCCTTTGTCAGTTTGTATGATGATGTAAAAGGAGTGACCGTATCCAATAAAGGATTGCACGAATACGAAATCCTTGGAGACGACACCATGGCTGTAACTCTTCTCCGTGCTTCAGGTGAGCTAGGTGACTGGGGCTACTTCCCAACACCAGAAGCCCAGTGTTTGCGCGATATCGAAGTTGAGTTTGCAGTAGAATGCCATCAAGCCGGCGAACGTTTCTCAGCCTTCCGTCGTGCCAAAGCCTTCCAGGTGCCATTTACAGCTCTTCAAGTTGCAAAACAAGAAGGTAGCGTCGCTGCAACAGGTAGTCTCTTCAACCATGCAGCCCTCAACTTGCCACAAGTCTGCCCAACAGCCTTTAAAGTTGCTGAAAATGAAGAAGGTTATGTTCTTCGTTACTACAACATGAGCCAAGAAAATGTTCGTGTGTCTGACAAACAACAAATCATTCTTGACTTGCTAGAACGCCCATATCCAGTTCATTCAGGACTATTGGCGCCACAAGAAATTCGTACAGAATTGATCAAAAAAGAAGAAATCTAATCTCAAAAAGATAACATAAAAAGAAAGGAGGAGCGACAAAGTAAGAACCAACTACTGACTCGCTCCTTTTTACAGGTAAAAGCAATGACCATTGCAACGATTGATATCGGAGGGACTGGGATTAAGTTTGCTAGTCTCACTCCTGATGGAAAGATTTTAGATAAGGCCAGTACCCCAACTCCAGAAACTCTAGAAGAGTTGTTAGCTTGGTTGGACCAGCGATTGTCAGAACGTGACTACCGTGGGATTGCTATGAGTGTGCCAGGGGCTGTTAACCAAGAAACCGGGGTGATTGAAGGGATCAGTGCCATTCCTTATATCCATGGTTTTTCATGGTATGAGGCCCTTGCCCATCACCGACTTCCTGTCCATCTAGAAAATGATGCCAACTGTGTCGGACTGAGTGAACTGCTAGCTCATCCTGAGATTGAGAATGCAGCCTGTGTTGTGATTGGTACAGGGATCGGTGGAGCCATGATTATCAATGGGAAACTTCACCGAGGTCGCCATGGTTTGGGCGGTGAGTTTGGCTACATGACCACCATCGCACCAGCAGAAAGACTCAACAACTGGTCGCAACTCGCTTCTACAGGAAACATGGTTCGTTATGTCATTGAAAAATCTGGTCAGTCTGACTGGGACGGACGCAAGGTGTACCAAGAGGCTGCGGCAGGAAATGCCCTTTGTCAGGAAGCCATTGAGCGCATGAATCGTAATCTTGCTCAAGGACTGCTCAATATCCAGTACCTGATCGACCCAGATGTGATTAGCCTAGGTGGCTCTATCAGTCAGAACCCAGATTTTATCAAAGGGGTGCAAGAAGCAGTGGACGCCTTTGTGGAAAGATATGAAGAATATACAATCGCTCCAGTTATTCAAGCCTGCACCTATCACGCAGATGCCAATCTCTACGGTGCCCTTGTCAACTGGTTACAGGAGGAAAACCAATGGTAATTTTTACAGGACTTAGTTCCAAACAAGCGCAAGCTATGGAAGTATTAAAAAATCACATCTCTCTACCGGATGTAGAGGTGGCAGTCGCTCAGTCTGATCAGGGCTCCATCTCTATCAAGGGTGAGGGTGGCCACTATCAATTGACCTATCGAAAACCTCATCAACTCTATCGTGCCTTGTCTGTGCTAGCAACAGCTTTAGCAGAAGGGGACAAGGTAGAGATTGAAGAGCAGGCGGCTTATGAAGATTTAGCCTATATGGCGGACTGTTCGCGAAATGCCGTGCTCAATGTCGCATCTGCCAAACAGATGATTGAAGTCTTAGCTCTGATGGGTTATTCAACCTTTGAGCTCTATATGGAAGACACCTATCAGATTGAGGGGCAACCTTACTTTGGTTATTTCCGTGGAGCGTATTCAGCTGAAGAGTTACAGGAAATTGAAGCATACGCCCAGCAGTTTGACATGACCTTTGTCCCATGCATCCAGACCTTGGCCCACTTGTCAGCCTTTGTCAAATGGGGTGTCAAGGAAGTGCAGCAACTCCGCGATGTAGAAGACATTCTCCTCATCGGTGAAGAAAAAGTCTACGACCTGATTGACGGTATGTTTGCGACGTTATCTAAACTACAAACTCGCAAGGTCAACATCGGGATGGATGAAGCTCACTTGGTTGGTTTGGGACGCTACCTTATCCTGAACGGTGTGGTTGATCGTAGCCTCCTCATGTGCCAACACTTGGAGCGCGTGCTGGATATTGCGGACAAGTACGGTTTCCACTGCCAGATGTGGAGCGATATGTTCTTCAAGCTCATGTCAGCAGATGGCCAGTACGACCGTGAGGTGGAAATTCCAGAAGAAACGCGTGTTTACCTTGACCGTCTCAAAGACCGTGTGACCTTGGTTTACTGGGATTATTATCAGGATAGCGAAGAAAAATACAATCGTAACTTCAGTAACCACCACAAGATTAGCCAAGATATCGCCTTTGCTGGTGGTGCTTGGAAGTGGATTGGTTTTACACCACACAACCATTTTAGTCGTCTCATTGCAGTTGAAGCCAATAAAGCCTGCCGTGCCAATCAGATCAAAGAAGTCATCGTGACAGGTTGGGGGGACAATGGTGGGGAAACAGCTCAGTTCTCTATTCTGCCAAGCTTGCAAATCTGGGCAGAACTCAGCTACCGCAATGATTTAGACCGTTTGTCAGCTCATTTCAAGACCAATACAGGCCTATCCGTTGAGGACTTTATGCAGCTTGATTTGGCCAACCTCTTGCCAGATCTACCAGACAATCTCAGTGGGATCAACCCCAATCGTTATGTCTTTTATCAGGATGTCCTCTGTCCAATCCTTGACAAGCACATGACTCCTGAACAGGACAAACCCCACTTTGCCCAAGCAGCTGAGACTCTTTCTGACATTAAAGAAAGAGCAGGCATCTATACTTATCTCTTTGAGACCCAGGCCCAGTTGAATGCTATTTTAAGTAGCAAGGTGGATGTGGGACGACGCATTCGTCAAGCCTATCATGCAGGCGATAAAGAGAGCTTGCAACAAATTACTCGAGAAGAACTGCCAAAACTCAGAAGCCAGATCGAAACCTTCCACAATCTCTTTAGCGACCAATGGCTGAAAGAGAATAAGGTCTTTGGCTTGGATACAGTAGACATTCGTATGGGAGGCCTCTTGCAACGGATCAAGCGCGCAGAAAGTCGCATTGAAAACTATCTAGCAGGCGAAATCTCTCGTATCGACGAACTAGAAGTAGACATCCTGCCATTTAATGATTTCTATGGAGAGAAGGACTTCGCAGCAACGACAGCCAACCAGTGGCATACTATTGCGACAGCTTCAACCATTTATACAACCTAATTCAAAAAGGGTGTCTTTAAAGAAAATGCTGTTGAAGGAGGAGAAAGATGTCCGATGGAGGCATTTCTTCTCCTTTTTTCTCCATTTTTAAGGCTATGTCATAAATTTGTAGAATTTTTTCTATAATTAGGAGTTTGAAAAAGTTTTCATAGAGTTTTATAATAAAAAATGTAAACGTTACCAAAAATAAAATGACAAAGGGGGGAGTCAGATGAAAAAGTTTGTTAAGACCTTGAGAGAAAATCTCATTTTCTTCTTGATGGTTTTACCAGGTGCAGCGTGGTTGATTTTATTCTTCTACATACCTGTTTTGGGAAACGTTGTCGCATTTAAAGACTATCATATCACCGGAGAGGGATTTATTGATAGTGTAATGAAGAGTAAGTGGGTAGGATTTGATAACTTCAAATTCCTCTTTAGTTCTAAAGACGCTTATATCATTACAAGAAATACCGTCCTTTACAACCTTGCCTTTATTTTCTTGGGCTTGATTGTTTCGGTTGGGATTGCCATCATCTTTAGTGAGATGCGTTCCAAACGGTTGGTTAAAGTGTTTCAAACATCAATGTTGTTCCCCTATTTCTTGTCATGGGTTATCATCAGCTTCTTTACAGATGCCTTCTTAAACGTCGATAAAGGCTTGATTAACCACATCTTAACATCACTTGGGATGAAAGGAATCAACTTCTATACAGAGGTTGCCATTTGGCCAGCGCTTCTCCTCTTCTTAGGAATCTGGAAAGGCTTTGGTTATAGCAGTGTTATGTACTATGCAACCATCATGGGGATTGACCCAACCTTCTACGAAGCTGCAACAGTGGATGGAGCATCTAAGTGGCAGCGAATCCGCCACATTACCATTCCTCAGTTGTCTTCCTTGATTACGGTCTTGACCATCCTTGCCATCGGAAATATCTTCCGTGCTGACTTTGGACTGTTCTACCAAATCCCACATAACTCAGGTGCTCTTTATAGTGTGACAAACGTAATTGATGTCTATGTCTACAACGGACTTGCTAAATCAGGAGATATTGCGATGGCCGCAGCGGCTGGTCTTTACCAATCAGTTGTCGGATTGATTCTCGTTTTACTTTCTAATATTGTAGCACGTCGGATTGATAAGAATGCAGCGCTCTTCTAGAAAGGAGGATACCATGGCAAAATCAAAAATTAAAAAAGAAAAAGTTGATAATGTTGGAATCCACTCCTTCAGTAAGAAAGCAGACATCTTCTTTAGTAGCATCGTCGGCTTGGTTGCTCTATCCTGTATCTTGCCCTTCATCTTCGTTGTCATGATTTCCTTGACAGATGAACAAAGTTTGGCAATTCACGGCTTCCAATTTTGGCCTGCTAAGTTTGGTGCAGATGGCTATCTTTTCCTTGTGCAATTTAAGGATAAGATTCTTCAAGCCCTCTTTATTACCTTGTTTGTAACGATTGTAGGGACAGCATGTAATGTCTTTATTACAACGACCTACGCTTATGCGATCTCTCGTAGAACCTTTAAGTACAGAAACTTCTTTACTGTCTTTGCCCTCTTGAGTATGCTCTTTAGTGCAGGGATGGTACCAGGATATATCGTTACCACTCAGTTGCTTCATTTAGGAGATACGGTTGGAGCCCTCATCATTCCGATGTTATTGAGTCCTTTTAACATCATCTTGATGCGGACCTTCTTCAAACGGACGATCCCAGAAGCTATTCTTGAGTCTGCTCGGATAGATGGAGCCAGTGAAACACGGATCTTCTTCCAGATCTGTTTACCACTTTCTCTCCCAGGGATTGCAACCATCAGTCTCTTTACAGCCCTCGGCTTCTGGAATGACTGGTTCAACGCTCTCCTCTACATCAAGAGTGAAAACCTCTATCCTCTTCAATACTTGCTGATGCAAATCCAAAATAATATGGATTACATCTCTAAATCCGTCGGTGCATCTAGCCAAATCGCTGGTGCAGTCCAATCCCTTCCTAAGGAAACTGGACGGATGGCCATGGTGGTGGTGGCAACAGTTCCCATCGCTATCCTCTATCCATTCTTCCAACGTTACTTTGTAAAAGGATTGACCATCGGTGGTGTGAAAGAGTAAGCAAACCTTTCTCACCCACCCTTCATAATGTTAATAAAGAAAAATAAAAAAGGAGTTTTTCTCATGAAAAATTGGAAAAAATATGCTTTAGCTTCTGCTAGCGTTCTCGCACTTGGAGCAACTCTTGCTGCTTGTGGTAACTTGACGGGTGATAACCAAAAATCATCTAAGAGTGAAGACGGCAAAACAGTTATCAAAATGTACCAAATCGGTGACAAACCGGATAACTTGGATACCTTGTTAGAAAATGCGAACAAGATCATCGAAGAAAAAGTTGGCGTTAAATTAGACATCCAATACCTTGGTTGGGGTGACTACGACAAGAAGATGAACGTTATCATCTCATCTGGTGAAAGCTACGATATTGCTTTTGCTAACAACTATGTCATCAACGCTCAAAAAGGTGCTTACGCTGACTTGACAGACTTGTACAAGAAAGAAGGGAAAGAGCTCTATGAAGCACTTGACCCAGCTTACATCAAAGGGAATACTGTAAACGGCAAGATCTATGCTGTTCCAGTTGCAGCCAACGTTGCATCTTCACAAAACTTTGCCTTCAACGGACCACTTCTTGAAAAATATGGTATCGACATCTCAAACGTCACAGACTATGCTTCTCTTGAACCAGTCTTGAAAGCGATCAAAGAAAAAGATCCAAACGTTGTTCCATTCGCAATGAACAAGAGCTACGGCGGACCTTCTGATGACTTCGATTACATTGCAGTAGATGGACTTCCATTCGTTGTCGATTTGCAAGGTGACACAACTAAGATCGTTGACCGTTACACTATCCCACGTTATGTTGAAAACTTGAAGACTCTTCATAAATACTATGAAGCAGGATACATTCCAAAAGACGTAGCTACAAGCGACACTGGATATGACCTTTCTCAAGATACTTGGTTGGTACGTGAAGAAACAGTAGGACCTGCTGACTACGGTAACAGCTTGCTTACTCGTGTAGCAAACCGTAAGATCGAAATCAAACCATTCACTCAACTTTACAAGAAGAACAACACTACTCAAGTTGCAAACTTTGTCATCTCAAACAACTCTAAGAACAAAGAAAAAGCAATGGAAGTATTGAATCTCTTGAACACAAACCCAGAACTCTTGAACGGTCTTGTTTACGGACCAGAAGGCAAGAACTGGGAAAAAGTTGAAGGTAAAGAAAACCGTGTGAAAGTCTTGGATGGCTACAACGGAAACACTCACATGTCTGGATGGAATACTGGTAACAACTGGATTCTTTACATCAACGAAAACGTAACGGATGAGCAAATTGCACAATCTAAGAAAGACTTGGAAACTGCAAAAGAATCTCCAGCACTTGGATTCATCTTCAACACTGAAAACGTGAAATCAGAAATCACTGCCCTTACTAACACTTTGAACCAATTCACAAGTGCTATCAATACAGGTACAGTAGATCCTGAAGTTGAAATTCCTAAGATGCTTGAAAAATTGAAATCAGAAGGTGCCTACCAAAAAGTATTGGATGAAATCCAAAAACAATACGATGAGTACCTTGCTGCTAAGAAATAAGCTAACATTACTTGCTTAAGTCTATCAAAAGACTTTGAGGTCTTCGCACTTCAAAGTCTTTTCTGTTGATGATTTCGAAATCGAAACCATCAGAGGAAATGTGCTATAATATAGGGTATAATCATCAGTTGTACTAGGGAAACTATACTAACTTGATTGAAGTTCCCCTCTACAACAAATGAATATGGAGACGAAATATGGGAAGAATGATTGAATTTATTTTTACAAGGGTCTATTTAGCCATGCTGGCAACAGGAATCTTTTGGGCGCTAACCTTTTGTGGAGGCATCCTATTTGGATTTGGGCCGGCTAGTGCAACGATTATGAGTCTATATGCCGAACATGGATCTGATTACAAACAATATGCTTGGTCTGAAGCTTGGTCGCTCTATAAAGAAAATTTCCGTCGAGCCAACCAGGTTTTCTATACATTTTTTTTGATCGAAGCTATTCTTATTTATGGTATGTATCTGATGGTTCAATTGCCCCACTTGTCCCTATTTCAGATTTTTATCCTATTGGTCAATTTGATTTTCTTATTGGTGGCTCCCCTAACTTTTGCAGTCTATCTCAAACTTCAAGTCCATTTTGACTTGTCCTACCTCAACAGCTTGAAGCTGAGCTTTATTGGTGCTTTTCTGGATATTCGTGCAGTGACCAAGTTTCTCTTGGGGACCTTTCTTCTAGGAGTTGTTACCCATTTCGTTCCGGCTTTATTTTTCTTTGTTTTACTGGGCTTGTGGCATTTCTTTGTCAATGATATTTTTCAACCCGTCTATGAAACAATTCGCTCTAAAGTGGTTTCTTAATTATGAAAAAAATATGGTTAGCAACACTTTTGAAATTCTATGCCTATATCATGGTGGGGATCATCACGACTTTAGGTGTGACGGTATCTTTGGTCTATTGGCATAATCAGAAAGCAGAGACAGATCGAATCGCTCAGTTGATTTCCTCGCGCTTGACTGCTGAGGTAGAGGATATTTATAAGAGATCTTCTCAATGGGGGAAGAGTCTGGTAGAGAATCCTGCCAAGCTCGAAGGAGTCTACAAGTATTTTTCAATGACGCCTTCTGAATACGAAAGCTGGCGTTTGGATAATTTTTTCTCCAATTATATTCAAGTTTCGCTGCACCGTAATGTTGAAACTCTGTATTTGGAACACGATGTTATTGATCAAATTGATTTGGTGTTAAATGACTATACGACTGTGTTTGTCTCCAGTAAAAATAAAAAAGGAGGGCAACAAGTTCCAGCGGATCAATACATAGCTAGTTCACAAGCAATCCCAGTCTCCTTGACGGATGTGACGACTGGCGAAGATATTGGACTAGCCTACATTAAAGTCAATCCAGCGCTTTTGGATTCTGTTGTCGACAATATCCAAGACACCATTCCCGTTGCCGTCCAGATTTATAATCCCTTGGGAAAGATTTTTTACCACAGGGGAGACATCAATCCAGAAGATCATAGTCAGTGGATTGTGCGAGATACTGCTTACGGCTATCAAATCTGGGTTGGGATTCCGACCTCTTACACGGTTCGAACAGCCTTGTTTAGTTTTACCTGGATGATTTCGGTCGCCTTAATCCTATTCTTGGTCTTGTATCTCTTGCTTCAACGAATTTTCCGTAATTACCAAAAACAAGTTTTGGATTTGGTAGATACCATGGAAGCCATCAGCCAGGGGGATTCTGAGCGACGGATCAATGTGGATACCAAAGAGCAGGAGCTCCTTTTAGTTGCAGAAACGACCAATGCCATGTTAGACAATATGGACAAGTCTATCCGTGATATCTATCAGCTACAACTGAGCCAAAAAGATGCCAATTTGAAGGCCTTGCAAGCGCAGATTAATCCGCATTTTATGTATAATACCATGGAGTTTATTCGCATGTATGCAGTTATGCAGGATCAAGAAGAATTAGCTGATATTATTTACGAATTTAGTAGTCTCCTTCGAAACAATATTTCAGAGGAGAAAGAAACGACCATAGAAAATGAGTTGGAATTTTGTAGAAAATACAGCTATCTCTGTATGGTGCGTTATCCAAAATCGATTGCTTATGGCTTTAAAATTGAACCCGGTCTAGAAGAGATGATTATTCCGAAGTTTACTCTTCAGCCACTAGTGGAAAATTACTTTGTTCATGGAGTTGATCACAAGCGCAAGGACAATGTCATTAGTATCAAAGTCCGTCATGTTGGAGGAGCTGTGGAAATTCGGGTTCAAGACAATGGGAGAGGACTGGAACCGAGCCAACTGCAACGAATTCAACAAATATTGAGTCATAGGGATCCACGAGAAGAAGTAGAAGAGAGTAAGGGGCGACAATCGATTGGGATTGTCAATGTCCACGAGCGTTTCCTTCTCTACTTTGGGGATCGTTACCACATTCAAATTACATCAGAAAAAGGAAAAGGTGTTCTCTATACGATTACCATCGAGGACACTTAAGAGGAAAAAATCGTGTATAAAGTCTTATTGGTTGACGATGAATATATGATTACTGAGGGGTTGAAAAAACTGATTCCCTTTGAAAAATGGGACATGGAGGTTGTTTACACAGCAGAGGATGCAGATCAAGCCTTGGCCTATGTTGCGGATTATCCAGTGGATATCGTGATTACAGATGTCAATATGCCAGGAAAAACTGGTCTGGAAATGATTGATCAAATGCAGTCCATGCTTCCCCATGCAGCTTATATCATTATGTCAGGTTACCAAGATTTTGCTTATGTAAAAAAAGCCTTAAACCTCCGAGTAGCAGACTATCTGTTAAAGCCTGTCAATAAGGTGGAGCTGGGGAATATCCTAGAAAAATTATCCCAAACTCTGAAAAACCCAGATCAAGCGACGGCCAATCGGCTCCTTCATGAAGATTGGTCAGAAGAAGAGTTCGAACAAGCCATCCGAGGAAGAAAACAACTCTGGATTGGAGTGGATAAGGAAAGGAAGGGCTTTGCCAGTTCATCTTATCAGGTCTTAGGAAAAAATCTTCAACTCTATCTTTCCGATGAGGATGAAGGGGCTTTCCTACAGCGCCGTTTCCAAGCACCTTATAAGGAACATTTTCAACAATTTAAAGAGCTTGTTGAACGAAGTCTGTTTTATGGGGATATCCCATTGGAGGAAGAAGATGGTGTCTTTAATTACTATGAACCCATCTACCGTGTCATCATTCAGGGGAATATCCAGCAAATTTTGGAGGAGTTAAACTGGTTAGAAGAAACTGTGAAAAGCCATACTCCAAAAGTGGCGATAGCCAAGCAACTCTTTATTCAGTTCATTATGGATGTCTTTCATTTATTTGAACACCTGCACGGTGATGACCTGACAGAAATTGTGAAAGCCGTTCATGATACACCGACTTTCGAGGATCTTGTTACCTGCGTTCGGAACCAATTGGAGAGTTTCTTTTCTCAATATCGGATGAACAATAATGTGGCGACCGTCCTAGAAGTAATTGGACGCGACTATCGGAAGGAACTGTCGCTCAAGGATATCAGCAAAGATCTCTATATCAATCCCGTTTATTTAGGGCAATTGATCAAACGTGAGACCAATTCCACCTTTGCAGAACTCTTGAATAAACAACGGATCAAAGCTGCCCAACAGTTGCTTTTATCCACAACGGAAAGTATTGAAGATATTTGCTATGAGGTCGGCTACAGCAATGTTGGTTACTTTTACAAGGTATTCCGCAAGTTGTGTGGCAAGTCTCCTAAAGCCTACCGTCAACAAATCGGCGTAGAGGAAAGTGATTAATCTGTAAACATGAAAAATACCCTCCATTGATTAAAAATGGAGGGTATTTTTTAGTTGCTTCTTCCAATCAAAATCGTAGCAGAAATCGTGACTTGAGTCAGATCGGTCCAGTCAATTTGAGCTGGATCGACATGAAAGAGGAGAGGCGTCATGCTCAGAAGAGCCTCCCGCAATGCTGGAGTCAGTTCGAACCTTTCCTGGCAATGGATGGTATTTTCAATCGTAAAATGATCAGAAAAATGTTGAATAATCTGCTCATTGGAGTAATCTACCTGGTCTAGGTGGTCCTTCACCTTTTGACGAATCTCTTGCAGATGGGTGGCAGTTGGGATGACCTTGATGAGGCGACCATCTGGGGCCAGGACCCGTTTAAATTCCTGATAATTTGCTGGCGAAAAGATATCTAGGAGGAGGTCCATGCTCTGGTCTAAAAGAGGGAGATGAGCCAGGTCTCCGACAAACCACTTGACCTTCCATTCCTGGTCGCTTTTGGCAGCCAGCTGGATCGATTCCTTCGACAAATCAAAGGCGTAAAAGGAATGGTCTGGATGGCGTTCTTGTAAGCTGCGCGAATAGTAGCCTTCCCCGCAACCAATATCTAAAATGTTGGCTGGATGGGCCAGTGGAGACAAGCATTCTGACAGGGCATTAAGGATATGGTTGTAGAAACCATTCTCTAGAACGAGTTGCCGGTTTTGGAAATTTTCCTTGTCATAGTCCTTGGAGGCCTTCACTTGTGGCGCCAAGTTCACATAGCCAAACTTAGCAAGGTCAAAGGAGTGGCGGTTGGGGCAAGCCAAGCTTTGTTGGACCAGGTCGAGGGCTTCTTGACAGATGGGACAGGCAAAAGCCGATGCAGTCTGAAATCGTTGTAATTTTGGTTTGATCGTCATGATACTTCTAGTGTACCAAAAAACCTCTGAAAGTCATAGCTTCAGAGGTCTTCTTTTTAATAAGTCAAAACAAAGTATTTTTTCTTACCGCGACGGATAACGGTCAATTCGTTTTCCAATTTATCGCTATCGCTCAAGACATAGTCAAGGTCTTGGATGCGGTCGCCATTGATGTAGATGGCACCATTTTGTACATCTTCACGAGCTTGGCGTTTGGAGTTGACCACGCCAGAAGATACAAGCAATTCTACGATGTTGAGGTTTTCGTCTGCTTGGACTTGGTAGTTTGGCACACCACGAAGGCCTTGTTTGAGTTCTTTGACAGAAAGGTTTTTGATATTTCCTGCAAAGAGTTGTTCTGTGATGTTGAGGGCTTCTTTGTAGGCTTCTTCACCGTGAACGAGGGTGACCACCTCACGCGCCAAGACTTTTTGAGCCAAGCGTTCATGTGGCGCAGCTTCAAACTGTTTGCGGATCTCTTCAATCTCATCAAGAGACAAGAAGGTAAAGATTTTCAAGAAGCGAACAGCGTCAGCGTCCATGACATTCATCCAGAATTGGTACATTTCGTATGGAGAAGTCTTTTCAGGGTTGAGCCAAACCGCATTCCCTTCAGATTTACCAAATTTCTTACCAGTCGCATCTGTAATGAGTGGAACAGTGATGACGTGACCAGTCTTGTCAGCCTTTCGACGCAACAATTCGGTACCAGCTGTCATATTTCCCCACTGGTCAGAACCACCGATTTGCAGGGTAACATTGTGGTCTTGGTTCAGAACAAAGAAGTCGTAGCCTTGCATGATTTGGTAGGCAAATTCAGTGTAAGAAATCCCTGTTTCAATCCGCTTCTTCACAGATTCCTTGCTCATCATGTAGTTGACAGTAAAGTATTTTCCGATGTCGCGAAGGAAGTCAATGAAGCTGATGCTGCCAAACCAGTCGTAGTTATTGACCATGACAGCCTTATTTTCCCCATTTTCAAAATCTAAGAAACGAGACAATTGCCCTTGGATAGAAGTGACCCAACCGTCTACAGTCTCCTTAGTTTGTAAACTGCGCTCGGCATCTTTGAAAGAAGGGTCTCCAATGAGTCCGGTCGCACCACCGACAAGCGCATAAGGTTTGTGGCCTGCCAATTGTAAGCGACGACTGGTCAAGATTGCAACAAGGTGCCCAAGGTGCAAGCTATCAGCAGTTGGATCGTAGCCAGTATAATACGATACTTGCCCTTCTTCTAGGGCTTTACGCAAAGCATCTTCGTCAGTCGTTTGGAAAATCAAACCACGTTCTTTTAGCTCATCAAAAATGTGCATCGTTCTCTCCTTTTCTAAGCTACTGGCCAGATCGATGAAAACAGTCCAGTATCTGTATGGTTTCTCTCTATTTTACCATAATGACTTGAAATAGCAATGAATGGACGAAAAAAATCCAATCGGAAGCAGTGTTCTCAACTTTAGGAATTGAAAAGAAAGAGGTCCATTTGGTATAATGGGAAGGACAAGGAGAAATAGAGTGAGTCAAATGAGAGAATTTTTTACAAAGTGCGGGAAGAAAATAAAAGACTTCTTTGCCAAAATGACGGTTGAAGTCAATGAGAAAGAAGACAAGGAGGGCTGGTCACTAGGAGATCTCCTAGCGACGGTTCTACGGACGATGAAACTCCTTTGGGATGTGCTACTGGTGTTTGCTTTGGGTGGTCTCTTGTTTGGTGCAGGGATTGCGATTGGCTATGCAGCTAGCCTCTTTAATGAGACAGAGACGCCGGATCCGACCCAATTGGTTCAACAAGTGCGAAATATTTCGAGCGTTTCAAAGATTTCCTACTCAGATGGAAGCATCATTTCTGATATTGACAGCGACTTGATTCGGATCCCTGTCCAAAAGGATGCGATTTCGGACAATGTCAAAAAGGCTGTCATTGCCACAGAAGATGAGAACTTTAATAGCCATAACGGGGTTGTTCCGAAAGCGGTGATCCGGGCTACCTTGGGTTCAGTTGCTGGAGTAGGGTCCTCTAGTGGTGGTTCAACTCTGACCCAACAGTTGATTAAACAACAAGTTGTGGGAGATGCACCGACCTTCTCACGGAAGGCTGCTGAGATTATCGATGCCCTTGCTCTGGAGCGGGTAATGGATAAGGACGAAATTTTAACAACCTACCTCAATGTCTCTCCATTTGGTCGAAACAACCGGGGACAAAATATCGCGGGAGTGGAAGCTGCAGCTCAAGGGATTTTTGGTGTTTCTGCCAAAGACTTGACTGTTCCACAGGCAGCCTTTATTGCTGGTTTGCCACAGAGCCCAATTGTCTACTCACCTTACGCTTCTGATGGCAGCCTCAAGACTCAGGAAAATCAAGCTTTAGGATTGGATCGTGCCAAGGATGTCTTGTACAATATGTATCGGACAGGTGCTATCAGCAAGGAAGAGTACGACCAATATAGTCAATATGATCTAAGCAAGGATTTCCTTCCTTCAAATGGCATCGAGAAGACACCACACGACTACTTGTATTTCCAAGCTGTTAGTGAAGCGGAAGATGCTATGTATGACTATTTAATCAAGAGGGACAATGTTTCGAGTCACGACCTAAAAAACAATTCAACGGTTAAGTCTTATCAAGAGTTAGCGAAGAAAGAATTGAGAGAGGGTGGCTATACGGTTCAGACCACTATCAACAAAGCTATTTACAATGCCATGCAAGAAGCAGTTGCCAATTATGGCGGTATCTTGGACGATGGAACGGGTACGGTAGAAGTCGGAAATGTCCTTATGGACAACCGAACAGGAGCGATTCTTGGCTTTGTTGGGGGACGGAATTTTGACGGGAATCAGAATAACCACGCTTTTGATACAGAGCGTTCTCCAGGATCTACCATTAAACCCTTGCTGGCTTATGGAATCGCCATTGACCAAGGCTTGATGGGAAGCAATAGCATTGTCTCCAATTACCCAACTAACTTTTCTAGTGGAGAGCCAATTATGCACGTGGATAACCGGGGGACTGGGATGATGGACCTCCGAGAGGCCCTTAATACCTCATGGAATATCCCAGCTTATTGGACCTATCGTACTCTCCGTGAAAAGGGTGTCGATGTCCCAGGCTATATGGAAAAAATGGGCTACGATATCGCTGAGTACGGCATTGAAAGTCTGCCAATGGGAGGCGGGATCGAAGTAAGCGTCGCCCAACATACAAATGGTTATCAAACCATTGCAAATAATGGAAATTACCAAAAACGCTACATGATTGAAAAAATCATGGATCGCAATGGGGAAGTGGTCTACCAACATGAGAGCAAGGCGACCCGCGTCTACTCAGCAGCAACTGCGACTATCATGCAGGACCTGTTAAGAGGTGTCATCAGCTCTGGTGCAACAACGACCTTTAAGAGCCGAATCAGCCAGGTCAATCCAACTCTTGCAAATGCCGATTGGATCGGGAAAACTGGAACCACCAATGAGAATGGAGATATGTGGCTCATGCTGTCTACTCCAAATCTTACCTTAGGTGGCTGGATTGGACATGACAACAATGCTTCCATGGCTCCGTTGACAGGCTACAATAATAACGCAAGTTACATGGCCTATTTAGCGAATGCCATCTACCAGGCGGATCCAGCTGCTTGGGGCGTGCAAGATCGCTTTACCTTAGATAGCAGTGTTATTTCATCGACTGTTCTCAAATCGACAGGACAACGACCTGGTCGTGTCAATGTCAATGGTCGTGATATCGATGTGTCGGGTGCGACGGTTACCAGCTATTGGGCTAAAAATGGCGCTCCACAAACGACCTACCGCTTCGCAATTGGTGGATCGGATAGTGATTATGCTAGTGCCTGGGCTGGAATTCTAGGCGGTTCAGCTAATACTTCCAATGGAAATCGCAATAGCAACCGGACAAGCAATTCGAACACGCCAAGTAGTTCGAACACGACAGCTAGTTCATCATCTAGTGGACAAAACAGATAAAAATAACGAGTTGCAATACCATAAAATCGTTTTCATGTCTAGAGAAAACCTTGTGTTTTTTATGAAAATACGATATAATAAGGACAAGTAATTTGTCGTGCGCTTTATTTGAAATATTGTCCAAATAGAAGCTTACAGCAGTTAAATCAAACTTTATAAAAGTCGATTTAGCTGCTCTTTTTGTGCCTATTTTTAGAAAAAACGGAGCTTGTCACACAAACTTAATCTTTCTAAAAATTCCAAAAAGGATGAATGATACGGAGGAGATTTCTTCTCACGTGATGTAGATCACACCCCCTTCATAACATCGTTTCGACTGGATCAGAACCATTCTGATATGGTCAGAAGCGATCTAGAAACCGGATTTTCAGAGAGGGTTTTCCCCTAGCTGGTATCCTAGTATAGAAAAGGAGTTAAAACTTTGGCAGGACATGACGTTCAATACGGGAAACATCGGACCCGTCGTAGTTTTTCAAGAATCAAAGAAGTTCTTGATTTACCAAATTTGATTGAAATCCAAACGGATTCATTTAAAGATTTTCTGGATCATGGTTTGAAAGAAGTTTTCGAAGATGTATTGCCAATTTCGAACTTCACAGACACAATGGAGTTGGAATTCGTCGGCTATGAAATCAGAGAACCAAAGTATACCTTGGAAGAAGCACGTATCCATGATGCGAGCTATTCTGCCCCAATCTTTGTAACCTTCCGCTTGGTCAACAAGGAAACAGGCGAAATCAAAACGCAAGAAGTCTTCTTTGGTGATTTCCCAATCATGACCGAGATGGGAACCTTTATCATCAATGGTGGAGAGCGGATCATCGTATCTCAGCTCGTGCGTTCACCAGGTGTCTACTTCAATGATAAGGTGGACAAGAACGGTAAGGTTGGCTATGGATCAACGGTTATTCCGAACCGTGGAGCTTGGCTAGAACTTGAAACAGACTCAAAAGATATTGCTTATACTCGTATCGACCGTACGCGTAAGATTCCATTTACGACCTTGGTTCGTGCCCTTGGTTTCTCTGGGGATGACGAGATTTTTGATATCTTTGGGGATAGCGAATTGGTTCGCAACACAGTTGAAAAAGATATCCACAAAAACCCAATGGATTCTCGCACAGATGAAGCCCTTAAAGAAATTTATGAGCGTCTTCGTCCAGGTGAGCCAAAAACAGCGGAAAGCTCTCGTAGCTTGTTGGTAGCCCGTTTCTTTGACCCACGTCGTTATGACTTGGCTCCAGTTGGTCGCTACAAGATCAATAAGAAACTCAATATCAAGAACCGTTTGTTGAACCAAACGATTGCAGAACCATTGGTAGATGCTGAAACAGGAGAAATCCTTGTAGAAGCTGGTACCGTGATGACACGCGATGTCATCGACAGCATCTCAGAACATTTGGACGGTGATTTGAACAAGATTGTCTACACTCCAAATGATTCAGCAGTATTGACAGAACCAGTTGTTCTTCAAAAATTCAAGGTTGTAGCACCTACTGATCCAGACCGTGTTGTAACAATCATCGGAAATGCAAATCCAGATGATAAAGTTCGCACTATCACTCCGGCAGATATCCTTGCTGAAATGAG
The DNA here is from genome assembly GCF_047463015.1 of Streptococcus australis. Lineage (GTDB taxonomy): Bacteria > Bacillota > Bacilli > Lactobacillales > Streptococcaceae > Streptococcus > Streptococcus australis_F. Next base: position 38,263 of record NZ_JASHER010000010.1, on the reverse strand, counting down.
CTACTTCCTTAACTTGGCTGAAGGCATCGGTCGTATCGATGATATCGACCACCTCGGAAACCGTCGTATTCGTGCCGTTGGTGAATTGCTTGCCAACCAAGTACGTCTTGGACTTTCACGTATGGAACGTAATGTTCGTGAACGTATGTCTGTTCAAGATAACGAAGTATTGACACCTCAACAAATCATTAACATCCGTCCAGTGACTGCGGCGATCAAAGAATTCTTTGGTTCTTCACAATTGTCACAGTTCATGGACCAACACAACCCACTTTCTGAGTTGTCCCACAAACGTCGTTTGTCTGCCTTAGGGCCTGGTGGTTTGACACGTGACCGCGCTGGATATGAAGTCCGTGACGTGCACTACACTCACTATGGTCGTATGTGTCCAATCGAAACACCTGAAGGACCAAACATCGGTTTGATCAACAACTTGTCATCCTATGGACACTTGAACAAGTATGGTTTCATCCAAACGCCATACCGTAAAGTAGACCGTGAAAAAGGTGTGGTCACCAACGAAATCGTTTGGTTGACAGCTGATGAAGAAGATGAGTACATCGTAGCCCAGTCCAACTCTAAGTTGAACGAAAAAGGTGGTTTTGCTGAGCCGATCGTTATGGGACGTCACCGTGGTAACAACCAAGAGTTCCCATCTGATCAAGTCGACTACATGGACGTATCTCCAAAACAGGTAGTTGCCGTTGCGACAGCATGTATTCCTTTCTTGGAAAACGATGACTCCAACCGTGCCCTCATGGGTGCCAACATGCAACGTCAGGCTGTGCCATTGATCGATCCAAAAGCGCCTTACGTGGGTACTGGTATGGAATACCAAGCAGCCCATGACTCAGGAGCTGCAGTCATTGCGCAACATGATGGGAAGGTTACTTATGCCGATGCTGACAAGGTAGAAGTTCGTCGGGAAGATGGATCTCTTGATGTTTACCATATCCAAAAATTCCGTCGTTCAAACTCAGGTACGGCTTACAACCAACGTACCCTTGTAAAAGTTGGCGATGTCGTTGAAAAAGGCGACTTTATCGCAGACGGTCCATCGATGGAAAAAGGGGAAATGGCCCTTGGTCAAAACCCAATCGTTGCCTACATGACATGGGAAGGTTACAACTTCGAGGATGCCGTTATCATGAGCGAACGCTTGGTGAAAGAAGATGTCTACACATCTGTTCACTTGGAAGAATTCGAATCAGAAACGCGCGACACTAAGTTAGGCCCTGAAGAAATCACTCGTGAAATTCCAAACGTTGGGGAAGATGCTCTCAGAAACCTTGACGAAATGGGTATTATCCGTATCGGTGCGGAAGTAAAAGAAGGCGATATCTTAGTTGGGAAGGTGACACCGAAGGGTGAAAAAGACCTTTCTGCTGAAGAACGTCTCCTCCACGCTATCTTTGGAGATAAATCTCGTGAAGTGCGGGATACTTCTCTTCGTGTACCTCACGGTGGAGATGGTGTCGTTCGTGATGTCAAGATCTTTACGCGTGCAAACGGAGATGAATTGCAATCGGGTGTCAACATGTTGGTTCGTGTTTACATCGCACAAAAACGCAAGATCCGCGTCGGAGATAAGATGGCCGGTCGTCACGGAAACAAAGGGGTTGTATCCCGTATTGTTCCTGTTGAAGACATGCCTTACCTTCCAGATGGTACACCAGTTGATATCATGTTGAACCCACTTGGGGTGCCATCACGTATGAATATCGGTCAGGTTATGGAACTTCACCTTGGTATGGCGGCTCGTAACTTGGGTATCCACATCGCAACACCAGTCTTTGACGGAGCAAGCTCAGAAGACCTCTGGGATACCGTTCGTGAAGCTGGTATGGATAGCGATGCTAAGACGATTCTTTACGATGGCCGTACAGGTGAGCCATTTGACAACCGTGTTTCTGTCGGTGTCATGTACATGATCAAGCTTCACCACATGGTTGATGATAAACTCCACGCTCGTTCTGTCGGACCATACTCAATGGTTACCCAACAACCACTCGGAGGTAAAGCTCAGTTTGGTGGACAACGTTTCGGGGAAATGGAAGTTTGGGCCCTTGAGGCTTATGGTGCGTCTAATGTCCTTCAAGAAATCTTGACCTACAAGTCAGACGATGTCAACGGACGTTTGAAAGCTTATGAAGCGATTACCAAAGGAAAACCAATTCCAAAACCAGGTGTGCCAGAGTCCTTCCGAGTACTTGTGAAAGAATTGCAATCACTTGGATTGGATATGCGTGTCCTAGATGAAGATGACAAAGAAGTTGAACTTCGCGATCTTGACGAAGGGGAAGACGACGATGTCATCCACGTAGATGATCTAGAAAAAGCACGTGAAAAAGCAGCCAAGGAAGCTCGCGCAGCTTTTGAAGCTGAAGGGAAAGAAGAATAATTTAATATGTAGTTCAATAGGATGGAAAACCTGAGAAGGTTCTCTATCCCAAGCTTTAGGCTTGAAGGAGTGAAGGAAGTTCCTTCTCTCCTTCGCCAAAAAGCAAAAGAACATACAATCGATAATGAACATAAAGAAAGGTAAGAAATAGTGGTTGATGTAAATCGTTTTAAAAGTATGCAAATCACCCTAGCTTCTCCAAGCAAGGTCCGTTCATGGTCTTATGGAGAGGTCAAGAAACCTGAAACAATCAACTACCGTACATTGAAACCAGAACGTGAAGGTCTCTTTGATGAAGTCATCTTTGGACCGACAAAAGACTGGGAATGTGCGTGTGGAAAATACAAACGGATCCGTTACAAAGGGATCGTTTGTGACCGCTGTGGTGTGGAAGTAACACGTGCCAAGGTTCGTCGTGAACGCATGGGACACATCGAATTGAAAGCACCTGTGTCACACATCTGGTACTTTAAAGGCATCCCTTCTCGTATGGGGTTGACCTTGGACATGAGTCCTCGTGCCCTTGAAGAAGTCATCTACTTCGCAGCTTACGTGGTGATCGATCCAAAAGATACACCGCTTGAGCACAAGTCCATCATGACAGAGCGTGAATACCGTGAACGCTTGCGCGAATACGGACCAGGTTCTTTTGTAGCTAAGATGGGGGCAGAAGCGATCCAAGACCTCTTGAAACAAGTGGATTTGGAAGCTGAAATTGCTGTCTTGAAGGAAGAATTGAAGACTGCAACTGGTCAAAAACGTGTGAAGGCAGTTCGCCGTTTGGATGTCTTAGATGCCTTCTACAAATCTGGCAACAAGCCAGAATGGATGGTTCTCAACATCCTTCCCGTTATTCCACCAGATCTTCGTCCGATGGTCCAATTGGATGGTGGCCGTTTTGCTGCCTCTGACTTGAATGACCTTTACCGTCGTGTGATTAACCGGAACAACCGTTTGGCACGTTTGCTTGAGTTGAATGCCCCTGGTATCATCGTGCAAAACGAAAAACGGATGCTCCAAGAAGCCGTTGATGCTTTGATCGACAACGGTCGTCGTGGTCGTCCGATCACAGGACCAGGTAGTCGTCCACTGAAATCTTTGAGCCATATGCTCAAAGGGAAACAAGGACGCTTCCGTCAAAACTTGCTCGGTAAACGGGTGGACTTCTCAGGACGTTCCGTTATCGCCGTTGGTCCGACTCTTAAGATGTACCAATGTGGTGTGCCACGTGAAATGGCCATCGAGCTCTTTAAACCATTCGTGATGCGTGAAATCGTTGCGCGTGACATCGTGCAAAACGTAAAAGCTGCTAAACGCTTGGTCGAACGTGGAGATGAACGTATCTGGGATATCTTGGAAGAAGTCATCAAAGAACACCCAGTTCTCTTGAACCGCGCACCGACCCTTCACCGTTTGGGGATCCAAGCCTTTGAGCCTGTCTTGATTGACGGGAAAGCCCTTCGCTTGCACCCACTTGTCTGTGAAGCCTACAATGCCGACTTTGACGGGGACCAAATGGCCATCCACGTACCGCTTTCAGAAGAAGCCCAAGCAGAAGCTCGTATCTTGATGCTGGCTGCTGAGCACATCTTGAATCCGAAAGACGGGAAGCCAGTCGTTACCCCATCTCAGGATATGGTATTGGGGAACTACTACCTCACTATGGAAGAAGCTGGTCGTGAAGGCGAAGGCATGGTCTTCAAAGACCGTGATGAAGCGGTCATGGCTCTTCGCAATGGATATGTTCACTTGCATACCCGTGTCGGAATTGCGACGGATAGCTTGAACAAACCATGGACAGAAGCGCAACAACACAAGATTCTCTTGACAACTGTTGGTAAGATCCTCTTTAACGATATCATGCCTGCAGAACTTCCATATCTTCAAGAGCCAAATAATGCTAACTTGACAGAAGGCGTTCCAGCTAAGTACTTCTTAGAGCCTGGTCAAGATGTCAAAGCAGCGATTGAGAAATTGGAATTAAATGTTCCATTCAAGAAGAAAAACCTTGGAAATATTATCGCGGAAATCTTCAAACGCTTCCGTACAACAGAAACATCTGCTTTCTTGGACCGCTTGAAAGACTTAGGTTACCACCACTCAACCCTTGCTGGTTTGACAGTGGGGATTGCCGATATTCCAGTTGTTGAAGATAAGGCTGAAATCATCGAAGAATCTCACAAACGTGTAGAACAAATCACCAAACAGTTCCGTAAAGGGATGATTACAGATGATGAACGCTACAATGCGGTTACAGCTGAATGGCGTGCAGCCCGTGAGAAATTGGAAAAACGTCTGATTGATAACCAAGATCCGAAGAACCCAATCGTTATGATGATGGATTCTGGAGCCCGTGGTAACATCTCAAACTTCTCACAGCTTGCCGGTATGCGTGGTTTGATGGCCGCTCCAAACGGACGGATCATGGAATTGCCGATCCTTTCAAACTTCCGCGAAGGTTTGTCAGTACTGGAAATGTTCTTCTCTACTCACGGTGCTCGTAAAGGGATGACCGATACGGCCCTTAAGACAGCCGACTCAGGTTACTTGACTCGTCGTTTGGTTGACGTTGCCCAAGACGTAATCATTCGTGAAGATGACTGTGGAACTGACCGTGGACTTCTGATTACCTCTATTACAGATGGTAAAGAAATGATTGAACCATTGGAAGAACGTTTGACAGGTCGTTATACCAAGAAAACTGTTAAACATCCTGAAACAGGAGAAGTCATCGTTGGTCCAGATACCTTGATTACAGAAGATATCGCTCGCGACATCGTCAATGCGGGTGTTGAAGCAGTGACCATCCGCTCTGTCTTTACATGTAACACTCGTCATGGTGTCTGCCGTCACTGTTATGGTATCAACTTGGCGACTGGTGATGCGGTTGAAGTTGGTGAAGCAGTCGGAACCATCGCTGCCCAATCTATCGGGGAACCTGGTACACAGTTGACCATGCGTACCTTCCACACGGGTGGGGTTGCCTCAAATACTGATATCACGCAAGGTCTTCCTCGTGTCCAAGAAATCTTTGAAGCCCGCAATCCGAAAGGGGAAGCGGTCATCACTGAGGTCAAAGGGGAAGTCACAGCCATTGAAGAAGATGCTTCTACACGGACCAAGAAAGTCTTTGTACGTGGTGCGACTGGAGAGGGAGAATACGTTGTCCCTTACACAGCCCGCATGAAAGTCGAAGTGGGAGATCAAGTCTCTCGTGGTGCGGCTCTTACAGAAGGGTCTATCCAACCAAAACGTCTCCTTGCCGTTCGTGATGTCTTGTCAGTTGAAACTTACCTCCTTGCGGAAGTACAAAAAGTATACCGTAGCCAAGGGGTAGAAATCGGCGACAAACACATCGAGGTAATGGTGCGTCAAATGATCCGTAAGGTTCGTGTCATGGATCCAGGAGATACAGACCTTCTCATGGGTACTCTCATGGATATCACAGACTTTACAGATGCCAACCGTGATGTGGTTATTTCTGGTGGGGTTCCTGCGACGGCTCGTCCAGTCCTTATGGGAATCACCAAAGCCTCTCTTGAAACCAATAGTTTCTTGTCAGCGGCTTCCTTCCAAGAAACAACTCGTGTCCTCACTGACGCAGCGATTCGTGGTAAGAAAGACCATCTCCTTGGACTGAAGGAAAATGTTATCATCGGTAAGATTATTCCTGCCGGTACAGGTATGGCGCGTTACCGTAACTTGGAACCACAAGCAGTCAATGAAGTCGAAATTATCGAAGAAGTTCCAGTCACAGAAGAAGCAACTGAAATGGTTGAATCACCTGTAGTGGAAGAAAATTAATCCCAAAAGAAGCTTTACTGATCTTCAGTAAGGCTTCTTTTTTATGCCTAAAAATGAATAGAAAGACACTGTTTTCTCCTATAATACCATGTTAAAGATATGCGCAATAATAAATATATATTCAAAAAAATGCATATATTAAGACTGAAAAAGGAAGTTTAGAAAGATTTGATTGTTAAAATAAATATGGTATAAAATCCAGCTATCTCAAGGTTTTTACGGGTTTTAAACTAATTAATATTACACATAAATTACAGATTATTAAAATTCGATTAAATGTATTACGAAAGCATTGAGATAGTTTGACTTATGAAGCAATTGAAGGTAGAATGGATGGTAAATATGTTGTTGATTTTGTTAATAAAATCACAAGGTAAAAAGGTGAGATGATGAAAAAGATTAAAGTGATGGTTGTTTTTGGAACGCGCCCAGAAGCTATTAAAATGGCTCCCCTGGTTCTAGAGCTCCAAAAGCAAAGTGAGACCATTGAAACGATCACAGTGGTAACTGCACAGCATCGTCAAATGCTGGATCAAGTGCTAGAGACCTTCCGCATTCAACCGGATTACGATCTAGATATTATGGGGAAAAACCAATCTCTTCTAGATATCACGGCTAGAATCCTTGAAAAATTTGACCCAGTCGTGAAAGAAGTGCAACCGGATATGATTTTGGTACATGGGGACACAACGACGACTTTTGCGGCTAGTCTTGTTGCCTTCTATAACCAAGTCCGTATCGGTCACGTAGAGGCGGGGCTCAGAACCTTCGATAAGTATTCGCCTTTCCCTGAGGAGATGAACCGTCAAATGACGGATAACTTGGCGGATCTTTATTTTGCCCCAACCAGTGAAAGCAAGGCCAATCTTCTTATGGAACATCATCCAGAGTCGTCTATTTTCATTACAGGGAATACGGCGATTGATGCCCTGCGATTAACAGTACAAGAGGATTATCACCACCAGGTTCTTGATCAGTTGGATCCGCAGAAGAAGTTGGTCTTAGTGACCATGCACCGTCGGGAAAACCAAGGCCAACCGATGCGAGCTGTGTTTGGTGCCTTGAGAGAAATGGTGGATGCCCATCCGGAATTGGAAGTCGTTTATCCAGTCCACCTTAGTCCAGCTGTTCAAGAGGCGGCTAAGGACATCTTAGGAGAACACGACCGCATTCATTTGATTGCGCCTTTGGACGTCTTTGACTTTCATAACCTCGCTTCGAGAAGTTACTTTATTATGTCTGATTCGGGAGGAGTTCAGGAGGAGGCCCCTTCTTTAGGCAAGCCTGTCTTAGTCCTTCGGGATACGACCGAACGTCCAGAAGGTGTCAAAGCTGGAACCTTAAAATTGGTCGGAACCGATCCTGAGCGTGTCAAGGAAGAAATGACGGCTTTGTTGACGGACCCAGATCTGTATCAAAAAATGGCTTCGGCTCGAAATCCATATGGAGACGGGAAGGCATCTGAGCGGATTGTTCAAGCTATTCAGCACTATTATGGCCTCGTTGACTCGGTATCTGAATTTATGGAGGGAGAGATTTAGGAATGAAAAAAGGAATCATTTAGGAAACTGGATGCTTATTTTAGTCGGCTTTGTATTGGCCGTCCTGATATACTGTCTATTCTTTGCACGGGAAATTATTATTGAGGAAGCTCTCTTTCTCGTGTTAGCCTTGTTTGCCTCTCTTGTCTTATCCAATTTGCTTCTGACCTGGACGATTTTAATTTCATTCGGTTTAGGAATTGTCTTTCTGGTAGCAGGAGTCGTGTATATCCCTGCAAACCAGGCACTGTTATTACTTTTCTCTTTCCCTATTTTGATTGGGATTCTATCAAAAATTCGCTACTACTTATTTAAAGAAGTTGCCAAAGTTCAAAACCAAGAAGAGGATGCTGAAGTTGCCTACCGTGGCTTGCTGGAACACTCAGGTGTTCAACAGGAACAGAAATTACAAGCCCTCTTGATCCATTGGTCTCATGAGGAACTCTTCTATCAAATTCATCCTCGTGAGTACAATCGGACACTGAACCAAATTCATTATCTGATTGGCCACCATTTGATACAAGATGAGAGACTTTATTATGTTTCAGATGGCAATTTCCTAGTACTTACGAATAGTCAGCAACGAAATTTGCAAGAATATTATCAGTTGTATTTAAAAAATCAATTGGAATCTCTGGTCTTTAAGGGAGAAGACGGTAATCAAGCTATTCAATTCCAAAAAGGATACTTGGTAGTGGATTCGACCAATCGGACGAAATTCCATAGCTACCAGGAAGCTATTAGTAACTTGAAACGTCAACTTGAAACGGATATTATTGTGGAATATTAGGGGGAACCGATGACTCTTACAAATCTATTTTTTGGGCTAGCCCTCGGGATTAGTCTATTCTTTGCGGTGTGCTTCTGTGCATTATTCATTGCCTACTTGGTCATCTACCATCGGGTAAACAAAAACTTTAAGGCGGTGGACCATGATTAGTCAAATTTTAATGATTTTTACCTTGATTTCTATCTGGTTATCTCTAGCCTGGGGCTTGGTAATCTTGATTTCAGCGGTTCAATTCTGGTTGAAACACAGTGATTTTCGAGTGGATACGAGCCCGCTTCTCTATTATCCTAAAGTAACCATTGTGGTACCTGCCCACAATGAAGATGTGGTCATTGCTCAAACTGCTAAGGCGATTTTGGATATGAATTACCCTCATGATCGTGTGGAGTTGCTTCTCTTTGCAGATAACTGCTCGGATCGTACCTATGAGGAGTGTTTGGCTGTCAAGGCCCTTCCGGAATACGCTGGCCGGGACGTGACCATTATTGACCGTACCGGTACAGGTGGGAAAGCTGGAGTATTGAATGATGCCTTGAAGATGGCGACAGGAGATTATATCTGTGTCTATGATGCGGATGCCATGCCTGAGAAAAATGCTCTTTATTTCTTGGTTAAGGAAGTTCTTAAAGATCCAGAACGCCATGTGGCTTCATTTGGACGCAATAAGACGAGAAATGCCAACCAGAACTTCTTGACGCGTTGTATCAACCAAGAAATCGTCGTGACCCAACGGGTTCATCACGTCGGGATGTGGAATCTCTTCAAAATCGGACGGATTCCAGGTACCAACTTTATTATCCAAACAGAATTTGTCAAAAGTATCGGTGGTTGGAAGAATGGTGCCTTGACGGAAGATACGGATATTTCCTTCAAGATCATGCAAAGCGGAAAACTGATCGCTTTGGCTTACAACTCGGAAGCCTTCCAACAAGAGCCAGAGACTCTAAAAACCTACTACATGCAACGGAAACGTTGGGCAAAAGGGAACTACGAGGTTGTACTTTCCAACTTTAAACACTTATTCGGAAAAGGGAACTGGCGGGTAAAACTAGAGGTCTTCAACTATTCATGTATTTTCTTCTGGTTTAATGCAGCGATTGTCTTGTCAGACTTGATTTTCTTTGCCAATGTCCTTGCTATGTTTATCCATCTCTTTGCTCCGGGTGTACAGATTCCTTTTGCTTTTGACTCCGAAAATATCTACATTGCCCAATTGATGCTCTTTAACTGGGTGCTAATGATTGGTTTGTATTTGTTGCAAATCAACATTGCCATGGCTTCTCAGTTTGGTCAGGCGACGGTGAAACAGATTTGGTTGGCCCTAGCAGCCTACTTTAGCTATTCCCAACTCTTTATCATTGTTTCGATTGATTCGATTTCATCCATCATCATGGATAAATTGCTTCACCGTGAAGGAACCAAGTGGGTGAAAACGAAACGGTTTGCTGGTTAGGAGGACTTATGAGAACAAAAAAAATGAAATATTTATGGTTTGTGGTCATCCTGGCAGTCTTTTGTTTGACTCTCTTCTTGGCTCGGACAAGAAGCAAGGTGGAGATGCGGAACCGCCTCTATCGTCAATGGACGGAACACTACCTCGTGACGGATGGAAAACAGTCCTATGTTCGTACGACTAACAGTGACCAAGAAACGGTTGTCTTATCAGAAGCGCAAGGTTATGGCATGCTAATCACAGTAGAGGCTGCCAAGAAAGACCTAGCCAATCAAGAGGATTTTGACCGTCTGTATCGGTATTATCAAAACAATCGCTTAGACGATACCCAATTAATGGCTTGGAAACAAATCATCAAAAAAGGGGAGCTTTCATCTGAGCATCAAAATGCGACGGATGGTGATCTATATATAGCCTATGCCTTGATGGAGGCAGCAAAACAGTGGCCTGAAAAAGGTAAAGGCTATCAACAGCAAGCCAAGGCTATCTTGGACGATATTCTCAAGTACAACTACAATGAGACAACGGGTGTCTTGACCGTTGGGAATTGGGCCAATCAAGATTCCGAATTCTATCACTTGATGAGAACCTCTGATACCCTTCCATCCTTTTTCCAATCCTTCTATGAGTTGACTGGAAATGAACAATGGTTAAGTATTAAAGAGAAGATGTTGGCCCAGCTTGACGCTATCAGTTCACAAACTAAAACAGGCCTTCTGCCAGACTTTATGTGGGTAGATGAACAAGGAGCGCGTGTAGCGGATCCAGATACCATCGAATCCAAGTACGATGGTGCTTATTCTTACAATGCTTGTCGTCTGCCATACAACTTGGCTCAAAGCCAGGACAAGACCAGTCAAAAATTGGGCAAGAAGATGCTGGATTTCTTCATGAAGCAACGGAATATCTATGCAGGCTATGATCTGAAAGGCAATGCCCTTCATCAGTACCAAGCAGCTAGCTTCATTGCTCCGGTATCTTATGCGGCTGAAAATAGAGATGGCTATCTCAAATTGGTGCAGCAGAACAAGTTTATCTTTATGCAAGATCTATCAACAGAAAATTATTACGATGCAACCATGACAACCATGATTGCCCTTCAATTGTTCTAATGAATCAGCATTTGAAAAACTGAGAACTTTAGGTTCTCAGTTTTGAATGTAGACAAACTATTGTTTTTCATAAAACGGCTAGATGATTTTCAAAAAAGTGACTTTTATTTTTTATCCATTTAAGAAGATTAAAAACTTTCCACAGTGAGAAAAGTGCTAGAAACACTGGTGTTTCTAGCACTCGGGAGTTTTGAGACCTTAGGCTCAAAACTAAGTCATGGAACTTCGTAGAAGTTCGCTGACGTCCGTACTCACCTAAGGGAAGTTTTTCAGAAGATTTTATATTCAATCTGAACTGAGAACTTAGTATTCTCAGTTTTTTCTTGTCAAAAAATAGCCTGTCTCTCCTCCATAAGGGGAGATTTTGAAAGAAAACTATGGAAACGTTCGGAAAATTTACTTTATTTTTCTTTCATAAGCAGAATTCTTTTGTTATCAAAGGATTTTATATATAATATTGGATACAAAGGACGGAGAGAAATATGTATCAAGTAATTGAAATGTATGGGGATTACGAACCCTGGTGGTTTTTAGAAGATTGGGAGAAGGACATTGTCACTAGTCAGAGTTTTGATGACTATTATGAAGCCCTAAAATACTACAAACGCCAATGGTTACTTTTAAGAGAGCAATCTCCATTATTTAAAAGTAGAAGTGATTTAATGACGATTTTTTGGGATCCTGAGGATCAGCGCTGGTGTGAAGAGTGTGCGGAATACGTGCAACAATATCATTCAGTCGCCTTATTAGAAAATGATCAGAAGATTCCGAGAAGCAAGCGTCGTCCAGGTTACGAAAAAGAGAATGCCCACACGGCTCATCGCTCTTGTAAGCTAGACTACGAGAGCAATAATCTATAGGAAGAGAAATTCAATATGCAGTTGAGTTTCTTTTTTTTTGCTCTTTTTTCTAAATCCAGCGCTAGTTGGCCAATTAATTGCGAATTATATAGTGAAAGGAGGAAATATGGTTCAAGAAATTGCACAATCCATAATTCGAATGGCATCGAATGCCGAAGCTCAGGATATTTATTTTGTTCCTCGAGCATCAGACTATCAGCTCTTTCTAAGGGTTGGGGATGAGCGACGCTTTGTCGAGACCTATTCGCAAGAACAAATGGTAGCGGTCATCAGTCATTTTAAGTTTATGGCAGGGATGAATGTGGGGGAAAGGCGCCGGAGTCAATTGGGCTCCTGTGACTATTCTCTAGGGGATAAGGTCTTGTCCTTACGCTTGTCTACTGTGGGAGACTATAGGGGATACGAGAGTTTAGTTATTCGCCTGCTCCACAATGAGGACCGGGAGCTCCGTTTCTGGTTCGACCAACTTCAAGAGCTAGAAGAGAAGGTGAGTAAGCGGGGGCTCTACTTATTTGCGGGTCCAGTCGGATCGGGGAAGACAACACTGATGCATGCCCTGGCCAAGAAAAAATTTTCGGGGCAACAAGTCATGTCGATTGAAGATCCCGTAGAAATTAAGCAAGAAGAGATGCTGCAACTGCAGCTCAATGAAGCGATTGGCATGACTTATGATAGCTTGATTAAACTGTCTCTGCGTCATCGCCCGGATCTCCTCCTCATCGGAGAAATTCGTGACACGGAGACAGCTCGTGCAGTTATTCGGGCTAGTCTGACAGGTGTGACGGTCTTTTCTACCATCCATGCCAAGAGCATTCCTGGGGTTTATGAACGCCTACTGGAGTTGGGGGTGAGTGAGGAGGAGTTACGGATTGTCCTTCAAGGGATCTGTTACCAGCGTTTGATAAAGGGAGGAGGTGTCACTGACTTTGCCATCCAAGATTACCAAAACCACTCCAGTCAACAGTGGAACCAGCAAATGGATGCGCTTTATGAAGCGGGACATATTGAGCTGGATCAGGCGCAAGCCGAAAAAATTATCGATTGCTAAGCAAGAACATGTCATTGAACTCTTTCACAATCTCTACAGCAGTGGCTTTCATCTATCAGAGGTCATCGACTTTCTTCGGCGCAGTCAATTGGTAGAGGCAGATTTTGTCGAGAGGATGCAGGTCGGACTTGCCAACGGGAAGCCCCTGTCAGCCATTCTCTCTGATCTAGGTTTCTCCGATCAGGTAACGACTCAATTGGCACTGGCGGAGCAGCATGGAAATGTTACCTTAAGTTTAGAAAAGATCCGTAGCTACTTGGAAAATCTGACCCAGGTTCGAAAGAAACTAGTTGAGGTGGCGACCTATCCCGTGCTCTTGTTGGGATTTTTGATCTTGATTATGCTGGGGCTGAAAAATTATCTCTTGCCCCAGTTGGAGAATCAAAATGGGGCGACACGACTGATTAGTATCTTTCCCCAGTATGTTTTGTTAGGGAGTGTGTTGCTGACGATTGGAGTTTTGATGCTCCTTTTCCTAGGCCGTCGTGCCAAACGGCTGGCCCTGGTTTCATGTTTGGCTAGATTTCCTTTTCTTCGCCCCTTCTTACAGGATTATCTGACCGCTTTTTATGCTCGAGAATGGGGAAGTATGATTGCCCAAGGGTTGGAGCTGAATCAAATTTTTCCTGTGATGCAGGGGCAACGTTCCCGTCTCTTTCGAGAGATTGGACAGGATTTAGAGCGGGCATTGGCTCGTGGCAGGTCTTTTTCTGACCATATTCAGACCTATCCTTTCTTTAAACGAGAGCTGGCCCTCATGATTGAATATGGGGAAGCCAAATCCAAGCTCGGTAGTGAGCTGGAGATCTATGCAGACAAGACCTGGGCAGGCTTTTTCCATCGTTTGAACAAGGCCATGAATGTCGTTCAACCACTGGTCTTTGTCTTTGTTGCTCTTATGATTGTTTTGCTCTATGCAGCCATGTTGCTGCCGATTTATGAAAATTTGGAGGTTCCTTTATGAAATCATTGCGCACACTCAAGGTAAAAGCTTTTACTCTGATTGAAATGTTAGTTGTTTTGCTCATTATCAGCGTTCTTCTCTTGCTCTTTGTTCCGAACTTGACCAAGCAGAAAGATTCGGTAACAGATACAGGAAATCGAGCAGTCGTCAAAGTCGTGGAGAGCCAGGCTGAGCTCTATGAACTCAATCATCAGAATGAAAAAGCTAGTCTTTCTAAGCTAGTCGCAGAAGGACAAATCACTCAAAAACAAGCAGAAGCCTACCGTGCTCACTATGTGAAGAATGCAGGTGATCACCGTGCGGTTGCAGATTAAAGCTTTCACCCTTCTAGAGAGCTTACTAACTCTAGGTATCGTCAGTCTTCTATGTTGGCTGCTAGCTGGGTCAGTCCATCAAGCCTTTGGGCAGGTGGAAGAAACATTGTTTTTCTCGGAATTTGAACGGGTCTATCAGGAGACACAAAAGATGAGTATTGCAAAAGAGGAGAGAGCTCTTCTTTCCATCGACCACGGTGGGGTTCATAGTCCCTATCAAGAATTACCGCTTCCAAAAGGGGTGGAAGTGGTCAGAGAGAAGCAACTGACCTTTGATCCAGCAGGAGGCAATTCAAGCCTGACCAAGATTCAATTTCAGACAGAGAAAGAGGTGGTGACTTATCAGTTGGCAATTGGGAATGGAAAAATTAAAAAATCGACGGCTCCCCGCTAGTCTTTTGTTAGAAGGACTGATTGCCTTAGCGATGTTTGGTGTCCTCACGACCCTTGTGCTGGGAGAGCTAGGGGACTCGCGACAGCAGCGCTTAGAAGAGTTGAGACAAGGAGAAGTCTTGCGAGTCGCAAAAATGGCGATCCAGACCAGGCAGGATCAATTGAACATCAATCAGGTCAGTGTCCAGGTGGAGAGGTCTGCCAAGTCCTTAAAGGTCTATCATGAAGGAAAGGTTGTGATTGCTGTTGAAAAGAACTAAACTGCCAGCCTTTACTTTACTGGAGGCCTTGGTTGCCCTGCTCGTCATCAGCGGTGGTTTATTGGTGTTTCAAGGATTGACAAGCCTCTTGCGTCAAGAACTTCAGTACCAAAGTCACATCAAGCAAGAGGAATGGTTGCTCTTTCAGGACCAGCTGGACATTGAATTGTCTCGTAGCCAATTTGAAGAGGTCAGAGACAACAAACTCTATCTTGTTCAGGATCAAAAACCCATAGCCATTGGACTGGCTAAGGGGGGAGATATCCGAAAGACAGATGCGACTGGCCGTGGCTATCAACCGATGATAGATGGAGTTGAATCCGCCTGGATTGAAAAAAGAGGAGATCTGGTGTCTATTCAACTGCGCTTTGAAGAAGGGTTAGAAAGGGAGGTGGTCTACCGTGTGGTGGAAAAGGATAAAAAAGAAGCAGATTGAGGCAGGGATCCTTCTTTATGCCCTTTTTATGTCGGCGGTTTTTAGTCTCTTGCTTCAGTTTTACCTGAACAGACAAGTGGCAGAGAGACGGATCCTCCTTGCTAGTCAGCACCGGATCCAGGCTTATGCACAAGCTCAATTGGCGATTGATACTTGGGATCGGGAAGAAAAAACCATAACCTTCTCAACTGGTCGAGTCGATTTGGAAGAAAAATCGGGCTTTGCCAACGTAACGAGTCACTTACAAGATGGGGGAAGCTATCATTTCACCTTTGCTCTACCTCCTCGTGAAAAGAAAAAAACCGACAAGAAGGAAAAGGAGAAGCAGGCTCCAGATTCGGCCACAGACCACCCGACCACGACTGAGGAAGAGAAGCCTCAGGCCTTCGAAAAGCATAGCGAAAACTCTTAAAATTTGATATGATTAAGAGATGGAGGAAAGCATGAATTTCGAAAAAATTGAGAAAGCCTACGGCTACCTATTAGAGAATACCCAAACTATCCAAAATGATTTGCAGACCAACTTTTATGATGCTCTAGTTGAGCAGAATGCCATCTATCTGGATGGGCAAACAGAGTTGACTCTAGTGAAGGAAAACAACCAGCGCCTGAAGGACTTGAACTTAAACAAGGAAGAGTGGCGTCGTTCCTTCCAGTATCTTTTGATGAAGGCTGCCCAAACAGAGCCCCTACAGGCCAATCACCAATTTACGCCAGATGGGATTGGATTTCTTCTGGTCTTCCTAGTGGATCAGTTGGCGAGTTCCGATCAAGTAGATGTGCTAGAAATGGGGAGTGGAACAGGGAACTTGGCCCAAACCTTGATGAACAACTGTCAGCGTTCCTTAGATTATTTGGGCTTGGAAATTGATGATCTCTTGATTGACCTTGCGGCTAGTATGGCAGAAGTGATGAAGGCGGATGTGAATTTTGCCCAAGGTGATGCCATTCGTCCACAAGTTTTGAAAGAGAGCGATGTGATTATCAGCGATTTACCTGTCGGTTATTATCCAGATGATGCCATTGCGAGTCGTTACCAGGTCGCTTCCCCTCAGGGCCACACCTATGCCCATCATTTATTGATTGAACAATCGCTAAAATACTTAAAACCAGGTGGCGTCGCTATTTTTCTAGCTCCGAATGATCTCTTGACGAGCGAGCAGAGTCCTCTGCTGAAACAATGGATGCAGGATCATGCTCAGGTCTTGGCCATGGTGACCTTGCCAGAGAACCTCTTTCGATCAGCCAATCTAGCAAAAACCATCTTTGTTTTCCGCAAGCAAGAAGAAGCGGTGGTCCAACCATTTGTCTATCCTTTGACTGATTTGCAAGACCAGGAAGACCTCATGAAATTCCGTGAAAGTTTTCAAAACTGGAATAAAGAAAGTGAAATTTAAACAAAATTTTGCTATAATAGGAGTGAAAACGCTTAAAGAGGTAAAAAAATGACGAAAACAATTGCAATTAATGCAGGTAGTTCAAGTTTGAAATGGCAATTATACCAAATGCCAGAAGAAACAGTTTTGGCAAAAGGGCTCATCGAGAGAATTGGACTTAAAGATTCCATTTCGACAGTAAAATTTGACGGTCGAGCGGAAAAACAGGTTTTAGATATCGAGAACCACACACAAGCGGTTAAAATCCTTCTCGATGATTTGATTCGTTTCGATATTATTTCTTCCTACGATGAAATCACTGGAGTAGGGCACCGTGTCGTTGCAGGTGGCGAGTACTTCAAAGAGTCTGCTCTTGTAGATGAAGAAGTCATTCAAAAGGTTGAGGAACTTTCTTTGTTGGCCCCATTGCACAACCCTGCCAACGCTGCTGGGATCCGTGCCTTTAAAGAATTGTTACCAGATATTACCAGCGTTGTTGTATTTGATACCTCTTTCCATACAACAATGCCTGAAAAAGCTTATCGTTATCCTCTTCCAACTAAGTACTATACAGAAAACAAGGTTCGTAAATATGGGGCTCACGGGACCAGCCATGAGTATGTAGCCCACGAAGCTGCGAAGCTTCTTGGAAAACCAATCGAAGAGTTGAAATTAATCACCTGCCACATTGGGAATGGAGCTTCTATTACAGCGGTAGACAAAGGGATTTCTGTCGATACGTCTATGGGCTTCACACCACTTGGTGGCATCATGATGGGAACACGTACAGGGGATATTGACCCTGCTATTATTCCTTACTTGATGGAGCACACAGAGGACTTCAACAGTCCAGAAGATATTAGTCGTATCTTGAACCGTGAATCTGGTCTTCTAGGGGTGTCTGAGCTTTCTAGTGATATGCGCGATATCCACGAAGCCATGCGCAGTGGAAACGACAAGGCACTTTTGGCCAACGACATTTTTGTCGACCGTATTAAGAAATACATCGGTCAATACTTTGCTGTCTTGAATGGAGCAGACGCCATCATCTTTACAGCTGGTATCGGGGAAAATTCTAAAACGATCCGTGGACAAGTCATTGACGGCTTAACTTGGTTTGGTTGTGAGCTTGATCCAGAAAAGAATGTCTTTGGTGCAGAAGGCGATATTTCAACAGCGGATGCTAAAGTGAGAGTCTTGGTCATCCCAACGGACGAAGAATTAGTCATTGCACGTGATGTTGAACGCTTTAAAAACAAGGGATAAGACTTTATTCTATAAAAACAAGAGAGAAGAGGCTGACTTGAAGCGCCTCTTTTTTCTCTTGTGTGACTTCTACTTGGGCTTGCCCCAGTAGCTCATCTATGCTATACTAGAAAAATAGTTTGATAATCGAGGTAAAATAATGGAAAATTGGATGGAGAAAAAATGGGTTTCAAATGGTCTGTGGTTACTAATTGGAATACCGTTATTTATAGCGACTCAACTACCCATGATCGCTTTGATCTTGGGGATTGAAAATGCTTGGTCAAATTGGACGATCAATAGTTTGGTCCTTGGGGTCACCATGCTCCTCGTCTATTTGCTTTGGTGGTTTATGAAATGGAGTCCACTTGATTCACTAGATTTTTCACGAATCAAAGGCAGAGATATTGGGCGAAATTTCCTTTATTTTCTCCTGTTGCTGGCCAATAATGCTCTTGGGGTTAACCTTCTTCGACAGTTGGGAGAGGCGACGACAGCTAACCAAGAGACCATCCAAGGGGTGGCTTCCTTGGCCCCTCAGCTGGCAATGGGTTTGCTCATTGTTGTAGTGGCACCTTTAGGAGAAGAAATTATCTGTCGTGCTGTGATTCCCCGCTTGATCTTTAAGGGGCACGAAAAAATTGGTTATTTGGTTGGGGCTCTTGTTTTTGCCTATTTACATACACCAAGTAATCTTGGTTCCTGGATTATCTATGGGGGCATGTCCCTCATCTTGACTTGGGTTGCCTACCGCTACAAACGAGTAGAATATTCGATTTTATTGCACTTTACCATGAATGCTTTTGCCTTTCTGATAACTATTCTGGTTTCTTTTCTTCCCGCTTAAAATATGGTAGAATGATAGGACCAATGGGTTTTATTCAGAAGCTTTGGTAAGCTACCAAAGAAGCATCTAGGCGCAGATAGAGACAAACTCGGAGGTTGGAAAGATTCTAACCTCTTTTCTATGCTTGGTTGGCATTTCTGTAGAAAGATGAAGGAAGATATGTCAAAGAGTGAATGGAGACAACTAGGCAAGGATAGGACACTTCTATGTGGCATCCTCAATGTCACCCCCGACTCCTTTTCAGATGGGGGGCGTTACCAAACGGTAGATAGAGCTCTCGAGCAAGCTCGAAAGTTAATAGCAGAAGGGGCAAGCATACTGGATATTGGTGGGGAGTCCACACGTCCAGGGAGTCATTTTTTGGAAATTCAGGAAGAAATCCAGCGAGTCGTGCCCGTCATTGAAGCGATTCGAGCAGAGAGTGATATCTTGATTTCGGTTGATACTTGGAAGTCAGAGGTCGCTCGTGCAGCCCTAGCAGCTGGCGCAGACTTGGTCAATGATATCACAGGCCTGCTAGGAGATCCGCAAATGGCTGGGGTGATTGCAGAAGCTCAGGCTGGAGCCATTCTTATGTTTAATCCAGTCATGGCTCGTCCTCATCATCCAAGTTCCGTCATTTTTCCGACCTTTGGTTTTGAGCCGGCCTTTTCATCAGAGGAGTTGGCGCAGTTTGAAGGTCTCTCTATCCAAGACTGCATGTGGACCTTCTTTGCTAAGAGCCTTGAGCTAGCAGAGGAGGCGGGATTGAGTCCGGATCAACTCTTCTTAGATCCTGGGATTGGTTTTGGCTTGACCAAGCGGGAAAACCTCCAACTTTTGCAGGACTTAAAAACCATTCATGCTAAGGGGTATCCAATCTTTTTAGGAGTCTCTCGGAAGCGCTTTGTGGTTAATATTCTGGAAGAAGAGGGATTTGAGACTGACCCTGAAACGAAAGAAGGATTCTACAATCGGGATTTGGCATCCAGTCATTTGACGAGTGTGGCTGCCAGCCAAGGGGTAGAAATTGTGCGTGTGCATGATATCCCCCTCCATAAGATGGCGGTAGCTATCGGTAGTGCGATCTACCAAGCCGATCAAGCGCAGGACCTTCATTTGAAACAATATCGCTAAAGAAAAGAGAAGAGATATGACAGTAGATCTCAGTTGGTTAGCTACTTATCGTTCTTCCGAGCCCCATTTTGGCTTGGAGCGAATGGAAGCCCTGCTGGCCTTGAGGGGAAACCCACACTTAGCCTGTCCTGTAATCCATCTAGCTGGGACCAATGGAAAAGGATCGACCCTAGCCCATTTACGGTCTTTACTAGAGGCGAAAGGGTTGCGGGTTGGTGTTTTCTCCTCCCCCTATCTAGTTTCCTTTCATGAGCAAATCAGTATTAATGGGCTTCCCATCTCAGATCAGGATTTAGAAACTTATCTGTCCCTCTATCAGGACTTACTTGCAAAAAACAGTTCTGATCAGACCTTGCTGGGCTTGACCGAGTTCGAGTTGCTGACCGTCCTGGCTTTTGATTATTTTGCAGCAGAAAAGCCGGATGTGGTCATTTTGGAAGTGGGCATGGGTGGTCGTCTCGATAGTACCAATGTTTGTCAGCCTATTTTGACAGCCATCACGACGATTGGCTTGGACCATGTGGCTCTCTTAGGGCCGGATTTGGCCTCCATTGCTCAAGAGAAGGCGGGAATCATCAAGGAAAAGATTCCGGTCTTGCTAGGCCGGATGGAACTGGAAGCCCAAGAAGTCATTGTGCAGCGGGCGAACTGCTTATCGGCACCAGTAGAGCTGTTAGGTCAGGACTTTTTAGTTAGCTACCAAGAGTCACTGGCAGACGGGGAAGTTTTTGGCTATCAGAGCCAGTATCGGGAAGAAATGCAACTAAAGACAGGGCTCTTGGGACTTCATCAAGTCGACAATGCTGGACTGGCCCTGGCTCTCTGCGATACCTTCTGTCAAGAAAAGGGGCTCTCTTTCTTAAGCCGAGAAGAAATCCTCCAAGCTTGGGAAGGGGTCCAGTGGCCGGGACGCCTAGAGGTTATTTCGACCCAGCCCCTCATCATTCTAGATGGCGCCCATAATCCGCATGCAGTAGCCCCTCTTGTAGCCACCATAAAAGAACGGTATGGACAGTTGGACAAACAAGTCTTGTTTACCTGTATCCAGACTAAGGCGATTGAGGAGATGCTAGAACTATGGAGCGGATTGGAAAAGAGTCAATTAACCTTGACGACCTTTGAGGATTCACGCGCCTATTCCGTGAGAGACATGCAGGAAATAGCCCATCAAAAAGGCCTGCCTTATCAAGAATGGAAGGTGTTTTTAACCCAATATCTAGAAAGAAAATTGCAACAATCTGATCTCCTCTTAGTGACGGGATCCTTGTACTTTTTGGCTCAGGTGAGAGCCTTTCTAATCGAAGAAATCAGTAGGAGATAACATGGATACAAAGAAAATTCAAGAAGCCGTGAAGATGATTATCGACGCAGTCGGTGAAGACGGAAGCCGTGAGGGCTTGCAAGAAACACCAGAACGCATTGCCAAGATGTACCAAGAGATTTTTGCAGGTCTCAACCAAACTGCGGAAGTCCACCTATCAAAATCTTTTGAGATTGTGGACAACAATATGGTGGTAGAAAAGGATATCTTCTTCCACTCGATGTGTGAACACCATTTCTTGCCCTTCTATGGCAAGGTCCACATTGCCTATATCCCAAATGGGCGCGTAGCGGGCCTCTCTAAGCTAGCTCGGACAGTGGAAGTGTACGCCAAAAAGCCTCAAATCCAGGAGCGCTTGACAGTGGAAATCGCGGATGCCTTGATGGAGTATCTGGGAGCGCAGGGAGCCCTTGTCTGGGTGGAAGCAGAGCACATGTGCATGAACATGCGTGGGGTACGCAAACCAGGGACAGCTACTGTAACGACAGCAGCGCGTGGCTTGTTAGAGACAGATAAAGACCTGAAAAACGAAGCCTATAAACTAATGGGACACTAATCCCTAGATAAACTGAGGTGACGATGGTGGATCAATTACGGATCAAAGATTTGGAAATTTATGCTTATCATGGTGTGTTTTCCGCTGAAAAGGAATTGGGGCAGCGCTTTGTCTTGGATGTCTGTGTCGATTATGAGATGACAAAGTCTGCTCGGACGGGCGATTTGACGGCTTCAATCCATTATGGAATCTTAGCAGAGCAACTGACAAATTGGGTTCAAGCTGAGAAAATTGATTTGATTGAGACAGTAGCTTTTCAGCTTGTGGAGAAGATTTTTGCAACCTATGACTTTGTCAAAAAGGCTCGACTGGAGCTGAAAAAACCTTGGGCGCCAGTTCCTCTACCTTTGGATACTTGTTCGGTCACGATTGAACGAGAAAAAAGACGAGCCTTTATTGGTCTGGGAACCAATATGGGCGATAAGGGACAACAGTTGGAGACGGCTGTATCTAGACTAGAAGAAAAGGGGCTTACGATTCTCCAAACCTCTTCTCAGATTGAGACAGCACCTTGGGGAGGGGTCGAGCAGGATAGCTTCCTCAACCAAGTCGTAGAGGTCGAAACTTGGTTTACGCCCCAAGACTTGATTGAGACCTTGCTAGGAATCGAACTAGAAATGGGCCGGATTCGTGAGATCAAATGGGGACCACGGGTCATCGATTTGGATCTCCTTTATATGGAGGATTTGATCCTCTATAGTCCAGATTTGATTCTCCCTCATCCGTATGTGGCAGAACGGGCATTTGTCCTAGAATCCTTGAATGAAATTGCTCCTTACTTTGTGGATCCTGTCCAAAGAAAACAGATCCGACAACTGTGGGATGCTGTGAAAGAAACAAAAGAGAGTGGGACAGAAATCGGTAATTCGTTAGAAATCGATTTCGTCGTCCCACCTCCGCACAGTTGAGTAGGGCTGTAAAAGCTGATGAAATCAGCGTAGTAGAGCCCACTCAACCACTGCGTCTTGCTCGACAATCCAAAAATAATTGAGAGGCTAGGACTTTTGTCCCAGCCTCTTTTTTTACCTTGACAGGTTAATTGAGCAGGAGTATACTATGCATAAATAGATTAGGAGTAGGAGGGCGTCATGAAATCTTATCTTGTAAAATGGTTGATCGCGATTGTCTTGGCTGTTTTTTTACTTTGGTTGAGTTTGGAAACGAACTTACTGCCAAAAGAGGTGTATCCCATTCTCCTTGTTCTGATGCTGGTTGTGGGTCTCTATCTTTTTAAGGAGAGGTAATTTTCCATTCAATTAAACTATGAAAAATCCCCTGGGTGCCAACTGGTTCAGGCACTCAGGGGATTTTCTGTATATGGAGCTAGGACCAACGGTCTAGCCTTGCTTTTCTTTATTTGCGGTACAAGCGATCGTATTGGTAAACTGGATCCATGGTCACATGAATGCCCAGTTTGCGAAGAACGTTCTTATCTTCGTCTGTCAACATCACTGTTGAATGGGCTTCGCTCCCTTTCAATCGACCCAATTCTTGCATGGCAAGATTTGCCTCTGGATGGTTCATGGCGGTAATGGCGAGGGCGATGAGGATTTCATTTGAGTGGAGGCGAGGGTTGCGACTGCCCAAGTGGTTAATCTTCAAGCCTTGGATTGGTTTCACATATTCTGGCTCAATCAACTTGGTTTCTTTATCAATATGGGCCAATTTCTTGATGGCATTGATGAGAACAGCTGCCGTTGGACCAAATAAGTCAGAAGTCTTACCTGTCACGGTTTCTCCGTTCGGCAATTCTAGTGCCAAGGCAGGTTCACCGGTTTCTTCCTCTTTTTGACGGGCAAGGACGGTGACTTGGCGGTCTTTTGGTGAAATGCCTAAGTCATTCATCAAGAGTTCAATTTTCTTAATAGCTCCGTTTCCGACACGCTCTGCTTTCACATCTAGAATGGTTTGGTAGTAACGGCGGATAATTTCTTGCTTAGAGGCTTCAATCGCTGCATCGTTGTCCACGATGGCAAAGCCGACCATGTTCACACCCATATCTGTTGGGGAAGCGTAAGGAGATTCTCCAAGGATGCGTTCCAACATCCGCTTCAAGACAGGGAAGATTTCGATATCCCGGTTGTAGTTGACCGTTGTTTCGCCATAGGTTTGGAGGTGGAATGGGTCAATCATATTGACATCGTCAAGGTCTGCAGTAGCAGCTTCATAGGCCAAATTCACTGGGTGATGCAAAGGTAAGTTCCAAACTGGGAAAGTTTCAAATTTAGCATAACCAGATTTGATGCCATTTAATTGGTCATGGTACATGTTGGACATACAAGTCGCCAATTTACCAGAACCAGGACCAGGAGCTGTCACAACAACGAGATTACGGCTGGTTTGAATGTAGTCGTTTTTCCCCATTCCCTCAGGAGAAATGATGTGGTCCATATCCGTTGGGTAGCCCTTGATTGGGTAGTGGAGGTAAGAGGTGATACCGTTCTTTTCCAACTGTTTGCGGAAAAGGTCTGCAGCTGGTTGACCAGCATATTGAGTGATGACGACAGAGCCGACATAGATGCCCAATTCGTTGAATTTATCAATCAAGCGGAAGACCTCTTGGTCATAAGAGATTCCTAGGTCACCACGCGCTTTTGAATGCTCAATATTATTAGCATTAATAGCAATCACAATCTCCACTTGGTCACGAAGTTCTTGGAGAAGCTTAATTTTGTTATCTGGTTCATAACCAGGAAGGACACGAGCTGCGTGGAAATCTTCCAACATTTTTCCTCCAAACTCTAGGTAGAGCTTGCCATCAAATTGGTTGATGCGTTCGAGGATGTGATCGCGTTGCAAATTCAAATACTTTTCGGAACTAAAAGCTTGTTTCTTCATTTAAACCTCCAATAAAGAAGCGAGGGTGATCTTTAGCGGTGCTCCGCCTTTCACATAGGGAAAGGGGAGTGCAAAAGAACACCCGTTGCAATATTCATTCAGTATTATATCAAAAAAACCCCAAAATGGGGGTTTAAAACAATTATTTTGGAAAAATATTAATAATTCTTAATTAAATCAACGGTTGAACGATCCAATTTTTTGACCAAGGCTTGAAGGAAGTCTTGGGCTTGAAGGAAGTCATCCATAGCGTAGAGGGTTTGGTGGGAGTGGATGTAGCGTGCGCAGACTCCGATGGTAGTAGATGGCACACCACCACTTCGTAAGTGGGCTACTCCAGCATCCGTTCCGCCTTTTCCACAGTAGTATTGGTACTTGATGCCGGCTTCTTCAGCGGTGGTGAGGAGGAAGTCCTTCATATTTGGCAACATGAGGTGACCTGGGTCAAAGATGCGAAGGAGGGTTCCCTCGCCGATGGCTCCTTGGCCTCCGTAGACATCTGCAGCGGGAGAACAGTCAACAGCTAGGAAGATTTCCGGATCAAACTTGGTCACAGAAGTCCCTGCACCGCGCAGTCCGACTTCTTCTTGGACAGTTGCTCCGACATAGAGCTCGTTTGCTAGGGCTTGTCCAGAGAGGGCTTGTGCCAATTCGCTGACCATCAAGACCCCATAACGGTTGTCCCAAGCTTTGGAGATGATGTTTTTCTGATTGGCTGTTAAGATTGCAGTGCTTTCAGGGACCAAGGTGTCACCTGGACGGATCCCAAAGCTCTCAGCTTCTTCTTTGTTGGCAAAGCCACCATCAAAGACAATATCTCCGATTGCGGGAAGGGCAGGACCGTTTGCGCCCCGTGTCAAATGCGGAGGAACAGATCCAGAAATGACAGGGTAGGAATGGCCATCGCGGGTCAAAAGGGTGAAACGTTGGCTGCTGACCACCATAGGGTTCCAACCACCGATTTCCACCACGCGGAAGGTGCCGTCTGCCTTGATCTCACTGACCATAAAGCCAACTTCATCCATATGGCCTGCGACCATGATGCGAGGAGCATCAGCCACTTCTGAGTGGCATACCCCAAAAATACTTCCCAAGCCGTCTGTGACCACTTCATCCACATGTGGAGTGATCTGTTTGCGTAGATAATCGCGAACAGGCGCTTCGTGGCCAGAGATGGCAGGAAGTTCTGTTACTTCTTTGATTTTAGAAAATAAATCAGTCATAAGTTACCTTCTTTCTGATTGTTATTTTATCACTTTTTTAGTTGAGATGGTAGTGGCAGTTGACGGGAATGAAAGCAGATCGTCATGATGGGGAGAACTATTCTCCTTCGTTGTCCCAGCTTGTATTTTGTGTTACAATATGAGGTATGAAAGCTAAAAAAATCATTTTATCCAGCCTTGCAGCAGCTAGTGCAAGTGCTCTTGCCCTTGGGGCCTATAAAATTGCCAAAGATCAAAAACGTCTACGGACGCAAGAAGAGTTAGTCGCAGAAGTCCGTGAGCAAATGGAGAATATGGGGAAGATTGCGACCCTTTATGTGGAACTCTATGAATCAAGCGAAGAGCGTTTGGTAGGAGGGATCGTATTTGAGGATGAGCGCCACTATCGCTTTGTCTATGAAGAGGGTCTCCTTCAGTATGAAGAGGAAAAACTATGATCATTCCACAGTCCTTAGAGGAATTAGCCCGCTACGTCGAGCAAGAAGGAAAGAAGGTTTTCTTCTTTTCAGCGGATTGGTGTGGCGATTGCCGGTATATCCAGCCCTTTTTGCCAGAGATTGAAGCAGAAAACCCTGAATTTACCTTCATTTTGGTTGACCGAGACCAGTATCTAGACCTGGCTAAGCTTTGGGATATCTATGGCATTCCGAGTTTAGTGGTCCTAGACAAGGATCGGGAACTGGGGCGTTTCGTCAATCGTGATCGCAAAACCAAGGCTCAGATTTCAGAATTTTTAGCAGGATTGAAGTAGGAGAAAGAGAAAGAATGATTGTAACCTATAATAAAGAACAAGTCGGTGATGTCTTAATGCTCACCTTGAAAAATAGTGGGGATGCCAAGTTAGCAGTCGAGCGCAAAGGCAAAGTAGCCCGTGTCTACCGTGAAGACAAGCAAGAAACAGTGGCCTGGAATATTTTTGAGGCTTCGACTTTCTTTGCCCTTGACGGCAAGGGGCAACTTTTCTTGAGTGATGAGCAAGTTGCACGCCTCAATCAAGAATTACAAGCTGAAGGATTTGCAGAGGTCTTGGTTAATGACAAGGAGCCTAAGTTTGTCGTGGGGCAAATCGTTGAAATGGTTGCTCATCCAGATAGTGACCACCTCAACATCTGCCAAGTGGCTGTTGGACTAGACAAGACGGTTCAGATCGTAGCAGGTGCACCAAATGCGCGTGAAGGCCTCAAGACAATCGTGGCTCTACCAGGTGCGATGATGCCAGATGGCAGCTTGATTTTCCCAGGAGCCCTTCGTGGAGAAAAGAGCTTTGGCATGATGTGTAGCCCACGCGAATTGCACTTGCCAAATGCACCACAAAAACGTGGTATTATTGAATTGCAGGATACAGAAGAGGTGGGAACTCCATTTGACCCCGCTCGTCACTGGCAAGGATAAGAGAGTGGGACAGAAATCCGGCCCCTCAATTGTCTTTGGATTGTCGAGCAAGACGCAGTGGTTGAGTGGGCTCTACTACGCTGATTTCATCAGTTTTTACAGCCCTACTCAACTGTGCGGAGGTGGGACGACGAAATCGAATTCTAACGAATTACCGATTTCTGTCCCACTCTCTTTTTTTTATTTTTTCCTCAAATAGCTAGAAAACTACGAATTATATAAGTAGGAGGAAGAAATATGTACAATAAAGTAATTTTAATCGGGCGCCTTGTGGCTGACCCGGAGCTTCATAAGACCAGTACGGATAAGTCCGTTGCGCGTGCGACCCTGGCTGTCAATCGGCGTTACAAGGATCAAAATGGCGAGCGTGAGGCGGACTTTATCACCCTAGTGGTCTGGGGGAAATTAGCAGAGACCCTTGTATCCTATGCCAACAAGGGGAGCTTGCTCTCAGTAGATGGCGAGCTTCGAACCAGACGTTATGAGAAGAATGGGACGACCCAATATGTGACAGAAGTGCTCTGTCAAGGCTTCCAGCTTTTAGAAAGTCGTGCTCAACGAGCGATGCGGGCCAATGGGGCAGGAGGGGATCTAGCAGATCTCATCCTGGAAGAGGAAGAACTTCCATTTTAAAAGAAGAAAACGGTGCAGTTGGTAAGCTGTGTCGTTTTTTCTTTTTCGAAACTTCTCGCTGAAGTTGCAGGGAAAAGTTATCGTCTAGAAAGAGGAGTAAAACGCATTCATTTCCGTAAGACCTTCAAGCTCTTGTTAAAAAATGCTATAATGAAAGGTATTAAATGCGAACGAAAAGGTTTGATGTTGTAAAATAATTCGTTTTTAAGAGGAGAAGAGATGGGGTTGGAAGAGGGAACTGATCAAAAGAAACGCGATCGAGCGATGATCTATACGATATTTTTGAGCCTGGTTTTTGTGGTAGGGGTCATCTACTTGAATGCTAGTCAACTAAAGCCTGTGCGTGGTCAGATGCGGATTGGCGTGACCTACATGACCATGAACAATGAATTCTATCAAACACTTAATGCAGAAATTGAACGAGTGACTGACGAAAAAGGGGACTTGCTTCTAGTTCGTAATCCAGAGTTAGACGAAGAAAAACAAAGTCAACAGATTGATTATTTTCGTCAACAAAAGGTCAATGTGATTGTGATTAATCCTGTAAAAGGAGATAGCCCTAAAATCATTGCTTCCTTAAAGAGAGCCCAGCAGGCAGGGATTAAAATCATTGCAGTGGACAGTCAGCTCAGCCATTTCACGGTAGATGCCAGTGTGGTGTCGGATAATTACCAAGCAGGGGTCTTGGTAGCCCAGCGCTTGATGAAGCAGAAAAAAGAGGCGAAAATCCTCCTCTTAGAGCATAAGGGGACGATATCGGCAGAGCAACGGATTCAAGGGTTCTTAGATACGATTCAGTCGGAACCTGCCTATCAGATTGTTGGGAGAGAAGAGACTCGTGGACAAACGGAATTGGCCCTGCCAGCTGTTTCCCAGGTCATTCAGGACGGTCTTGCATTTGATGCTGTCGTGGCCTTAAATGATCGGGCAGCCATCGGAGCTTTAGCAGCGATTAAGGAAAATCAATTAGCTATGCCGATTTCTATTTATGGAATCGATGGCTCTCCGGATATGAAGGTTTTGCTTTCGACGACGGATGATATTGAAGGGACAGTTGCTCAATCTCCTCTTAAAATGGGAAGACAGGTGATGCAAGTGATTGAGTGCATGAGGACAGGTAAATCCTACAAGGAGCAATATAAGATCCCAGTAGAGATGATTGATAAGGATAATGTTGACCGATACGATGTCAACGGGTGGCAGTAATGACCAAGCTCCGCGGCATTCGTTATAGTTTGATTTTCTTAAAAATCATTAATTTCATCGCCATTTTATTTAGCAGTTCGCTCTACTTACATGCGACCAATTACATCATCGCCAAGGGGCAAGGCTATCAATTGTTGGAGCAATTGAGAGAAATACCGAGTTCCCCAGCTCAGAATTTTTGGATCTCCATCCTTCTCTTTGGAGGGATTCTTCTCATTACCTTTTATCGGATGCGCCCAGGGACACAGGAGTGGTCGGTTTTTGACAAGTGGAATATCCTAGAAATATTGCTGATGTTAGGTGTCATGATGTCCCTCAGCTTCTCCTACAATGGGATCATCCTCTTGGTATTTGCTGATATCTTTTATGGTTCTAAAGAGTTTAGTAGTTCCAAGGACAGGCGCTACTGGTTTGCCTTTATCCTTCTGAGTTTCATAGTCCTCCTTGTGACCAATTATGACATTCTCTCTCTCGTTGTACAGTTGCCTTCGCTGGATACCTATATCGCCTTTTATCCTTCATCGATTCGGATGCTTATTCTATTTGCTAAAAATGCGCTAGCTTCCTTAAATATGGTTGTCTTTATTATTTCTCTTCTCTTTTACATTTTATCGGTAGTAGCAGAGCACCATCGAATCGAAAAAGAGTTAGAAATGGTATCGCAAGTTAATACGGAATTAAATAGCTACATGGCCCTTTCGGAAAAGATTGCGGAGGACCGGGAGCGCAAGCGGATAGCACGGGAAATTCATGATACTCTAGGCCATGCCTTGACAGGCATTTCTGCTGGGATTGATGCAGTTGGGGTTCTGATTGATATTGACCCTGGTCGTGCCAAGACCCAGCTGCAATCGGTCTCTACGGTGGTACGGGATGGAATCAAGGACGTCCGGGGCTCTTTGAACAAGCTTCGGCCAGGTGCCCTAGAGGATCATACCTTGAGGGATGCGGTTTTGAAATTGGTTCACGAATACCAAGTCATCTCCCACCTGCAAGTCGATCTCACCTATGACTGGGATGAGGTTGATCTGGATGTCATGGTGGAGGATACCGTCTTTCGCGTGATTCAGGAATCCATGACCAATTCTGTCCGCCACGGTCATGCTAGCCATATGCAGATTTCCTTTTTGGTGGAAGATGCCTATATCATGATTCTCCAAGATAATGGGGTTGGTTTTGACCACCTGCAGGTTGGCTATGGTTTGAAACAAATGCGAGAGCGGGTTTCTATCTTGGGAGGAAGGATCGAATTTGCCAATCGAAATGGATTTTATACACGAATTGAATTGCCCAAAGAAAAAGGAGGAAATCTTTTATGATCAAAGTAATGATTGCGGATGATCAAGCGCTGATTCGCGAATCGCTCCAAATTATTTTGTCTGCTCATCAAGATATTCAGGTGACTTCTGCAGTGGCAGATGGTCATGAGGTGCTAGAGCGAATCCCCCAAGATCGACCAGATGTTGTATTGATGGATATTCGTATGCCTAAGATGGATGGTGTGATGGCGACAAAAGAAGTCAAGGAACGCTTCCCTGAGGTAAAAATCATCATTCTAACCACCTTCGACGATGATGATTTCATCTTTCGGGCTCTGAAATATGGAGCTTCAGGGTATTTGCTCAAAGGGGCTTCCACAGAGGAACTCTACCAAGCCATTCAAATTGTCTATCATGGGGGAGCCATGATTAACCCCAATATTGCCAGTAAGGTTTTTCAGATTTTTTCTCAGATGGCTCAGAGCAATTATACAATCTCCGTTTCTGAAGAATATGTGAGCGACTTATCCCTGACCGAATGGCGGATCATCCAGCAGGTTGGTTTTGGGGAGTCTAATAAGGAAATCGCAGCCAAATTGTTCCTATCTGAGGGAACGATTCGGAATTACCTATCAACCATTTTGTCTAAGTTGAACTTGCGGGATCGGACCCAGTTGGCTATTTGGTCTGTTCAAAAAGGTGTGACCACTAAGGACTTTGGAACAGAAAGTGATAGCCGATGAAGAAAAAACGTAAGATTCGAGGCTCCAGATTGTTTCTAGGCTTGCTTTTGCTTTTTCTACTTGCTGGAGGGATTTGGTGGCAGCGTCAGCCTAAGCTTGTCCGCTTGGGGGTCTACGCTGGATCTAGCTGGGATGTGCCCACCCAAACGGAAGAAAAAGTCTTGGACCAAGCGATTGCTCGTTTCGAAAAAACGCATCCAGGGGTAAAGATTGTCTACGAAAGCGGGATTCCGAAGAATCAGTATGCGAGCTGGTTAGCCAATCAGATCCTCCATGGACAGGAGCCAGATCTATATATGGTATCCAGTACTGAGCTCCCGGTGTTAGCTGCGCGTGGGGCGGTAGAAGATTTGACCCCCTTGATGGACAAACAGGTCGATCCTTCTCATTTTTATCCAGTTGCCCTAGAAGCAGGTAAATACAAGAACCGTCAGTATGCCCTCCCATTTGAGAGCAATCCTGTTTTGATGTGTGTCAATAAAGATTTATTGGAAAAGGAAGGGATTGCTATTCCGAAAGAGGGGTGGACTTTGGAGGAATTTTATACGATTTGTCAAAAAGTGACGCGGGATACAGATGGAGATGGTGAGCTAGATCAGTTTGGAAGTACAGATTATACCTGGAGGGAGGCCTTGGCAGCTCATGGTGGCCAGCTTTTCCGTCAGGATAACATTAATCTGACGAGTAAAGAAATGAAGCGCTCGCTCTATTTTGTCGAAAAACTCGAAGCCCTTCATGGGAATTTCAATGTTACTTCTAAGGATTTTGATGAAGGCAAGGTCGCTTTTTATCCGATGACCTTGGCCCAGTACCGAACTTATAAACCTTATCCCTATCATGTTGCCAAATATTCAAATTTCACTTGGACCTGTATCCCTATGCCCGGGGCTTCTGGATCAACTCCGTCAACCTTAGTGGATACGTCCTTGTTTGCTCTGTCTTCTCGGGCCAGTGCTAGCAAGGAGGCCAAGGAATTCATGGAATTTTTGACCCAGGACCAGCAGGTCCAGCAGGACCTCTTCCGGCAGTCGCAGGGGACCTCTGTCCTCCCTTCGGTGGTCAATAGTTCGGAAAGTCGGGACCTTCTTAAAGCGGATGATTTCGGGGTTGATTCCTTGACGAATCGGACCCTGGACCAGATTATGAAAAAGGCTGTCCTAAGTACTCCTGGCAACCTACCCGATGATATCTGGGATCGATTGGATTATTTGATTTATAATGCTCTAAAAGCAAAGGATATTGATAATCAATTGCCTCAAATTCAAAAGATTATTGAGGAAATGCTTCGGGAGAAGTTTCGTTAAGAGCAACTAGGCATCTGTCAAGTGACAGATGTCATTTTTTTATTGACAGATGTCAACTTTTCTTTGTGACAAATGACAATAGTAAAACGCTTTCAAAAACAATACAATAAGGTCATCATAAAGGAGGAGAAAGGATGAAGTATCTGGTATTGGTCAGTCATGGTGGACTGGCAGAAGGTCTGAAAAGTTCGCTGGCAATGTTTGCTGGGGATAAGATAGATCAGGTGATTGCGGTCGGACTGAAAGAAGGCAAATCGGTAGATGATTTTGCTCATGATTTTCGTCAGGCGATTTCCCATTTAACAGATGAGGACTCTGTCTTAGTTCTAGCAGACATTGTAGGTGGCAGTCCTTTGACAACGGCAGCGACAGTGCTAGAGGAGCAAGGAAAGCTGAGTACAGCCTTGATCTTAGGTGGAATGAACTTGACCATGGCGTTGACAGCAGTTGTGATGAAGGACATGATGGAGGGGGCTGATTTAGCCCAGGTGATTTTATCCGAAGCTTCCACTGCCTTGCAAGAATTTGCCCTTGCCCCGGTAGAGGGTGACGATGAAGAAGATGATGATATTTAACTAAGGGAGGTTAGAAAATGGTAGTATCATTTGTACGGATTGACGACCGTATGATCCACGGTCAAACAGTAACTCGATGGGCTAAAGAAAAGCCTTGTGATGGCTTGATCGCTGTCAACGACGCAGCAGCTTCTAATAAGGTCTTGATCCAAGCCTATAAAGGGGCTTCAGATAAAAAAACCTTTGTCTGGACCAAGGAAGCTTTCAAAGAAAAATCTGCAAAAGTAACGGAATCAGAAACTCGCTATTTCTTGATTACTAAGAACCCCATCGATATGAAAGAAATTTTGGTAGACCAAGGGTTTGTCCCAGGCGATGTCAAAGAAATCATTGTCGGTCCTGCAAATGACCGTCCGGGTGCTGTGAAATTGGGAAATAACCAATCCATCACCCAGGAAGAAGCAGAAGCCATCGAAGCCATTCAGGCTGCAGGCTACAAGGTGAAATTCCAGTTGCTTCCAGATGTATCCATCGGTTACTGGGATGATTTTAAATCAAAATTCGGATTCTAGAGAGGGGAGTATCCTAGCTCTTCGTCACTAAACTATACTTACAAACAAAAGGAGCGTTTGTTATGACAATTTCATGGATTCAAGCAATCTTGCTTGGTATTTTCGCCAGCTTGTCTTCAATGCCTGGTATGGGTGGTTCCAGTATCGGGAACTATACACTTGGTCGTCCCCTAGTTGGTGGGTTGATCTCAGGGTTAATCCTTGGAGATGTGACAACCGGTATCATGGTCGGGGTTGCCCTTCAGGTCGTTTATATCGCTTTGGTAACACCTGGTGGAACTGTATCTGCCGATGTACGGGCTATTTCTTATATCGGAATTCCTCTTTCCATCTTATTTGTTCATGCCAACAATATTACTGGTGAGGCAGCAATTGCAGCGGCAGCAGCCCCAATCGGTGCAGCCGTTGGGACTATCGGTACCGTTCTTTTCTACGGTACTGCAACCATGAACTTGCTTTGGCAACATATCGGCTGGAAAGCCGTTGAAGAGGGAAACTTCAAAAAACTCTACGCAGTTGACTGGGTTTACCCATGGATTTCTCACTTCCTCTTCTCCTTCCTTCCAACCATGATTATCACCAAATACGGTGAAAACATGGTGGATTTGATGAAACAATACCTTCCAATGGATGGTTACTGGATGAAAGCCCTCTTTACAGTCGGTGCCCTTCTTCCATGTGTTGGTATTGCCATCCTCTTGAAGCAAATCGTTACCGAAGTGAGAGACTTCATTCCATTCTTTGTTGGATTTACCTTGGCAAAATCTCTTGGCTTGAACTTGGTAGCGAGTGCGGTAGTTTCATTGATCTTTGCAGTGATCTACTATGAACTTGAAGTGATTAAAACAATGAAAGTCGTCCCTGCTGGAGTAAATGACTTTGACGATGATGAGGAGGATATCTAAGATGGCTGACAAAAAGAAAATTTCAAAGAAAACGCTAACCAAAGCATTCCATCATTGGTATTATGGTCACTTGACTTGTTTCTCTCAAGAACATATGCAAACCTTTGGGTATTTGACTTCGATGCTTCCAATCGTGGAAGAAATGTATGATTCCAAAGAAGAACAAAAAGAAGCTATGCAAACCTATACAGCCTTCTTCAACACGGAACCACAATTGGGATCATTGGTTGTAGGGATCACAGCTGGTTTGGAAGAAGCGCGTGCCAATGGAGAAGCAGTAGATGGCGAAACCATCAACGGGATGCGTGCTGGTTTGATGGGCCCAATCGCTGGGATTGGGGACTCCTTGGTTGTTGGGACCTTAATCCCTGTACTTCTCGGGATTGCCCTTGGTCTTTCTAAAGGCGGAAACATTGCAGGAGCTCTCTTCTATATCGTCGTTTGGAACCTCTTGGTCTACTTAGGCATGCGTTTCGCCTTCTTCAAAGGGTATCACTTAGGGGACAAGGCTGTTGAATTCCTTGTAGGACCAAAAGGACAAGCCCTTCGTAAAGCGATTAGTGTGGTCGGTGGTATGGTCATCGGTGCCGTAGCAGCGACTTGGGTCTCTGTTACAACAGCCCTCGAATTCAAAAATGCTGACGGAGAAGCCTTCCTTAAAATCCAAGAAAAGATTGATGGCGTCTATCCAGGTCTCTTGACTGCTGCCTTTATCACGCTTTGCTGGTGGCTCATGGCGAAGAAGAAAGTCTCACCAAACAAGGTCATGCTTCTCTTAGTCATCATCGCCTTAGCTGGGGTAGCTCTTGGAATCTTTGATCCAGGTCTCAAATACTAAGAGAAAACTGGAAACAGTTTATTGCAACCGGAGCATTGAGAATGAAGTACGTGACCTCCTTTACGAATACTTCATTCTCAATTTTTATTGAAGGAGGCATCTATGCACACCAGACAAGAATTAATAAAAGGGTATGAGACGGAAATTCGCTACCAACGCCATATGTTGGAAAACTTGGGTCGCTGGTTTAGTGTGCTCTTTCTCATGGCCAGTATTGGTGGACTGCTGATTTATTTCTTTCACAAGACTTCCCTCCTATTTTTGATCTTAGGTAGCTTGGTTGCCCTGATTGGAATAGCAGGGATGTTGCTAGTGGGGTATGGGATGTATCGTGGTCGAGCCAACTTACAAAAAGTCATCCAAGCTTACCAACAAAAACTAAATTTGGTTGGCTAGAAATCGAAAACACTTCGAAGAGATTGAGGTGTTTTTTTCTTGACTATTTTTGACCAAGTGATACAATAGAAACATGAGTTAGCACTCGATGTTGAAGAGTGCTAAAATACAAGAACGGAGGAATGACATGTTAAAACCATTAGGAGACCGCGTGGTCTTGAAAGTAGAAGAAAAAGAGCAAACAGTCGGTGGCTTTGTCATCGCAGGAGTAAGTCAAGCTGAAACCAAAACAGCAGAAGTCATCGCTGTAGGTGAGGGAGTTCGGACCCTCAGTGGCGAGTTGGTAGCACCAAGTGTCAAAGTCGGTGATACGGTCTTGGTGGAAAATCATGCAGGCGTTGATGTGAAAGACGGCGATGAGAAGTACACGATTGTTGGGACTGCAAGTATTCTTGCCATTGTTGAAGCCTAAAGAATCAGAAAGGAGAAAGATGTATGTCAAAAGAAATTAAATTTTCATCAGATGCTCGTGCAGCCATGGTCCGTGGGGTGGATATCCTAGCAGATACTGTGAAAGTGACCTTGGGACCAAAAGGTCGCAATGTGGTCCTTGAAAAATCATTTGGGTCACCATTGATCACCAATGATGGGGTGACCATCGCCAAAGAAATCGAATTGGAAGACCACTTCGAAAATATGGGTGCCAAATTGGTATCAGAAGTTGCTTCGAAGACCAATGATATCGCTGGAGACGGAACAACCACTGCGACTGTCTTGACCCAAGCCATCGTCCGTGAAGGGATCAAGAACGTTACAGCAGGTGCGAATCCAATCGGTATCCGTCGTGGGATTGAAGCAGCGGTTGCAACAGCTGTTGAAGCCTTGAAAAACAATGCCATTCCAGTTGCTAATAAAGAAGCTATCGCCCAGGTTGCGGCTGTCTCTTCTCGCTCTGAAAAAGTCGGTGAATACATCTCAGAAGCCATGGAAAAAGTGGGCAACGACGGAGTGATCACGATTGAAGAATCTCGTGGAATGGAAACAGAGTTGGAAGTCGTTGAAGGAATGCAGTTTGACCGTGGTTACCTCTCTCAATACATGGTCACTGATAATGAAAAAATGGTGGCAGACCTTGAAAATCCTTATATCTTGATCACCGACAAGAAGGTGTCAAACATCCAGGAAATCCTGCCATTGCTTGAAAGTATCCTTCAAAGCAACCGTCCGCTCTTGATTATTGCGGATGATGTGGATGGAGAAGCTCTCCCAACGCTTGTCTTGAACAAGATTCGTGGAACCTTCAATGTCGTAGCTGTTAAGGCTCCTGGATTTGGAGACCGTCGCAAAGCTATGCTAGAAGACATCGCGATCTTGACAGGTGGTACTGTTATCACAGAAGATCTCGGTCTTGAGTTGAAAGATGCGACCATCGAGGCGCTCGGTCAAGCAAGTAAAGTGACAGTGGACAAAGATAGCACAGTCATTGTAGAAGGTGCAGGAAATCCTGAAGCTATCGCTAACCGTGTGGCCGTGATCAAATCACAAATTGAAACCACAACGTCAGAATTTGACCGTGAAAAACTCCAAGAACGCTTGGCCAAATTGTCTGGTGGCGTTGCAGTCATCAAGGTCGGAGCTGCAACTGAAACGGAGTTGAAAGAAATGAAACTCCGCATCGAAGACGCCCTCAATGCGACACGCGCAGCGGTTGAAGAAGGAATTGTTGCCGGTGGTGGTACGGCCCTTGCCAATGTTATTTCTGCAGTTGAAACCCTTGAATTGGAAGGGGACGAAGCGACAGGACGCAACATCGTGCTTCGCGCCTTGGAAGAGCCTGTACGCCAAATCGCCCACAATGCAGGATATGAAGGGTCAATCGTCATCGATCGCTTGAAACATGCAGAAGTCGGAACAGGCTTCAATGCTGCAACAGGTGAATGGGTCAACATGATTGAAGCAGGAATTATCGACCCAGTGAAGGTGAGCCGTTCAGCCCTTCAAAATGCGGCTTCCGTAGCGAGCCTTATCTTGACGACCGAAGCAGTGGTAGCCAACAAACCAGAACCAGCTCCAGCAGCACCGGCTATGGATCCAAGCATGATGGGTGGGATGATGTAATCTGATACCAATGATTGGTGCTAAAGCACCGAATCATTGGACGGTAGCCGCTTTGTTGCGGCCTACCTAATCATCTTACTAAGAAAACAAAGAAGGCATTATCGGCCTTCTTTATTTTCTGTCGTAACCTGTGTGTTTGATTGAAACTATGCCTCTAATCATTTGACGCCAACCGCTATCAGGAGGTTTGGCTAAACGTCTTACTTGCTCAAAGGGAATGGGTGAATAATTTCAATCTTCGACTTATCATTGGATGAACTGTTTACTCTAATCTCATCTTTGTGGGGGCGAGAGTACATATTTATATATATTACAAAAGTTTGTGAAATAAATTTTGCTGAA
Organism: Streptococcus australis; assembly: GCF_047463015.1. Taxonomy (GTDB): domain Bacteria; phylum Bacillota; class Bacilli; order Lactobacillales; family Streptococcaceae; genus Streptococcus; species Streptococcus australis_F. Next base: position 202 of record NZ_JASHER010000010.1, on the reverse strand, counting down.
GCCGGTCTTTTCTACAGGTCGGTTTCCTTTCTTGAAGAAACTAAGATCAATCCGATGAGGATCAGAGCAGTTATTGGCACTGCACCCCAATAATGGGACAAGAGAAAAAACCTCTTATGGGCACTGCACCCCAATAATGGGACAAGAGAAAAAACCTCTTATGCGACCAGTTTTCTGTACTCTACAGGAGACTGGTCATTTA
>NZ_JASHER010000009.1:0-77691 GCF_047463015.1 Streptococcus australis | reverse complement strand
ATTACATCATATTTTATAATGAAACTAGAATTCAACAGAGATTAAATGACCAGTCTCCTGTAGAGTACAGAAAACTGGTCGCATAAGAGGTTTTTTCTCTTGTCCCATTATTGGGGTGCAGTGCCATACATTGATTTTTTCTTCTTCAAATAAAAATAAATATATAGAAGCTGATTGGAACGAAAATACTTCTGTATCTTTGAACAAAATAATGGAAGTATCCCTAGAGTCTGATACAAGAGTCCGATTAGGAGATTCAGATAATATAATTTTTGATTATGGAATATATAACATGATTGTACTCTATACTATTTTACTAATATACTATTTTATTAATTTGTTTGTTAACATTTTCAAGACAAACCCTATAAAATTATTACAAGAATTAACAACCAAGAAATAGAATAATAAGAACTTAATTTATCATCTGTTATTAAAAGGATAACAACATAAAATTAATCAATGAAAAATAGCAAGAGTTTTTCTATTAGTTTTATAGTATTCATATAGACCAAATATTATATTTATAGGGAGTGATTCTATGAATGGTTTGTATTTAAGGGTAAATAGTATAGCGAAGCAAGTATTATACCCGTATATAATAGATAATGAAATTCCTTTACTTAAATATCATTATAATTATTTCCTCCAGTATATTATTAGAAAGAATAATATAAGAGTAATTAGTCATCACTTTTCTAATCTTAAAATTGAAGGACTCACTCTTGTAGATCATTTAGGAATTAGCTTTTCTTATGAAAGAGATAGTCCTAAAACTAAACGAAATTTTACACTTTGCCACGAATTAGGACATTTTATTTTAAAACACAACAGAAATTTTTTTCTAGATTAAAAGGTAGTGATGATAATCTTTTAGAAAGAGAGGCTAATATTTTTTCAGCTGTCATACTAATGCCGGATATTGTGTTTTTATCCAAAATTTATTACAACTGTGAAACATTTGAGAAGGTCCAAAATAGTCTAAAAGTTTCTAAACAGGCTCTTCGGTTTCGTTTACTAGATTTATTAAGAGAATTTTTACCAAACAAAGAAAACGATGTCACATTTTCTGTTGAATCTTATATAGATGGGAATAATGCTCCTATAATTCTTCAATTTAATAATATTAAGGAATTAATTATTGAAGAATTCAACAAATATAAACCATCTTTGTCTAAAAAAATTTAAAAAAGTATTCAAAGGGCTGGCTTTGTAACTAGTACAGATATTCCAGAATTGTTAAATCAAAAAAATGGGATCAACTAAAAAAAGATAATCCGAATCTAAAAATATGGTTAGTCTATAATAAAGGAAAATCATTAGCATACGTTTGGGATAAAAATAAGATTTCAGAAAATAAAGCAAAGAAAAAGGCAGAATTGCAACTACTGTTAATGAACGTATGATGAAAATTTAAACTCAAACTAAATAATTCATATAAATAATTAAAATTGATATAAAATAATTTGTAAATAACAAAAGAACAAGCAACTCATATTTAAATTGCTTGTTCTTTGTTTTATTTTTCTGAATTCATTATAAATTCTATCATTTGTTCCGCTATAGCATTAACTACAGGGATACAAACAGAATTTTCAAATTGTTTATAAGCTTGTGTATCCGAATTATAGTTCCTTAAATAGAGTATAGATAGGGTAATGCAAATACCTCTCTTGTATTTCTTTAGGTAATCTATTCCAGTAAAATTCAGCTTGAGGTTTTGATTTTAATAGCACTGATACACCAAAACAAATTTCATTATTCCCATGATTATTAATCAAAATATTATTAAGTTTCTCAATTTCATCATTATTTAATATGCGACTTCTATATTTGATTTGAAGATCATTTATGATGGAGATATCATTATTCTTAAAATGGGATGTATTCCAATCAGAAAGTCTTTGTGCCCAGTTAAGTAGCAAATCTTTTTTTGAATGATCTTCTGCCATGTCAGCAGCAGCTATAATTTTTACTAGTGTATCATCAGCACTAGTGTACTTTAAATTGTTATCAGCCAATCTTTGATACGAATTAATAACCGAATCGAAATTACAGTTATCAATCTCTAGCCAGTCTTTAGAATCTAAAATATCAAATATAGAAATATCTATACTTTTTTCCCCTTCGTCTCTTCTTGCCCACGGAGTTTCAGTGAATATATCAATCATGGTGCCGTTCTTATCTTCTGATAATTGATAAATTGTAACAATATGTACATTTGCAACTTTCCAATTAAGCAAAATTGATTCATCACAATTCAAAGTAATCTTTTCTTTCAAAATTAAACCTTTATTCAGAAGGAAAAGATTTTTTTTGATTGATCATCAAATAGTGATAAATCAACTTCTTTTTTTATTCCCATGTTCCTCATGAATGTAGTAATTTGGAGTAATTCACTATGTTGCTCAGCTAGACTCATAGAGCTTAGCCTAGTTAAATTATCCTTTTCAAACTCAATTCTTTCACCATTTAATGTAACATATCCTGTTTTTTGTAATTCTTGCAATGCTTCAATACACTTTAGTGCTTCTGATAATTTATTAGGTCTTGTAAAATTAAAACTGAATTTAGATTCTTTTTCATCAGCATAAAATATAAATCCAGCTCCAATTTGAAGCTCTACCTTGCCGTCAGAAAACCGATGCCTTTTTACATTATCAAATACAACTGATTCCCCTATTGTAAAAACTAAATTAGTTTCTTCAAACATCTCAGTAACCTTAATCGGACTATCAATAAGAATTAGTGCCCCATTATCAGCATCTTCCAGATAAGGAAAAATATCATGTTCTTCCTGATAATCAAAAATATCAAAGGGTCTTTTACCTATGTGGTGAAACTTTAAAGTTTTATTTGGAGGCAATTCACTTAGATTTATCAATTTTTTATCAATAAAACTACGTTGCCGATCACTAACCCTAATAAAATCAATCATTTCGGAGTATACTTTCTCAGCACGTAAAGGATGGATATTCACCGATATCGTTTTATTCATTTGACATTTATTTTTTGACCTTTTAGGTTTACTGTTCTTAATTATATTTTTGATTGTTAATGGTGGCAAAGATTTATAATACAAACCACTCAGCTCAAAATTACTATCTAATGAAACAACAAATAAAACTACTCCGCCTGTTCTCAAATACAATTCAAGATCACTTAACGCTATACGATAACTATTTAGAGGTTGCTTATCTTGTTGAGTAGATTTTACCTGAACAGGAACAACTCCGATAATATCCTCTTTTTTTTCTGAAGGATTTTTTAAAACATGTATCGTTCCATCCCAAGACGGAGTTTTGTCGTTCTGATCAAGATAGGTTTGAAGTCGATTATTTTTGTTTAGGAACATAGTAAGATAAGAAATTCCTATTGTTTCGATTTTTTTATTTCTGACCAAATTTTCACCTCATCACATATCTCTATCTATTTTTTATTATACCATTAAGAGGATAAAGAAAATCTATATCTCTATTTTTAAAAATCTTATTGGCTATTTTTCCAATTCATGCTTTTTATATGAAGTAGTTTCATTATTAATCGCTAAATTTGTTATAATAATTTTAAAATTATTAATAAAATAGGAGACTTAAAATGAATATTGAAGAATTTTTGTCTAAGATTTCTTTTCGTGTTAATACATGGGATGATTATGGTTACAGACAAACTGCAGAGTTAATTTTTAATGGAGATTCAGGAGAGAAAAGTCATTTAATAAAGATATATCCAAATACACATGAAAATTTTCTTAGAATCAAAAAGAATCAAATTGAAAATGAAGGCAAATATTTTTTATTAGGACAATCTCAAGAATACTATGAATTCATATCGGCTAGCTTAGAGGAGGACGATTTGAACAGATGGTTTACATTAACAGGAGATATTGCCTATAAAGGAAATGATTTCATAACGGAATACACGAAGTTAAAAAAAGAATATGAACAATCTATATCAAATAATGTTATTCATACTGATGACAGTTCTTATTCTTTAATAGACATGTTTGATCGTTCATTTTTTAGAGATCAATCGTTTTTCAAATGGAAAGAATTATTGATTAGCTTGCATAGATTGACAGTTAATGAATCCTTTCTTTCTGATTATAAATTTACAATAAAAAAAGGAAATCAAACAGCTTTTGAAGTTGATGTAAAACCAAAGGATAATATTTCGTTTAGAGTAAATGATAGAACATTACCAATATCAGTTTCTAATAATGTATTTTGTATCATTGGAGAAAATGGAAGTGGTAAAACAAGATTTATCAGAGAATTATCGAAAGCAATATTAAATAATTCTTCTGAAATTTCGATAGATAATAGTGAGTATGATACACAAGATGATGCGAATGTCATTAATAAAATTTTATATTGTTCATTCAGTCCATTTGATGAAAAGCTTGATATCGAAATTGATTCGGAGGAGGGAGATAGATTTGAATACATAGGTCTTTTAAATTATGATATGGAAGTAAGTGAAGACACAAAAATAGGAGATAGAATCACAATTGATATCATGAAAAGTTTACAAACTATAAAATTTAGTGTAGACAAGTCTAAACTTTGGCTAGAAGCTATAGAACGTATATCTTTTGAAGACTGGGGATATAGTCTTATTTATATTTTTAAAAATGATTTAACTAGATCAGATGAATTTGAAAACGGTGAAGGTCGCACAAGTGGATTTAAATATGTAAATTATAAGGAGACATTTCAAAAAATAAAAAATTTTAGTTCTGGACAAAAAATATTTTTACTAACTATAACAAAACTTATTTTGGAATTAACGGAGAGAACAGTAGTATTTATTGACGAACCAGAGTTATTTCTACATCCTCCGATGGTTAAATCATATGTCCGACTCATCTCTGATATTGTAAGTTCAGTAAATGGTTTAGGTTTTATTATCACACATTCTCCAATTACTCTTCAAGAATTTCCTAATAGTTGTGTAAAACAGACATATCGTGACTATAACGGAGATTACTTAATAAAATCCGTTGATTTTAACACGTTTGGAGAAAATATAAATGTAATTAATGATCAAATATTCAACATAGGGCTTCAACAATCAGGATATTATAATTTAATTGAACGCCTAAAGTTTGTAGAAAATGGAAAAAGTGAACTTAGGAAGTTATTAAAAATTTCAGGTAGTGAGGCCAAATTATTGATCAATTTATTTTTAGAAGGAACTAGCGAATGAGAAAAATTGAAGGAATGGATATTACTGTAAAGGATATTTTAAAAACACTAAGTGATGAATCGGTAGATTTTGTAGAAATGATAGATGATGATGATAAATGTGCTTTTGATTTTATTAATGATCTACTTTCATACTATGAAAATGAATATAAAATTAATTTTGAAAACCTTTCTAACTTACAACCAATAAGTGAAGATGATGATAATTATTCTTTTTCGAGTATCCAAAATTATTATTCTGAATATTATTCAGGACAAACATTATATGATTACAGAGAATATATGGAACAATTAGTTGAGAAGCGATGCCCAATTTGTGATTGTTCGTTTGCGTATAGCCAAGTCACACTGGACCATATTCTTCCTAAGAGTAAGTTTCCATTTCTTTCGATTACCCCCATCAATTTGGTCCCAACTTGTTATAATTGTAATATGCGAAAAAATGATGGAATCCCATCGAAAGTGTTGAATCCATATTTTCATGGTTTTTCACCATTTGATTATCTAACAATAATAATTAGAATTAATGTAGAAAAGCCGTTTGAATCTACTATTGATATCAATTTTGCAGATTTAAATGTTGTTCCTCAAGAACAGGTGATGTACATAAGAGAGAACATTGATTTATATAAACTCCGACAAAAGTACTTAGATTTAACCAATATTGCTTTTCTCAAACTTATGGATGAGTTCCAACAAGTTATTCATCTAAATAGTGATGTCTACAGTATTACTGAACTTAAAGGTTATTTCTTATGTTTAGATAATTATGTTGATTCTGAAGGATATAAATTTATTGATGAGAGTTATTTGAGACACTTGTGCATATTAAAAATTAATGAGAATACTGAATTTTTGACTTGTTTAGCAAAACATCTCAATATTTTGGTTAATTATAGTGATAGGTTAGCAGATTCAATTAAGAATTTAGAGGCTAAAGTACAAGAAGAGTTAATTAACCATCGAGCTAATTGTTTAGAACTCATTAAAGGAGTACTGCCTTTAATTTTATTTATTAGTATCTATGAACTTAAAAACAGCTATTTAGAATTAATCGATTTTAGGGGAGTTTTTCAAAGTGAACAAATGGTTTTTAATTTTAGACCTGAAGGGAAATATTCAGAATTAATAAACTCTCATAAATCTTTCAATGTTAATGAATCATTATTGTTATCTATTGTGAAACCTGAAAATAAAGCAGGCACAGAAATTGTAATTCCTCTTAGCAATGGCAATTTTTGTATTTTGCTTATTGAAGGTTCATTTGATATTAATACTTCGCAAATTGAGGAGTTAGATGCTACAATTAATAAAATACTTAAATTATAAAATTTATACTAATTTGTTTCAGTGTTGATTATATTAACACTGAATAAGTAGTTTGAAAATTGAGTTATTGTATATCAGAATTTTACTGCTCATAATTCTGGAGTTAACTCAAATTAGAATAGTAAAGTTTTGATAAAAATTATTGATAATTTAGGTAGTTTACAATAAGTTGTTTAAATGCAAAAAGGAATAAATCCGTTATAGTAGAGTTGCGAAACATTACTAGAAAGAGATTTATTCCTATGACTCAGTTTACCTCAGAATTGCTACACCTTCTCGCTCAAAATCAAGATATTGATGAATTTTTTCGTTCTTCTCTTGAAACAGTTTTGAAGGATCTGCTTTAAGCAGAATTGTCAGTCTTTTTAAAGTATGAACCTTACGATAAAATAGGCTATAATACTAGAAATAGTTATGAGATAAACTATAGTGATAGGACCTTTAAAAAGAAGTAAATCGATTTAATTTCTTTTTAGATTTTAAGTTTAAGAAAGGATTTTTGTAAATCTAGATGTTATTTTAATCTCTATCTTTTTCTCTAACTAATTTAAAAAAAATAAAAATGCTGATATAATGAGTTTATAAAGGGACTATTTAATTTTACAGAACTAAACTACTCCCCTATTTTAAAAATAATGATTCAAATTTTATAAAATTAATCAGTAGATATCATTCTGAAAAGCCTTGATATTACGCTATTTTTAATCCAACTGAAACTCATACTTTCCAAATCAGGTCTTACGATTTGTAAGTAAAAGAACAAATAACAAAAAGAGGAACTTCATACTAAAGTTCCTCTTCTTTTTAAATATCCGAATCATTATTCATATTTCAAAAAAGGTAGAGTTTTAATTGAAATACAGTGCAATATATCGCATTTGACAAAAAGAAAAAAGCCTTTGAAACATTGATTTCAAAGGCCTTTTTAAACTCTATTATTTAACTTCTGTAAACACAACGTGTTTGCGAAGTTTTGGTGAGTATTTCTTCAATTGAAGACGGTCTGGAGTGTTACGTTTGTTTTTAGAAGTAAGGTACAAGCGTTCACCAGATTCTTTGTGTTCAAGTGTAATATTTACGCGCATGGTATCTCCCTTCTATTATTCAGCTGATGCAGCTTTAGCGATCTTACGTCCTTTGTAGTATCCTTTAAGTGATACACGGTGTGAACGTGAGTAATCTCCAGTTGCTTCGTCAAAGTTTACAGATGGAGCTGTTACTTTGTAGTGCGTACGACGTTTGTTTTTCTTCGCTTTTGATGTGCGACGTGCAGGTACTGCCATTTCGTTTTTCTCCTTTTAAGATATAAATTCAATTAGGTTTGATTTTCATCAACTTTAACAGTATAACAAAACTTTTTTGTAAAGTAAAGTTACTTGACAACTTTTTTCAAATAATTTCTTTCATCCTCTATTCTCCATCCTCACTCTGTTAAATTGTCTGAAAATTCAAGAATTTTCTTCTGTCGTTGGGTCGTAAATTGTGCTATAATAATAAAAAATACGATGAGAGGGAATCAGATGACAGAATTAGATACACGCCATCGCAGTAGCGTCTATGACAGCATGGTCAAGTCCCCTAACCGGGCTATGCTTCGGGCAACTGGGATGACAGATGAAAACTTTGAAAAACCAATCGTAGGGGTGATTTCTACTTGGGCTGAAAACACACCTTGTAACATGCACCTTCATGATTTTGGAAAATTGGCCAAAGAAGGTGTAAAAGATGCGGGAGCTTGGCCGGTCCAATTCGGAACTATTACGGTTGCGGATGGGATTGCTATGGGAACGCCTGGGATGCGCTTCTCCTTGACTTCTCGTGATATCATAGCAGACTCTATCGAAGCGGCTATGGGCGGTCACAACGTGGATGCCTTTGTAGCCATCGGGGGTTGTGATAAGAACATGCCTGGTTCGATGATCGCCATTGCCAATATGGATATCCCAGCGATCTTTGCCTATGGTGGGACCATTGCACCGGGTAATCTGAACGGCAAGGATATTGACTTGGTTTCTGTTTTCGAAGGGATCGGGAAATGGAACCATGGTGATATGACTGCTGAAGAAGTGAAGCAACTAGAATGTAATGCCTGCCCAGGCCCTGGTGGTTGTGGTGGTATGTATACGGCCAACACCATGGCGACAGCGATCGAGGTCCTTGGGATGAGCTTGCCAGGTTCCTCTTCTCACCCTGCTGAATCAGCTGATAAAAAAGCCGATATCGAAGAAGCAGGTCGTGCAGTTGTCAAAATGCTTGAAATGGGACTGAAGCCATCTGACATCTTGACCCGTGAAGCCTTTGAAGATGCGATTACAGTGACCATGGCGCTGGGTGGATCCACCAATGCGACTCTTCACTTGCTGGCGATCGCTCATGCGGCCAATGTGGATTTGACCCTTGAAGACTTCAATGATTTCCAAGAGCGTGTGCCTCACTTGGCAGACTTGAAACCTTCTGGTCAATACGTCTTCCAAGACCTTTACAATGTCGGTGGTGTGCCAGCCGTCATGAAATACCTTCTTAAGAATGGTTTCCTTCACGGGGATCGCATCACATGTACTGGTAAAACGGTGGCTGAAAACTTAGAAGCCTTTGCTGATTTGACACCAGGTCAAAAAGTCATCATGCCACTTGAAAATCCAAAACGTGCGGATGGACCATTGATCATCTTGAAAGGGAACTTGGCTCCAGAAGGGGCAGTTGCCAAAGTATCAGGTGTTAAAGTGCGTAACATTACTGGTCCTGCTAAGGTCTTTGACTCCGAAGAAGCTGCCATTGAAGCGGTTCTTTCGGATGAAATCGTGGATGGCGACGTTGTTGTTGTTCGTTTTGTAGGACCTAAGGGTGGTCCTGGTATGCCGGAAATGCTGTCCTTGTCGTCTATGATCGTTGGGAAAGGCCAAGGAGATAAGGTTGCCCTCTTGACAGACGGACGCTTCTCTGGTGGTACTTACGGTCTCGTTGTCGGACACATCGCACCTGAAGCCCAGGTCGGTGGCCCAATCGCCTACCTCCACACTGGTGATTTGGTTACAGTTGACCAAGATACCAAAGAAATCACCATGCACGTCTCAGACGAAGAGTTGGCGAAACGGAAGGCTGAAACAACCTTGCCACCACTCTATAGCCGTGGGGTTCTCGGTAAATATGCCCACACGGTATCCTCTGCTTCACGCGGTGCCGTGACAGACTTCTGGAATATGGAACAGTCTGGTAAACAATAAGATATGAAAAAACTCACTTTACGAATTTGTAAAGTGAGTTTTATTGATTTATCGCGGTGGAAGCCCAAGGGCGATGCGCCCATAACGGCTGATCCGGGTAATTTTCCAGGCGGGCGACCAGGTTACTTCTACTTTGACGTCTTCAATACCGTCAATTTCTTTTAGGCGGGCGACGATTTCGATAGGTAAACTTTCCGCACAGTCACAAGCGGTATCGGTAAAGGTCATGACTACCTTGCAAGTCCCTTCCTCATCCAGATCCAACTCATAAATCAAACCGAGGTTGTAGACGTCCAATTCAACATCGGTATCAAACACAAGCTCTAACTTTTCAATCAATTGTTTCTCCAGTGCTAGGGCACGGTCGTTAATCTTGATATCCTCTCTCATCTCGCTATCCTTTCCCTCCTTTAATGAAGACTATTTTCTCACAATTCTGACAATAATGCAAGTTCACCTAGAATGAGATCGAATGACAGCTACAAATCAAACCATCAGTCTTAAGACTGATTTATAATTACAGGAACTTATCTTAAGTTTTCTTTAAGTTTTCCGATTTATACTAATACCATCAAATGAAGACCTCCTAACTTTGTTTGATAGAAAATCCTAAACTTTTTCATAATAATCTCCCATAAAGGCCACCAAATCAGGTGGCTTTTTTTATGGGAGTGAGACAGAACAATTTTTTAAAATTGCTTCGCTTCCTTATTTTTTGGCTCAGGTTGAAAAGGTTCCCCAAACCTTTTCAATTGTCTCACCCCCGCACAGGTCAAACAGTCTGGGAGACTGTTTGAGGTTGCGGATATAGGAAACTTCGTTTCCTCATTAGTAGGTAATCTTTGAAGCTATAAGAGCGAACAAAGATACCAATCAACCACTGCGTTATGTAATTATTACTAAACCTATTTCATCTAACCAAGCCTGATAGGGACGTGGACGAGCTTAGGTACATTGATGCAGTTCGAACGCTAGTGAGAACTACGTTCCTTATTTTTTTACGAATATCAGCGAGTTTAGGTACGTTGACGCAGTTTGAGCGGAGATAACTAGACTCCTATAAAAAGTATGTGTGAAGAAAGTTTTAAAACCTTCAAAAATTTTTTTCAGCTCTATCTTTCTATTATTTCCTATATTTGTAGGCGAAATAGCTATTTTACGGGCTTTGTCCCCCGATAATTCCTTTTGCCTCCTCCAAGTTCTTGTGCTATAATGATACGGATACTGTTCATTTTAACAAGGAGGCACATTATGAAACAAAACCATTCACGTTTTCTCATTCCAGGGATCCTTTTACTAGGAGTGGTCTTGCGGGCCCCATTTACGACCCTCTCCACTGTCTTATCAGATATTGCTGCTAGCTTTGGTGTCGAGGTGAGTTCTCTTGGCCTCTTGACGAGTCTACCCCTCCTAACCTTCGCTATTTTCTCTCCTTTTGCTACTAGCTGGGCGAGACGCTTTGGGATTGAGCGACTCTTTCTCGGAGTCTTGATCCTGATGACGATTGGATCTGCTCTACGCACCATCAATCTCCCTCTCCTCTATGTGGGAACTCTTTTGATTGGTGCTGCTATTGCCTTTATCAATGTCCTTCTACCAAGCTTGATCCAAGCCAATGAACCAAAACGTCTTGGCTTCTTAACAACCCTTTATATCACTGCAATGGGCTTGTCTACTGCGGTAGCTTCTTCTGTCGCTGTTCCTATCACTCAAGCCACCTCTTGGCAAGGTCTGGTTTGGGTGCTGACAGTTGTCTGTGCGCTTGCACTTGTAATCTGGCTCCCCAATGCTCGTCATAATCATTATTTGAAAAAAAGCTCCTCTTCTAATGAAAATAAGACTAGCTGGTATAAGAATGGTAAGGTCTGGGCTATCATGCTCTTCTGTGGTCTACAATCTCTCTTGTTCTATACCACGATGACCTGGCTTCCTACCATGGCGACCCAAGCCGGCATCAGTCAAGCCAATGCAGGAATTTTAGCATCTGTATTCACCCTGATGAGTCTTCCCTTCTCTATGACCATTCCAAGTCTCACCACCAGCCTTTCTGAACGAAACCGTCGCATCATGCTGATAACGACTGTTTTAGCTGGTTTTACTGGAATAGCCATGCTGTTACTAAAGACAGACAACTTCATTTACTGGTTGATCCTGAATATCTTGATCGGAAGTTTTACGAGTATCTTATTCCCTTACCTCATGGTTACCTTCTCCATGAAGTCTAGCTCTCCTGAGAAAACTGCTCAGCTCTCTGGACTAGCTCAAACGGGAGGATACGTCTTTGCTGCACTTGGACCTATCTTATTTGGTTCAAGCCAACAAATCTTCCACTCTTGGACACCCGGGATTCTTATTCTTCTTGTTGTTGCTTTGTTTATGAGTATGGCTCTCTATCAAGTTGAAAAATCTGATATCATCCTTTAATCCGCTAGGTCCCATTGAGCAATGGGATCTATTTTTTATACGAAAAAAGAATCAGGAATATCCTGATTCTTTGCTTTGTCTTAATTATTCGTAAAATGATACGTGTACGTGGTCGTAATGATTTTCTGTTACGCTACCACGGTCTGGCATTTCATTCCAAGTGTTTGCTGGTCCATAAATATTATTTACTGGAGCATAGAAACGTTGTTTCCAGATGATGTAAGAAATTCCATTTTCTTGCATGTGATCGATTGCATATTGAGCTACTTGATCACCAATCGCTGAACTTTCTGGAACCATAACGTCGATCGCAAGACCTTTACCGTGATCTTCTGGGTCACCAGGACGGTAACCACCAATATCAGTCAAGCCAAGTTCATTAATCACTTGTTCTTTGAATTTAATTGTTTGAGGTCGAAGACCTTCATTTGAAGTTGGAGTTGCTGTTGAAGGAGTTGAAGCTGTCGTATCAACAACTGGTGCTGGTGCACCATATTGTGGTGTTGAAGCAACCGCAGTAACTTCTGGTTCTGCTGGAACTTCTACGACTGGAGCTGGTTCAGCTACTGGAGCCGCTGGGGCTTCCTCGACAACTGGGGCTTCTACAGGAGCCACTACTTCAGCTGGCGCTGCAGCAGGTTGCGCAGGTGCTTCTTCAACAACTGGTGCTGGTGCTTCCTCTGCTACTGGAGCTGCTGGTGCAGGTGTTTCAGCTGGTGCTTCTGGAGTTGACAAGCTTTCTGATACTTGCTCTGCCACTGCTGCTACAACTGCAGGTGCTTGAGGGAGTTCTACAGCTTGGTTGCTTTCATCTGCTACTGGTTTTGTCAAATCACCCACTGCAACAGTTTGGTTGTCCACTTTGATTTGGTTGTTTGTCAAATCAGCAGAAGTTGTCACAGTTGCATCAGCATTACCTGCTGTAGGAGTTTGGATTTCTACACCTGTCACTTGGTTTTGATCATTGACAGTTGTCGTCAAGACAGTTCCCGGGAAAATCAAATCAATGTTGCTGATTTGGTTCAAGTTTGCCAAAACAGTTACGTCAACATTCAAAGCTTCCGCAATCGTGCTTAGGGTATCCCCATATTTGATAGTGTAGGTTTGTTTGTTTTCTGAAGTTGAAATATCTGCACGAATTTCATCTACAGAACGGGCAACCCAATCTCCATTTGATTCTGCTTTACCAGTTGTAAATGGCAAAACTGCCATAGCAACGGTCGAAGCAATTAGAGCCTTTTTATTTACTTTCTTCATACGTTCTTTCCTCGTTTTCTTATTATCGGAGATTTATCTCCAGACAGATACATTTAATATTCTACCACATTTTTTGTCTTTAGAATGGCTCTTCTTTTCTTTTAATCTAACTGACCCTAATTTGTAACATTAGCCCTTTCTTGTTACAATCTCTTAACAATTAACGACAGTTAGTACTATTTGGATAATCAAACAAACTCATTGTATCAGAAGCCTTTGAGAGCCCTGAATGAAGGGATTTTAGAAGATTTTTCAGTTGAATAGAGGCTAAAAAACACCCCAAGTTCGTGTCCTGTAGACATCACTTGGGGTGCTGTTTTTAACGGCTTGTATCTTATTAATTGAACACGCCCTAAATGCTGTGTGTAAAACGCAAACTGTAATAGTACTAACTTCAAAGGCACAGTAGCTGATTGGATTTTTCTCTCGCTTTAAGAGCTCGGAAAAATCCTAATCAGCCTTGTGGGGGCAGGACAACGAAGCATTCTATACAACAGTGCTTCTGTCCTGCTCCCTATTTTCCTTTGAGTTGCTTAACGGCTTTGTATCTTATTTGACCTTCATCATTCGGACCAGGTTGGCGCGTTCGGCTTCTTCGAGTTTCATTTCGATATAGTAGATGGTTTCTTTGAGATCTGGAATAGTCGCATACTCCAGTCCATTGACCCGACGGCGCGTTTTTTCAATCTCATCGGCCATGAGCTGACAAGTTTTTTCAATCTCTGCCAGGCGCAACAGGTCTGGAAGGAGCTCTTCTATTTCTTGAATGGTATTGTCCATCTGGCTATTGGAAGCCACATAGCTGTATACCACGTCTCCCTCATCGTCTCCATATGGATTATCAATATGGGCATGCATCTTGGGCACGCGCACACTCATGATATTCTCCGTCTCGATATGCAGGCTGACTTCCCGCGTCGGAACTGCAAAGATTTCCTGGACCATGAGGTCATTTTCCAGACATTTAGCCAGGACAAATTCTTGCATATTCCCAATGAGAGCGGCTTCAACCTTCTGACGGAGGCGGTCATTTTCACGGACCGACTCGATGAAGCGTCGCATGAGCTCGTCTCGTTTATCCTTGAGAAGTTTGTGTCCTCTGGTTGCCGTTTTCAGACGCTCTTTGAGGGTGTTTAACTCCATCCGAGTGGGTTTGACATTTAATCGTGCCATTTGACTTCCTCCTTTCTACTCCTAGGCTTGTGCTTCCTGAGAAGTTTTTGGGAGGTATTCGTCAATCATGTCATCCTTGATCCGCTTGAGCTCAGTCCGTGGCAAGATAGCAAGTAATTCCCAACCTAGATCCAGACTTTCTTGAATGGTCCGATTGGTGGTAAAACCTTGATTGATGTACTCCTTCTCAAAGCGATCCGTAAATTTGACATAGAGCTTGTCTGTATCGGACAAGGCGGATTCTCCCAGCACCACGGCTAACTCTTTGGCTTGTTTCCCTTGGGCGTAAGCCGCAAAGAGCTGGTTCATGGTCGCTGCATGGTCTTTCCGAGTCTTGCCTTCACCAGAACCCTTGTCCTTCAAACGGGAAAGGGAGGGAAGAACATTGATCGGTGGGCGATAACCACTATTGTAGAGATCGCGGGACAGGATAATCTGACCTTCTGTGATGTAGCCTGTCAAGTCAGGGATGGGGTGGGTAATATCATCTTCCGGCATGGAGAGGATTGGAATTTGGGTCACAGATCCTTTCTTTCCAACCAAGCGTCCTGCACGTTCGTAGAGAGTTGAGAGGTTAGTATAAAGGTAACCTGGATAGCCCCGACGACCTGGAACTTCCCGGCGGGCAGCGGATACTTCCCGAAGGGCTTCACAGTAGTTGGTCATGTCGGTCATAATGACCAAGACGTGCATGTCTTTTTCATAGGCCAAATACTCGGCAGCGGTCAAGGCGATCCGAGGAGTGGCAATCCGCTCGATAGCTGGGTCATTAGCTAGGTTGATGAAGAGTACAGAGCGATCAATCGCCCCTGTTTCCCGCAGGTCGTTCATAAAGAATTCGGCTTCTTCGAAGGTAATCCCCATGGCCGCAAAGACCACGGCGAAGTTTTCTTCCGAATTAAGCACCGTCGCTTGACGAGCAATTTGAGCAGCCAATTCTTTATGAGGAAGCCCTGATCCAGAGAATACCGGAAGCTTTTGCCCCCGAACTAGGGTGTTCAAATGGTCAATAGCTGAGATCCCTGTCTGGATAAATTCATCTGGATAGTCCCGCGAAACGGGGTTGATAGCTTGGCCATCAATGTCCAAGTACTTCTCTGGGATAATCTCTGGACCGCCATCGATGGGTTTGCCCATCCCGTTAAAGATGCGTCCGACCATGTCTTCAGACACTGGGAGTTCTAGGGGACGTCCGGTAAAGCGGACTTTGGCTTTTTCCAAGTTGATCCCGCTAGATCCTTCAAAGAGCTGGACCATGGCCTTGTCTTCTTGGACTTCGAGGACTTGTCCCTGGCGGGTCGTTCCGTCATGGAGCTTGATTTCTACCAGTTCATTGTAGTGAACCCCTTCGACCTGATTGACAATCATCAAGGGGCCAACAACTTCGCTGACAGTACGGTATTCTTTAATCACGCTCATTGTCTACTCCTCCTTTTGCGACGATTTGGTGTAGGGTTTCTACGATTTCTTCTTTCAGGGCTTGAATGGCTGCCAACTGGTCCTCATGGATGAACTTGCTCCGGGCAATGCGGTCCCGAAGGTCTACAGTTCCTTCCATGATTTCTGTGAAGTAAGCTCCCAATTCCAGCGCTTTTTGACTTTCTTGGTCAAAGGTTAAAATGTTGGTCAACAAGGCAACCTGCTTGCTGAAGGAGGTATAGGTATCGACCTCATCAAAGGCATTTTGTTGCAGGTAATCTTCGCGGATCATCTTGGCCGCATTCATGGTCAAGCGGTCTTTTTCAGACAGGGAATCCAGACCAACCAAACGCACGATCTCTTGCAATTCACTCTCTTTTTGCAACAGGTTCATGGCGCGGGTCACTTTTTCTGCCCAGCTAATCTGTTCATGCTGATCGATATATTGGCCTACCTCATCCTGGTAAAGGGAATAAGAACTCAACCAGTTGATGGCTGGGAAGTGGCGACGTTGCGCCAACTGAGCATCTAGTCCCCAGAAAACCTTGACAATCCGCAGGGTATTTTGGGTCACCGGCTCTGAAATGTCTCCACCTGGAGGGGAAACGGCACCGATGGCGGTAATCGAACCTTCACGCGCAGTGGTTCCGAGTGTCTTAACCCGACCTGCACGCTCGTAATATTCAGCAATCCGGCTACCAAGATAGGCTGGGTAGCCTTCATCCCCTGGCATTTCTTCTAGACGACCAGACATTTCACGGAGAGCTTCTGCCCAACGAGAAGTAGAGTCCGCCATGATGGCAACGGAATAGCCCATATCACGGAAGTATTCAGCAATAGTAATCCCTGTGTAGATGGAAGCCTCACGCGCTGCCACCGGCATGTTCGAAGTGTTGGCGATCAAAACGGTCCGTTGCATGATGGATTGACCGGTCGTCGGATCGATCAATTCTGGAAACTCATTCAGAACATCCGTCATTTCGTTTCCACGTTCCCCACAACCTACGTAAATTACGATGTCTACATTGGCAAACTTGGCCACCTGGTGTTGGACAACTGTTTTCCCAGCTCCGAAAGGACCAGGAACAGCTGCAGCTCCACCCTTAGTCACAGGGAAGAAGGTATCGATGACCCGTTGGCCTGTAACCAAAGGCTCTACTGGAATCAGTTTTTGTGCAAAGGGACGGCCTCGACGAACCGGCCATTTTTGCATCAAAGTACCAGTAAAGAGGCTACCATCAGCCTGCTCGATCTCATAAACCGGCTCTTCTACTGTGTAAGAACCTGCTGCGATCTTGGTCACACGTCCACTGACACCGAAGGGCACCATAATACGGTGTTCCACCATATTGGTCTCTTGAACGGTACCGACGATGTCTCCGGCAACTACCTCTGTCCCTTCAGTCACACTTGGTTCGAAGGCCCATTTGGTGTCCCGATCTAGATTCGGAACTTGCACCCCACGAATAAGGAAGTCACTGGAAGTGACTTCTTGGAAACGTTCCAAGGGACGTTGGATCCCGTCAAACATCTGAGAAATCAAGCCTGGTCCTAACTCGACAGAGAGGGGAGCTCCGGTTGTTACCACTGGTTCTCCTGGACCGACTCCAGACGTTTCTTCATATACTTGGATAGAGGCTTCGTCACGCCGCATCTCAATAATTTCGCCAATCAAACCAAGATCGCCGACCCGGCAAATGTCTTGGATATTGGCCTCCTGCATCCCTGATGCGACCACCAAGGGACCGGAAACTTTAATAATTTTTCCTTGAGTCATGTATTCCTCCTGGGAATCCTTTGTTTCTTTGTTTTACTTTTGCGCTATCTCTCTTAGAGATTGCTTTTGTTGGCCATTGGCATCGAAATTGCTTGGATCCAACCAGGCTTCGAAGCGCTGTTTGATAGCTGGCCATTCTTGGTCAATGATAGACAACCAGTCTGTATCACGGGTCCGACCTTTATAAACAACAGCCTGACGGAAACAGCCTTCATAGGTGAATCCTAAGCGCTCAGCTGCTTTGCGAGATGCTTGGTTTAGGGCATCGCATTTCCACTCATAGCGGCGGTAGCCTAAATCTTCAAACACGTAGCGCGCTAAGAGATACTGGGCTTCTGTAGCCATGCGTGTTTTTTGGAGCGCTGGTGAGTAGGTCACTGCTCCGACTTCGATCACTCGGTTAGCTTGATCGATCCGCATCAGAGAGAAGGTCCCCAAAGCCTTGCCTGAATCTTTGTCTACAATCGCATAGTAAAAGCGACCTTGATCTGTCATGAGATCATCCAATAAGCGGTCCCACTCCTCTTCATTGCGGGCAGGATCTTTGAACAGAAAGGTCCACATCGCTGCTGGAGAGTCCGGCCCGTAGACCTGATAAAGATCTGCTCCATGTTTTTCTTTTGAGAGGCGTTCGATCACAGTATAGCGACCCTCGATCCGCTCAATAGCTGGCAGACGCCCTGGTGTAAAATCAGGCAGTGCATCGCCAATCGCTTGGCCAAATTCATTTGTTCTCATAAAATATCCTGTCCAACTGCTTTTTCGACATTGTCTCGAATTCGCTGCCGTCCCAGTCCAGTCGTTCCCTTATGAGTAGGGATCAAGATGACGGCTGGGGTTACTTGGCGATCATAGTGGGCAATGGTATCTGGGATTTCCTGAGCCATATCCTCCGTCAGATAGATGATGCCAAAATCTTCTTGGCTCAAGTGACGTAAGGTATTGATGGTTTCCTGAGCCTCTGCTACGGGAAAGGTCTGAAAGCCAATCATTTGAAAAGGAAGGATGGCATCACGGTTTCCCACAACGGCAATTTTTTGCGTTTTACTGGCCATAGATTGGTCTCATCCTTTCTTTTATTTTGTCAATCGGGAGCTGATTATCCAGACCCGTCAAGACCAAACGAAGGTTCTTCACCTCCAGCTCTTTTCCAAAGAGATAGCGAGCTAAAGGTAAGGGCCCGTCTATCTCAAATGAAGCTTGTTCCAATATTCGGTACTTAAGCACATGCTCCAGGTATTCCACTGTCTCAGCAGTTACTCTGCCTGCTCGCATCTGCTCCTCATACTGTGTCAATTCCACATCATAAGGCAAGGGATTGACTTGTTGGAACCAACTGATGAGGTTGCCCTGCTCGACGCACTGGATGACTTCTCTTGCTGAGAAGGTCCCTGCATCGGACAAGAGTTGCTTCATAAAGCTGTTCGGCTTTTTCAAACTGAGGGCTCGTTCAACTGTGATGACATTGTAACAATCAATGGTCAAGGTGACCAAGGATTTTAAAAGTGGATGGTCCAGATCTTTCGCCAAGCATTTGAGATGATCAAAGTAAGCCAAATCCATGCCGATCTCCAGAACCCGAATATCCTGATAGTCGACATATTCCTGCCAGGTTGCTGCGACTTCTTGAGCCATAAACTCTGGGCAGTTCTCTGAAGAAAAGGTCTTGGCTACTTGTTCAAGAACTGCTAAGGAATAGGGACCTGCATCCAATAATAGGAAGTTCAAATCCCGCCCCGTTGCTCGCTCTTTCAAGAAGACCTTGAGATTGTGATAGGTGTACTTGAGGGCAAAGAGGTCGACCACCGCAGGGTTCGGAGCTACCTGATAAGCCCAATCGTACTCTGCCAGAAGGTGCTTCATCAAGGCTTGCTCGACCACTTGGACTTGACGCAGTTGATCTGCCTCCAAGGCATAGGCCGTCCCTTGCAAGAGATTAGCACGCGCTTCTGCATCGGAGCTGTTCAGAAGGGCATCAAACTGAGCCGGGCTCAAAAAACTAGCTTCACGTACACTAATCCCGGTATTTACTTGAGAATACGTCCGTTCACTCATAGCCCCTCCTAGTTTTTCTCTTCTTTAAAAATGCTGGCTGCCATATGGAAGCTTTGCTCCTCCCGCACAGCATCAACCAAATCACGGTAGAGGTAGCTGGCATCCACTTTGCCAAAAGAAAGGACAAAACCAGCCTCTTGGGCAAGTGTTTCTTTTGCTAATTGAAGCTGTGGATAGGCCTCTAGCAAATCCTGACGATCTTGATCTGTCAATTTTTCTGCCGTCACAGCACCAAACGTTAAGACCATTGCTTGATCTGCATAGCGAGGAAGAATGCGATGCAGAAATGCGAGCTCTTCTTGGCGTGACCAAGTCGCCATTTTCTGGTAGGCATCCGCAAACAACTCTTTTAAGACCCGTTGCTTGGTAACCAATGTTGATTGGCGCTTTTGATTTTCTATTTGTTGGCTTTCACGTTGCAAGCGGCGCTCAATGGTTTGCAATTGAACCGTCCGTTGGTGTAACTTTTCTTCTACCAAACGAGCTTCCTGCAACTGGGACTCTTCTTGAACCTTAGCCGTTGCTTCCGCTACTAATTTCCGACCTTTTTCATGGGCCTGTTCAAGGATGGAATCCTTTAATTGGGAATAATCCGTCATTGTTTTTATTTCCTCCTTTGGAGTTCTTCGCCACCGATAATAGACGAAGAGAACATTCCTCTTCTTTGACTGAGGTGTGTCTAGATTAGCCGACGCGAAGAGTCAAAAGGAAGGACACAACGAAGGCCAAGATGGCATAGGTTTCAACCATGGCCGCAAGGATAACCCCTTTCATCATGTCTTCAGGGCGTTTTGCCAAGATTTGCATCCCAGCAGTTGCGACATTTCCTTGGTGTTTTGCTGAGAAATAGCCGACGATCGCTACTGGAAGGGCTGTGAAGAAGTAAGCAACTCCTGTTTCAAGAGCCATATCTGGTTTAATTTGCAACCAGATCAAGATCCCGATAACGAAACCGTACAAACCTTGTGTACCTGGCAACAATTGCAAGATCAAGGCTTGGGCAAATTTTTCTGGCTGTTCTTTCAAGAGTGCGGCAGCTGCCTGACCAGTCTTACCAACACCGAGGGCTGAACCCATTCCACTAAGAGCCACTGCAATGACTACACCAAGTGCTGCAAAGAAGGCACCCCCATGGGTTGAGAAATATGAAGCTAAAGATTCCATGAATATACTCCTATAAAATTTTTTATGATTGATTTACTGAATTATTTTTTTGTTTTGACATAGCGTTCCGACGGTTTTAGAGGTCGGAAGGGCTTGCCACCACCCTCGTAGAACTTGCCAAAGAACTCGACAAAGATCAAACGCGCTCCATGCACATAGCCTGATAAAAAGGACAGGAACATGTTGATGGCATGGAGGAGGACAAAGAGGACAAGGCCGACGGTGAATCGTCCCAGGGTTGGGAAGAGATTGACAATCAGGTTAAAGGCTGAACCGATGCTGGCCCCTGATAAACCAAGCGCCATCAAACGAGTAAAGCTGACCAAGTCTCCGACATAGCCACTGACGTTGTAAAGATTAAAGAGACCTGCTGCAAGTCCTGATAATTTCTTTGCACTGACAATGGACACGACCAAAATGCCAATCGCATTGAGAATGGCTAGCCACTGGCCAATGGGGACTAGATAGGATAAACCTGGTAGGATGTTTCCGACTGCTAAGAGCATCAAGCCTAACAAGATCAAGACCCAGGCAAAGCCTGCGTTGTAGGCTTCCGTATAGTCTTTCAGGCGAACGTTTTTCATTCCACCTAGGAAGAGACCGACCAAAACGGTGATGAAACCAAAGACGACCGATAGGATCAAGATAGTCATGGCATTGGTCGTCGTACTAATCAAAGCAAATGGCATCTCAAAGCCGAAGAAGGAACCGTAGACGACTCCCCAAAGGGCTACCGAGATTCCTAAGAGGCAGAAAAAGCGAAGGTTTTTTGCTACGCTCGGCTGAAGCTGGAAAGCTTTTAGAGCAAAGCCAGTTGCCAATGTCAACAAGAGACCATAGCCGATATCTGCTACCATCATGCCGAAGAAAACAAAGTAGAAGAGGGAGACGATTGGGGTCGGATCTTTCTCGTAATACTTGGGCAAAGCATACATCTCCGTCACTAACTCGAAGGGCTCCACCAAGGCATTGTTTTTCAGTTTGATTGGTACCTGGTCCCATTCTTCTTGAGCGACTTCACGTGTCTGCAAGACGACTTGGTTCCCAAACTCCTTTTGAAGTTTGGCTTTTAAAGCATCGAGTTGAGTAGTTTCAATCCATCCCTCTAGGGCAACCAAATGGGCTGTACTGGCAAGAGAGCCTTTGGCCTCTTCCCGGGCTCCTAGACTCAAGACATAATCGAGTTGATACTTGAGCTGGTTGAGGTCTTCCTTGGCTTGACTGAGCGTTTCCAACGTAGCTGCTTCGACAGCACCTTGTTCTTTGATTTCTCTCTTGAGTTGCTCCAAACGTTCTTTTGGTAGCGTTTCTCCTTGGTAATCAAACTCTTTGAAATGCGAACTGGCCAGCGTATCTTGAAGGTCTGTTAAATCCCCAGACTTATACAAGACTACCACCCCATGCTCCGTTTCCGAGCTAAAGACCACATCGACCTCTACATCTGGATGAGCCAGCAAGGCTTGTCGCGCCTGATCCTGTTCACTATTCGGAATGGTACCGATTAAGCCACGAACATAACGGAAACGCTTGAGCTGGTCAGGTGTTGTCGTCAAGGCAGCCCATTTTTCTAAAGAGGCGATTTCCTCTTGGGCTTGCTGGATGCGATCCCGAGCCTTTGCTAAGACAGCCAATTGTTTTTGTACGGACTGTAAAAGACGTTGCTCATCACGGATGACCCCATGAGACTCTAAATCGTGAAAAGACAAGGACAAGGGAGCTTCTTTTAGTTTTTCTAATCCCTTCTTCTGAGGAATAAAAGGCTCCAGGGCCTGAATAGCCTTTTCTAACTGCTCTTCCCGACGTCTTAGTTCATCCATTCTTAGAGCTGATCCTTTGGACCCATCACTCGTCTGAAAGGCAACCTGCCAATCCTCTTGCTCGCTCAAATCATAGATTTGGACCGACTCCTCTGACTGGAGCGACAAGAGAAGCTCGTCCATTAGATTTGTGGGCAAGACCAGAGAAAGGTGTTGCATTGGACTAATTGCCATAGGTTGCTACCACCTTTTCTACAATTTCGTCTACCAAAGCTGCACGCTTATCTGTCATGGCTTGCTGCACCTTTTCGTCATTGCGTTGACTGGTCACTGCCAGGTCTGCTTCCAAGCTAGCAATCGTCGCTTTCGAGGACTCTTCCCGCTCTGCAACTAGCTTAGCAGTCTCTTTGTCATAGGATGCTGCTACCTCCTGTAGGTGATTACCTAGCTGTTGGCGCAAATCTTGGACCTGATTCTCGTAACTTGCGACAACGGCTTCTGCCGCCATTTCAATCTCTTGCATCATTTCGAGAGTTGCGTTGGCCATCACTCCACCTCCTTACCTCTTCCTTTACAAGAAGGAACAAATTCTTGTGTAAATTATAACATATTTCATCAACTTTTTTCAGCGTCTTTCCTTTGTTTCCAGAGGTTATTTTTTTAACAAAGGTGATTCAAAAAAGATGCGGATTCTGTTCCTTCTTTCAGTCGTTCGCTGGTCGTATTCCTTGTATATCCCGGTTTTTTATGTTATACTGTGAAATATATTATAGGATTTTCTCCGGGTGTAACCTCGGTTGAAAGGAGGACTGCTGTGAAACAAGATCGTGATCTCCGAAGCATTATTAAGAGCCATCAAGAAGAAATGACGGAGCTAGAGCTAGACATTGCCCGCTATTTTTTATCTCCCGAAGCGCAGCAACACTCTCTTTCCTCGTCTAGAGTGACGGAACTTTTGCATGTATCAAAAGCTGCTTTGACCCGTTTTTCCCAAAAGTGTGGCTTCACAGGCTACCGGGAATTTATATATCACTTTAACGAAGAAACCAAATCTCAAAAGCAACAATCCCCGCACGGCGAATTAACACAGGATGTCTTGCGTCGCTACCAGCAGGTCCTTCAGGCTACAGAAACCCTAGCAAAAGACGAGCAAATCAAAGAAGTCGCTAACTTAATCACTCAAGCAGATCGGGTCTACTTCTTTGGAAAAGGAAGCTCAGGATTGGTGGCTTCTGAGATGAAACTTCGCTTCCTTCGACTGGGCGTTGTTTGCGAGGCCTTAACCGATCAAGACGGCTTTGCATGGACGACCAGTATCTTGGATAAATCCTGCCTGGTCATTGCCTTCTCTCTATCGGGAACTACCCGCTCGATTATCCACAGCCTTCTGGATGCTAAAGAAATGGGAGCAAAAACCGTTCTTCTTACTGCTCAACCAGACGCTATCAAAGATGACTTTACGGAAATTTTACCAGTTGCTCCTCTACCTGGAAGCACCTATATCGACCGTATTACGGCAACCCTTCCCTTCTTAACCATGATTGATTTAATCTATGCTCACTTCCTCGAAATGGATCGGGAACGTAAAGAAAGAATTTTCAATAGCTATTGGGAAAACAAAAAACTCAATGGCTACGATTCACGTAGACGCTAGTCTTCTGATTTATCACCAGGAGCTGAGGATCCTTTCCTTGGTCTCCTGGTTTTTAATCTTCTTAAATGACTATAAATATAAGTCATTTTTTGAAAATTATCTAGCTGTTTTATGTAAAACAATAGTTTGTCTACATTCAAAAAAGCTCACCTAAGTGGTGAGCATTTTTTTGATTTAATTGCGTCTAGCTTGTTGTTGTTTGAAATGGTAGTAAGCTCCTATCATCCCTGCCGTATTTTGATGATGCGCAAACTCCAATTGTGTCTTGTCTGCTAGGCTCGGAACAAGAGAAGCCTTGAGAGCTGCTGAAATTTTGGGTTTCAAAATAGCTTCCTGTCCCATAACTCCACCACCAAGAATAACCACTTGAGGATTGACAACATAACAAATATTGGCAAGCCCCTTGCCTAGGTAGTCGACCATGCGATCGATTCCTGCCATACAGATGGTATTTCCTTGGGTCGCTTCCTTGAATATGCGACGACCACTCCATTGTTCGACAGGATCTCCATGTTGCTTGGCAACATATTCAACCAAAGCTGTCGTCGAAGCCAAATCTTGGAAGGCACCATCTTGAAGATGAAGGTAACCTACCTCGCAGGCAGAATTGCTAAAACCATGGAAAATCTCCCCATTGATCAAGAGACAGCCACCAATGCCAGTACCGACCGTTAAACAGACGGCAACTTGAGCCCCCTGGCCATTCCCTGACATCACTTCTGCTAAACCAGCACAGTTGACGTCATTTTCAATTTCGCAGGGAATTTGATAGGTCTCTTCAATTTCTTTTTTGAACTGAGTTCCTGCATAATTGGGAATCTGAGGGCCCGCATAAAAGATTTCCCCCTTATCGGGGTCAACCATCCCAGCTGACGAAATACAGACTCCAAGGATGTTATTTTCTTCGAGGTAAGATTCTACCAAAGCTTTGGTTTTCCCTAGAATCCCAGGGCCCCCTTTTTCAGCTTCTGTCGGCATTTCATGCGACTCGATCAGATTCTCTGCTTCATCAATCAGACCATATTTGATATTGGTCCCACCGATATCAATCGCTAGGTAATAGGCCATACACCTCTCCTTTCCGATTTACACTCTTTTTTAAAGGAAACGTTCCTTGACTTCACGGATTAAGCTAGCTGCTTTTTGGACCACTTCCTGGTCTCCTTCAGTTACTGGACTTAATGGACTCCGAACAGATCCCAGTTCTAGACCTTCATTGATCCGCAAGACTTCTTTAATGACGCCATACATGTTTCCATGAGCAGACGTCAAGACTCCGATAATACCGTTGATGGCAAATTGCAAGTCACGCGCAGTTTCCAAGTCTTTCTCAGCAATCAGCTGATTGAGTTTCAAGAAGAGCTCCGGCATAGCACCATAGGTGCCCCCAATACCAGCTCCTGCTCCCATAAGGCGGCCACCTAAGAATTGTTCATCTGGACCATTAAAGACGATATGGTCATCGCCTCCCAAAGAAGCAAAGGTCTGAATATCCTGAACAGGCATAGAGGAATTCTTCACCCCAATCACCCGTGGATTTTTCAACATTTCTGTATACAGACTCGGTGTCAAAGCTACCCCTGCCAATTGCGGGATATTGTAGATGACAAAGTCTGTGTTTGGTGCTGCTGCGCTGATTTCATTCCAGTAGTGGGCAACACTGTATTCTGGCAAGCGAAAATAAATTGGCGGAATGGCCGCAATGGCATCTACTCCTAGCTCTTCTGCATGTCGTGCCAATTCCACGCTGTCCTTGGTATTGTTGCAGGCCACGTGAGCGATGATGGTCAATTTTCCTTTAGCCACTGCCATGACTTCTTCTAAGACAAGCATACGATCGGCTACGCTCTGGTAGATACATTCGCCGGAAGATCCGTTGACATACAAGCCCTGCACACCTTTCGCGATAAAATATTCTACCAGCGCACGTACCCGCTCCGGGCTAATTTCTCCTTGGTCATCATAGCAGGCATAAAAAGCCGGGATGACTCCTTCATATTTTTTTAAATCTGACATTCTTTTCTCCTTTCACGAATGTTTACCAAATCCTATTTTTCTTTTTTATTCTTTAAAACGAGCAAATATCTTTTCCATCAATCCAACCTGTAGGAAGGTCAGGCTAGAAAAACCAATCAAGAAGAAGACCATGAGTCCTAGTAAAAAGCTTAAGACAGAAGTCACAAACACCATAGCTACTAGCAACAAGAGAGCCCCCATAACGAAGAACCATGGGAAATACAAACCAGATACAATCAGAGCTTTTTGTAGACACTCTGTCCAAGTCAATCGATAACGCGCCGCAATTGGATAGGCCGCTAGCATGACCAGAACTAGGAAGATAAAGAGCCCTAGACAAACAGCTTTTAACACCTGCATTGGCAAGGCTGTCTGACTCCAAAAGAGGAACAAGTCAAAGAGACATATCCCTGAAATGAGCAACTCTATCCCTCCGAGCTGAAGCCCCAACTTCCAATTTTCTCGAAAGGCGTTGATATAAGTCCGAATGACTGGTAGGCGACGCTGGTGTTTGATGGCAAAAACC
Organism: Streptococcus australis; assembly: GCF_047463015.1. GTDB lineage: Bacteria > Bacillota > Bacilli > Lactobacillales > Streptococcaceae > Streptococcus > Streptococcus australis_F. The sequence continues at coordinate 50,709 of NZ_JASHER010000009.1, read as the reverse complement.
GTTTGATACAAACTAATCTTTGCGATCCCGATTGTGACAATCGGCAGACAGCTCAGCACAAAAAGAAGATTGACTGTGACTAAGTCCGCTATTTTCTCGCTGATTCGCATCACCAGATTGTCAGTATTAAAGACTGTTTTGATCAATCCTGTTTCTCTTTGTGACATACCGTCTCCTTTCTGACTCTCTTAATCGATTAAAATTTTCACTAACTGTTTTCGAACGACTTCTTCTTGACCCGCATAGCCATTGGGCTGATGAGGTTCCCCTGGGAAGAAAATCGCAAAATTATGATACCCCAGATGAAGTGGATAAGACTCCTGGCAATGGACAAAACCGATGTCCGATGCTTCATCAAAGGCGAGCGCCTCACCTGTCACACGAGATCCATAACTCGAAAACTCATGTCCTTCTACCAAAAGATGTAAATCGGCATATCTTTTGTGGTGCTCAAAGCGATTGCTTTCTTCTTTATTGAGGGTGTTTTCTTGAACGACGAGAAAGACCTTATCTCCATCAATGTCGTATCTCCCTAATTCAAAAGAATCCTTCCGATACTCATAGAGAAAATCAATGGCCTGATCTAGATTGGGATGGATCCCTTTGTAAAAGGTGATGTTTTTTAAATCATCAAATATCATACACTTTTCCTTTCGACACTTCTTAGGACGAGAAAAGAAAACAAGTGATTTCTTCCCTAGCCCCTTCTTGGGCACCGATGAGGTGTGGAGCTCGCAAGAGCCCTACACCTCTCAGCCTAGAAAAAAGTATCTGTACACTACTATCGTTTGTCCAAGCAGATGGCTTATCCTTTGACCGCTCCCATGGTAATCCCTTGAGTGAAGGATTTTTGGAAGACTAGGAAGACTGTAACGATTGGCACCGCAGCTAGGGCTGCCCCAGCCATGATCAAGCCATAGTTGGTGGCCATTTCAGCCTGCATGGTCGCAACCCCTAGTGAAATAGTCAAGTTTTGACGAGAGGTCAGCATTACCAATTGCATAAAGTAGTCGTTCCAGGTGTTGATGAAGGTAAAGATGGCAAGGGCTGCAAATCCCGGCTTGACAATTGGGAAGGCAACGCTCCAGAAAGTCCGTAACTCTCCACAACCATCGATCTTAGCAGATTCTAAGAGTTCTGTTGGGATGTTTTCACTAAATTGTTTCATCAAGAAAACCCCGAATGGCCATCCGACCAGTGGCAAGATCACCGCTGCAAGAGTATCGTGGATTCCCATAAAGTTGATAATGCGTACCAATGGAACCAAGACAACTTGTTTTGGAAGGGCCATGGCTGCGATAAAGGTAGCAAAGAGAATTCGTTGCCCATAGAAGCGTTTCTTAGCCAAGACATATCCTGCCAAGGAAGAGGTCATACACACCAAAAGCATGGTTGCTAGAGAGATGAAGACACTGTTCCACAACCATTGCAAGGCTGGGTTTTGTACCATCAACTGTTGGAAGTTTTCCATGGTTGGTGTCTTTGGCCACCATTGAGGTGGGATCATAATGGTATCTGGCTGAGACTTAAAGGCCCCTGTCAAAATCCAATAAAATGGGAAAATGAACAAGACTGTCAAAAGGAGCAAAATGATCGTTGAAATCACTGTAAAGGCAGTGATGGGTTTCTTTTGTGTTGGTTTCATCTGAGGCTCCTTTCTTTAGTATTCTACGTCGTTTCCGAGGATCTTGAATTGCGCAAAACTGATAATAGCAATCATCACCGCAAGGAAGACACCCATGGTGTTGGCATAACCGTATTCAGAGAGCTTAAAGGCTTTTTCATATAAGTAGTACATGAGGGTACTCGTTGAGTAGTTTGGACCACCGGATGTCAACAATTGGATCAAGGCGAAACATTGGAAAGAGTTAATGGTCGTAATGATCGCAATATAAAGAGTTGTTGGCAACAAGCTTGGCCATTTGATCTTCCAGAAAACTTGAAGTTCTGTCGCACCATCGACACGCGCTGCTTCTACGAGAGAATTATCAATATTTCCCATAGCAGCGATGTAGAGGATGATCGGTTGACCAACAGAGGTGGTCAACAAGATGATGATGATGGCCATCAAAGCCCAGTGCTTGTCCCCCAACCAAGAAATGTTTTGGTTGATGACATGTCCAGATTTCAATACAAAGTTCAAAATCCCTGATAGCGGATCATAGATCCATTTCCACACAACCGTTACCGCTACACTCCCTGTAACAACTGGAAGGAAGAAGACGAAACGATAGAAGGAACGCGCAATGGCATTTTGATGATAGGTCTGAGAAGCCACAAACAAGGAGAACAATACTACGATTGGAACGGATCCGATAACGATGATGACAGTATTGATCAAGGACTTGATAAAGACCTTATCCGCAAACATGCGGGAGTAATTTTCAAGACCAACAAATTTGAAGGAGGTCATCGAGTAGTTGAAGAAACTAGTGACAAACCCCATAATCATTGGTGCTAATACAAAGACAATAAAGAAGATTAAAATGGGTGCTAAGAATGCGTAGGAAACCAGCGTCTCCCTCATTCGGATTTTGTTTACCTTCACAATAAGGCACCTCCTGATGTTCTTTTTCTATTTTTATTACTTGATTCTTTATTTGAAGCAATTCCATGTTGCTTCAAATAAAGAATCAATAGGAAGAATGAAAACACGAAGGCCCCCTCTTTCAATCTACACATGGAGATAAGAAATCGAGGGGGCCTATGCTTTCTTATTTCTATGAAAGAATCATTTGAGTTTCATAGATGATCTATTTTTTCTTGATCGTTTCGTTTGCTTTTTCAGTAAAGGTCTTCAAAGCTGGTTCTGCTTTTTCATCCCCGTTTGAAACAGATTGCAACATTGGGAACCAAAGTGTACGCATTTCTGCAAAGCCGTCGATTGTGTTGTAGTATGGTGAGTAGTATTGAGTCCAAGTACTGATGGTTTCCATCCGTTTGTCATCATACAATTTACCAAATGAACTACGAACTGGGAAGGCACCTGTACGAACAACGTTCTTAGGACCCCATTCTTTGTCGTCTGCGATGAATTGAACAAATTTCTTAGCTGCTGCTACTTTCTTTTCATCCTTGTTGTTGAAGACTGCAAAACCATTGACAAGGTATTCCAATTTTGGTTTGCCTGTATCAGATGGGAATGGTACTTCGACTACTTCAACTTTACTTGCATCCAACAATTTAGCTTGGATACCGTTTTGTGAAGGTGCCCACAAGATGGTGTAAGAAGTTTGACCGTTAGCGAAGTTTTGGATGTCTGCTCCACCGTCGAATTGGGAACCATTCATCATCAAACCATCTTCAATCCATTTAGAAGCTTTTTCTAAACCTTTGACAAATTTTGGATCATCTGTTGTATACTTAGTTACTTTTTCATCTGTTACAGAACCACCGTAAAGGTTAGCGATAAAGGCACGAGTACCTTGGTCTCCACCTTGACCGTTACTGAAGAGTGATCCTGGTGTGTAACCTTTGTCTTTCAAAGCTTTCAAGACTTTTTCAAAGTCGTCTGTTGTCCAGCCTTCTTTGACAAGGTCTAGAACTCCTGCATCTTCCAACATCTTCTTGTTCATCGCCATGTAGAATGGTGCTGAACTGATTGGGTACATGTAGGCAGTGTCGCCAGCTTTACTAGCTTGGATGATATTGTCGTTGTTGACATCTTTTACAAAATCTTCTGTAAAGAGGTCGTTCAAGTCAGCCAATTTACCATTTTTACCGTATTGAATAATCCGCCCTGGTGCGTCAAATAGCACGTCTGGAGCAGTTCCAGCTTCGATAGCTGTCGTAATCTTTTCAGGACCAGATTTGAAGTCGATGGTTTCTAGTTTGACTTTGATATCTGGATTGGCTTTTTCGAAAGCTTCGATAATTGATTTTTCGTAGGTTCCTACACCATCATCAGCTTTTTCTTGGGTAAAGACTGGGAAGGCCCACCAAGTGATTTCTGTTTTACCAGAGTTATCGCTTGAAGATTCAGACTTAGATCCTCCTCCAGATCCACAAGCTGCAAGTGCTAGCACCGCTGCACCAGCTACCAACGAGCACAGTACTTTTTTCATTTTCATGTGATTTCTCCTCACGTTTGCGGTAAGATTTCTCTTACTTAGTATATCCTCACTGAGGACGGTGATTGTTAAGTATTCTCATTTCTACTGGATGATTTCTCTCTTCCTAGCTTCCTCCTTGTCTCTTTTTACTGTTCTTTTTTCTATTTTAAAGCCGCAACAAAGCGTTCTGTAATTTCTTTAGGTCGCGTAATAGCTCCCCCTACCACAAGCCCTCTGACACCCAGGTCATGAATTTCTTTGGCTTGTGCAGGATAATGAATCTTACCTTCCGCAATCACATCGACACCCGCTTGGCAAAGTTGGCGAATCAAGTCAATGTCAGGTCCGTCTACTTTCGGGCTGTAATCTGTGTAGCCCGATAAGGTCGTTCCGACAAAGTCAACCCCTGCTTCGACAGCTGTTAAGCCTTCTTCAAAGGTGCTGATATCTGCCATCAAGAGTTGATCAGGATATTTCTCCTTCACTTGCTGGATAAAGTCGACAATCGATAGACCGTCATGACGCGGACGTTTGGTACAATCCAGGGCAATCACTGCGATATCTAATTCGGCCAATTCATCTACTTCTTTCATGGTAGCAGTAATGAATGGTTCTTCAGGAGGATAATCTCTCTTGATGATCCCGATAATCGGAAGCTTTGTCACTTCCTTGATCTCTTTGATATCGCGGACACTATTCGCCCGGATTCCAACCGCCCCTCCTTGCTCAGCTGCTTTGACCAAGAGAGGAATCACACCTCCTGCCTCTGTGTAGAGAGGTTCATGAGGAAGCGCCTGACAAGAAACGATAATGCCGTCTTTGATCTGTTGAATTAATTCTTCTTTTGTGATCTTGGACATACATTCCATCTCCTTTGTTTATTACGTCAACTCGAGTACTTGTAAGGTTATTATATAGTATTTTTAAAGCGCTTACAATATTCTGGAGCCATTTTGATTATAGTTTCATATTTTAAACTATTCTTCCATTCCTCTGAAACTAGTTTCAGAGATGCAAACATTCTAAAATTTTTTAAGAAATTTTTTCCATTTCCAGATTTTTATACGAATAGTATAAGTGACCAAACAAAAAGAAAGGAGGACCTCAGATGTACTATACTCCCATTATCATCCCATGGTTTTTGTATTACTTCTTCCGTAAATAAATAAGAAAAGGGAATACCGAACATGAAAAAGAATACACAATTTTTTATTCTATTACTATTCTTATCACTGATCATCCTGTAAGGAGAAATCATGAAAACAAGGAAAAATAAAAAAATGGCACTCATCATACTCGCTAGCATTCTAGCACCCGTTTTGATGTATGGCATCTATCAAGTAGGCTACGAACTAGGAAAAACACTAGCCAATGTGCTCTAACAGAAAGGAAATATCATGACAACAATTGATAAAAAGTTTTCAAAACTAAACGACGCTGAATTAGAAGAATGTACTGGAGGTTTCATCCCTTTCATCTTGATTCCTCTTGGACTTTTGGCTTTAAGTAGTTGCCAAAGAAAGTAATAACAGACAATACATTAGAAAAGGAGATAGCTTATGACACAAACAAATCAACTGATTGACAATCAATTCACTACTCTGACGGATGAAGAGTTAACTCATGTCAACGGTGGGGTAGCACCTTTTATCGTCTACGGAGGATGCATCATCACTGGTCTAGCCCTTGGCTTCATTTTAGGATAAGGCTTATGAAACGACATTTACACACCATTATTTTCGCCATCATTATCGGATTAACCATGTTACACGATGCACATCTGATTGCATTTCAACCAAATATGAATTTAGCCATTGCAGCCACAATCTATTTGGCAGTCGATGCTACCCTAAAACAAGTAAAAAATAAAAAGGAAAACTAAATGACAACAGAATTCACACAAAACTTTGTAACCTTGACGGAAGATGAACTAGTCGATGTTAACGGCGGAGCAGTAGTTTCAGCAGGAGTCTGCGTCGCCCTCGTCGCTCTATGCTATACAATTGGCAAAGATATCAAAAAGAAATTCTTCTAAAAGGAGGCATTTCTATGATTTCTCTGCCCTTTATCACCCTCATCCTTTTGACAGGATACTGCATTCTTGATAAAAAAGCACCCAAACAGGTAGAAGGGTACTTTCCTAAATTTGCTATTGCCTTCATGGTCACTTTCACCATTCTGAACGAGGCAATTGATTTACTCTACACAATCTTACATTAAGGAGGACACTTATGGATACAAGCATCCATTATACTTGCCTAACAGAAGCTGAACTGGCGACCATTGATGGAGGAGCCTCCGTCTTTGACTCGGCAAAATTCATCGTTCAAACATGGAATATTTTATACAATTCCGGACGTGATTTTGGCCGTAGTATCATCAATGGCATCATGCACTAGAAAGGAGCAAGCATGAAACTCGAAGAAACACGTTTTAGAAGCTTATCCGAGCAGGAACTCAGCCATGTAGATGGTGGATCCGTATGGATCACTGTTGGACTAATCGCAACTCCCCTACTCATGGGAACCTTCGCTGGCGCCTTTGACGAATACGCTCGCAAACGAGGCAAATAGTAACACTTCTTTATCATCTCACTAAACAGTACAAACATCCCAGCTATCATTCTATAGCTGGGATGTTCTATTGCTAAAACGATCTTTTTAAGCAAAAAAAAATGAGGCTGGGACAAAAGTCCTAGCCTCTCAATTATTTTTTGATTGTCGAGCAAGACACAGTGGTTGAGTGGGCTCTACCACGCTGATTTCATCAGCTTTTACAGCCCTACTCAACTGTGCGGAGGTGGGACGACGAAATCGAATTCTAACGAATTACCGATTTCTGTCCCACTCTCATTTTTCTACCTTATTTAGGTGATGGAACCATCCAACTTCTTAGCTGAGGTCATTATCAATAATGACTTTCAAAGCACTGTTTTCCCCAGCATGTTTGAAGATTTCGTATGCCTTCTCTGCTTCTGAAAGTTTGAAGTGGTGGGTCACCAACTTCGTCGCATCAATCTTACCTGACTTCAATACATTAAGAAGCATTTCAGTTGTATTGGCATTAACCAAACCAGTATTGAGCGTGATGTTCTTGATCCAAAGGTCATCAAGATTGAAGCTAACTGGTTTACCATGCACTCCGACGTTGGCAATATGACCGCCGACCGAGATAATATTTTGGCAGACATCGAAGGTAGCTGGATAGCCCACACATTCCATAGAGATATCAACACCACGACCATCGGTCACTTCATTGATAAAGGCCTTGATTTCATCAATATCACTTGAACAGATGGTATGAGTAGCCCCAAACTTCTTAGAAGCTTCGAGACGAGATTCTGACAAGTCTACCATGATAATGGTAGCTGGTGAGAAGAATTGTACGGTTAAGAGAGCTGCCAAACCGATTGGCCCTGCACCAACGATACAAACGTTGTCTCCAGGTTTCACGTGAGAAGGGAGAACACCAATTTCATAGGAAGTAGGCAGAATATCAGAGAGCATAACCAGGGCTTCGTCATCTACAGAAGCAGGTGCATGATAAAGACTGCCGTCTGCGTGAGGGATATGGACATACTCTGCTTGGGTACCGTTGATCAAGTGACCAAGAATCCAGCCCCCATCTTCACAGTGGGAAGGCAAGCCACGTTTACAATAGTAGCAAGTGTTACAAGCTGTTACGCAAGAGATAATAACCTTGTCTCCTACCTTAAAGTTCGTAACCGCATCGCCGACTTCTTCGACAATCCCAATTCCTTCGTGACCCAGGATGGTCCCTTCTTTACAAGCTGGAACATCACCACCCAAAATATGGAGATCTGTTCCACAAATGGTCGTTTTCACTAAACGAACAATCGCATCAGTTGGTTTCTTGATCACTGGTTTTGGTTGATCAATCAACTGAAGATTTCCTGCGGATACATATGTTGCTGCTTTCATAAGCGACTCCTTTTTGTTGGTTTTATCAAACCATTTTATTACAGTTTTTACTTTGTGAATATTATAACATACAAGGTAAGCGCTTGCAACATATTTATTAGATTTCTTTAAAAGATAATTTTCGATCACAAAAACCAATTTCTAGCATTAAAATAAAGAAAAATCCCCCGCTCTTTTGAGCGAGGGATAGCTGATAAACATCATTTGTTCCGTAACGCCTTATTTACGACGTCCTGGACGTTCTTTGTAACCATAGTATGCATCTTCAATGATTTCTTGCATGTGGTCTACCATTGGAAGACGTGGGTTAGCTGGTGAACATTGATCTTCGTAAGCAAGGAAGGCCAATTCGCGAGAATGTTTCTTCCATTCTTTTTCATCGATTCCTTGTGCTTTAAAGTTCATTTCGATACCTACACGTTCACCGAGTTCGTAAACAGCTTTCGCGTAAGCTTCAACTGCTTCTTCTGGTGTAGAGCATGGAAGGCCAAGCATACGAGCGATGTCTTGGTATTTTTCATCTGCACGGTAGTAGTTGTACTTAGGCCATGTTGCTGTCTTAGCTGGGCGTGTACCGTTGTAGCGGATAACGTAAGGAAGCAAGATCGCATTGGTCCGTCCGTGAATGGTGTGGAATTGCGCACCAATCTTGTGAGCCATTGAGTGAGAAATACCTAGGAAGGCATTCGCAAAGGCCATACCAGCAATAGTTGAAGCGTTATGCATTTTCTCACGTGAGTGGAAGTCTGCATTCTTCACTGAGCTTTCCAAGTTTTCAAAGACAAGTTTGATGGCTTGAAGAGCAAGACCATCAGTGTAGTCGCTAGCCATTTGAGATACGTAAGCTTCAGTCGCGTGAGTCAACACGTCCATACCAGTATCAGCCGCAACAGATCCTGGAACTGTCAATACCAAAGCAGGGTCTACGATGGCAACGGTTGGTGTCAATGAGTAGTCAGCGATTGGGTATTTACGGTTGTTTGCTTTATCAGAGATAACGGCAAATGGCGTTACTTCAGATCCTGTACCAGATGTTGTTGGAATCGCAATAAATTTAGTCTTCTTACCAAGCAATGGGAATTTGAAGGCACGTTTACGGATATCCATGAATTTTTGTACAAGGTCACGGAAGTCCACTTCTGGTTGCTCGTAGAAGAGCCACATTACTTTAGCCGCATCCATTGGAGATCCACCACCGAGAGCGACGATAGTATCTGGTTTGAAGGCACGCATAATCTCTGTACCACGTTCAACAGTTGTGATATCTGGATCTGGTTCTACGTCTGCAAAGATTTGGTAAACTACCTTATTGCGACGAAGGTCAAGCTGTTCGATGATACGATCAAGGAAACCAAGCTCTACCATAGCGTGGTCTGTAACGATCATGACACGTTCAACGTCACGACATTTTTGTAGGTATTCAATTGAATCACGTTCAAAGTATGTTTTTGAAGGAAGTTTCATCCATTGCATGTTATTTCTCCGGCGTCCGACTTTTTTGATATTCAAGAGGTTGATGGCACTAACGTTGTCCCCAACAGAGTTGCGTCCGTAAGAACCACATCCAAGTGTCAATGATGGCAAGAAGGCATTGTAAACATCCCCGATACCACCGAAAGTCGAAGGAGAGTTGCAGATCACACGAATGGCTTTAACTGCTTTACCAAATTCTTTGGTCAATTCTTCGTCTGCTGTATGGATGGCAGCTGAGTGACCAAGACCGTTGAATTCAACCATTTGGCGAGCTTTGTTAATTCCGTCTTCACGGCTTTCAGATTTCAAGACAGCGATGACTGGTGACAATTTTTCACGAGTCAAAGGCTCTTTTTCGCCAACTTCTTTACATTCTGCCGCAAGGATATTGGTTCCTTCTGGAACTGAGAAGCCAGCTTGTTCTGCGATCCATGCTGCTGGTTTCCCAACGATGTCCGCATTCAATTTCGCACCCGCACAGTTTTTGCTGTTAGCTTTTACGCCGAAGCAGAACTCTTCAAGAAGGGCTTTTTCTTTTTTGTTAACAAAGTAAGTATGGTAAGATTTGAATTCTTCAACAAACTCATCGTAGATTTCTTTATCGATGATGACCGCTTGTTCAGATGCACAGACCATACCATTGTCAAATGATTTAGACATAACGATATCGTGTGCTGCTTGGCGGATGTTAGCTGATTTTTCAACATAGGCAGGAACGTTTCCGGCACCTACCCCAAGTGCTGGCTTCCCACATGAGTATGCCGCTTTAACCATGGCATTCCCACCGGTCGCAAGGATAGTCGCAACTCCTTCGTGGTTCATAAGGGCACTGGTTGCTTCCATAGATGGTTGCGTAATCCATTGCACACAGTTTTCAGGAGCTCCTGCTTTAATCGCTGCATCGCGGACGATTTGTGCCGCATGAGCAGATGATTCTTGAGCTGATGGGTGGAAGGCAAAGACGATAGGGTTCCGTGTCTTCAAGGAAATCAAAGCTTTAAAGATTGCTGTTGAAGTAGGGTTGGTTGTAGGGGTGATCCCGCAGACAACTCCGACTGGCTCAGCAATAAGGGTCAAACCAGTGACGTCATCTTCTGAAATGACACCAACTGTCTTGGTGTGGCGCATGTTGTTCACGACGTGTTCACAAGCGAACAAGTTTTTCGTCGCCTTGTCTTCAAAGACTCCACGACCAGTTTCTTCATAGGCGTGAAGAGCGAGCTCACCGTGAGCGTCAAGAGCCGCTACAGATGCTTTCGCCACAATGTAGTCTACTTGCTCCTGATCCAATTTGCGCATTTCTTCAAGCGCTACGAGCGCTTTTTGCACCAACTCGTCTACGTGTTTTTCAGCAGCGAGTTTCTTTTCTTCAGGTGAGAGAGTTTTTTTATCAGCCATTTGATGCTTTCCTCCAATGTTTGAAACCCTTATCCTTTTCCGGAACTTTTTCTTGTTTTCAGAAACTTTCAAGAATAGTGTAAGAAATTTCGATTTGTTAATTATTTCACAATATTATTGTACTCTATTTTAGAAAATTTGTAAATAGTTTCACAAAGATTTTTTTAACTTTTTTCCATGAACCCTCCTTCTCCTTCTATACAGGAGTATTTTCAAGAAAAAATTGAAGGATTTTTTTGAGAAATCACTTCAATTTCACAAACAAATATTTTCACGCAATTTTTGTAAGCGTTTTCTTAATTTTACTAAAAAAAGCAATTTTCTTCAAGTGAAAATTGCTTAAATTATATAGTAAATTTTAGGGTTTAACCGGTCCCTGATTGGCTTGATCAACTGCTTCTTTCACGACGTTGGCATACAGGTTTCCTCCGACATCGATGGAACCATCTGATTCTAAACCAAAGTGGACATTATCCGTTCCAGCCCAAATCTCTGGATTATCGACAGCCACTTGGTACCAGTCTGCTACATAGACATAGTCATATTTTTTAGCCAATTCCAGCTCATACTGCCGAGTCTGAACGGTAACGCTATTGCTATCATTGGCTTCACGCCCATCATATGGGGTCACAAAGATTAGGCGATGTCCTTTTGGTAGTTCTTGAACAAACTTATCCAACAATTCTTGATAATTATTAGAAGAGTTGGTTCCAAGTGCGATTACCACGTTCTTGAGCAAGACTCTATTGGCAATATCCGTTTCATATACTTTTAAGCCTGAGTCCAGATTGCGGCTCACCAAAGCGTCTAGTTGGATATCTGGCAGAACTTGTTTCAGATAATCTGATGCCCGGAGGTTTACAGAATCTCCGATCATGGTCACGCCATCTGATACATTGTAGGAAGTCGCTGAAGCATTGTCGACTTGGGCACGCGTGATCTGCATCTTGCTGTCGGATTGACGAAGCCCTTCGGTAATCAGGTTTTCATCAAAGGCTCCGACGCGTGGCGCAAAGAGTGCAATTCCAAACATGAGCAAGGTCAAGGGAATCGCGCTATAAAAGAGTGGTTTCGTGAAACTTCTGAGATCCATCGAGATCCCAAAAATCTTCGGTTCACGTCCAGCCAAGGTTGGTTCAATAATATAGAAACTCAAGGCAGCAAGACTAAAGGATACAAGCGCTGTTAGTAGAGAAGCCCAGCCATTGGTCATTAATTGAGAAAAGATGATGTAAAATGGCCAGTGGAAGAGATAGACCCCATAACTGGTATCTGCAATAAAGGTAATCACTGCTGGTTCTTTCTGATTCGGTGTCTTTTCATGGAGGACACGCGTCATCACAATCATCACAGATGCAGCAAGAGTTGCTACTAAAAAGCCAAATAAATAGGTCCAAACACTATCAAATGGAAGAATAAAGGTCAAGACCAATAAAACTAGAAAAGCACCCGCTAAAATCGCTAACGTCTTCTGTAGAGATAGCTTCTTCACTAATTGAGTAAGATTTGGGCTGGTCGTTGTAATCCCTGTCACTGTCGCTAAAGCACTCCCCACAAAGAAAGGAAAGACGTGAGCGATACTAGAAAAGTAGACATTGGACAAATTCTTGGTGACCAGCGCTCCGACAAAGAAGGTCAGGAAGGTCACCAAGAAGAGACCTGTCGAAGATAGGAAGATATAGCCTCTATATTGGCCAACTGACTTAGCTTTTTTACCCAAAAACCAAGCCAAGAGCGCCCAGAGGACATAGTAATGAACTTCAAGAGCCAAACTCCAAGTATGAATGAACAGATGGGGGATGAACTGACTTTCGTAACTTCCGCCACTTAACATCTCATAGAAGTTGGTCACAAAACCAAAGACGGCTGCAATCTGCGTCCCAATCCCAGCAATAAAGTCTCGTCTGACCAAGAAGGTAAAAGGCATGACCAGCAAGACCATAAAGACTAAAGGAGGGACAATCCGGTAGAAGCGTCGTCGAAGAAAGCCCTTGAGATCAATTTTTTGATGACGGGCAAACTCATCAATCAGCAGAGCCGTGATCAAAAATCCTGAGAAAGTAAAGAAGATGTCGACTCCAATAAATCCACCAGGAAAAACTTTTTGAAAGAAATGGTAGAGAAGAACGAGAAGAAGTCCCGTTATCCGTACCAATGAAAACCATTTAATTCGCATTTTGATAAATTCCTTGTTTAAACGTTCCCTTATAAACGACATTTTGTTCTGTCGTCAAGGTTCCCTGGCCTTCTGGTTGGCCATTGACAAATTCACCTTCATATTTCCAGCCAGCCTTGGCTGTAAAGGTTCCATAACCACTAAAGGTCCCATTGACAAAATTGCCCTTGTAGGTGTCCCCGTTCTCAAAAGTCACCGTCCCTTGGCCATTCATCTTGCCTCGGACGACACTTCCTTCGTAGCGAATAGCTCCCTTATCGAGGGTCAACACACCTCTGAAAGGAATGGAGGAAAGAAATACCCACAAAGCAGACAGAACAATAATCCCCAAGGACAAGCGTTCAATATTCTCTCTCGTAACATAGACCTTATAGGTCTCATATAATTCTTTTATTTTTTCCATACTCTGTTCATTCTTTTTATCTTCAGCCGGTTAGTCCTTTAAGGAGCCAGTCCGAAACTAATCTTCTAATCGATCCAACCACTCTTGACAACCAGCTAGGACACGGCGATAGGTCTCTTCGAAATCTCCTGTGTACCATGGATCTGGGACACTTTCTCCTGCAAAGAGATGAATCTTGTGCTCTGTTCCAGGCGGTGCCATTCGTTTGAGGTCAGCCACATTGTTCTCATCCATTCCTAAGATCAGATCAAAGGTATGAAAATCTTGGTCACTGATTTGAAGAGATGTTTTAGACGCATCATAGGGCACGCCATGACTGCGAAAAATCTTTTGAGTCCCTTGGTGAATAGGGTTCCCGTGCTCCCAGTTAGATGTAGCACGACTTTCAATCTCATACTGGTTGGTCAAATCCTTCATGACAAACTCTGCCATGGGGCTCCGACAAATATTTCCTAAACACACAAATACAATTTTTTTCATGACAGCACCTCCTTTCTATTATAACAGAATGTGAGAAAAATATAATCTGCTAAAATTATAATTTTGAGGCAAGATGAAAAAAGCCTGTCCACCATTGAGGTGGGCTGACTTTCTTTTTTTATTTAGGCAGGATGATCTGAAGGGCTGGCCATTTTCGTTTCCAATCTTTCTTCCGCATACGCTCTCTATAAACTGCCAAACGCTCGGGACTAGCTAAAAAATGTGGAGTCGGCTGAACGATGAAGTCTTCGATATCCCTTGTCCCATAGGGGAGAAAGAGCTCTAGCTGACCATCATTCCTTAAGCAAACTGCAAGAGCTGTACACTGCTCGGGGTATTTGGAAACCGCATCACAGGCACTATGATAAGGAGCCGTCCCCGGGCTATGCTGGTGCATGTAGACTTGGTTTTTGACTTCCCAGTCATACTGAGGATAGGTCTTCTTTAATCCCTGCTCGATCTGCAGAGTCTCCTCATAGCTGATCGCGGGGTCATAAAAGACCAGATCCAGATCCGTCGCCGCGTCAAACCCTGGTCTGCCAGAAAGCTGGTTCCAGATAAAATTGCGCACCGCACCTGCTGCTAACCAAGCGTCTGCCAGGTTGAGATCTCGAATAATAGTCAAGACAGTCATCATCTCCGGATCCGCTTGGATCTGCTCTACTATCGCTTCTTCCGTCAGCATCTTCTTCTAGTCTCCATTGTAGGGATAACCCAGGTGTTCATAAGCTTTGCGGGTCGCCACGCGCCCTGTCCGGGTCCGCATGATAAAACCTTTCTGAATCAAGTAAGGCTCATACATATCTTCTACGGTCTCTCGCTCTTCAGCAATATTGACCGATAGGGTCCCAAGGCCAACCGGGCCGCCACCGTACATCTCAATCATGGTCCGCAGGATCTTTTGATCGACATAGTCAAGTCCTTCATGGTCCACATCTAGCATAGAGAGGGCCTTGTCAGTAATGGTGTCATCAATCAAGCCATCACCCATAATCTGAGCAAAATCACGCACCCGTTTAAGCAAACGGTTGGCAATCCGAGGAGTCCCCCGACTACGAAGAGAAAGCTCTTCGGCAGCCTCGTGGGTAATCTCCATCTCAAAGATCTCGGCGGTCCGTTCGACAATCTCTGTCAGATCATCTTGCTCATAGTATTCCATGTGCCCCGTAATCCCAAAGCGAGCGCGCAAGGGATTGGACAGCATCCCAGCTCGAGTCGTCGCCCCAATCAGAGTGAAAGGAGGAAGATCCAGGTGGACACTCCGGCTGGTCTCGCCAGCACCAATCATAATATCGATGTAAAAATCTTCCATGGCGCTGTATAGCACTTCTTCGACGGACATAGGCAGACGGTGGATCTCATCGATAAAGAGAACATCCCCCGGCTCTAAGTCATTAAGGATGGCTACTAAGTCACCAGCCTTTTCAATGACAGGACCGGAAGTCTGCTTGAGATTGACACCCAGTTCGTTAGCAATGACAAAGGCCATCGTAGTTTTCCCCAGCCCCGGAGGGCCAAAAAGAAGGACATGATCCAGCGCTTCATCCCGAAGCTTGGCTGCCTCAATAAAGATTTTCAGCTGGTCCTTGACCTTATCCTGACCAATATATTCATGTAAATATTGCGGGCGCAGCGTCCGTTCAACAGCCTCTTCGTCGCCCATGATTTCATTGTCTAAAATTCTACTCATACAGTCTATTATAGCAAAAAATGATGCCTCTGATGATTTAAAATCATATTCCATTTCATATATTACTAATTATTGATTATCGGTTTTCGGATCCGATTTTCCTCTTAAAACAACTTGTTTCTGTTTAAGGATCGTATTCCGTCTGCGACCCTATTGGACTGCCTTCACCATAATAATAAGGAACGTAGTTTTCGCTCCGCTCAAACTGCGTCAATGTACCTAAGCTCGTCTACGTCCCTATTTGACTTGACTCACTAAGGTACATAGAAAAAAGCCACCGGTTTTGGTGGCTCTTATAGGGAGGTTATTATGAAAAAGTTTTAGGAGTTTTATCATTCAAAGTTAGGAGGTCTTTGATGATGGTATTAGTATACGACGGGAAGCTTAAAGTTTCCTTATAGTTATTTTTGAAAAATATTTTCTAAAAAAGAGGGGGCCTTGAGCAAGAATTTTACATCCTTGTTTGGAGCCCCCCTTTTCTCATTATTTTTTAGCGATGGCATGGTAGCTGGTCTTGCTGGTAAAGACTTGACCTGCTCTCAAGATGACCTTTTCAGCTTGGTCACTATGAATGGCATCTGGCACTGTTTGAAATTCGAGGGCCAGGCCATTGTGCTGAACCATTGGTTTGCCTTGAAGATGAACGGTTTCATCTACAAAATTGGCTGAATATACCACCAAGGCTGGGGCTTCTGACTTGAAGGTCAAAAAGCGTCCGGATGGTTGATGGTAGAAGAAACCTGCATTTTCATGCCCTTCTGGTAGAGCGAAAGGATGGTCTAATCCTTCTACCAGGCGGATTTGCGGATCAGCATCCTTGAAGAGATCCTCTAACAGCATAGCTTGGTAGAGATGCTGAACGATTGGACTTTCTCTATCTACGGTGTGAAGAGGGACGCCATCTGGATGGATAGGGTAAAGCCCCTGATGATTGATCTGAAAGACATGGTCATTAATCGGCTGGGTGAAGTTGCCTGATAGGTTGAAATAGCTATGGTTGGTCGGATTGACTAGGGTGTCCTGGTCTGTCTCTACTCGGTAACTGATTTCCAACTCCCCTGCTTCGGTCAAACCATAGGTCACCCAGATCTTGAGATTTCCAGGGAAACCACCGGTGCCATCTGCACGCTCTGTGTACAGAGTGATTTCTTGGTCCGTCACTGACTCCACGCTAAACAAGGCACTATCCCATCCTGTCGATCCACTGTGGTTGCAGTTGGTACCATTATTGACTTCCAAGTGATAGGTTTTCCCATTGAGGTCAAAGCTGGCACCTGCGATCCGACCAGCGACTGGACCAATACTGGCTCCATATTTAGGGCTATTGCCGACATAGGCATCAAAATTGTCAAAGCCCAAAACAATATTAGCGAATTGGTCCTGTTTGTCTGGTGTTACATACTCTAAAATAGTAGCTCCATAAGTCATGACAGACAATTGATAACCCAGGTCATTTTCGAGGCGATACGCTTCTACATCTTGACCGTCCAATTGACCAAATAGATATTTTTGATAGTGTTTCACAAGTTGTCTCCTCCAACATCATTCATTCTAGTGAAAAGGGTGAATCACCACTCCTTGTACAACACGGTTCACCGTTCCAGTTGATGATGGTGTGTCTGGGCGATTTTGAACCTTGAGCGAAGTCAAGAGGGAAATCAATTGACCGTAGATAATGTATGGGAAGGCACGGTAGATATCCAGCGACTCTGCTGAAGAGGCTACCAACACTTCACGTACATGCTCAATCCCAGCAGCTTGGTCGGTCAAGAGGACGACCTGACGGGCAATCTGATCTCCCGCCACTTCTCCAACCAAATCCAAATCGTACTGGCGTGTATAAGGATCAATGGATCCAAAAACCAAGACCAGTGTCTGGTCATTGATGAGGGATTTCGGTCCGTGACGGAAGCCGACAGGGCTCTCGTACATGGTCGCGATTTTACCAGCTGTTAACTCTAAAATCTTGAGCTGGGCTTCATGAGCTAGCCCAAAGAAAGGTCCTGCTCCTAGATAGATGACACGTTCGAAGTCTAAATCTACAACTTCCTTGACCTCGCGATCTTTCTCCAAGACCTGCTCTGACAGATAAATCAATTCTTCCACTCGTTTTTCCTTGATTTCTTCCTCACTTGGATCAAAGACCAAGAGGGCTGTCAAGAGCATAGAAGTAAAGCTGGATGTCATGGCAAAGCCAGCATCATTGGTTTCTTTTGGTTGGAGAAGCAAGAGATTGCGCTCATCTCCGTGAGCTTGCTGAGCTAGCTTGCCTTCTTCCGCACAGGTAATGGTGATCTGATAGAGTTCATCGACCAAGTCTTGAGCCAACTCAACTGTCGCAACACTTTCAGGCGAGTTGCCACTTCGTGCAAAGGAAACTAAGACCGTCGGCACTTCTTTTTTGAGGTAGGTTTGTGGATGCGCCACGATATCAGTCGTCGCAATGGATTGGAAATTCCAATGGCGTTCATCGTACACTTCCTGCAAATAGGGAACCAAGGTGTCCCCCACATAGGCCGAGGTCCCTGCTCCTGTCAGGATGACTTTGATGTAGCCATGACGCTTCCCAATGGTCTCTAAAAACTCTTGGATTTCTTTCGCTTTCTCTTGATAGAGACGATAGGTTCCTTTCCAAACTTCTGGTTGCTGGTAAATTTCGCGAGTCGTAATTTCAGCCCCCAGTTCAAGCAGTTCTTCTTTTGTATAATCTAGCATGCTTTTCCTCTTTTCTACCCGCCTTATAAGCGGTAAGAGGCCGAGACAATTGTCCCAGCCCCATTCCGAATGTTCAAGCGGTCTTCGCTATCGTATCTTATTCATCCTCGTCGTCATCAAAGTTGGATAAAAGATCATTAACCTTCACGATGCTTTCTTGTGCACGCGCTGGATAAGCTTCTTCTCCTCCGACCAGGCTGTTATTAATAAATTCAATTACCATTGGCAAGTTCATCCCTGCATAGAGGTCAATCGCACGTCCTTCAAGAATCAGACGGCTAACTGTATTACAAGGAGTGCCTCCCAAAAGATCCGCAAAGACGATATAGTCCTCAAAGTCTGCAACACAGGCTTCAAACTTGGCTGTAAACTCCTCAGGACCTTCCTCTGGCAAGAGGGCCACGGCATGAATATTGTCTTGTGGTCCCATAATCATTTCTGTACTGGCTTTGAGCTCTTCACAGAAGCGACCATGACTGACCAATACTAACTGTTTTGCCATACCTTACTCCATTATGCCATTCCAAAGAAGAAGTGGCCAAATGCTGAGAATGCGATTGCTGCAAGGATGATGAGCAAGATAGCTTTTGTAGAGTTCATACCTTTACGTCCAAGCAACCAGTAGATCACACCTGTGATGATAGCTGGTACCAAACGTGGGAAGATAAGGTTGAGCATATCTTGAATTTCAATCGCTTTGTCCCCAATGTGTGGAGCCCAAGAAACTTCAACACCAATCATGCTGGCAATCAAGGCACCAACCATGAAGATACCTAGAACGGCAGCTGCATCAATCAAAGCTGTCAAGGTACTTTGCATGTTGTTGATGAGGTTAACCCCTTCTTTATAGGCAAATTCCAATTGTTTCCAACGGAAAATGTCATAAGCAACTGCCACAGCGATCCACAAGAAGATACCGGCTGGGTTTCCTGCAACAGCCAAAGTTGCTGCGATTGAACCCATAATAGCTGGTACCAATGATCCAAAGATTGAGTCCCCAAGAGGAGCGAATGGTCCCATGAGACCTGTCTTGATACCATTGACCGCATCTTTTGATTTGACACCATCTTTTTCTTCCAAAGCGAGGTCAAAACCAGTGATAATGGTGTGGAAGAATGGTGAAGTATTGAAGAATTGCGTATGCAATTTCATCATTTCTTTCAATTCTGGAGTGCCATCACCATACATTTTACGCAACTGAGGTAAAATCATATAAAGGTAACCAGAAGCCTGCATCCGTTCATAGTTCCAACCTAATTGGAAAGTAAACAGACTACGTTTGTTAATTTGATTAAAATCCTCTTTAGTGAGTTTGTAATTCTTAGAATTCGTCATCTTCAATTTCCCCGCTTTCTGATTCAGTTACTGGAGCAGCTACGACTGTACGTTGACTGTTTTTGAAGTGTTGTACTGCAAGGAAGATACCGATAATGGCAATACCAATCATAGATACACTCTTGAAGTTGTTAACAAAAGTAATAGCTTGTTCTTCTGGAAGTTTAGCGAACACTTCAGAACCGACAATGCTAGACACTGCAGCACCAAGGCTTTGAACATTGCTATAAAGCACTGTCAACATAGCTGTCAAACCAAAGCCAAGTGCTAAGTAGTGAAGGTTACGACGAACAGGAAGGTAACGGAGCAAGATCGCAAATCCAAGACCTGGAAGCATTTGACCTGCAAGTTTCAGACCGTTTGCCAACCATTGTACATTAGCAAGACCTGTAACAACAGTTTCTACGAAAGATCCACCAAAAGCAAGCGCGAAGTAAACTGGGAGAGCTCGAGAAAGAGCCCATGGAATCGCACCAAGGAGATAGTTGCGTTCGATGCCTTTGTAATCAAAGCGTTCAATCGCAGCATCTACACGGTGAGCGAAGTAAGTTGTAGTCATACGACCAAGAATATCAAAGTATGTCAACAAAGTTGCTACCGGTACAGCGATTGTAGCAATAGCAAGCTCTGGATCAATCCCTTGTGCTACTGAGAAGGCAGTCGCAAGAACGGCACCAGAAGTGGCGTCAATACGAGAAGCTCCACCGAAAGTACCAACACCGAGCACTGTCAATTGAAGAGAAGCTCCGATAAAGAGACCTGTCTTTAAATCCCCCATGACAAGTCCTGTAATGAAACCAGCAAAGACTGGTGATCCTGCTGATGAAACAATCGTCAACTCATCACAGATTTGATAAGCTGAGTACAAAGTAAGTAGTAAAATTTGCCACCATTGTATCATGACAATTTCCTCCTAAAATTTTTCTTTTTTATTTATAAACTATTTGAGCAACTTCAAGAAGTCTTCAATTGGATCATTTGGAACCATTTGAGCAGTTAGCTTAACTCCTTTTTCAGCTAGCTTGTGGAAAGCTTCCACATCAGCATCCACTACGTTGATCGAACGAGTAATCGGACGAGTCTCGTCTGATTGAGACATGTTCCCAACGTTTAAGGTTTCAAGTGGCACACCTGCTTCTACCAAACCGAGGAAACGATCTGGCTTGCGAGCTACGATGAAGAGACGTTGGCTGTCATATTTTCCAGCCAAGATATTTTCTGCAGCCTTTGCTACTGGCAAGATACTGAGCTTGACACCAGGTGGTGTCGCTAGTTTCAAACCACTTTTTTCGATATCATTTTGAGCGACTTCATCATCGATCACCATGATACGTGAAATATTCAGTTTGGTAGTCCAAAGATTGGCTACCTGCCCGTGGATCAAACGTCCATCGATACGGCATCCTACAATAGTCATAAGTTTTCCCCCTTTACTTCTTTGAATGTAGGTTGTGAAACAAGTTTCAAGGTCTCCTTCCAAGTGCCCTCTGTCTCAAAGACGAGGATCTCATTTTCCCCATCTTTGAGAAAACCATGAGGGATGTAGAGGGAGAGTGTTGGACCGACTTCCCAGAAACGACCGATATGGTGGCCATTTACAAGAACGATCCCTTTTCCAAATCCAGTCATATCAAGGAAGGTATCCTCAACCTGATCTAGATGAAAAGCAAATTGATAAAAAGCTGGTTGACCTTCTTGCCATTCTTTCGAAAAATCCAAGCGGTCCAGCTGGCTAAAATCAAGCGCATGTTGTTTCCAATGAAGCTTGAAATGAAGATCGATACAAACCCCTGTTCGGATTCCTTTTCGTTGGGTGTCCGCTAAGAGTTTGTGCCCATAATTGACTCGTCCCATGTTTTCGATCAAGAGTTTTAAGTTTGTAATCGTTTTCTTTTTTCCGTTTAAAAAAAGATCTTGACCGATTTCTTCTTGGTATTGAGTGGCAATCAACTGATCATTGGCATAAACCTGTACCCGATCACGCGCATCGATGATACGCAAGCGCTCTTCTTCCGCATCCATTTCCACTTCTGTCTCATAGAGCAGATAGCCTAATGGGTGGTCGATTTCTTCCATGGTCTGTGGGTAAAGACTTTCGGTGACTTGAGCAATCTCGTTTAAGTTGCCGAACAAACTAGTCTTTTTGGTCAACTCCAATGTTCGTTCAGATAAACTCGACTTCACAAGCGGATCCATCTGTTGATACTCTGGATAGTGGGTCGCCATCATCTGCTTGACCGCATAATACTTAGGAGTCGGGTTGCCCTGCTCATCTAAGAGAGCGTCATAGTCGTAGGATGTCACCTGTGGCAGATCCACGGTCCCTCGTGCTGAGCAGCCGTTCATAAATCCGAAGTTGGTCCCACCATGAAACATGTAGAGATTGATAGAGCCTTCTTGTAAGACCTCATGGACAGCTTCTGCCAACTCTTCTGGATCCCGCTTGATGATGGGTTCTTTCCAACGATTGAACCAGCCATCCCAAAATTCCATACACATGAGTGGCCACTTTTTGTCATGCTCCGCAAAGAACTCTTTCATCTGAGAGAAGTTGTAATTGGCTCGCGAACCAAAATTACCGGTTACAAAGAGTCCATCCTCAATCAAAGTCCCTGCTCGAAGAGTCGCCCTCCAAGGTCCATCAGAAGTAAAGAGTGGACAAGTAATATCCCGCTCGATCATTAGATCTCTGATCGCCCGAAGATAGGCTTTGTCTTCGCCATAAGAGCCGTATTCATTTTCCACCTGCATCATGAGGATATTGCCCCCACGATCCAATTGGTACTTGGCCACACGTGGCAGGAGCTCGTCGTAATAGCGAGCCACTTCCTCGAGAAAGGCCGGATCTGATGAACGAATCCGAAGGTCTTCTTCGATTAACCAGGCTGGCAAGCCCCCAAATTCCCACTCCGAACAAATAAACGGTGATGGACGGAGGATCACATACAGATCCAACTCTTGAGCTACTTGGATAAAGTGCTCCAGGTCCAAATTCCCTTCAAAGTGAAAGTGGCCTCTTTGTGGCTCATGAGCATTCCATGGAACATAGGTTTCAACAGTATTAAAACCTAGAGCTTTTAGGTTATATAAGGAATGATACCAATCCTCACGATCGATCCGAAAATAATGAATTGCACCAGATAAAATCTTAAAAGGTTGATCATTTAAATAAAAATCTTCTCGGATTTCAAATGCCCCCATACTGAGAACCTCCTTCTAAGAAACCCTTTTCATTTATTAATATAATATATTAATAAAAAAATGTCAACAACTTTTAAAAAAATATGTTAAAATAATATTAACAAGGGATATCGAAAGAAGAGGTGAAGCACATGGCAATCCCAAAATACCAACACATCAAAGATGATTTGAAGCAACAAATTATCTCAGGCAAATTCGAAAATGGAGATAAATTTTACACAGAAGCCGAGTTGATTAAGATTTATAATGTTAGCTCGATTACTGTTGTTCGTGCTTTGAACGATTTGGCCAGCGATGGATACATCGTCCGCCAACAAGGAAAAGGAACCTTTGTTTCGCGCGCTAGAAAACACAAACTGGTTGAGTTTTCAGACGTTGAAACCTTCCCTATCCAAAAAGCGACTGTAAAAGTTCTCTCTATCAAGCGTGGCAACGCGCTGAACATCTTGGATAAACTAGGACTTGCTCCAACTCAATTCTATTATAAGATTGATCGGACCCGTCATATTGGTGAAGATACCTATATCTACCACCAGACTTATGTCCCAGAGCAATATATTAACCCAAATTATCCGAGCTTAGATTACTATAGTTCGATTTATGATCGCTTTAAAGAAGATTATCATATCCATATGAATGATGAACACTTTGAAGAAATCAATGATATTGTATTTCCAACACCAAGCAAAATCGCTTCTGTGTTGAATATCGATGAAAACTTCCCAACGGTCCGTCAAGTGAAGACGACAAAATTGGAAGCGACCGGTCAAATTCTCGAATATAGCGAAACCTATAAACGCGGCGACTACTATAAAATCAAATTTATCTCTTGTGATCGTGATCATTGATCATTCAAAGTCTGGGGTTTGGCCTCAGACTTTTATGATACAAATTATAGCATGAAATAATAGTTCCTAAAACATGTAAAACGAATAATCTATAATTAGTGATAGACTTCCTATAAATAGTTTAATCAGTCAAAATTTATTATGATAAATTCAGGGCCTAGAGCACCTGATATCGGCAAAGAAAAAGACAAACATCTCATGATGTTTGTCTTTTTTTGATCAAATCTATGAGGGGGATTAGTCACCCAAACCGATGCGTTCGAAGATTTCATCCACCCGTTTGGTGTAGTAAGTTGGGTTGAAGATTTCGTCGATTTCTTCTTGAGTGAGGCGTGATGTTACTTCTGGATCTGCTTCAAGAAGTGGTTTGAAGTCTACTTGGTTATCCCATGATTGGGCGGTCTTCGGTTGAACAAGATCGTAAGCCTGTTCACGCGTCATGCCTTTTTCAATCAAAGTCAGCATAGCACGTTGGCTGAAGATCAAACCAAATGTAGAGTTCATGTTGCGGATCATGTTTTCTGGGAAGACTGTCAAGTTCTTGACGATGTTTCCGAAACGGTTAAGCATGTAGTCAATCAAGATAGTTGTGTCTGGTGCAATGATGCGCTCAGCTGATGAGTGAGAGATATCACGTTCGTGCCAGAGGGACACATTTTCATAAGCTGTTACCATGTGACCACGGATCACACGCGCAAGACCTGTCATGTTTTCAGAACCGATTGGGTTACGTTTGTGAGGCATGGCTGAAGACCCTTTTTGACCTTTAGCAAAGAACTCTTCCACTTCCCGTTGTTCAGATTTTTGAAGACCACGGATTTCAGTTGCCATCCGCTCGATAGAAGTTGCGATGCTAGCAAGAACTGCAAAGTACTCAGCGTGAAGGTCACGAGGAAGGACCTGTGTAGAGATTTCTTGGGCACGGATACCAAGCTTGTCGCAGACGTATTTTTCAACGAATGGTGGGATGTTGGCAAAGTTACCAACCGCACCAGAGATCTTACCAGCTTCTACGCCAGCAGCCGCATGCTCGAAACGCTCGATGTTCCGTTTCATTTCGCTGTACCAAGTGGCCAATTTAAGACCAAAAGTTGTTGGCTCAGCGTGCACACCGTGGGTACGACCCATCATGATAGTAAACTTGTGCTCCTTAGCCTTGTCAGCGATGATGTTGAGGAAGTTTTCAAGGTCCTTGCGGATGATGTCGTTGGCTTGTTTGTAGAGGTAACCATAGGCCGTATCTACCACGTCAGTAGATGTCAAACCATAGTGAACCCACTTGCGCTCTTCACCAAGAGTCTCAGAAACCGCACGCGTAAAAGCCACCACATCGTGGCGAGTCTCCTGCTCAATCTCCAAAATACGGTCGATATCAAAGTCCGCTTTTTCGCGGATCAAAGCCACATCTTCCTTAGGAATTTCTCCCAACTCAGCCCATGCCTCGTCAGCCAAGATTTCCACCTCAAGCCAAGCACGGTATTTATTTTCTTCAGTCCAAATGTTCGCCATTTCTGGGCGAGAGTAACGTTCGATCATGTTGTTTCTCCTTTAACTATAATCTTCTTGATAAATCTTCAATTTCATCTACTTTTTTAATAAAATCGTACGACAACGTTTGGGACATATCCCGTAAATTTGCGAAAACACTAATTTCATTTTTTAAGTAGTCAATAATTGGTAATAAATCTGCAAACCGCTTGCTATTTGACAATGTTACATTTAAATATGTCAAACCAACTTGAATACTTTTAATTAATTGAGCTCGCCTCAGATAAAATTCTATGTCAGATAGATATCTACGTGCGTTAGGTTTAACAAGTACAGTTATTTCCGAATCCATACCGTTTTCTCTTTTTGTCAATTCCTCTTTAAACCAATCAAAAACTTCTGGATTCTTTTTAATCAGTTCAAATAAATCCTTTCTTATAGACTTTATCTCAGATTTTGAAAGCAATGGGTCTATGTCTTTAATTTTAGAAGACATAGACTCTAATTGATTGTATTCAAATTCCGAAAAATCTATATCGTTTTCTATCTCATCATAATTACCCACATATTTAAATATCTTTTTCTTAGGAGTAAATTCATTATAAAATTCTCGGCAATCACGAATCAGATTTAACAACCATGTTAAAGCATCTTGTTTTTTTTGTTCCTTATTAGTTTTTTTCAAATTTCTTTGCTGAATAATTAATGTTATTATCACACCAATTAATGCTAATACTCCCGGTAATATGGTAAGTAAATTAGTCTTAATTGTTATTTTTTGAATTTCATCCAATAACATCTCATTAGTAACATTATTCAATATCAAAACTCCTCTTTCCCAATCCACACAGATGGATAATGATCTAGTGTATTCAAATCTGTATCCAGCGGGACATCATAGATAGCTAGATAGTTTTCAGGGTATTGTGCAACCAGCTCTTCATACTTAGCTTTCACCTTTTCGTGATCGCTACTAGCATACAAAACTTCGACGACTGCCCCCGTCTTCTCTTTTTCAACAAATGCGTTGACAATGAGTTGAATCATAATAATTGACCAATTCCATAACCTATATTCAGTTTAGAGGATACGGAGCCCTTGTTCCTTTCTATTATATTTTACAGGAGGAGACACAATTTTAGCCCCAGTTCAAACAATTGAACTATTCCTCTCCTGTTTTCTATTTTTTCACTATCTGAGATTAGACTTCTTGATTTGCTCAGATAAATTGTGATACCATTATTTAATTTTTACTCAAGATAATATCGTTTAAAAATCATTTTCTTCCAATTCTTTTAAATACACCTTGAATATCTCCATAAATATCCTATCAATAAGAACAAGTATAAAGAACCAGATGAAATAATTTCTTGAGGTGTCATCCTCTTTTTGAAGAGATTTTAACGATGGTAAGTTTTCTTGATAGGACAAAGTATTATGAGCTAACCTATTCCTATTATTGTATAATTCCTCATATTGTAACTCCAACACAACTTCTACACTAGCAGAAAGTTGTGCTTTGTTCTTAAACATTTTTGTATCACTGGGAAGAATCTGTTCCTCTCCTATTTTAAAACCATGTACAAAATAATCGTATTTCCTTTGCGTCCAAGTAACTAAAACTGAATTACTAAAAATTTTTTTTATTTCTTCTACTGATTCATCAATCCATTGCTGTTTTGTTAAGTAATTTACATCATAAGATGCCTTTAGCGATTTTATTAGCTCATTCAAACGCTTATAGATGGCAGACTTAGCTTTATAACTTGAATACTCTCCTAACTTGTCTTCATTTTGTAGAAGACTTCTTCGATATCCATAGTCATATGTAGCCATTTCCCATGCTATACATTTCATTTTTTGCTCTTGAAAACCAGTCATCTTTAAAAATAATGAATGAATAATATACTCAGATAAAGGATAAGTTTCAACACCATCATTAATCACATAACTTGCTGATACTGCCTCTTCTAAAACGGTAGTTATGGGTGTGAAAATAAATGCTTCATGATTGCTCATTTTATATACCTACTGTAAATTTCATAAGATGTCTGAATTCTATCACGTAAATGCCTTAAAGCACTTGGATTCTTTGTATGTTTCAAGTCACCTTTAAATATTTGAATTTTCTCTTTTAATTCTTGAACTAAGTTATCTATAGATTCGGGATTTAGTTCTTTATTTTCAAAAATTGTATACTTTAACAAACCAAAAGAAACCAAGTCTATATCAATAATTGAATTTAAATCCATTTGTTTAGTTATGGTTGCTATCTGCTCTCCAACTTTCGTTAGTTTAGTTGAATAATTTTCTTCTGTAACATATTCTGGTAATGACGAAAATAAATCACTATGTTCACCATATGCAACAAAGTAAATGAACTCTTCATATAGTTTTTCCATTCTTCGAGCATATCTATAGCCAACCTTGTTTATATTCACCTGTTTATCATAGTGAGAGATTAAAGCAATATAACGAACAAAATCCATTTGAGCATCATTAACTCTGATTGATTTGCTAAATTCAGGTTCAAAAAAATCGACAAGAGTATCTCTAAGGAAATATAATGATTTTCTACTTTCCTGAGGGAGTAATGTTTCACCTTGGATGTTTATGTTTCTAAATACAGAGGAATAATATCTTTGCTGTTCCGAATAAAAATCATCAACACTCTCACCATTTGTCACTTGTGGCACAAGATAACAAAAACCAAGATAATGAGAACGCATGAAGTCTAAACTTATTTCTTGAATCTCATCATAATTATCTTTTTTAATTTGTGAAAGTATTTGTTCCTTGCTGTTTCCTTTCTCCGTTAATTTCTTCAACGACCACTCTAAAATATTGTCAAACTCATCAATATCTATTTCTGAGTCATTATCATCAATCAAGTTTGCAATTTTCTTTTTATATTTTTCTTTATTTGGAAAAATACCTAAAAAACTAAGAAAAATACTAGTCAAACGTTGTTGTCCATCCAAAATTAAATTTTCACGTCCTTCTCTCTTATCATAAGAACCGATAGTAACCGGTGGTACAAATTCATTTTTTCGTATACTCTCAATTAATTTCTCCGTTTTCTCTTTATCCCAAACAAACAATCTCTGATAATCTGGAAGAATAATATTTTTTTTTAAAATTAAGTTCATCCAATGTTCTAAAGTGTACTCACCGTAATATACTTTGCTCTCCATACTAAAATTCCTTTCCTTTCCCAAATTCTTCCACACTATCCGGCACATCACTAAACAAAGTCACATGTCCCATTTTGCGGTTGTGCTTTGCTTCTAGTTTACCATATAAGTGGAGGTGGGCGCTTGGATTTTCTGTGACATATGTTTCAGCGACCTCGACGTGTTGACCGAGTACATTGAGCATGACAGCTGGAGCATGCAGGTGGATTGCTGGAAGTGGTGCTCCGAGAACACCGAGAATATGGGTGTCAAACTGGGAGAAGTCGCAGGCTTCAATGGAGTAGTGGCCAGAATTGTGTGGACGTGGCGCAATTTCATTGACGATGATGTCATCAGCGGTCGCAAACATTTCCACGCAAAGAGTTCCAGACAAGTTCAGCTGTTCAGCGATTCGCACTGCCATGGCTTTGGCTTTTTCAGCTAGACTTTCTGAAATACGAGCTGGCACAATGGTCTTTGAAAGAATGTTGTTGCGGTGGATATTTTCCTGAACTGGAAAAACCGTCACGTCCTTGCCATTCCCAGATACGATGACAGAAATCTCCAAGTCGAAATTGACAAATTCTTCCAAGACACAGTCTGCTGAAACCGCTAGTGTATAGGCTTCTTCTAAATCCACTTCCGAGCGGATGACCTTTTGTCCATGCCCATCGTAGCCACCCGTCGCAGTCTTGAGGACATAACTTTTAGACAGGTCAATATCTGCCAAGTCTTGGCTAGAAGTCACGACCTTATAAGGTGCCACGGTGACTTGGGCCTTATTTGAGAGAAAGTCCTTTTCAAAAATGCGATTTTGAGAAATACGGAGTAGGTCTGTCCCTTGAGGGAGCTGTCCATCCTTAATAACGGCATCCAAACCATCGGCGTCGACATTTTCAAATTCATAAGTGAGAATATCGCAACGCTCCGCCAACTGACGAAGAGCATCTACATCATTATAAGGAGCCACGATGATCTCTGCCACACGAGAGGCCGGGCAATCCGCCGCAGGATCCAGCGCGATAACCTTGTGCCCCATGTAGATAGCAGAAATGGCCATCATCTGCCCCAGCTGACCGCCACCGATAATTCCGATTGTTTTAGATGAGCTCATTTGTAGACTCCTCTGCGATTTTTCCTTGCTCTTCTGCAAAATCTGCTAACGCTATTGCAATAGCCTGATCCTCTACTGAGAGGAGACGGAGGGCAAAGAGGGCTGCATTGGTCGCACCAGCTTCACCAATCGCCATAGTTGCGACTGGTACTCCACCTGGCATCTGAACGATAGAGTAGAGCGAATCCACACCACTAAGAGCACGTGATTTGACTGGTACGCCGATAACCGGAAGGGTCGTTTTAGCTGCGACCATCCCTGGCAAGTGAGCTGCACCACCCGCACCCGCGATGATGACCTTGATGCCACGGCTACGTGCTTCTTCTGCATGTTTGAACATGAGGTCAGGCGTCCGGTGTGCGGAAACAACTTTCTTTTCGTAAGCGACGCCGAAGTTGTCGAGGACTTCAGCAGCTTTTTGCATGGTTGCCCAGTCGGATTTTGAGCCCATGATAATGGAAATTACTGGTTTCATTTCTTCTCCTTTTTTGATAATCGTCTATTGTAGTGCGGACGTAAGCGACCGCCTGGGGCGTTCCATTACTAAAACTGGAGCCCGAGTCTCCAGTTTCCCGCTCCTAGTAGCAAAGCTACTAGGAGTTCCACTACTGCGACAATTATTCTATACTAGCTCGCTTTCGCTCGCCTTTTACGACCTACGGTCGCTAATTATTTATTCGCCTTGCTACCGATATCCGTACGATAGAACAGGCCTTCTGTGTTTTGTTTGTCGAGTTCGTTGTAGATGATATTTTGACCTTCTTTGACGGTGTCTGCTGTTGTGACCAGCATGTAGACGCGTCCGCCGTTTGAGAGGAGGTCTTGGCCATTTTCAACGAATTTGGCACCGGCATAGTAAGTGATGATGTCACCATCTGTCTTGGCTGGAAGCTTGACACCCTTCTCATAAGCGAGTGGGTAGCCGTTTGAGGCTACAACCACGCCCAATGTCACACCCTTGTCCGTCCAAGTGATGGCCGGCTCTTTGCCATCCAAAATGTCAGTGATGTTTTGTGCAAAGTCAGATGTCAAACGAGGCAAGATGATTTGCGTTTCAGGATCTCCAAAACGAGAGTTGAACTCGATGACTTTCGGGCCATCAGCTGTCAAGATTAGCCCCGCGTAAAGGACACCAAGGTAGGGACGTCCTTCTTTAATCATACCTTCAAGAACTGGCTTGACAATAGTGTCAACCGCTGTGTCAACCACTCTCTGTGGCAAGTGAGGAACTGGCGCATAGGCCCCCATCCCACCAGTGTTAGGACCTTTGTCGCCATCGTAGGCACGTTTGTGGTCCTGAGCCGTCGGCATAATGTAGAACTTATCCCCATTGACAAAAGCAAAGAGAGAGAACTCTTCCCCGTCAAGGAATTCCTCAATGACCACACGTGCACCTGAATCACCGAATTTATTGTCCAAAAGCATCTCGTGAGCGGCTTCGACGGCTTGCTCAACTGTCTCCGCAACGACGACACCTTTCCCAAGGGCCAAGCCGTCTGCCTTGACGACGATTGGAGCGCCTTTTTCTTCGATGTAGGCCTTGGCTTCTTCGAAATCTGAAAAGGTTCCATAGGCTGCTGTCGGAACATTGTATTTGACCATGATTTCCTTAGCAAAATCCTTAGACCACTCAAGTTCAGCCGCAGCCTTGGTCGGACCAAAGGCTTTGAGTCCTGCCGCATTGAAATCATCCACAATACCAGCCGCAAGGGCATCATCTGGACCGATAAAGGTCCAAGCAATATCGTTGACTTTTGCGAAGTCAATCAGCTTAGAATGTTCGGAAATTCCGATATTGATCAAATCCAGACCATCTAATCGCATCCCGTCATTACCAGGAGCCACAAAAACCTGCTCAACGTCTTTAGACTCCAACAATTTCTTGGCAATCGCATGCTCACGACCGCCAGATCCAACAACCAAAAGTTTCATCTCGAACCTCTTTTGCGAATTATTTTATTAAATTATATCATAATCGTTCGTTTTATTCTAATATTTCAAGGAATATCCGATGATTTTCGTTAGAAAACAAACTTTTTTCATTATTTTTTAAATTTCTGCTCCTTTTTACGAATATTATAATTGAGACCTCTAATATTTTTTAAAAAAGGAGTTTTATGCAGAGAATGAAGAAACTACTCTTGGCAGCTTGTCTTTTCTGGGCAGGAGCTTCACAAGTTGCTAGAGCAGAGCAAAACGTCAATTATATCTACAAGGAAAAGGGACAATTAGTTGTCCACCTCGGGACCGTTCCAGACCGCTTCCAAAGTGTTAGCGTCCCCATTTGGTCCGAGCAAAATGGACAGGACGACCTCATTTGGTATCCTGTCCAACGAGGTGAAAATGGATTTGATTTGCAAGTGCCTCTGACCAATCATTTGGATCAAGCTGGACTTTATCATATCCATGTCTACGGCATCAATTCTTACGGAAACCTTGAAGGACTGTTTCCTCTACAGACAATCGTTGAAAAAAAAGACCTGGCTTCTTCCCAACCCAAGATTACCGTCCGACCTAGCACTGCACAGCTATTTGAGATCCAACTCCAGCTTTTTGAAGATGTGGAGGAGGTCTTCTTTCCCATCTGGTCTGAACAAGATGGCCAGGACGACTTGATCTGGTATCCCGCAAAAAAGACGGCACCTGGTCGCTACCAGTTATCCTTCAATGCAGAGAAACATACAGGGAAAGGAACCTTTCATCTCCACGTCTATCAAAAAGACAAGGGGCACTTAAAAGGCCTGCTTGCCACTGAATTTCAGGTCGAGCGGGCTAAATCTGCTCCAATGGTCACCCAACCGGATAATTACTATCCCGTCGGTGAATGTACCTGGGCAGCCAAAGAGCTGGCTCCTTGGTCACAAAACTGGTGGGGAAACGGTGGCATGTGGTCAGCTAGTGCACGCGCTGCGGGCTTCCGGACAGGAAATACCCCAGAGGTCGGTGCTATCGCCTGTTGGGATAATGGAGGCTATGGCCACGTTGCAGTCGTGACGGAGGTCGAACATGATCAAAAGATCCAAGTGAAGGAAGCTAATTACAATGGAAATCGGACCATCAACAATTTCCGTGGCTGGTTTGACCCCACGAATGTTGTCTGGGGAACGGTCAGCTATATCTATCCAAATTAAGGAATTCCTAACCAACAAAAAAGGCGCTCATCCATCGATGAGTGCCTTTTTAGGTTAATGTCTGAAGTGACGAACACCTGTAAAGATCATGGTTAAGCCATATTTGTCAGCAGCCTCGATTGACTCTTGGTCACGTACTGATCCACCTGGTTGGATGATAGCCTTGATCCCTGCTTTGGCGATTTCTTCCACGTTATCCGCAAATGGGAAGAAGGCATCTGAAGCAAGAACAGCGCCGTCAAGACGGTCTTTAGCTTGGTCAATAGCGATACGAACGGAAGCCACACGATTGGTTTGACCTGGGCCAACACCAAGTGTCATATGGTCATTAGTTACGATGATTCCGTTTGATTTGACGTACTTGATGGCTTTCCAAGCAAACTCAAGAGCTGTCGCTTCTGTCTCCGTTGGTTGGCGTTTGGTCACTACTTGCCAGTCAGCTGGACTTTCTTTGACAACGTCTTGGTTTTGAATGAGGAGACCACCAACAACACCAGTGTATTCTGCTTCCACTTCGCTAGCATCTTGAGCGTCAAATGGCAACTCAAGGATACGCAAGTTTTTCTTCTTAGTTGTCAAGATTTCAAGCGCTTCATCTGTGTAGCTTGGTGCAATGATGATCTCGAGGAAAACACCATGCATCTTCTCAGCTGTCGCAGCGTCTACCTCACGGTTGAGAACCACGATCCCACCGAAGATGGATACTGGGTCAGACTCATAAGCGTAGTCCCAAGCCGTTTCGATATCGTCAGCTTGACCAATCCCACATGGATTCATGTGTTTCAGGGCCACAACGGTTGGACGGTCTTTGAAATCACGGATGATCCGAATCGCAGCATCCGCGTCACGGATATTGTTGAAGGACAATTCTTTCCCGTTCAACTGTTTCGCTGAAGCGATGGAGTAATCCGTTGGCAAAGCTTTTTGGTAGAAGTCTGCGTCTTGTTGAGGGTTTTCCCCGTAACGCATGGCTTGCTTGAGATCATAAGTCAAAGTAAGTTTTTCCGGTTTTGTTTCACCTACTTGGGCTGTGAAGTATTCTGCGATTAAAGCATCATAGGCCGCTGTGTGACGGAAAACTTTCGCTGCCAAGCGTTGGCGAGTTTCGTATGTGGTTTC
The DNA here is from genome assembly GCF_047463015.1 of Streptococcus australis. Lineage (GTDB taxonomy): Bacteria > Bacillota > Bacilli > Lactobacillales > Streptococcaceae > Streptococcus > Streptococcus australis_F. The sequence goes on along the minus strand of NZ_JASHER010000009.1, from coordinate 16,972 downwards.
GCCGTTGGCTCCCAATTCGTCAAGCACGACAGCATAGTCAGCAGGGTCTACCACAACCGTTACGCTAGCGTGGTTTTTCGCTGCTGAACGAAGCATGGATGGTCCACCGATATCAATGTTCTCCACCGCGTCAGCGTAAGTCACATCTGGTTTAAGGATGGTTTCCTTAAATGGGTAAAGGTTGACCACAACAAGGTCGATGAGCTCAATCTGATTATCCTTAGCAGCCTCTAGGTGACTATCAAGGTCACGACGAGCGAGGAGACCTCCGTGGATATTTGGGTGGAGGGTCTTCACACGACCGTCCATCATTTCTGGGAAACCAGTCACATCATCGATGGCGATAGTGTCCACCCCAGCATTATCAAGGGCAACTTTAGTCCCACCTGTTGAGATAATGTCCCAACCAAGTTTCTTGAGTTCTTGGGCAAATTCAACAATGCCCGCTTTGTCTGAAACACTAATTAGTGCGCGTTTAGTCATTTTCTTTCTTTTCCTTTTTTAAAAAAGTTCTTCATCTGCTACAGTCAAAAATGTTTTTCAGCTCTAGGGCTTCCTTATTTTCGTGCAACTCCCAAATGTTCCAACACTTCTGGATAGAGCTTGTACTCTGTTTCGTGGATGCGCGTCTCGAAAGTATCAAGGGTATCCCCTTCAAGGCGTGGCACACGGACTTGTTTGATGACCTTACCGGTATCAACACCAGAGTCCACCCAGTGAATAGTCACGCCAGACTGGTCAACGCCTGCATTCCAAGCATCCTCAATGCCATGAGCACCTGGAAATTCTGGAAGATAGGCTGGGTGAATATTGATGATACGACCTTCATAAGCTGCTAGCAAGGTCGGTCCGACGATTTTCATGTAACCAGCTAAACAAACTAGGTCAATCTGGTGTTCATCCAAGAGTTCGACGATGGCTCCTTCGTAGTCTGCCTTGTTTTCAAACTCTTTGAGTTCGAAGGCATAGGTTAAAACCCCAAGCTTTTCGGCACGTTCTATGACATAGGCATCCCGGTGATCTGAAAAGACAAATTCTACTGGAAATTGTTCCGCAATCACCTGAAAGTTTGAACCATTCCCGGAAGCAAAAACAGCAATCCTTTTAGCCATTATTTAATCACCACACTTGCGCCATCTTTCTTCACAATTCGACCGATTTCATAAACAGGTTCATCAAGAAGTTCTTTGACACGTTCCACATTTTCTGGTTTGACCGCAAGCATGAGACCAATCCCCATGTTGAAGATTTCAAACATTTCTTCGTGTTTGATTTGGCCATATTTTTCAAGGGCTTTGAAAATCGGAAGAACTGGCACTTTGCTTTCGTCAATTTCAGCAGCCAAGTCATCAGCGAACATACGTGGTACATTTTCGATGAAACCACCACCTGTGATGTGGGCAATCCCGTTGACCAATTCTTCTTTGATGAGTGGCAAAGCTGCTTTGACGTAAATACGAGTTGGCTCCAAAAGAACGTCCTTGAGTTTTTTGCCTTCCAATTCAGGCAATACTTCTTCCCCTGTGTAATCCGCAAAGACACGACGCACGAGTGAGTAACCATTTGAGTGGATGCCACTTGAAGCAAGCCCCAGAATCACATCGCCTTCAGCTACTTTTGACCCATCGATGATTTGAGATTTTTCTGCAACACCGACAGCAAATCCAGCCAAGTCATAGTCATCTTCACCATACATACCAGGCATTTCAGCCGTTTCCCCACCGATAAGGGCTGCACCAGCTTGCACACAACCTTCAGCAACACCTGCAACGACCTGTTCCAGTTTAGCTGGTTCATTTTTACCAGTTGCGATATAGTCAAGGAAGTAGAGAGGCTCAGCACCTGCAGCGATGATATCGTTGACACACATGGCCACACAGTCTTGTCCGATGGTATCGTGTTTGTCGTACTTGATAGCCAGCATGAGTTTAGTTCCAACACCATCTGTTCCTGAGATCAATACAGGCTCTTTGACACCTGCTTTTGAAAGGTCAAACATACCACCGAAACCACCAAGAGCTCCCATAACACCCGCACGCTCTGTACGTGCTACGTGTTTTTTGATCCGTTCAACAACTTCATAACCCGCTTCAACATCCACACCCGATTGGGCATACGCATTTTTATTTGTCATTTGTTTATTCCTTTTTCTCTTCCTAGAGCCTACTGTGAATGGGCAGATTCACTTGCAAACATTCCTAATAAAAGGAGGTCTGCTCATTCAAGCTTTCCAAATAGCGTTCTTCGTAGTCATACAATGGGGTTGGGTATTTCCCATCAAAGTAGGCTACACAAAGACCACCGTTTGGTGCATCGGTATCAATGCCAATAGAATCAATCAAGCCATCAATGGACAAGTAGGTCAGGCTGTCCGCACCGATAATCTCACAAGTTTCCTCTACTGTATGGTTAGCTGCGATTAGCTCTTCGCGGCTCTGGATATCAATTCCATAGAAACATGGATAAGCCAGAGCTGGACTGGCAATTGCTACATGGACTTCGGTAGCCCCTGCTTCTTTCAACAGTTTCACAATCCGACGAGAGGTTGTCCCACGCACGATGGAATCATCAATCATGACAACCCGTTTGCCTTTCACGACCCCAGATACGGCAGAGAGCTTCATTCGCACTCCTTGTTCCCGCAATTCCTGAGTCGGTTGGATAAAGGTCCGTTGGACATACTGATTCTTGATCAAGCCCATTTCATTTGGCAGACCGGATTCTTCCGCAAAGCCCATGGCCGCACTGAGAGAAGAGTTGGGCACCCCCACCACAATATCTGCCTGGTTCTTAAATTCTCTAGCCAACTGAGCTCCCATCCGCTTGCGAGCTGTATGGACGTTGACCCCTTGGATATTGGAATCAGGACGAGCAAAATAGATATACTCCATAGAACAAATTGCTAGTTGAGTATCATCCGTATAGCGATCATAGGTAATGCCATTTTCATCAAAGATCACGAGCTCACCAGGATGCACATCTCGGATCCATTCTGCCCCAATCACCTCAAAGGCACAGGTTTCCGAAGAAACAACCAAGGCACCATTGGCCATTTTCCCGATGGAAAGAGGACGGAATCCATTTGGGTCTAGAGCTGCGATCAGCTTATCTTCAAACAACATCAGATAAGCAAATCCACCTTTGACCGTATTGAGTGCTTCCTTGATTTTCCCCATAAAGGAAGGGTTGTGGCTCCGACGGATCAAGTGGGCCAGAATTTCTGAGTCAGAGGTCGAGCTAAAGATGGCTCCATTTTTTTCTAATTCCGATTTAAGCGATTGGGCATTGGTCAAATTCCCATTATGGGCCAGACCAAACTGCGTATCTTGAAAGCGGAAGAGGAAGGGTTGGATGTTATCCACAGACGCTTCCCCCGCTGTCGCATAGCGAACATGTCCAATAGCAGAAGATCCTGTCAATTTTTCCAAATTTAAAGGATTCCGAAAGACTTCTGAAAGCAGACCTGTATCCCGATGACGTCTCAAAGTTCCTTGGTCATTGGCCAGGATTCCTGCCCCTTCTTGTCCCCGGTGTTGGAGACTGTGAAGGCCAAAATAGGTGAGTTTTGCTGCGTCTGGATGTCCCCAAATCCCAAAGACTCCACACTCTTCATTAAGAGATTTTACTTCGTATGTCATGTTGTACACCTTTTATTTTTCAGTAAAGTATTGAACTGCTGATGCAAAGAGATGTTGATCTTTATTTCCTGGAATATTTTGGAAGAGACCATCTTCAAAACGTTCTGAGTGACCCATCTTCCCAATGATTTGACCGTTCTTGCTGGTAATTCCTTCGATTGCATGGACAGAACCATTTGGATTGTATTTAGAATCCATGCTTGGTTGGCCTTCGAAATCAACGTATTGGCTAAAGATTTGACCATTGTCACGAAGCTCCGCGAATTCCTCAGCTGTCACGACAAACTTCCCTTCACCGTGTGATACTGGGATGGCATGGATGTCCCCAACTTCAACTCCAGCAAGCCATGGTGAATTGGTATTAGCAATCCGTGTTTCCACCATCTTAGCCACGTGTTGATTGGCATCATTGTAGAAGAGGGTTGGACTCGTACTACTTGCATCTTCAAAGTTACCATATGGAAGAAGACCTGATTTGACAAGAGCTTGGAATCCATTACAGATACCGATGATCAAACCACCACCTTCGATGAAGCTATCAATAGCCGAACGAACTTTTTCATTGAGCAAGATGTTCACGATAAATTTAGCTGATCCATCTGGTTCATCCGCTGCTGAGAAGCCACCTGCAAAGAAGATAATGTTGGCTTTTTCAATATTGTCAACCATGGTGTCAACAGACTTGACAATCGCTTTTTCGTTGAGTGTGACAAATGGTACCAAGTTGACTTTTGCACCTTCTTTTTCAAAGGCCTTAGCGGAGTCATATTCTGAGTTGGTACCTGGGAATACTGGGATGTAAACCACTGGCTTTTCAACTGTTTCTTTAGCTTTGATCACAGCATCTGATGCCACAGCAGGTACTTCTTCCAACTCTGTTGCTTGTGCAAATTCCGTTGGGTAAACCTCTTCCAATTTACCTTGGAAGGCACTGTCAAGTTTGTGTCCATCAAGCGTTACACCGTTGACAACTAGTGTAAAGTCTGCTACTGTTTGTCCAATCTTGGCAACACCTGCAATTTCTTCAGGCGATGTGAAGACGAGTCCACCCAATTGGGCTGTCAAGCTAGTGTCAAGGTCAGCTAATTCGACATTTGCTCCGATATGGTTACCAAAAGTTGCAAGTGCAAGAGCTTCAACCACACCACCATATTTAACAGCTGATGCGGCTGTCACTTTGTGGTCAGCTTGGATGGCTTCAAATTGAGCAAAGTTAGATTTGATAAGTTCGAAGTCAATTTCTTGTGCCAAAGCTTGACCAGGAATGTAGTAAATATTTTCACCAGCAGCTTTGAATTCTGGAGAAAGAACCTTACGGCTATCTGCAGTTGTTACCCCAAAAGCAACCAAGGTTGGTGGTACGGTTAATTCTTCAAAGGTACCAGACATCGAGTCTTTCCCACCGATAGATGGCAAACCAAGTTGAATCTGAGCTTCAATGGATCCAAGAAGAGCAGCTACTGGTTGGCCAAAACGCTCTGCTTGTTTATCCATCCGCTCGAAGTATTCTTGATAAGAGAAACGAGCCTTAGACCAGTTGGCACCAGCAGCAACCAAACGAGCAGTTGCTTCGATGACCGCATAAGCAGCACCATGATATGGAGACCATTCGGCGATATAAGGGTTAAACCCTTGCGCCATAACAGAAGCAGTTGTTGTCACGCCGTGTTGAACTGGCAATTTCTGTACAGAAGCTTCCGTTGGTGTAATTTGGTAGCGACCACCGAGTGGGTGATTGACTGTTGAACGACCAACTGAGCTATCAAAGATGGTTTGTAACCCTTTTTGACTGGCATGGTTAAGGTCAGCCAGGACTTCAAGAGTATCAGCTTCAAGGGTTGCAGCAGATGTTTGACGTTCTTCTGGAAGCTTAACAGCCTTGTCAACTACCTTAGCATCTACAACCACACGTACACCGTTTGTATCAAGGAAACGACGTTCCAAATCCACGATGGTTTCACCATTCCAGTGCATGACAAGATTTGGTTTCTCCGTCACTGTTGCAACGACAACAGCATCAATATTTTCTTTGTTACATGCTGCGACGAAGGCATCTACATCTTCTGGACGAACCACGACAGCCATCCGTTCTTGAGATTCAGAGATGGCAATTTCTGTACCGTTCAAACCTTGGTATTTCAATGGCACTTTGTCTAGATCAATTTCAAGACCATCTGCCAATTCACCGATAGCCACACAGACACCACCAGCACCAAAGTCATTTGATTTCTTGATCAGACGGGTCACATCCCCATTACGGAAAAGACGTTGAATCTTACGTTCTTCGATAGCATTCCCTTTTTGAACCTCAGCACCAGCTGTTTCAACAGATTCAACTGTTTGAACTTTAGATGAACCTGTCGCACCACCGACACCGTCACGTCCAGTCTTACCACCGAGTAAAATGATCACATCGCCTGCTTCAGGTTTTTCACGGACAACATTTTCCTTAGGAGCCGCACCGACAACGGCACCTAGCTCCATACGCTTAGCAACGAAACCTGGGTGGAAGTATTCACGAACATAAGTTGTTGCAAGACCAATTTGGTTACCATATGAAGAATAACCGTGAGCTGCTGTTTTAGAAATCACTTGTTGTGGCAATTTACCAGCGCGAGTTTCTGAAATTGGAGCTGTAATATCACCAGCACCTGAGATACGCATGGCTTGGTAAACGTAGGAACGCCCTGACAATGGGTCACGAATGGCACCACCGATACAAGTAGCCGCTCCACCAAATGGTTCAATTTCCGTTGGGTGGTTGTGGGTTTCATTCTTGAACATGAGAAGCCATGGTTCTTTGACACCATTGACATCCACTTCAATTTCAACTGAGCAGGCATTGATTTCATCAGACACTTCCATGTCGTCCAAACGACCATTAGCACGCTCATAACGGCCAAAAATAGTCGCCATATCCATCAAGGTTTGAGGTTTTTCTGTACGTCCCAACTCATCACGCATGGCAATATACTTGTCATAAGTCGCTTGCAATTGTTTTTCAAATTTAGAAGCCGAGAAGTCGATATTTTTCAACTCAGTTTCGAAAGTCGTGTGACGACAGTGGTCAGACCAGTAAGTATCCAAAACCTTAAGTTCAGTCTCAGTTGGTACACGTCCAATAGATTTGAAGTAATCTTGGATGAAGAGAAGGTCATCCACTTCCATTGCCAATCCTTGCTCAGCCTTATACTGTGCAAAATCTTCTGCCGTATAAGTTTCAAAGAAATCCAAGCTTGGAATGGTCTTATCAGACTCAGAGAAATCCTGTTTCGCAATACCAACAGTGATATCTTTGAAACGAGAGTCTACTGGGTTCAAGAGGTAGTTTTTGACAGCTTCCAATTCATTCGCATCAATATCCTTGTTAACCAAGTACAATTGTGCTGTATTCACTGTTACATCATTTGAACTACCCAACAACAGCAAAGCTTCTTGCGAAGATGCCGCCCGTTGATCAAATTGGCCAGGCAAACTTTCGATAGCAAAGAATGCATACTTCTCAAGATCAGCCTGAACCGTAGCTTCGTCGAAAACAGTATCAGTCACTTGCTCAGAGAAGATGTGTTTTTCCGCACGCGCAAACAAATCCTCTGCCAAATTAAAGACATCGTAAACCTGAACAATCCGAAGATCCTTCAAGGTTTTCAACTGAAGATTATGCTGTAATTCTTTTACTAAAGAGTCCGATTTCACACGAAAATCAGCTTTTTTCTCAACGAAAATACGTTTATCCATTTTATTTCCTTTATTTCTATTCAAAAAAGTTATTAAAGACGAAGGTTTTCCCTTCAAACAGATTACTTCAAGCCCTGTAATTTCTCCAACACAACCTTGTACACATCTGTCAGACTGCCCAAATCTCTACGGAAAACATCCTTGTCCATATGGTGCCCTTCCGCATCCCAAAGGCGGCAATTATCTGGTGAAAATTCATCTGCCAAGATAATCTTGCCATCCTTATCAAAACCAAATTCCAATTTGAAGTCAATCAAACGAAGACCAATTTGTGCAAACCAATCTTTCAGCAACTCATTGATACGACGCGTTTCTTCCTTGATATAGGCAATTTGTTCGTCATTGGCAATTTCCAAAAACTTCACATGCTCATCATTGATGAATGGATCGTCCAACTCATCGTTCTTGTAGTAAAATTCAACGATTGGAGTTTTCAAGTCCAAACCTTCTTCCACGCCAAAACGTTTAGAGAAAGAACCCGCAGTCACATTGCGAAGAACAACCTCCAAAGGAATGATGGTCACTTTCTTGTTCAATTGTTCGGTATCAGAAATACGTTCAATAAAGTGCGTCGCTACACCCGCAGCATTCAATTTTTCAAAAATAAGAGACGAAATCTGATTATTCAGCACACCTTTCCCCTCAATGGTCTCTTTGCGAGCTCCATTCAGCATGGTAGCCTGGTCCTTATAAACGGACTTAATCACATGTTCGTCTTCTGTACTATAAATATCTTTTGCTTTCCCCGTATAAATTAATTGATCGGACATCTTCTTGTTCGCCTTTCATCTTTTATCCCTTTCAGTGTATCACAGAGATGTTGTTTTTTCAAGTTAAATCCGTATCTTGTTCGCTTGTAATACAAAAATAATAAGAGATTGAATCAAAAAGATTCAACCTCTTATTTTTAGATGCTTATTCGTTCGTAAAAACCGAACTTTATTTGCTTGTTTTCTTCAAAACGTAGTCTACCATATCTCCAACAGTTGCCATGGCATCAATGTCTTTATCTGGGATATCAATTTGGTAGGCTTCTTCCAAATAAATAATGTATTCCATGAGATCAACGGAATCTACTTCCAAGTCCTTTCGTAAGTCCAAATCCAAAGTAACCTCATACTCAGATCCCTTATGATCTTTAATCAACCCTTCAACTAGTTTAAAAATTTCTTGATGACGACTCATTTCTCTTCCTCCAATTCTGATAATTCAACCACAGATTTACGGATAACATCTGTTTCTAACATGGTCCGGATCTGGCGGATCGTACTATAGACTGCCTTGGCATCACTAGAACCATGGGTTTTCACGACAGGGGCTTGTAAGCCAAACAAGACCGCACCTCCAACATCTGAATAATCCAAGGTCTTTTTCAAACCTCGTAGATTATTCTTCAAGAGGAGGGCTCCAATCTTAGCTTTCAACCCGCCACCACTAAGGACCGTTTTCAACTGTTTAAAGAGGCCCAGAGCAGTTCCTTCCATAGTCTTAAGGACAGCATTTCCTGTAAATCCATCTGTGACAATGACGTCAGCAACTCCATCCATCAAGTCACGCGCTTCCACATTTCCTACAAAATTAAGAGAAGGATCTGCTGCTAATAATTGATAGGTCTCCTTGCGTAGGGGATCCCCTTTGCTTTCCTCTGTTCCGTTATTTAAGAGACCGATACGAGGTCGCTTAATGCCACGGACATTCTCTGCATAATAGGCTCCCATAATCGCATATTGGTGCAAGTGAGTTGGCGTATTTTCAGCATTTGCCCCCAGATCCAACATATCATAGCCCTTCCCATCAAGGGTAGGAAGAGTCGACATCAAACCTGGACGATCGATGACCTTGATCCGACCGACGATGAAGTAACCAGAGGCAAGAAGAGCTCCTGTATTTCCTGCAGAAAGCATCGCATCCGCTTCCCCATTCTTAACTGCATGCGCTGCTAAGACCATACTGGCTTGCTTTTTCCGACGAATCGCACGAGTTGGCTCATCATCTGAGTTGATTTTCTCATCCGTATGGACGATGGATACCCGCTCAGTTGCTGTCAGGTATTGCTTAATTTTAGCCTCATCCCCATACAAAATGACTTCGATATCCTTAAATTCTTGTATGGCTTGATTGACCCCTTCTACTAGGGCCTGTGGAGCATGATCTCCACCCATTGCATCAACTGCAATTTTTTTCATTTCTTACCTCCAGACTGATCTTTTAAGATCTCTCCCCAGCTTCCCAGGGAATCAATAAATTTCTTAGCTTTTAAATGAATGCCTACATATTCATCATAGAGTTGGTCTAGGTACTTTCTCAACTCTTTCTTCATCGCATCATGGATGGAAATCGTCTCTAACTCACCAAATTTCACAGCTTGAAAACGATCCAGCAAATAGAGGGCGTTTGGATCCCAGTGGGCTCGTCTTTCGTCACGATCATAATGATCTGGGCAAAGGACACCACCCAAGCGGAATGAAAAATCAAATGGCAACCCCACTCGATGACAGACACAACACTCATGGACGTTTAAGGCAACACCAAATCGGGATAAAATCTGCATTTCAAAAATATTGGTCAAGATTTCATAATCCAAGCCCCGATCCATCAATTGCAAGGTCTGCTCTAAAAAAGCAAATAAAGCTGGATCAGGTTGACGATCCTGTATACTAGCATCTGCCAAGGCTAGTATATAGGTTGCGTAGGAAAGACGAAAAAGATCTTGATTAATCCCTTGGAAACTTTGAACCTCATGAATATCTTCGATATAGCTGAGTCCGTCATCATTGATTTTCAGATACATATCCGCTAAAGTCAAAGGTTGAATCATAGAATTCAACCGAGAACGATTGGCATGTTTCACGAAAAACATGAGCTTGCCAGCTTGCTCTGTAAAGATTTTAACCAGCTTATCATCCTCTCGATAATCCCGATGGTAGAGGACGATACCACGACTCTCAATGCTCTCCAGCATGTTCTTTCATAAACTCCTTCAACCGACTCATTGCTTCTTGGATCACTTCCATACTGGCTGCATAAGACAAGCGTACATAGCCTTCGCCATAAGGACCAAAAGCCATTCCTGGGATAAAGGCAACAGCCTTTTCTTGGGCTAGGAGCTTCAAAAAATCGAAGGAGTCTTGGTTATATCCTTGTGGGATCTTAGCAAAAATATAGAAGGCACCATCCGGGCGGATAATATCAAAGCCCATGGCAGACATTTCTTTGATGATATAATCTCGACGCTCTATGTATTCCCGTTTCATCGGCTCTGCGTCGTCTTTACCAACCGTTAAGGCTTCAATGGCTGCATACTGGTTCATGGTCCCCGCTGCAGTCACCAAGTACTGATGACTCTTGATTAATTGAGCTGTCAAAGGAGCCGGAGCAAAGATAAAACCAAGTCTCCAGCCTGTCATAGCATGAGACTTAGATAAGCCATTGATAATAATGGCTTGATCCCGTAGATAGGATCCCAAGGAAACGTGAGGCTGACCTGTGTAGGTTAATTCTGAGTAGACCTCATCACAAATGACAAAAACTTCATATTTCTTCAAGACACTAGCCAAATCCTGCATCTGCTCTTTAGAGTAGGTGACACCTGTTGGATTAGCTGGATAGTTGAGAATAACCGCCTTGACGCGATCCCCTTGCTCTTCTAAAGCCTTTTCTAAGGCCTCTGGGCTAAGGACAAAGCGATTATCAGTCGTATCAATTTCGACGACACTAGCCCCCATCAGTTTAATAATGGGTTCGTAACCAGGATAAGAAGGTGCTGGTAATAATACCACATCTCCAGGTTCCAATATAGCAGTCAAGGTCGCAGAAAGGGCCTCCGTTGCCCCAATTGTAACTAAAATTTCATCCTCTGGTCGATACTCTAGGTTATACTTTTCAGCAACAAACTGACTAGCAGCTTCTCGTAGAGGTAGTAAGCCACTCATACCCGTATAATGACTTTGATTAGCGTCAATAGCTGCTTTTGCCGCTTCCTTTACATGATCTGGTGTCGTAAAATCTGGCTCACCCAAGGTCAATCGTAAGACACCTGGAATAGAAGAAATGGCTTGGTCAAACTGACGAATCAAGGAAATCTCGATTCGATTCAAATTTTGATTAAACCGTTTTGTTAAATCCATAGCCACCTCCAAAAAGTTCTATCACCATTATACTATAAATAGAAAGCCATCGCAAAAAAGGGGGTAGTCCCAACTAAAATGATACAATAATGACCTTTTTCATCAAAAAAGGACCTAGCACATGCTAAATCCTCTCATTGAATAAATTTTACCAAATCTTTTTTATTCTTGACCACGTGTTGCCACATAATTCAACTGGTCACCATGTTTCGCCAAGAAATCCTTCATTTCCGAATCCGGAATTTGACGAAGGTAGAGATTGGAACGAATAGTATCATCTTCTTCACGACAAGTAGACAAAACTAGGTACTTATCAGAAGCATTGATTTTGATATTTGGATTCTTGGTACGAGCTGACTCATAGATATTTTTCAACTGGGTAGTGAAATCTTCATCATCCGTGAAACTTGTACGATAGAAAGCAGTGGTTTCAGGGACAATGACCAAGCCCATTGCTTCATAATAATACTTGCGTTCAGGTGTTTCAATAACTACGTAAGGATGCTGATTAAAGTACTCTTGGTTATCATAGAAGTTAACATCGTTAAACATCCGATGATCTTCAACCTGGCTACCACGAGCATGACCGAATAACCACGTCAAACGATCACTAAAGTCTTTTTTATTATCAGTATCCATGAAAACAGTTCCCATTAAAGGTTGGTTTCCACCCTCAAAAGTTTTATCCAAATACGTAGCATTATCCCCTGTTTGAACAACAGGCTCATCCAACTGAGTTCCTGGAGCATAAACATAGGCAATCGCTTCTGGATTGACAGCAGTTAATTGAGCAAAGCGGTTGGCTAAATACTCTTTTTCTTCTTGACTTGGCTCATACTTGACTTCTTTGACCTCTTTGCTACTTGCACTAGATGATGAGCTCGTATCCTTTTTATCAGATGAGGTATGTTTCCCAAATGGATTAAAGAGGACAAAACCACCTACAAGGGCTACAAGAGCAACTAAAGCAAGAATAAGCGAAATGCCCTTTCTTTTAGAACTAGAATGTTTATCTGTACGATTCATAAAAATAAGATCCCCTATATACCGTTTAATCTAAAAAATAACACCGAGCCCGAAGGCCCAGTGATATTTAATTTAAGAGCTAATTAATAAGAATTATTTAACTGCGCTTGTTTTTGGAAGAGCTTTGTCAGCTTGTTTAGATCCAGCTTTACCAGCTGTTGCTGCTTTAGCTGCTTCTTCTGATTTAGCTGCTTCTTCTTTAGCTTTTTCTTGTTCAGCTTTAGCTTGTTCTGGATTGATTCCATGTTCTTTCAAGTAACGAGCATTCTTTTGTTCTGGAGTTTCGTTCAAGATGTAGTAACGACCTTCTGCTTTTTTAGCTGAATTTTGAACTTTTTGGAATTGTTGTACATATTTGTTACGTACGTTCAAGAATGCAGTGTTGAATGCTGCATCATAAGCTGCTTTCTTTTCACCGTAAAGGTGTGAACCACCTTCAACAGCATCCAATTCAGCTTTAGCTGCAACTACAGCAGGATCTTGAGCTGCTTCAGCCATGATGTCTGGCATGTGACCGTTAAGGTATTCTTCAACTGTACGAGCACTTACAAATTCTGATTGGTTTTCGTATGCTTCACGTGAATCAAAAGCACCTGGAGTGTTAGCTCCACCGTTAATAGGGTTTTCGTTCGCAAATGCTGGTGCTGCTGCTGCAAAAAGTGCAAGAGCTGCTACTGATGATAATAAAACTTTTTTCATTGTTTTATCTCCTTTTTTCATTTTAAAAAATAGTTCGTTACTTCGTAACTATTATTAGTTTACTACGATATATTTTATTTGTCAATAAAATCTGACCTATTTTTTAAATTAATTTTATATTTTTTTAAGGTAAGAGAAGATTTGACCTTTAAAGTAGAAATCTTTTATTTTGTAAGTGTTTTCCTTCTTTTATTTGATTGCACCACTTTTTGGCAAGGTCTTTTTGGGGAGATAAGGATCCAATCTATCCTCATTTTTTTGTGCTTCCTTCAGCAACTCCTCCCTCTGATTATTGATCTTACTTCCTTTTTTTAACCAGTTGAAAAACATATTTTTCCTTTCTTAAAAAAGAGGCTTTCTACAACCTCTTTTTTACATTTTAAGATTTTTTCGCATTTCCAGTTTCAAATAGAGGAGACAGAGGACGTTTTTCATGGATACGGATAATCGCTTCTGCCAATAGTTTTGCGATAGAGATTTGTTCAATTTTATCGATTAAGCGCTCTTCAGGTAGGTAAATGGTATCCAATACTACCAACTTCTTAATGGCTGATTTCTGAATATTGTCCATAGCTGGGCCAGACAATACCGGATGCGTACAGCTAGCATAGACTTCTACTGCTCCTGCTTCATCAAGTGCATCTGCAGCGTGGCAAATTGTTCCCGCAGTATCGATCATATCGTCAATCAGGATACAAGTTTTCCCTTCAACGTTCCCAATGATGTTCATGACTTCACTGGTGTTCATCTTATCAACACTCCGACGTTTATCAATGATAGCAATCGGTGTTTTTAAAAATTCGGCTAACTTACGAGCACGGGTCACACCACCGTGGTCCGGACTAACTACCACATAGTCAGAACCAACCATTCCACGACGTTCAAAGTAGTCAGCAATCAATGGAGCTCCCATCAAATGATCCACCGGAATATCAAAGAATCCTTGAATCTGAGCTGCATGCAAATCAATGGTCAAAAGACGATCTACACCAGCAATCTCTAACATATTGGCAACCAATTTGGATGTAATCGGCTCACGAGCACGAGCTTTACGGTCTTGACGAGCATAACCATAATAGGGCATCACTACATTAATGGTTTGAGCACTGGCACGTTTTAGAGCGTCTACCATGATCAAAATTTCCATTAAATTATCATTTACAGGAGAGCTCGTAGACTGAAGAATATAAACCTCTTTACCACGAATAGACTCCTCAATATTAACCTGGATTTCCCCATCAGAAAATTGACGTACGGTCGACTTACCAAGTGGCAGTCCCATCTCCTTAGAGACACGTTTAGCCAAATCTTGGTTAGAAGATAAAGCAAACAGCATTAAATCCGAAAACGACATGATTTCCTCCACATAAATTTAACCACAATGTACAAATTGTACAAATCTTCTCTTTACCCATTGTAACCCTTTTTACATGATTTTTCAATCCATAATCCACCAAAAATTAAAATAGTAACTATAGTAAAAAACACCCACTTTTAGTGGGTGTTTTGAATTCTTAGTTTGGATAGATATAAGTAACTGATCCTTGTGCATTAACTGGGTTAAACCATCCACGGTAGTTCCCAATGCTACGGATACCTAAGTAGTTAGATTCAGATACTTGAATACTTGTAGTTGACTGAACAGCTGTAACCACTGCTACGTGTCCATATCCACCGTCATTCCAACAAGCAATAGCCCCGACTTGTGGTTGGCTACCAGTACGGAATCCAGCTGCTGCAGCACTTGCAGCCCACTGCGCTCCGTTCCCCCAGTAATCACCAGCCCAAGGAGCCAATACTTTCGCACCCCAAGTACATTCACCTACTGGATATGAACTTGCAGAACTGCTGTATGTTGGACGACTAGTTGCAGCAGGTGTAGCAACAGTTTGAGTTTGAACTGCTGGTGCTACAGGAGTTGAAACAGTTGCTTGAGGTTGTGCTGCTTCAGCTGCTGGTGTTTGAGTAGCAGCTTGCACTTGTGCTTGCAAGTTCGTATTAGCAGATGCTTCTACAGCCTTACGTTGCTCTTCTTGTTGTGCGCGGTATGCTGCTTCAGCCGCTGCTGCTTCAGCTGCTGCTTTCTCTGCAGCCGCTTTTTCTGCAAGCAAAGCATTCTTTTCATTTTCTGCAGTTGATTTTTCAGCTGCCAAATTCAATTGTGCAACCTTCAACTCAGCTTCTTTAGTTGTCAATGCTTGCGAATCTTCATCTAATTTTTGTTGGTTGGCAATAACAGTGTTGATTGCTTCATTGTTTTCTTTTTGCTTAGCGTCAATTGCTTCTTTATCG
Source organism: Streptococcus australis (assembly GCF_047463015.1). GTDB lineage: Bacteria > Bacillota > Bacilli > Lactobacillales > Streptococcaceae > Streptococcus > Streptococcus australis_F. The sequence continues at coordinate 1,452 of NZ_JASHER010000009.1, read as the reverse complement.
CGTTTTTGCTCTTCAAGCATTTTGTTGTTAGCACTAGCAATTTCATTCATAGCAGAAACACGTGAAATAGCTTCAGTCAAAGAACCAGAACTTACAATAGCGTTAATGTAACTTGTAGCAGTTCCTGTTGTTTGAGCACTACGTGCTTGGTTCGCCAATGATTCTTGACGAGCAACAATGTTTTTAGAGAGTTCTTCAATCTCAGCAGAGAGACGAGCAGACTCTTCATTCAAACGTTCATTCTCGGCTTTAAGAGTTTCTTGTTGTTTTTTGATTTCAGAAACTTGAGATTGAATTTGATCAACTTCTGCTTGAGCACTTTGTTCTTTTGAACTCAAATCAGCAATCTTACTATCTTGTGCTGCGATTTTATCATCAGTAGAATCAGCTCCTACAGAAATAACTGTACCTACTTGTGATAAAGCAACTGTACTAAGTAAAATAGTCGTTAATAATTTTTTCTTCATAAAATAAAAGACTCCTTCATATAAGACACTAACTAGTATAACAGAAAAAAAAAGATTTTATGTTACGCCTTTGTTACATTTTTATTTCTATTGATGTATTAAAATAACAAAAAAAGTTAGCTAGAAAGCTAACTTAATTTTATACGGAGAATGGGGGATTCGAACCCCCGCGCCGGTTACCCGACCTAACGATTTAGCAAACCGTCCTCTTCAGCCTCTTGAGTAATTCTCCTAATGGGCACGAGTGGACTCGAACCACCGACCTCACGCTTATCAGGCGTGCGCTCTAACCACCTGAGCTACGCGCCCAAGTAAAAAACTTGGTATTGAACGAATGTTCAAAGCGGGTGACGAGAATCGAACTCGCGACAACAGCTTGGAAGGCTGTAGTTTTACCACTAAACTACACCCGCTTAGTATTAAAAGAAAATGGCGCGAGACGGAATCGAACCGCCGACACATGGAGCTTCAATCCATTGCTCTACCAACTGAGCTACCGAGCCAAATATTGCGGGAGCAGGATTTGAACCTACGACCTTCGGGTTATGAGCCCGACGAGCTACCGAGCTGCTCCATCCCGCGTTAATATTAAGGAGGATGTGGGATTCGAACCCACGCACGCTTTTACACGCCTGACGGTTTTCAAGACCGTTCCCTTCAGCCGGACTTGGGTAATCCTCCAGCTAATTATGGACCTTGTAGGACTTGAACCTACGACCACTCGGTTATGAGCCGAGAGCTCTAACCAGCTGAGCTAAAGGTCCGACAAGATCAATAGTATAGCGGCGAAGGGGATCGAACCCCCGACCTCCCGGGTATGAACCGGACGCTCTAGCCAGCTGAGCTACACCGCCATAAATCGGGAAGACAGGATTCGAACCTGCGACACCTTGGTCCCAAACCAAGTACTCTACCAAGCTGAGCTACTTCCCGAACTAAAGCTTACGCTTTATGCACCCTAGAGGAGTCGAACCTCTAACCGCCT
>NZ_JASHER010000008.1:0-89918 GCF_047463015.1 Streptococcus australis | reverse complement strand
ATCATTCAGAGTTAAGTGACGATAGCCTAGGAGATACACCTGTACCCATGCCGAACACAGAAGTTAAGCCCTAGAACGCCGGAAGTAGTTGGGGGTTGCCCCCTGTGAGATATGGTAGTCGCTTAGCTTTTTTCCGCCATAGCTCAGTTGGTAGTAGCGCATGACTGTTAATCATGATGTCGTAGGTTCGAGTCCTACTGGCGGAGTAAGTGCCCGAAAGGGTTTTTTTATTTTTCTTTTTTATTAGATAAGTAAAAAAGGTTCTTTCGAACCTTTTTTTAGTTAAAGAATACATTGTATAGAGCTTTTATGGCTTGTTTTTCTTGTTCTTGATTAACTACAAACATGATAGAAACTTCACTGGATCCTTGGGAAATCATTTGGATATTAATGTTGTTTTCTGATAAAGCTTTCGTAGCTGTTGCAGTTACACCGATCTGATTTTTCATATTTTCTCCTACTATCATGATAATAGAAAGATCATGTTCGATTTCTGCATAGTCCACTTGTAAGTCTTGGATTAAATGTTTTAAGATTTCTTGTTCTTTAATTGGGGTTAATTCTTTTGAACGGAGAATGACCGACAAGTCGTCAATACCTGTTGGCATGTGATCCCAACTGATGTTCAAATCTTCTAAAATTTGTAATAGTTTTCTACCAAAACCGACTTCTCTATTCATCAGGTATTTGGTGGTATTAATGCTGACAAATCCAGAATCTCCTGCAATTCCAACAACTTTAACATTTTCATCGGTATGGTTCAGCACAATCTTCGTACCTGGATGTTTTGGATTGTTGGTGTTCTTGATCACCATTGGAATCTTTCCACGATAGGCTGGTACCAGTGCTTCATCATGGAGGACACTAAAGCCAGCATAGGCTAATTCCCGCATCTCCTTATAGGTTAACTCAGGAATAGAATGTGGCTGTTTGATAATGCCTGGGTGAGCTGCAAAAATACCATCGACGTCTGTAAAGTTCTCGTAGAGATCTGCTTTAACTCCCGCTGCGATAATTGATCCTGTAATATCAGAACCACCTCTTGAAAAAGTACAGACTTGGCCTTCTTTAGTAATTCCAAAGAATCCAGGGATCACTAAAATTTCATTATGGTTTCTCAGTTCTTCAATCTTATCGTAACTAGAAGGAAGAATGCGGGCATTGCAAGGTTCACTTGTTACAAAGATACCTGCATCTTTTGGATGGATATATTTTGCTTCTAATCCCTTTTTTACAAAGTAAGCTGCGATGAGTTTCGCATTGTTGTTTTCTCCAGCTGCTAAGAAGGTATCATATAAGAAAGTGTTGTCAGACTTGGGAAGTGTTGCAAGGGATTTGATATCTCTAGCAATCTCTTCGATAATTTCCTCGTCTAAGTCTAACTCCTCTGTAATAGATCGATAGCGATTGATAATCCATTCTTGACTTTGGTTCGTATCTTTTCCGTTGGTATATTCTTTAAAATACTTGATGAGGGCATCTGTGACTTTTGTGTCCTCCGCATTGCGTTTCCCTGGAGCAGAAACGACCACGTATTGACGGGCTTCATCTTCTTTAACGATATTGAATACTTTTTCTAACTGGGTAGCAGATGCTAATGAACTACCACCAAATTTAACTACTTTCATGTGGACTCCTTTACACAACTTTCTTTAAATTATACCAAAGATAGAGCTTGGTTACAATCTAAAACAGCACTGCTATCAAGCAAGTCTTTCGGCTGAGACACTTTGTTATGAAAATGTAATTTACTTCTCAAAGTAGTTGTGCTAAAATAATATAAAAATAAATAAGTTCAACTATCAAACAATTTGAACAGCTAATTAGTAAAGAGGTGGCTTATGGTGTTCGAAACGATTATATATTCTGTTGAAGAGGATCTCGCATCTATTATTTTAAATAGACCTGAGGTTTCAAATGGTTTTAACATTCCAATGTGTCAGGAAATCCTTGAAGCATTAGAATTAGCTGAGAAGAATCCAGATATTCGTTTTATTCTATTTAAAGCAGTCGGTAAGGTTTTTTCGGTTGGTGGTGATTTAGCAGAGATGAAGCGGGCTGTCGATGCCGATGATATCGATTCGTTAACGCAAATTGCGGAATTGGTTAATCAAATCTCTAAAAAAATGAAGCAACTTCCAAAACCTGTGATTATGGTAGCAGATGGTGCGGTTGCAGGAGCAACTGCTAATATGGCAGTAGCAGCAGATTTTTGTATTGCTTCTGATAAAGCGAAGTTTATTCAAGCATTTGTGGGAGTCGGTTTAGCTCCTGATGCTGGTGGTCTTTTCCTTTTAGGAAGAGCGATTGGTTTGAGTAGAGCAACTCAGTTAGCGATGACCGGTGAACCATTAGGTGCTGAAAAGGCTCTGGAATATGGCGTTGTGTATAAGGTTTCTGAAGTAGATAAATTAGACAAGACTGTTAACCAACTTCTCATGAAGTTAAGACGTAGCTCAGACAATTCTTTTGCTGCGATTAAAGAGTTGGCCTGGTCTAGCATGCTGACTGATTGGGATCGCTATGCTGAAATTGAGTTGAGATTGCAAAGAAATCTATCTTTAAAAGAAGACTTTAAAGAGGGAGTTATTGCCTATTCAGAGCGTCGACGTCCAAAATTTATAGGAAAATAAAAACGTAAAATTTTTATGTTTTTGTTGTTGAGTCTTGCTATTTGCTTTGAATTTTGATAAAATTCGATTATCAAAGTAATGAATAGGGGGTGTGGTTTTTGAATTTTCAACTAGTCAATGATTACCTTACATCCATTTTTAACAACGTTTTAGTCATCGAAGAAACTAGTTTACGTAGCAGTCGATTTAATGATGTTTCTATTAAGGAAATGCACACAATAGATGTCATCGGCTCAACACCAAACGCAACTCCAAGTGATATTTCGCGTTCGTTAATGGTAACGTTAGGTACAGTCACAACCAGTTTAAATAACCTTGAACGAAAAGGTTATATTGAACGAACCAGATCTGAAGTTGATCGTCGGGTTGTCCATTTGAGTTTGACCAAAAGAGGAAAACTCTTGTATCGGCTTCACCAACAATTTCACAAGCGGATGGTTAATCAGATTATCGATGGGATGTCTCCAGATGAACGGAAAGTGATGCAAAAAGGGTTGCAGAACCTTTATCGTTTCTTGGAGGATTTGAAATAATGACTTTTGCAAAAATTAGTCAGTCAGCCCATTATGCGCCAATCCAAGTGATTTCCAATCAGGATCTTTCTGAACGGATGGATACCAGTGATGAGTGGATTGCTAGTCGGACAGGAATTCGGAAGCGTCATATTTCTCAATCAGAATCAACCAGCGATTTAGCTACGGAAGTGGCTCGTCGCTTGCTTGAAAAAAGTGGTTTACAAGCGGATCAGTTGGATTTTATCTTTGTTGCTACGATTTCACCGGATTCCATGATGCCATCTACAGCTGCTCGTGTTCAAGCTAAAATTGGTGCCTCTAAAGCCTTTGTTTTTGATTTGACCGCTGCTTGTAGTGGATTTGTATTTGCGCTTGCGACTGCTGAAAAGTATATTCGCTCTGGCCAGTACAAACGAGGAATCGTTATCGGAAGTGAAACCTTATCGAAAGTGATCGATTGGGAAGATCGGACAACAGCAGTCTTGTTTGGGGATGGTGCTGGCGGTGTTTTATTGGAAGCTTCCGAGCAACAAACTTTTTTAGCAGAAAGTCTGTTTTCAGACGGTTCCCGTGGAGAAGTTCTTCAATCATCATCTGTTGGTTTATCTTCACCATATTCTGATAAGGAAGAAGATAAAAAATATTTGTCAATGGATGGGAGAGCAGTCTTTGATTTTGCCATTCGGGATGTGGCTAAGAGTATTAAAAATACGTTAGCAGATGCTCCAGTGCCTGTTGAAGAGATTGATTTTTTTCTTCTGCACCAAGCAAATGACCGTATCTTAGATAAAATGGCTAAGAAAATCGGGGTTGATCGGGAAAAACTTCCTGCAAACATGATGGAATATGGTAACACGAGTGCCGCAAGTATTCCAATTTTATTATCGGAGTGTGTCGACCAAGGACTGATCAAATTGGATGGAAGTCAAACAATTCTTCTGTCTGGATTTGGTGGAGGTTTGACATGGGGCTCACTTCTTGTTACAATCTAGTTAAACATGTGGTAACACATTTTAAAAATTTTTTATTATTTTAAGGAGGCCAATCATGGCAGTATTTGAAAAAGTACAAGAAATTATCGTTGAAGAACTTGGTAAAGAACCATCAGAAGTAACACTTGAGTCTACTTTTGAAGATCTTGAAGCTGATTCATTGGATTTGTTCCAAGTGATTTCAGAAATTGAAGATGCATTCGACATTCAAATTGAAACTGAAGAAGGATTGTCTACTGTAGGTGACCTTGTTGCTTACGTAGAAGAAAAAACTAAATAATAATGGATGAGAGTATCGAAAGATATTCTCTCTTGTTTAGGTAATAGTTTGACGCTCAAAGCAAAGAACCGCTTTCAAACTATTACTTAAGCGAAAATGAGGAAGGTACTATGCAAACACGAATTACAGAATTATTAAACATTAAATATCCAATTTTCCAAGGTGGTATGGCTTGGGTAGCAGATGGAGATCTTGCTGGAGCTGTATCCAATGCAGGTGGTCTTGGGATCATCGGTGGAGGAAATGCACCTAAAGAAGTTGTCAAAGCGAATATTGATCGTGTCAAATCCATTACTGACAAACCTTTTGGGGTGAATATCATGCTCCTCTCTCCTTTTGCAGATGACATTGTTGACTTGGTTATCGAAGAAGGGGTTAAAGTTGTTACCACTGGTGCAGGGAATCCTGGGAAATATATGGATCGTTTCCACGAAGCTGGCATTACCGTTATTCCAGTTGTACCTTCAGTAGCTTTAGCAAAACGGATGGAAAAACTAGGTGCGGATGCTGTGATTGCTGAAGGAATGGAAGCAGGTGGGCATATTGGTAAATTGACGACCATGACCCTAGTTCGTCAAGTGGTTGAAGCTGTCTCTATTCCAGTTATTGGTGCTGGTGGTGTAGCAGATGGTGCTGGAGCGGCTGCGGTCTTCATGCTTGGAGCAGATGCTGTTCAAGTAGGAACACGCTTTGTCGTTGCTAAAGAATCAAATGCTCACCAAAACTTTAAGAATAAAATCTTGAAAGCTAAGGACATTGATACAGTGGTGTCTGCGTCGGTTGTTGGACATCCAGTTCGTGCGATTAAGAATAAATTGGCTTCTGCCTATAACCAAGCTGAAAAAGATTTCTTGGCTGGTAAGAAGACTCAAGAAGAAATTGAAGAACTTGGTGCAGGTGCACTTCGCAATGCTGTTGTGGACGGAGATGTCGATAACGGATCTGTCATGGCGGGGCAAATTGCGGGTCTTGTAAGCAAAGAAGAAACCTGTGCTGAAATCTTGGAAGATATCTACCTTGGGGCTGCTAAGGTGATTCAGAAAGAAGCAGCTCGCTGGGCTGATGTGAAATTCTAACAAGTAAAGGAAAGGAAGAGAACAGTGACAAAACGTGCCTTCTTATTTGCTGGTCAAGGTGCTCAAAAATTGGGGATGGCTAGTGACTTGTATGCAACCTATCCAATTGTCAAGGAAACCTTTGATACCGCAAGTCAGATTTTGGGTTATGATTTACGAAAATTGATTGATTCTGACGAAGAAAAGCTCAATCAAACACGCTATACCCAACCGGCTATTTTGACAACCTCAGTTGCTATTTATCGTCTGTTGGCAGAAAAAGGAATTACACCGGATATTGTGGCGGGTCTTTCTCTAGGAGAATATTCTGCTTTAGTTGCTGCGGGCGCTCTTTCTTTTGAAGAAGCGGTTGCCTTGGTTTCTAAACGGGGTGAATTTATGGAAACTGCTGCACCTGCTGGAAGTGGGAAGATGGTAGCAGTTATGAATACAGATCCTGCCTTGATTGAAGAAATCTGCCAGAAGGCTTCTGTGAAGGGAGTTGTTACCCCCGCAAACTACAATACCCCTGCTCAAATTGTAATTGGTGGAGAGGTTGAAGCTGTAGATTATGCAGTTGAATTATTACAAGAAGCGGGCGCTAAGCGTCTAATCCCACTCAATGTCTCTGGTCCCTTCCATACAGCTTTACTCGCTTCTGCTAGTGAGAAACTAGCGACTGAACTTGAAAAAGTTACTTTTAAGGACTTTACCTTGCCTTTGGTTGGGAATACAGAAGCGCAGATTATGAAATCAGACGAAATCAAAACATTATTGGCTCGCCAAGTGATGGAGCCCGTTCGTTTCTATGATTCGATTGCGACGATTCAAGAATTTGGAGTAGATGAAGTGATTGAGATTGGTCCAGGGAAGGTCTTGACTGGCTTCTTGAAAAAAATCGATAAAACTCTTCCAACAAAAAATGTTGAGGATCAGGCTAGCCTTGATGCTCTACTGAACGAATAGATGAGGTGACTATGGAACTGAAGAATAAAAATGTATTTGTTACTGGCTCAAGTCGAGGCATTGGATTGGCTATTGCTCGTAAATTTGCTTCAAAAGGTGCTAACATTGTCTTAAATAGTCGTGGAGAGCTCCCAGCAGGCCTAGTAGATGAATTTGCCTCTTACGGTGTGAAAGTTGTTGGCGTTACTGGGGATGTATCCCAAGCTGCGGAAGCGAAGCGAATGGTGGCGGAAGCGATTGACGCACTTGGGTCAGTAGATATTCTTGTCAACAATGCTGGGATTACCAATGATAAGCTCATGTTAAAATTGACGGAAGAAGATTTTGAGCAAGTCTTGAAGGTGAATTTGACTGGTGCTTTTAATATGACACAATCAGTCTTAAAACCGATGACCAAAGCACGTGAAGGTGCTATCATTAACATGTCGAGTGTTGTCGGTCTGACAGGAAATGTTGGACAAGCTAACTATGCAGCCTCAAAAGCTGGTTTGATTGGTTTTTCTAAATCGGTAGCGCGTGAAGTAGCTGGTAGAAATGTCCGAGTCAATGTCATTGCGCCGGGCTTCATTGAGTCTGATATGACAGAAGGACTTCCGGAAAAAATTAAAGAAATGTCTCTCGCTCAAATTCCAATGAAACGATTTGGAAATACAGAAGAAGTAGCAGATGTTGCAGTCTTTCTTGCGACTCAAGAATATCTAACAGGGCAAGTCATCGCAATTGATGGTGGCTTAACCATGCAATAAAAAGAGGTAGGTTTTGAAATGAAATTAAATCGTGTTGTTGTAACAGGCTATGGCTTGACATCTCCAATCGGAAACACTCCAGAAGAATTTTGGAATAGCTTAAAAGAAGGAAAAATTGGAATTGGTCCGATTACAAAATTTGACCACAGTGACTTTGCTGTTCATAATGCAGCTGAAATCCAAGATTTCCCATTTGATAAATACTTTATCAAAAAAGATACAAACCGCTTTGACAACTACTCATTATATGCTTTGTATGCCGCTCAAGAAGCTGTGAATCATGCAGGTTTAGATGTAGAAGCTATTGATAAAGATCGTTTTGGTGTCATTGTTGCTTCTGGTATCGGTGGTATCAAAGAAATCGAAGATCAAGTGATTCGCTTGCATGAAAAAGGGCCAAAACGTGTCAAACCAATGACCCTTCCAAAAGCTCTGCCAAATATGGCATCTGGTAATGTTGCTATGCGTTTTGGAGCTAATGGAATTTGTAAATCGATCAATACTGCTTGTGCCTCTTCCAATGATGCGATTGGGGATGCTTTCCGTGCCATTAAATTTGGTTTCCAAGATTTGATGTTGGTAGGTGGTTCAGAAGCTTCTATTACGCCATTTGCAATTGCCGGTTTCCAAGCCCTAACAGCTCTTTCAACAACAGAAGATCCAACTCGTGCTTCTATTCCATTTGATAAAGATCGGAATGGATTTGTAATGGGTGAAGGATCAGGTATGTTGGTACTTGAAAGTTTGGAACACGCTGAAAAACGTGGTGCAACCATTCTTGCTGAAGTGGTGGGCTACGGTAATACCTGTGATGCTTACCATATGACTTCTCCACATCCAGAAGGTCAAGGTGCTATCAAGGCAATGAAGTTGGCTTTGGATGAGGCAGAAATTGAACCAGCTCAAGTTGATTATGTCAACGCCCATGGAACCTCTACTCCAGCAAATGAAAAAGGAGAAAGTGGTGCAATCGTTTCTGTATTTGGTACAGAAGTTCCAGTATCTTCTACAAAATCATTTACAGGTCACCTCTTGGGAGCAGCAGGGGCAGTTGAAGCTATTGCGACAATTGAAGCAATTCGCCATCAATATGTTCCAAAAACTGCTGGAACACAAGAGTTATCAGATTATATTGAAGCCAATGTCATCTTTGGTGAAGGGCAAGAACGTCCGATTTCCTATGCTATTTCCAATACATTTGGATTTGGAGGACACAATGCTGTCTTAGCCTTTAAACGTTGGGAGGGATAAAGTGAATATTCAAGAAATTAAAGACCTAATGAGTCAATTTGACCAATCCAGTCTTCGTGAATTTAGCTATCAAAATGCAACGGATGTGCTATCATTTAGTAAAAATACTGGCAGTGTAGCTAGCTCGCAACCTGCTACGCCAGCTCCTGTAGTTCAGGAAGTGGCGCCCGCTGTTGAAAGCCCTGTTGTTCTCGCAGAAGAACCAGCTGCTCCGTCAGCTCCAGAAGTTGCTCCAACAGTAGCAGCAGAAGGGGAAGTAGTTGAAAGTCCTCTTGTCGGTGTAGCTTATTTAGCTTCAGGTCCAGATAAACCAGCTTTTGTTCAGGTTGGAGATAGCGTTTCAAAAGGCCAAACTTTATTGATTATTGAAGCAATGAAAGTCATGAATGAAGTTCCTGCGCCAAGAGATGGAATCGTCACTGAAATCCTTGTTTCAAATGAAGAAATGGTCGAGTTTGGGAAAGGATTGGTACGGATTAAATGATCGATATTCAAGCTATTAAAGAGGCTCTTCCGCATCGCTATCCGATGTTGTTGGTGGATCGCGTCCTTGAAACAAGTGAGGATACGATTGTAGCCATTAAGAATGTGACGATCAATGAGCCCTTCTTTAATGGGCACTTTCCAAGCTACCCAGTAATGCCAGGTGTCCTCATTATGGAAGCCTTGGCACAAACTGCCGGTGTCTTAGAATTATCCAAACCAGAAAATAAAGGGAAATTAGTCTTTTACGCTGGAATGGATAAGGTTAAATTTAAAAAACAAGTCGTTCCGGGAGATCAGCTCGTGATGACGGCTACCTTTGTCAAGCGTCGTGGTTCGATTGCGGTCGTGGAAGCAAAAGCGGAAGTCGATGGGAAATTAGCTGCTAGCGGGACCCTAACATTTGCAATTGGTAACTAGGGAGGTTTCTATGTTCCGAAAAATTTTAATCGCGAATCGTGGTGAAATTGCGGTCCGGATTATTCGAGCTGCTCGTGAATTAGGAATTGAAACAGTCGCTGTCTATTCAACGGCTGATAAAGAAGCCTTGCATACCTTACTAGCGGATGAAGCAGTTTGTATTGGGCCTGCCAAGTCAACCGAGTCTTATTTGAACATGAATGCTGTTTTATCTGCAGCAGTTTTGACTGGATCAGAAGCGATTCACCCAGGATTTGGATTTTTGAGTGAAAATTCGAAGTTTGCCACCATGTGTGAAGAAGTAGGGATTAAGTTTATTGGACCATCAGGATCTGTTATGGATATGATGGGTGATAAAATTAATGCCCGAGCACAAATGATCAAAGCAGGCGTACCTGTGATTCCAGGATCAGATGGTGAAGTTCATACAGCTGAAGAAGCCTTGGAAGTTGCTGATCGGATTGGCTATCCTGTTATGCTGAAGGCGTCAGCTGGAGGTGGCGGTAAAGGTATCCGTAAAGTAGAACGGGCAGAGGACCTAGTTCCAGCTTTTGAATCTGCTTCGACAGAAGCTAAGGCGGCCTTTGGCAATGGAGCTATGTACCTTGAACGCGTCATCTACCCAGCTCGTCATATTGAGGTTCAAATTTTGGCTGACCAATTTGGACATGTGGTTCATTTGGGTGAACGGGATTGTTCCCTTCAAAGAAACAACCAAAAAGTCCTCGAAGAATCTCCATCCGTAGCAATCGGTAAGACAATTCGAGACCAAATCGGATCTGCAGCTGTCCGCGCGGCAGAATCTGTTGGCTATGAAAATGCTGGGACAATCGAGTTTCTTTACGATGAAGGTAAAGGCGAATTTTACTTCATGGAGATGAATACTCGGGTTCAAGTTGAGCATCCCGTGACAGAATTTGTCACTGGAATTGATATCGTGAAAGAGCAAATTAAGATTGCTGAAGGCCAAGAATTGTCTGTGCGTCAAGAAGATATCCAAATTTCCGGTCATGCCATTGAATGCCGGATCAATGCGGAAAATCCTGCCTTTAACTTTGCACCAAGTCCAGGAAAGATCACCAATCTCTACCTTCCAAGTGGAGGGGTTGGCTTGCGCGTGGATTCTGCAGTCTATCCTGGCTATACGATTCCACCTTACTACGATAGTATGATTGCCAAAATCATTGTCCATGGAGAGAATCGTTTCGATGCCTTGATGAAGATGCAACGCGCCCTCTATGAGTTGGAAATTGACGGTGTAATGACCAACAGTGATTTCCAATTGGATTTGATTTCAGATTCGAATGTGATTGCTGGTGATTACGATACCGCCTTTCTGATGGAAAAATTTTTACCAAATTATCAGAAAAATCAATAAGCATTGAACTTTGTAAATGTGAGATTCATTTTCACAAGGAATGAACGCGCACAATTACAAAGTTCTTTTACCAAGTAAGGAGAAGTTGATGGCTTTATTTTCTAAAAAAGATAAGTACATTCGAATTAATCCCAATCGGTCGGCCATTGAAGCACCTCAGCCGAAACCAGAGGTTCCAGATGAGTTGTTTTCTCAGTGTCCGGGCTGTAAACATACCATTTACCAAAAGGATCTAGGAAGTGAACGTCTGTGTCCTAAGTGTGGCTATACCTTCCGTATTTCTGCTGTAGAACGGCTTCAATTGACGATTGATCCAGGAAGCTTTATTGAACTGTTTACGGGTATTGAGACCAAGGACCCGCTTAAGTTTCCAAACTACAAGAAGAAATTGGCGACTGTTCGTGAATTAACAGGGCTTGATGAGGCTGTGTTAACAGGAACTGCAAAGATCGGGGGCCATCAAGTGGCTCTTGGTATTATGGATTCCAATTTTATCATGGCTTCTATGGGCTCTGTGGTCGGTGAAAAGATTACGCGTCTATTTGAATTGGCGACAGAAGAAAAGCTCCCAGTTGTGCTCTTTACCGCTTCTGGTGGAGCTCGGATGCAAGAAGGAATCGTCAGTTTGATGCAGATGGCTAAAATCTCTGCAGCTGTTCAAAGACACTCAAAAGCAGGCTTATTTTATCTGACAGTTCTAACAGACCCAACAACAGGAGGGGTAACGGCGTCATTTGCAATGGAAGGAGATATTATCATTGCAGAGAGTCAAGCCCTTGTGGGATTTGCAGGTCGAAGAGTGATCGAGTCTACCGTACGGGAACAGTTGCCAGATAATTTCCAAAAGGCTGAATTTTTGCAGGAGCATGGCTTTGTGGATGTGATTGTCCAGCGTAGTGATATGCGTTCAACAATCGCAGACTTGTTAGCCTTTCATGGAGGGAAGTAATGACAAGAATAACACAAATTATTAAAGAAGCTCGTGACCAAGGACGTTTGACAGCTCTTGATTATGCTCATGGAATTTTTGAAAACTTTATCGAACTACATGGAGATCGGAATTTCCGAGATGACGGTGCAGTGATTGGTGGAATTGGTTGGCTTGGAGATCAAGCGGTAACGGTTGTCGGGATTCAAAAAGGAAAGAATCTTCAGGATAACCTAAGTAGAAACTTTGGTCAACCCCACCCTGAAGGTTATCGAAAAGCTTTGCGTCTGATGAAACAGGCGGAGAAGTTTGGTCGTCCAGTAGTAACCTTCATCAATACCGCGGGTGCTTATCCGGGTGTTGGCGCTGAAGAACGGGGACAGGGTGAGGCTATCGCGCGTAACCTCATGGAAATGAGTGATTTAAAGGTTCCGATTATTGCAATTATCATCGGAGAAGGAGGCTCAGGTGGCGCCCTTGCTCTGGCTGTAGCGGACAAGGTCTGGATGTTGGAGAACTCTATCTATGCCGTCTTGAGTCCAGAAGGATTTGCCTCTATTCTCTGGAAAGATGGAAGCCGTGCCATGGAAGCTGCTGAGTTGATGAAGATTACTTCGCATGAGTTGTTAAATATGGATATTGTGGACAAGGTGATTCCGGAGCATGGTTTCTCAAATGGAGAACTACTAGCTCAAGTGAAGAAGGAAATTCAAGCAGAATTGAAGGAACTACAAGCTTTGTCTCTCGAAGATCTGCTAGAGCAACGCTACCAGCGTTTTCGTAAATATTAAAAAAACTGGGCTTGCAGATGCAAGACTCAGTTTTTTTATCTTATCTTATCTTATTTTGGTGCAATAACTTCAGCTCCACCCATGTATGGACGAAGGACTTCTGGAATGGTTACAGAACCATCTGCGTTTTGATAGTTTTCAAGAATAGCAGCGACGGTACGTCCAACAGCCAATCCAGAACCATTCAAGGTATGAAGAAGTTTCACTTTACCATCTGCTTCATCACGGTAACGGATTTGCGCACGACGGGCTTGGAAATCTTCTGTATTGGAACAGCTTGAGATTTCACGGTAGGTGTTTTGAGCAGGAATCCAAACTTCCAAGTCATAAGTCTTAGCAGCTGAGAAGCCCATATCTCCTGTAGAAAGAGCAACGACACGGTATGGCAAGTTTAGTTTTTGAAGGATGTTTTCAGCGTTGGCTGTCATTTTCTCCAATTCTTCGTATGATTCTTCCGGTTTGGCAAATTTGACCATTTCAACCTTATGGAATTGGTGTAAACGGATCAAGCCACGAGTATCTCGACCGGCAGAACCAGCTTCTGAACGGAAAGATGGGCTCATGGCAGTAAAGTAGATTGGCAAATCTTTGCCATCGATGATTTCATCACGGTAGTAGTTCGTTAGAGGCACTTCAGCAGTTGGGATCAAGACATAGTTAGTATCGCTGAGTTCAAAAGTATCTTCCTTAAATTTTGGATATTGCCCAGTACCAAACATAGAGTCATGGTTGACCATGTAAGGGGTGATGACTTCCGTATAGCCTTCCTTACCGTGCTCATCTAGCATAAAGTTGTAGATGGCACGTTCCAAACGAGCTCCCAGGCCTTTATAGAAAAGGAAGCGTGCACCAGTAACTTTCCCACCACGTTCCCAGTCAAGGATGTCTAAGTCCTCGCCAAGATCCCAGTGGGCTTTTGGTTCAAAGTCAAACTCACGAGGAGTTCCCCAACGGCGAACTTCTACGTTATCGTCTTCGTCTGCTCCAATAGGAACACTGTCAGCTGGGATGTTTGGAAGAGTAGTGGTAAATTCTGTCAATTTCGCATCGATTTCTGCCAATTCTGCATCCAAGGCTTTGACCTCTGCAGAAAGAGTTTGCATGGCAGCAATCTTATCATCTGCATTTTCTTTGTTGCGTTTGGCTTGGGCGATTTCAGCAGAAACGGTGTTACGCTCAGCCTTGAGGCCTTCTACTTTGACCAAGATGTCACGACGCTTGGCATCGATTTCTTTCATTTCGTTCAAGATGGCAGCATCTACACCGCGTGTCGCTAATTTTTCAGCAACTGCATCAAAGTCTGTACGAATCCGTTTAATATCTAACATAGCTTCTCCTTTAACAAAAAACACACCTGTCAGAGTGTTGGAGTGGCAGAGCCACGGTTCCATCCAACTTCACAGGTGTGCACTTGATTCGATATTGTATTTTAACTAAACGGTAGAATTCAATTAAGATTTCTATCTGCTCGCAGCAACCGCAGACTTTCTGAAAGATTTTCTTAATTTACTTATCCGTTTTCGTTTATTATACAAGAAAAGCAATTATTTTGCAAATAGATTTTTAATTTTAGCTACGATGGTTTGGATCAAGGTCGGTAGCTTGACAATTTTATCATTTCCTAAATGTTCTCGTGCAATTTTCAAGATTTTTCCCGAGTCTTTAGAAGCAAAGAGAAATTTTGATTCTTTGGTATAGATTTCAAAATGGCGGCTAATTTTACGTCCGGATACATTAGCTCCGATTTGTTCGATATCCTGCCAGGGAATTTGGATGTAGTCTTCAACATTTGCATCCGCATAAAATTCGAAAGCAGCATTCCCAACTAAAATTTTTCCAACCTTTCCTCCAACCCCTAGATAAGAGACACCAGTGGTATGGAATTCCACGGTTTTATTCTGTGATTGCGCCATGTGCTCCTCCTGTAACTATGTTCATTTCATTATATCATAATAAAAAGAAGGTCGAAACCTTCTTTTTTGTTGATCTTTGCTTACATCAAGCCCGCAACGTGTGCCAAGACACCGATGACAAAGAGGGCGATGATGATAGTGATAGGAGATACTTTCTTCTTAAGCAACCACATACAAGCAAAAGTAAGAAGTAAGCCCATCAAACCAGGAATCAATGAATCCAAGTTTTGTTGGAAAGTCGTAACTTTTTCCGGTGTTTGAGATAGGCCTGAACCAACTTGAGCGAAGGCTTCTTGGATTCCCTTGTATCCTTCAGGAAGTTTATCCCAGTGGATATAAGCTTTATCGTCTAGCTTAACTGATGAGACATTGAAGATAAATTTAATCGATACCCAACGTTCTACTAAGACAGCGAGGATAAACATCCCAAGGATAGAAGCTCCTTTAGTGATATCTTGCAAGATTCCACCAGACATATCTTTGGTAATTTCAGAACCGGCTTTGTATCCAAGTTCTTGGGTATACCACAAGAAGGACATACGAATTGCGTTCCATGCAAGGAAGAAGATGAGTGGACCAAGGATATTACCAGTCAAGGCAAGAGATGCACCAAGTGCTCCAAGGATCGGACGAACTGTAAACCAGAAGACTGGATCTCCGATACCAGCCAAAGGCCCCATCATACCAATTTTAACCCCTTGGATAGCAGCATCATCAATAGCAGCACCGTTTGCTTTTTCTTCTTCAAGGGCAAGAGTAACCCCGATGATTGGAGCAGCTACGTATGGGTGAGTGTTGAAGAACTCCATGTGACGCTCAAGAGCAGCCGCTTGGTCTTCTTTCTTGGTGTAGAGTTTTTTGATAGCTGGGATCAATGAGTAAGCCCAACCCAAGTTTTGCATCCGTTCGTAGTTCCAAGAACCTTGCAAGAAGGTTGAACGCCACCAAACTTTTTGACGATCTGATTTAGATAATTGTAATTTTTCAGTCATGATAGTGTCACACCTTTCTTAATAGTCTTCGAGAATATCGCCGATTGGGTCATTAGAAGTAGCGACTCCGCCACCTCCGTTGCCACCTTTCTTAGAAAGTGAAAGGTAAATCAAGGCAAGGGCAACACCAATCGCTCCAAGAGCAATCAAAGTTAATTCGCTGACGGCAGCAAGTGCAAAACCAATGGCAAAGAATGGCCAAACTTCACGGCTTGCCATCATGTTGATAACCATAGCATAACCAACGGCTACAACCATACCTCCACCGATTTGCATACCGTCTGACAACCAAGCAGGCATCGCTTCAAGCGCACCTTTAACAGTTTCAGCAGGGATCATCAACAAGAGGGCTGCAGGAATAGCGATACGAAGACCTTGAAGAAGAAGAGCTACAAAGTGAGCGCGTTCTACCCCTTTGATATCACCTTTTTTAGCAGCAGCATCGGCAGTGTGGACCAAACCAACAGAGAGAGTACGGACGATCATGGTCAAGAAAAGACCAGCGACTGCAAGTGGAATAGCCACACCTTGAGCCACAGCGATTCCTTTAGAACTAAAGTCACCACCAAGAACCAAGATAATCGCAGCAGCGACAGATGCAAGAGCAGCATCGGGTGCAACGGCAGCTCCAATGTTTGCCCAGCCAAGTGCAAGTAATTGAAGGGAACCACCAAGCATCACACCGGCAGTCAAGTTACCTGTTACCAAACCGATTAAGGTACAAGCAACAAGTGGTTGGTGGAATTGGAATTGGTCAAGGATACCTTCAAGACCTGCTAAGAAGGCAACAACGACCACTAATACCATAGAAATAATAGACATGTTTAAAATCCTTTCGTAAGTAATCGATTATTGAACGTTAGCTTTGTTAATTAAGTCAAACAAATCTTTCTTAGAGTCATTTGGCACTTTACGGACATCAAATTCTACTCCAAGATCACGCATTTTTTCAAATGTAGCCACATCTTCTTTATCCATTGACAACACATTGTTAACCATGGTTTTACCAGTTGAGTGGGCCATTGAACCAACGTTCAAGGTTTTAATCGGAACACCACCTTCGATGGCACGAAGAGCGTCTTGAGGTGTTTCAAATAAGATCAAAGCATGTGTTTCACCAAAGCGTGGATCTTTTGCGACGTCGATCAATTTTTGAATTGGGACTACGTTTGCTTTTACACCATTTGGTGCCGCCTGCTTAATCAACTCTTTACGGAGTTCATCTTTGGCAACTGAGTCTGAAGCAACGATAATGCGATCTGCTTTTGAATCAGGAGTCCAAGCAGTAGCGACTTGTCCATGAAGGAGACGAGTATCGAGACGAGCAAGGTTGATTTTGAGTTTGCCATCTCCAATCACTGTTCCCTCTGGAATAGCAGCTTGGGCAACAGGAGCAGCTGAAGCAGTGCTTGCTTCTTCGACAGGATTCAATTCTTCTGGAAGAGCTTTGATTCCATCTTTAGATTCTTTGATGATGTTTGCAGCGATTTGATCAACGCCTGCATTTGCATCCATCAAACGCTCTGTATAAGCTTGAATCAACATCGGAAGGTTTAATCCAGTGATGATCGCAAATTTACGATCTGGATTTTCCCCCATGACACGACTAGCTTGGTTAAATGGAGAACCACTCCAAAGGTCAGCCAAAACCAAGATTTCATCTTCTGCATCAAATGCGGCAACAGCAGCATTGAATTTAGCATAGAGATCATCTGGGCCTTCACTTGGCATGAACGTAACCACTTGAACTTTCTCTTGATCCCCAAAGATCATCGAGCCGGATTGGTGGATTCCAGCTGCAAATTCACCGTGGCTAGCAATAATGATACCAATACTCATTATTGACATTCCTCCTTATAAAATTTGTTTGACTTTCAGTTTAAGAAAACTTTAAGCTAATTTATTATAAAACGTTTTCATCATAAAGTCAATTTTTCAGTACTAAATTAAAGGAAAAAGAAGGTTTTTAATATATTAATTTGTTAATATTTATCTTCGAGTGCTAGCAGAGTTTTTTACGACTGAACTCGAAAAGCCTTTGGAAATCCTTGACAAAATGGGAGTGAAGGGGATTCGAAGTTTCTGAAAAGATAAGTAGTAGCTTCTGAGGGGTAAAATAAAGATATAGAAACTCCTTGTAGGCCCTGCTTATGAGAAAGTGAAAAAGACCAGCCCAATTGGGTTGGTCTCAGATTGAAGCCATAGTCTTATGAAAAACTTTCCTTAGGTGAGTACGGACGTCAGCGAACTTCTTCGAAGTTCCATAACTAATTATTGAGCCTAAGGTCTCAATAATTCCGAGTGTCTGAAACAATTGTGTTTCAAGCACTTTTCCCACAGCGGAAAGTTTTTTCCTTTTCTTAAATGACTAAAACGTAAAAGTCATTTAAGAAAATCATCTAGCTATTTTATGTAAAACAATAGTTTGTCTAAATTCAAAGACCAGCCCTCTTGGACTAGTCTTGTAGGTTCGTTTATTTAGTTAGTGAAGTCAAGTACCATACGTCCTTGAATGGTTCCGGCTTCCATTTCGTCAAAGACCTTAACAGCATCTTCTACTGGACGTTTTTGAACGACTGGCACTACCAAACCTTCTGCACCAAATTGGAAAGCTTCTTCTAAGTCTTTACGAGTTCCTACAAGAGAACCGATGACTTGGATACCATCTAATACTGTTTTCACAATGCTGAGCTCCATCATTTCAGAAGGAAGTCCGACTGCAACAACGCGACCACCCGCACGAACTGAATCTACTGCTTGGTTGAAGGCTACTTTAGAAACGGCTGTTACGACAGCAGAGTGAGCTCCACCATTTGTTTTTTCTTTGATCAATCCTGGGACATCTTCGACTTCACGACCATTAATGACAAAGTCTGCCCCAACTTCTTTAGCCAATTCGAGTTTATCATTGTTGATATCAACAGCGATGACATGAGCGTTGAAGACTTTCTTGGCATATTGAACAGCTAAGTTACCCAAGCCACCAGCTCCATAGATAACGATCCATTGGCCTGGTTCAGCTTTGGCTTCTTTGATAGCTTTGTAGGTTGTAACACCGGCACAGGTAATAGAAGAAGCTTGGGCTGGATCTAATCCCTCTGGTACTTTTACTGCGTAGTCTGCAGTTACGATACATTGTTCAGCCATTCCTCCATCAACAGAGTAACCAGCATTTTTTACAGTACGGCAAAGAGTTTCGCGACCAGTTGTACAGTATTCACAAGTGCCACATCCTTCGAAGAACCAAGCAACACTGACACGGTCACCAACTTTTAAACTTGTCACATCTGGAGCAAGTTCTTTAACAATCCCGATTCCTTCGTGTCCAAGAACACGGCCTGGAACTTTACCGAAGTCTCCGTGAGCAACGTGCAAGTCCGTGTGGCAGACACCACAGTATTCGATTTGAACAAGAGCTTCCCCTGTTTCTAATGGGCGCATCTCCTTGTTTGCAACAATTTCAACACCAGTACCTTCTGGATTTACAACAACAGCTTTCATAGTTTTCCTCCTCAAGAGCTTAGTTGAATTAGAGACGGTAATAAAACGAGAAGTAACATCACTTGAATCATTATCGTATGAAACGAGCTAGGCTCCTTTTTTATTTTTGTTATGTTAATTTTATCACAAACTCCATCAGTTAGCAAGCGTTTACATAGAAAAATTTTCTGAAAATAAACTTAATTGGTTAAATTATTTTCAGAAAAAGTCCCTATAAAGTTTCGTATGTTTGAGAAAACAAAAAAGCTTGAATCCTTTCTTGTAAAAGGTGATTCAAGCGATTCACTTTATTTATAGGAAGAGTTTTTCTAGTTGACGAGCAACGCCGTCCTGATCATTTGTATACTCGGTTTGTTTATCGGCATAGGGGAGGAGGACAGGATTGGCGTTTTTCATTGCATAACCAGTTCCTGCGAAAGCCAACATGTCTGTATCGTTTTGTTCGTCTCCAAAGGCAATCAGATCTTTCCGATTAAGTCCGTAAGTCTCGAGGAGATAGTTGAGGGCAAAGGCCTTATTGACGCCTTTTGGAGCACATTCAAGAATGTTGAGGGGACCACCCCAGCTATTGATTTCTAGCTCGTGATGGTAGTAATCACGCATTTCTTCGGCTAAAGCATACTTATCTTCAGCGCGTGTTTGAAAGAGGATAGCGTTTGGGTTTTCGGTAACTTTACGGGCTTCGAATTTTGTTTTGGAGGAGATTTTTGAAACCCCAAATAAGGCGGGATCAATCGTATGGTGGTAGGTATGGGTGACATAAAACTTATTTCGGTACTCTCCTGCAATAAAGTCCGCCTGGATGTCATTTTCTCTCTCGACCATATCGAGGAGGTATTTTTTATCAAGGGTCATGGATAGTTCTTTCGACCATTTTTTATTTGGAATATGAGTGAGAGCGCCGTTAAAGTTAATCATGGGACTTTCCAATCCCAATTCCTTATAGATGTGATCTGCCATTCGATAGGGACGCCCAGTTGTAATAATGACCTGGTGGCCTTGTTCACTGACTTTCCGGATGGTTTCAATCGTATAGGATGATAATTTGCTCTCAGAATTTAATAAGGTGCCATCTAAATCGACAGCAATTAGTTTTTTATTCATAGGAAGAATCCTTTCATTTGTATGGTTTTTCGAACTCTAAATAAGGAGTATAGAAGTGCCATATTTTAAGAAGAATGCTACCATTATACCAGATAAACAGGAAAATTTCAGTTTTTCAAATAGTAAATGATGTGGCACAAAAGATTATCCAGATGAATCTCTTGTAAAAGTGAATGATATTTGATAAGATATTAGTATTGTTCGTGATTGAGTCGCGAGCAGATTTATTTTTTTTTAAGGAGTTTATTAGAAAAATGGATAAGTTTTTTAAACTATCTGAACACGGAACGACGGTTCGTACAGAGGTATTAGCTGGTTTAACGACCTTCTTTGCCATGTCTTATATCTTGTTTGTAAACCCTCAAATGCTCTCCCAAACAGGAATGCCTGCTCAAGGAGTATTTCTAGCAACCATTATTGGGTCAGTCGTCGGGACTCTCATGATGGCTTTCTACGCGAATCTGCCTTATGCCCAAGCACCAGGAATGGGCTTGAATGCCTTCTTTACCTTTACAGTGGTATTTGGGATGGGCTATTCTTGGAAAGAAGCCTTGGGAATGGTCTTTATTTGCGGACTAATTTCTTTGGTTATCACATTAACCAATGTTCGGAAAATGATTATTGAGTCCATTCCAAATGCTTTGCGTTCAGCTATTTCAGCTGGTATCGGAATTTTCTTGGCCTATGTTGGAATTAAAAATGCTGGCTTGTTGAAGTTTTCTATTGATCCGCATACCTATACGGTGGCAGGAGAAGGGGCTGACAAAGCGAATGCAGCGATTACAGCAAATTCTGCAGCGGTCCCAGGACTTGTTAGTTTCAATAGTCCGACAGTCCTCCTTGCCTTGGCTGGCTTAGCCATTACTGTTTTCTTTGTCATCAAGGGCATTAAAGGAGGAATTATCCTTTCTATCCTTACGACAACAATCCTCGGTATTGTGTTTGGAATTGTTGATCTTTCAACGATTGACTTTGGTAGTACCCATCTTGGAGCAGCTGTCAATGATCTTGGCAAAATTTTTGGAGCTGCACTTGGTTCAGAAGGATTAGGTTCTTTGATTACCAATACTTCTCGTCTTCCTGAAACCTTGATGGCCATCTTGGCATTCTCCTTGACAGATATCTTTGATACGATTGGTACCTTGATTGGAACTGGTGAAAAAGTTGGTATTGTTGCCACAAATGGTGAAAATCATCAATCCGCTAAATTGGATAAAGCCCTTTATTCAGACCTTGTAGCGACATCTGTTGGTGCTATTGCAGGTACTTCGAATGTGACGACTTATGTTGAGTCAGCTGCGGGAATTGGAGCTGGTGGACGGACTGGTTTGACAGCCCTTGTAGTAGCCCTTTGTTTTGCTGTGTCAAGTATTTTTAGTCCCCTTCTTGCTATTGTACCGACAGCAGCGACAGCACCGATTTTGATCATCGTTGGGATCATGATGTTGAGTAGCTTGAAAAACATCCATTGGGATGATATGGCAGAAGCTGTACCAGCCTTCTTCACCTCTATCTTTATGGGGTTCAGCTATTCGATCACAAATGGGATTGCAGCAGGTTTTATTACCTATACAGTAACCAAACTGGTCAAAGGTGAAGCCAAAGAGGTTCACAGTATGATTTGGATTTTAGATGCTTTGTTTATCCTGAACTTTATCAGTATGGCCTTGCACTAGAATGGAAATAAAAAGAAGCTTGGACAAATGGTCCAAGCTTCTTTTTATTGTTTCAAGTGAGCTAGAAGGATGATTGACGAAAAATTGTGGGCAAGAATCAATTATTTTTGGTATAATGGTGGAATGAAAAGTCAAAATGAACAAGAGTTGATTGCGCTTGGGAAACAGTTGGGTCAACGATTAGAAAAACAGGATGTAGTGATTCTGACTGGAGATTTGGGGGCAGGAAAAACAACCTTTACAAAAGGCCTTGCTCAAGGTTTGGACATTCGCCAGATGATCAAAAGTCCTACTTATACTATCGTGAGAGAATATGAAGGCCGCTTGCCCTTGTATCACCTGGATGTCTATCGTATTGGGGACGATCCAGATTCGATTGATTTGGATGACTTTTTATTTGGTGAAGGGGTTACCGTCATTGAATGGGGAGAGTTGCTAGAGACCAGTCTTCCTGCTGGATATTTAAAGGTTGAATTGCTCAAGGATGGTGACGGACGCGAGATACGCTTGTCAGCTGTCGGGGAACGTGCAGAACAATTAAGGGAGTCATTTCTGACTTCTGTAGGAGCTTGAAGATGGAACAGGTACTAGATCTCTTTTTGAAAGAGGCTGAAGTGTCGGATGCACAGTCTTTACTCGACTTTTTTAAAGATGTAGCGACTGAATCTGATTTTACGACCTTATCTTCAGAAGGACTTGGGATGACCAAGCAAGAGTTAGAAATCTTTGCTGAAACACAAGCACAAACAGACAACCAATTATGTCTTTTGTTATACTTGGGTGAGGATTTGGTAGGTGTCTTAAATATTGCGGCGGATCAAAATAGGGCCTTGCGTCATATTGGAGATGTCTTTATCGTTGTTCGAAAAGCCTATTGGAATAAAGGCTTGGGTCGTATTCTCCTAGAAGAAGGAATCGCATGGGCAGAAGGTACCAACCTCCTTCGGAAATTAGACCTCAGTGTCCAAGTTCGAAATGAACGGGCCGTCCATCTCTACCAAACGCTAGGATTTGAAATTGAAGGTCTCCGCAAGAGGGGCGTATACAAGGAAGGGGAATATCTGGATGTTTACCTCATGGGCAAACTGATAGATGGACAGAATCTATGATTAAAAAAATTCTATTAATGTTTTTTAGTTTGTTGGCCGTAACGACAATCGGGCTTGGAGCCTATGGGCTGACCATCCTCAATCAGTCGACAAATTCGTTGAGTAAGACTTATAAAGGGATTGGGGATGAAAACAATGTCATCGCAGAAAACAAACCAATGACCATCTTACTCATGGGAGTCGATACTGGATCAGGCTCAAGAGAGGATCAGTGGGTAGGGAATAGTGATACCATGATTCTCGTGACAGTGAATCCACAGACGCGTGAAACAACGATTATGAGTTTGGAACGGGATATCTTGACCAATATTACGCAAGATGGAGAAACTGTACAAGCTAAGCTAAATGCGGCTTATGCTCAAGGTGGAGCAGAATTGGCCATTAAAACCATCCAAGATTTGATGAATATTCATATCGACCGTTATGCGATGATCAATATGAAAGGCCTGGTCCAACTGGTTGATAAGGTCGGCGGTATCACGGTAAACAATCCATTTGATTTTGATATTTCGATTGAAGAAAATGAACCGGAATACACAGCGAAAATTCCACCAGGTCGTCAAGAGATTGATGGAGAGCAAGCCTTGGTATACTCACGGATGCGTTACCAAGATCCAGAAGGAGACTATGGCCGTCAAAAACGCCAACGGGAAGTCATCGAAAAGATCATCAAGAAAGTATTGACTTTGGATGGTCTGAGCAACTATCAAGGAATTATTGAAGCAGTTAGTGATAATATGCAGACCAATATCTCCTTGGATACGAATAGCTTGATGCAGTTGATGGGGTATCGAGATGCCTTGAAGAACATTCGTATGGAACAGTTGAAAGGGGAAGATGCCACCCTAGCGGATGGTGGAAGTTACCAAATCGTTACTTCAGAACACCTGTTGAAGATGCAGAATATTCTGCGTAAAAGTCTGGGCTTATCACCTGTAAGCAAGCTCAAAACAAGTGCCGTTCTATTGGATGGCGACGAAACTGGGGGAAGCGTTTCATCAGAAAGTGGTGAAAGTCCAGTAGAGGCGAGCCAGGATACTGGTGGAGGCTATTACGATCCTTCCTATGTTCCAGAAACTTCTGTAAGCTCAGAAGCAGTTACGCCAAACCAACCGACAGTGCCACCTTATACGGATACAACAGTAGCTGGTACCGGAGGAAACTAAGTCAAAAAATAAAAAGGTTTTGAGATAGCAATCTCAAAACCTTTTTTAGTTAGTCATTCGTTTTAGATTTCTCAGACCAAATAGTTTGGATTTGTTCTACAGAAGCGTTGGCTTGCTGAGAGAAGACCCTTGCTTTATAGGAAAAGTCTTCCAGTAATTGATTTAAAAGGACTCTTTGCTCTTGGATGATTTCAATATTCTTTTTGATTATTGAAAGGTTTGATTGGATTCCATCCGTGAGTTGTTTAGTTTCGTTGAATTCATTTTTCAGTGGTTCGCGATTTTTAACAAGTTGATAGCTGATGGTTGCTCCAGTCGCGAACCAAAATAGATCTCTTAATTTCATAGTAAGCTCCTTTTTAATGGTTTGAGATATCCTTGGCTAATTGGGCAAGGCGGTCAAAATCAGGCTCGTGGGCAATGAAATCAATCTTTAAATCGTCCTCTTGAGAGTAGCGTGGAAGAATATGCACATGGGTGTGGAAGACAGACTGACCCGCAATTTCTTCCATGTTACTAATGATATTCATTCCTTGAGGCTGTGTAGCACTTTCCACTTTTTTGGTGACTCTTGAAACGATGTTAAAAAGGGCAGCCGTTTCATCTGGTGTCATCTCCAATAGATTACGGGCATGTTTTTTTGGAATCACAAGGGTATGGCCTGGAGTGACCTGTGAGATATCTAAAAAAGCAAGAAAATGGTCATCTTCGTAGACCTTAGAAGCAGGAATTTCTCCGGCAACAATCTTACAAAAAATACAATCCGAAACCATAAATGTACCTCAATTTCGCTAGATTTTGTTATAATATAAGAACATTATACCAGAAAGCTAAGAAAATATGTTAGAAATAAAAAACCTGACAGGAGGCTATGTCAATATCCCTGTCTTGAAAGATGTTAGTTTTGAGGTTGGCGATGGTCAATTAATTGGATTGATTGGCTTGAATGGAGCAGGGAAATCAACGACCATAAATGAAATTATAGGTTTACTGCGTCCCTATGCTGGCGAAATCCGGATCGACGGTTTGACTTTAGCTACTTCTCCAAGTGCCTATCGCCAAAAAATTGGTTATATTCCTGAAACACCGAGCCTTTATGAGGAGTTAACCCTGCGTGAGCATATTGAGACAGTGGCGATGGCCTATGACTTGGATCAGGAAGCAGTTTTTGCGCGTGTGACTCCTCTCTTGAAGCAATTTCGACTAGAGGAAAAATTGGATTGGTTTCCTGTCCATTTTTCTAAGGGGATGAAACAAAAGGTCATGATTATTTGTGCCTTTGCTGTTGATCCAAGTTTGTTTATTGTCGATGAGCCTTTCTTAGGTTTGGATCCAGTTGCGATCTCAGATTTAATTCAATTATTGAAGGTGGAAAAAGAGAAGGGGAAATCTATTTTAATGAGTACCCATGTTCTGGATTCTGCTGAAAAAATGTGTGATGCCTTTGTCATCCTCCATAAGGGACAGGTCCGTGCTCAGGGGACTTTAGAGGATTTGCGGACAGAATTTGGAATGGCAGATGCAGATTTGAATGAGATTTACCTTGCACTAACAAAAGAGGCTGACCGATGATTGAAGTTTTACAAAAGAGGAAGACGACCTTTCGCAATCAGTGCTTAAAATATTCTCGCTATGTGTTTAATGATCACTTTGTCCTCTTTCTCCTGATTTTTCTAGGCTTTTTAGCGGTTCAGTACAGTCAATTTTTGCGCTCCCTACCAGAAGATAAGAGCCTTCTCCTCCTTGTACTTGCCCTTGCTCCTTTGCTCCTGCTTCCAATTGGTTCCATCGCAACCTATTTTGAGAAGCCAGACATGATTTTCCTTCTGGCAAAAGAAGAGCAATTGAAAGGCTATTTGAACCAACAGACCTTACGAGCGACTATTTTCTGGGGGATTGTGCAAACCCTTGTGCTCGTCCTGTTTGTCCCTTTGGCTCTGGCTCTAGGACTGTCTCTTACCATTGTAGTGGTTTATTTGACTCTTCTCTTCTTGTTGAAAGTTCTTGTTTTTCAAGGAAAGGGGAAAAGATTCTATAACCAGGCGGGTCTTGATTGGGAGCGAATCGTAGAGCTTGAAAATCTGAGAAAGCAAAGTATTCTAAGGTTTTTTGCCCTTTTTACAACAGTAAAAGGAATGACTAATAGCGTAAAACGGCGGGCTTATTTAGACACGCTGACAAAAATAGTCCCGAAAGTCAGTGGCAAGACCTGGAACAACCTGTATCTCCGTTCTTATCTCAGAAATGGAGATCTGTTTTCCATGAGTCTGCGTCTATTAGGACTATCAATAGCTGTCTTTCTCTTCATCCCGCAAACACTAGTAGCAGTGGCTGTCGCTGGACTTTTGAATTATTTACTTGTTTTTCAATTGCTCGGACTCTACAAGGCCTTTGACTATCAGTATTTAACGCGACTCTTCCCCTTGGAAATCAGTGCTAAAACACGAGGGCTTCTTCAAACAGTTCAATCGGTGACTTTGTTTGTGGTTCTTGTCGAGGGAGGACTGGGATTACTGGTCTTTGAAGAGAAAATTCTCGTCCTGGCCTTGCTAGCTTTCACAGCCTTTTTAGCCTATGGTTATGCACCTTTCAAGGTGAGACGATTAGTTGACGAAACGCTTTAAAATTAGTAAAATAGATGGGAAACTTTTTACGGAGGAAGAGATGGACTCGAACGAAAAAGAGCTAACGTTAACCCCAATTGCTGGTAAAAGCGGAAAAGCCTTTATGGGGACTTATCCGGATGGGGGGAAAGTATTTGTCAAAATGAATACGACTCCAATATTAGCAGGGTTAGCTAAAGAACAAATTGCTCCACAACTCTTATGGAGCCGACGCTTACCTGACGGAAATGTGATGAGCGCACAAGAATGGTTAAATGGAGAAATTTTAACTCCAAATGGGATGGGAAAAAAGCAAGTGGTTCATATCCTGACTCGTTTGCACCGTTCACGCCCCTTGATGACGCAATTGAGAAAGTTGGGCTACACAGCTGAGTCGCCATTGGATTTATTGAATTCTTTGAGCAGTCAGTTGCCAATTGCTTTGCGTCAAAACAATTATTTGCAATCTGTATTAAAGAGTTTACGACAGACTGTTCCAGCTTTTCGAGAAGATTATGCAACCATTGTCCACGGAGATGTCCGTCACAGTAACTGGATTGAAACGGATAGTGGATTTATCTACTTGGTAGATTGGGATTCTGTCCGCTTAACAGATCGGATGATGGATGTGGCTCATGTTTTAAGTCACTACATTCCAGATTCCCAGTGGCAGGATTGGTTGGTCTATTACGGCTATAAGTACAATGAAACTGTATTTGGTAAATTGTACTGGTTTGGTCAATACTCTTTCCTTTGTCAGATTGTAAAATACTATGAAAACAATGATTTAGAGAATGTGAACCGGGAAATTTATGCCTTGCGTAATTTCCGGTCAAAATATGGGAAGGAAGCATGAGAGTTAGAAACCGTAAAGGTGCAACCGAATTATTAGAAGCCAATCCGCAATATGTCATTTTGAAGCCAGAAGAAGCCAAAGGGAAGTGGCATGAGATTTTTGGAAATGACCATCCTATTCATATTGAAGTGGGAAGTGGTAAAGGTGCCTTTATCACTGGAATGGCAAAACAAAATCCAGACATTAACTATATCGGGATTGATATTCAAAAATCAGTATTAAGTTATGCTTTGGATAAGGTGTTAGAAGCTAACGTTCCCAATATCAAGTTGCTTTGGGTAGACGGGGATAGCTTGACCAATTACTTTGAAGACGGTGAGATTGATCAATTGTATCTCAATTTTTCAGATCCTTGGCCGAAGAAACGCCATGAAAAACGTCGTCTAACCTACAAGAGTTTCTTAGATACCTTCAAACAGATTTTGCCAGAACATGGTGAGATTCATTTCAAGACGGACAATCGAGGACTCTTTGAATACAGTTTGGTGAGTTTTTCTCAGTATGGAATGACCTTGAAGGGTGTCTGGCTAGATCTTCATGCTAGTGATTTTGAGGGAAATGTCATGACCGAATATGAAAAGAAATTCTCAAGTAAGGGTCAGGTCATTTATCGGGTTGAAGCACAATTTTAAAGTCTAGTTAAGGATTGACGTCTCCTGAAAAGGAGGCGTTTTTCTTTTGGATAAAAGCTGGATGAATGAGGAAGGCGAAATTCTTGCATTTTGACGGAACTTGTGCTAGAATGTTTAAAACGAATAGAAAAGGAGAGGCGAAGACATATCTTCGCCTCTTGTCTGTGAGGAGGTGTTGTCCTATCGCAACAATTGTTGAATTAGTAACAGAAATTCTTCAACCAGCCATCCAAGCTCCATTTGAATTGGTGGATGTGGAATATGGAAAAATGGGAGGAGATTATGTTCTAAGTATCTTTGTTGATAAGCCAGGTGGTATTACCCTGAATGATACAGCAGATTTAACAGAAGTGATTAGTCCTCTGTTGGATCAGATTCAACCAGATCCATTCCCAGAACAGTACTTCCTAGAAGTGACGAGTCCTGGTTTGGAGCGTCCCTTAAAAACCAAAGATGCAGTGGAAAAAGCTCTGGGTCAATATATCCATGTCAGCTTGTACAAGGCAGTTGACAAACAAAAGGTCATTGAAGGAACACTCCTTAAGTTCGAAGATGACCAATTGACCATGGAATACATGGACAAAACCAGAAAGAAAACCATTGAAATCCCCTATAGTCTTGTCTCAAAAGCAAGACTAGCTGTCAAATTATAGCAGAAAAGAAAGGAAGGCTCTTAGTAGCCTAAGAGCAAGAAAAGAATGAGTAAAGAAATGCTAGATGCTTTTCGCATCTTAGAAGAAGACAAAGGAATCAAAAAAGAAGATATCATTGAAGCTGTCACAGAATCATTGCGTTCGGCTTATCGGAGACGGTATGGTCAAGCAGAAAGTGCGGCTATCGAATTTAATGAAAAGACTGGTGACTTCCGCGTTTATACTGTTCGTGAAGTAGTGGATGAAGTATTTGATAGCCGGTTAGAAATTAGTTTGAAAGATGCTCTTGCGATTAGCTCTGCCTATGAATTGGGAGACAAAATCAAATTTGAAGAAGCACCTGCTGAGTTTGGTCGTGTCGCAGCTCAATCTGCCAAACAAACCATCATGGAAAAAATGCGCAAGCAAACTCGTGCGATTACCTATAACACTTATAAAGAACATGAAAATGAAATTATGAGTGGAACGGTTGAGCGTTTTGATAATCGATTTATCTATGTGAATTTAGGGTCTATCGAAGCTCAATTGTCTAAACAAGACCAAATCCCGGGTGAAGTCTTCCAATCTCATGATCGCATCGAAGTCTTTGTCTACAAAGTAGAAGACAATCCTCGTGGGGTCAACGTTTTCGTAAGTCGTAGCCATCCAGAAATGATCAAACGTTTGATGGAACAAGAAATCCCTGAAGTCTATGATGGAACCGTTGAAATCATGAGCGTGGCACGTGAAGCTGGAGACCGGACTAAGGTTGCTGTTCGTAGCCATAATCCAAACGTAGATGCGATTGGAACCATCGTTGGTCGTGGTGGATCGAACATCAAAAAGATTACTAGCAAGTTCCACCCAGCTCGTTATGATCAGAAATTGGATCGTATGGTCCCAACAGAAGAAAATATTGATGTCATTGAGTGGGTACCAGATCCAGCAGAATTTATCTACAATGCCATCGCGCCTGCTGAGGTCGATCAAGTCATCTTTGACGAAGAAGACAGCAAGCATGCCCTTGTGGTAGTACCAGATAGCAAACTATCTCTTGCGATCGGTCGTCGTGGTCAAAACGTGCGCTTGGCGGCTCACTTAACTGGCTACCGGATTGATATCAAATCAGCTAGTGAGTACGAAGAAATGGAAGCAAGTCAAGAACCTGCTTTTGAAGAAGTAGAAAGTGATTTGAATTCTGTAGACGAATAGGGAGGGAATCATGGTAAAGACAAGAAAAATCCCTTTACGCAAGTCTGTCGTTTCAAATGAGGTTATCGATAAACGAGATCTCTTGCGAATCGTAAAAAATAAAGAAGGTCAAGTTTTTATCGATCCAACTGGGAAAGCAAATGGTCGTGGTGCTTATATTAAGCTCGATAACGAGGAAGCACTTCAAGCCAAGAAGAAGAAAGTCTTCAATCGCAGCTTTAGCATGGAAGTGGATGAAGCTTTCTACGACGAATTGATTGCTTATGTGGATCATAAGGTGAAAAGAAGAGAGTTAGGCCTTGAATAAGCAAAAAGTCAGTAATTTATTGGGATTGGCTCAGCGAGCAGGGAAAATCATCTCTGGAGAAGAGTTGGTCATCAAGTCTGTTCAAGAAGGAAAGGCTCGTTTGGTCTTTCTAGCAGATGATGCAGCTCCCAATCTTACCAAAAAAATCACAGATAAATGCCACTATTATGGCATTCCGGTATTAACCGTGTTTTCAACACTAGAATTAAGTACTGCCATTGGTCGCTCACGAAAGGTAGCGGCCGTGACAGATGCTGGATTTTCAAAGAAAATGAGGTCTCTTATGGAATAGAAGAGGAGGACAGCAATTGTCTAAGAAAAGATTGTATGAGATTGCCAAAGAACTAGGCAAGGAAAGTAAAGAAGTCGTCACACGGGCAAAAGAATTAGGGTTGGAGGTAAAGAGTCACGCTTCTAGTATCGAAGGTGAAGCGGTTGAGCGTTTGGTCAATAGTTTTGCATCAAAGGCGCCCCAAACTCCTAAAGTGACGGAAGAAAAACAAGTAAAAGCTGCACCGGTTGCAAAAGAACCTGTTGCAAACCAACCAGAAAAGAAAACGGAAACAGTGGCAACACCTGTTGTGAAGCCAAAGAGTCGTAATTTCAAGGCGGAACGCGAAGCCCGTGCGAAAGAGCAGGCGGAACGTCGTCAGCAACAAGGAAATCGACCTAAGAAACAACAAAACGACCGTCGGGATGGGGATCGTTTCCAAAATCGTAATGAGCGAAAAAATCAAGGAAATGACCGCCGGAACCAAGGGAATGATCGTCGCCGTGACCAAGCTGGCAACGGTCAAGGACGTCCAAATCCTGTAAATGGCGCACCGAAGATTGACTTCAAAGCCCGTGCAGCAGCATTAAAGGCAGAGCAAAATGCAGAATATGCACGTGGTAGTGAAGAACGCTACAAGCAAAACCAGGCAGCCAAGGTAGAGCAAGACCGTCAACAACGTCGTAAGCGCGAAGAGGCAGTTACGACTGAAGTTGTTGCTCCACAACCAAAGGCAGAAGCAGTGAAGGCAACTCCGGTAGCGGCTCCAAGTCCTGCAGCAGTTGATACACGTCGGAAAAAGCAAGCTAGACCAGACAAAAAACGTGAAGATTTTGATCGCGAAGAAGATGGTCCAAGAAAACAACAAAAGAATCGAAGTAGTCAAAACCAAGTGAGAAATCAAAGAAATAGTAACTGGAACAACAACAAAAAGAATAAAAAAGGAAAGAATAACCGCAATGAAGCTCCAAAACCAGTAACAGAGCGTAAATTCCATGAGTTGCCAAGTGAACTTGAGTACACAGATGGAATGACGGTTGCGGAAATCGCAAAACGGATTAAGCGTGAGCCTGCGGAAATCGTTAAGAAACTCTTCATGATGGGAGTGATGGCGACACAAAACCAATCCTTAGATGGCGATACCATTGAACTGCTGTTAGTGGATTATGGAATTGAAGCCAAGAAAAAGGTTGAAGTGGACAATGCGGATATCGAACGTTTCTTCGTCGAAGATGGCTATTTGAATCCAGATGAATTGGTAGAGCGTCCACCAGTTGTCACCATCATGGGACACGTTGACCATGGTAAAACAACCCTTTTGGATACCCTTCGTAATTCACGTGTAGCAACAGGTGAAGCGGGAGGAATCACCCAGCATATCGGTGCTTACCAAATCGTGGAAAATGGCAAGAAGATTACCTTCTTGGATACACCTGGACACGCGGCCTTTACTTCTATGCGGGCGCGTGGTGCCTCTGTTACGGATATTACCATCTTGGTTGTAGCAGCAGATGACGGGGTGATGCCACAGACCATCGAAGCCATCAACCATTCAAAAGCAGCGAACGTTCCAATCATCGTAGCTATTAACAAGATTGATAAACCAGGTGCCAATCCAGAACGTGTTATTGGAGAATTGGCAGAACACGGCGTTATGTCAACTGCTTGGGGTGGAGATTCTGAATTTGTAGAAATCTCGGCCAAGTTCAACCAAAACATCGATGAGTTGTTGGAAACGGTCCTTCTTGTAGCTGAAATCCAAGAACTCAAGGCAGACCCAACAGTCCGTGCTATTGGTACCGTTATCGAAGCGCGTTTGGATAAAGGAAAAGGTGCGGTTGCAACTCTTCTTGTGCAACAAGGTACTTTGAATGTCCAAGATCCAATCGTTGTCGGGAATACTTTCGGGCGTGTCCGTGCCATGACCAATGACCTTGGACGTCGGGTTAAGGTTGCAGGTCCTTCCACACCAGTTTCGATTACTGGTCTAAACGAAGCGCCGATGGCGGGTGACCATTTTGCGGTTTATGAAGATGAAAAATCAGCGCGTGCAGCGGGTGAAGAACGTGCCAAACGTGCCCTCTTGAAACAACGGCAAGCAACTAATCGTGTCAGCCTTGAAAACCTCTTTGATACTTTGAAGGCTGGTGAAGTGAAATCTGTTAATGTCATTATCAAGGCTGATGTACAAGGTTCGGTTGAAGCCCTTGCTGCTTCCCTTCAAAAGATTGAAGTAGAAGGTGTCAAGATTACCATCGTTCACTCAGCGGTTGGTGCTATCAACGAATCAGACGTTACCCTCGCAGAAGCTTCAAATGCTTTCATCATTGGATTTAACGTCCGCCCTACTCCTCAAGCGCGTCAGCAAGCTGAAGCTGATGAGGTAGAAATCCGTCTTCACTCAATCATCTACAAAGTGATTGAAGAAATGGAAGATGCCATGAAGGGAATGTTGGATCCTGAGTTTGAAGAGAAAGTCATCGGGGAAGCGGTTATTCGTGAAACCTTCAAAGTCTCTAAAGTGGGTACCATTGGTGGATTTATGGTCCTCAGTGGTAAGGTCACTCGTGATTCCAAAGTCCGTGTCATTCGTGACGGTGTCGTGATTTATGATGGCGCTCTTGCTAGCTTGAAACATTATAAAGATGATGTCAAAGAAGTAACCAACGGTCGCGAAGGTGGATTGATGATCGAAGGCTATAATGATATCAAGACGGATGATACCATCGAAGCTTACATCATGGAAGAAATTAAAAAATAAACTGTTAACTAGGAAAGAAGAGAAGAATTCTCCCATTTCCTAGTTTTAAAGACAGATCAGAAAGGAGTTCCTATGGCAAGTCATTTTCGGACAGACCGAGTAGGGATGGAAATCAAGCGTGAAGTCAACGAAATTTTGCAAAAAAAAGTTCGTGACCCACGTGTTCAAGGTGTCACCATTACGGATGTTCAGATGCTAGGCGATTTGTCTATGGCAAAGGTTTATTATTCGATTATGAGTGACCTGGCTTCAGATAATCAGAAGGCTCAGACAGGGCTGGAAAAAGCAACAGGAACCATCAAGCGCGAATTAGGTCGGAATTTAAAATTATATAAGATTCCGGATTTAACCTTTGTCAAAGATGAATCCATTGAATATGGAAACAAAATTGATCAAATGTTACGAGAGCTTGATGAAAAATAATGAACAAAACGATAGATTCTGTAGAGTCTATCGTTTTTTTATGGCAGAATTCAGAAGAAATTTCAAAAAAAAACTTGTGTCCAAGTGGTGGATGTTTTAAAATAGAGTGAGTAAACTTTTATCGAATGATGATGGAGGAAAGAAATGTCCATTGATTGGCAGAACATTTTATTTAACTTCTTAGGTGGCTTGGGTCTCTTTCTCTATAGTATTAAAACCATGGGAGAAGGCTTGCAACAGGCTGCAGGGGATCGCCTTCGATACTATATTGATAAATATACGAGTAATCCCTTTCTAGGGGTTCTAGTAGGGATTGGGATGACTGCCTTGATTCAGTCTAGTTCAGGGGTTACAGTGATTACGGTCGGTCTGGTGAGTGCTGGACTTCTAACCCTCCATCAAGCTATTGGTATTGTTATGGGGGCCAATATTGGAACTACTGTTACCTCCTTTATCATTGGTTTTAAATTAGGAGACTACGCCTTGCCTATGCTTTTTATCGGAGCGTTTTGTCTCTTCTTTACCAAAAATCGTTTGGTTAATAATGTTGGACGAATCGTTTTTGGTGTCGGTGGTATCTTCTTTGCCCTCAACTTGATGAGTGGGGCTATGGAACCTCTTAAAGATTTGCAAGTTTTTCGTGACTACATGGTGGAGTTGAGTAAAAGTCCTATCTTGGGTGTCTTTGTCGGATCAGGATTAACTCTTTTGATTCAGGCTTCCTCTGCAACCATTGGTATCTTACAAAATCTCTATGCTAGTCATTTGATTGACCTTAAAGGGGCTCTCCCAGTTCTCTTTGGTGATAATATCGGAACGACCATTACAGCCATCATTGCTTCCTTGGGAGCAAATATTGCGGCCAAACGTGTGGCGGGTGCCCATGTAGCCTTTAATGTTATCGGAACCATTATCTGTCTTGTCTTCCTTGTTCCGTTTACATCTTTGATTCAATGGTTTGAAACGACTCTTCATTTGTCTCCCGAGATGACCATAGCCTTTGCTCACGGGACCTTTAATATTACCAATACCATCATCCAGTTCCCCTTCATTGGAGCTTTGGCTTACTTTGTGACGAAATTGATTCCTGGTGAGGATGAAGTGGTCAAATACGAACCACTTTACTTGGATGAAAATCTGATTACCCAAGCTCCTTCGATTGCTTTAGGAAATGCCAAAAAAGAACTATTGCATTTAGGAACCTATGCTGAAAAGAGTTTCGACTTGGCCTATCGCTACATTGTAAATCAAGAAGAAAAGCTAGCTGAAAAAGGCCATAAAACAGAAGAAGCCATTAATACCATCGATGATCAGTTGACCAAATACTTGATCCGCTTGTCTAGTGAAGCTCTGAGTCCAAAAGAAAGTGAATCCTTGACCAATATTTTGGATTCTTCTCGAGATTTAGAGCGGATTGGAGACCACGCGGAAGCCTTAATCAACCTGACGGACTACCTCATTCGGAAGAAAGTTGTGTTTTCTGATAATGCCTTGGCTGAATTAGAAGATATCTACCAACAAACTGCTACTTTTGTTAAAGATGCACTTAGAAGTGTAGAAGAGGATAACCAAGAGTTGGCAGCAGAGTTGGAACAGCGCCATCAGGCAATTGAAAAGCTCGAAAAGAAATTGCGGAAGACCCATATTTCTCGTCTGAACAAGGGCGAGTGTACACCTCAAGCAGGTGTGAACTTTATTGATATCATCTCTCACTATACACGTGTCGCAGACCATGCCATGAATTTAGCAGAGAAGGTACAATTGGAGCAAATCTAGACAAAGCAAAAATCCAGTTCTTTAGGACTGGATTTTAGAATGTAGACAAACTTTTTTCATGAAATAGCTAGAAAATTTATTCAAAAAAATAATTTGTATTTTTAATTAATTAAGAAAATTTATAACTTTCCGCTGTGAGAAAAGTGGCTGAAACGCTAAAGTTTCAGCCACTCGGGAGTTTTGAAACTGTAGGTTCAAAACTAAGTCATGGAACTTCGAAGAAGTTCGCTGACGTCCGTACTCACCTAAGGAAAGTTTTAAAGAAGACTTTATATGCAATCTAAAATCCAGCTCAAAAAAACTGGATTTTTTATCGTATTTATAGAAAATATTAATATATTTAAACAAAATAGGTCTAGACCATTTACAAATACAGTACAAAGGATTATAATGTGTATGAATATATCGGTAGAAAAAGAAAGGAAATCACCATGATAACTTATATACAAGCAGATCAATTCTTTTATCCCCATGGCATTCGTAAGGGAGGATATCTAGAAATTGTCGATGGCAAATTTGAGAAACATGTAGATCAGCTACCAGAGGGAGCTACTGTTTTGGACTATACAGGCTATAGTATTGCTCCTGGTTTGGTCGATACGCACATCCATGGATTTGGTGGAGTTGATGTTATGGACAACAACATCGAGGGAACCCTTCATACTATGAGCGAGGGGCTCTTGAGCACAGGGGTTACTAGCTTTTTGCCAACAACTTTGACCTCTTCTTATGAGCAATTATTAGCAGTAACTGAAAACATTGGTGCACGATACCAAGAAGCTTCCGGTGCAAAGATTCGTGGGATTTACTTTGAAGGACCTTACTTTACAGAGAAGTACAAGGGAGCTCAAAATCCAGCCTATATGAAAGATCCTCGGATGGATGAATTCCGTGCATGGCAAAAAGCAGCCAACGGCTTGCTCAATAAAATTGCCCTTGCTCCTGAGCGGGAAGGTGTAGAAGACTTTGTCCGTACAGTAACAGGAGAAGGGGTGACGGTTGCGCTTGGGCACTCCAATGCAACCTTTGACGAAGCCAAAAAAGCAGTGGATGCTGGAGCTAGTGTCTGGGTGCATGCCTATAACGGAATGCGTGGCTTGACGCACCGTGAGCTTGGAATGGTTGGGGCTATGTACCAACTTCCTCATACTTATGCAGAGTTAATCTGTGATGGCCATCACGTTGATCCAAAAGCTTGCGATATTCTCCTCAAACAAAAAGGAGTGGAAAATATTGCCTTGATCACCGACTGTATGACAGCTGGTGGCTTGGAAGATGGCGACTACATGTTGGGTGAATTCCCTGTTGTCGTAGAAAATGGAACGGCCCGTTTGAAATCGACAGGAAACTTGGCTGGTTCGATCTTGAAGCTTAAAGATGGATTGAAGAATGTTGTTGAGTGGGGCATTGCGAATCCTCATGAAGCGGTCATGATGGCCAGTCTCAACCCTGCTAAATCTGTCCATATCGATGATGTCTGTGGCCAAATCCGTGAGGGATATGATGCTGACTTCATTGTACTGGATAA
Source organism: Streptococcus australis (assembly GCF_047463015.1). GTDB lineage: Bacteria > Bacillota > Bacilli > Lactobacillales > Streptococcaceae > Streptococcus > Streptococcus australis_F. The sequence goes on along the minus strand of NZ_JASHER010000008.1, from coordinate 53,018 downwards.
AGATTTAGAGTTGGTTGCAACCTTCTTGGATGGCCAAAAACGATTTGAAGCTTAATGGTGAAAAAAGGTTCAAATACGAATCAATTGCTTTTGTTTCCTTTTACCAGTTTTAAAATTGAATTTCTTCCATGAGGCTGGGACAAAAGTCCTAGCCTCTCAATTGTCTTTAGATTGTCGAGCAAGACGCAGTGGTTGAGTGGGCTCTACTACGCTGATTTCATCAGCTTTTACAGCCCTACTCAACTGTGCGGAGGTGGGACGACGAAATCGAATTCTAACGAATGACCGATTTCTGTCCCACTCTCATTTAAATAGGATTCCTTGGCCTAGCCATTTGTCTCATTGCTCTGATACATGGTATAATGAAATTAATTGAATCGCGAGGTAGTTTTATGAATAAGATAAATGTACGTTTTTTGTTGATGGGATTATTTTTCTTTCTCTACGGTATGTTACGCCGTAGTCCCGTCATTCTAGTGGCAGGTAGTGCCTTTTTACTCTATGCCTTTTTTAGTAAATCAATGGTGCAACCTAAGGAAAATATCTTTAAGCCAAAGTTGCGCTTGAATGCAAAGACTTCTAAGTCTGATGAAAAAACAAAGAAAAGTGACGGGAAATAAAATGGAGAGCTACAAACTAAATGACGGACGCCAAATTCCTGTACTAGGTTTTGGTACTTGGAAGGCGAAAGATGGCGAGGAAGCTTATCAAGCAGTAAAAACAGCCTTAGAAGCGGGCTATCGCCATATTGATACGGCAGCCATCTATCAAAATGAAGAAAGCGTCGGAAAGGCTATCCGGGATAGTGGTATTCCAAGAGAAGAGCTTTTTGTAACGACCAAGTTGTGGAATAATCGTCACACCTATGAGGATGCTGTCAATGGCCTAGAAGAATCTTTGCACAAATTGGGACTAGAATATATCGATTTGTATTTAATCCACTGGCCAAATCCTGTGACCCACCGAGAAAATGAGGCCTGGAAAGAACGGAATCGTGAGGTTTGGAGAGCCATGGAAGATATGCAGGTAGTGGGTAAAATTCGCTCGATTGGCGTGAGTAACTTTTTGCCTCATCACCTGGATGCTTTGTTGGAGAGTGCCAAAGTTCTTCCATCAGTCAATCAGATCCGCTTGGCTCCTGGAGTCTATCAAGAGGAAGTAGTCCGTTATTGCCGTGATAAAGGAATTTTATTGGAGGCTTGGGGTCCATTTGGTCAAGGAGAACTTTTTCAAAATGAGACAGTTCTTGCATTGGCTAAAAAATATAGTGTAACTCCAGCCCAGCTTCTTTTAGCTTGGAGTTTAGCAGAAGAATTTTTACCTTTGCCTAAATCAGTGACTCCTGAACGCATTGCAAGTAATCTTCAATGCACTACAATCGAATTGGCTCCAGAAGACTGTGAGCTCCTTCGGAAGATCCCAGTAGAAGCGGGAGCGCCAGATCCAGATACCAAAGACTTTTAAGACAGTAAGTTAGTTGATTTATAAAAGACAGTGAGAGTTTGCTCTCGCTGTTTTTTTGTGCAATGAGATAAAAAAACGGATGATTGGTTTTAGTTTTCTAATTATTTGAATTATAAAATCACTAAAAACAAACAAAAAACACCTAATTAAAGATATCATGCGGAAATATTACAATTTGATAACAAAGTTAATGTTGAGTGAATTTTCTGAAAAATTAGGAGTATAATAAGAATAATTTAGTATATAGGGGGAATTTTATGAGTAAACAGCGTTTCTCATTGAGAAAATATAAATTTGGTGTTGCATCGGTGCTGTTAGGGTCGGTCCTTGTCTTTGGAGCAGGAAATGTAAGTGCGGATGAAACAAAACAACCAGAGACGGCAGTAATTGCATCTGCAGAAGCAAATCCAGCGTTGCCAAGCGAGTCTGCTTCTCCTGTAAGTGATCAGGCAAATGAGCAGACTAGAGACTCAGTAGTTGAAAATGGTAAAGTTGTTGACGAGCCAGCCTCTTCAGAAAAAGGGGCAACAAGTCCATCTGTCGAATCAGGTAGCCAAGTAGTTGCCCAGGAAGCAAAAACAGAGGATAAAGCTACTGAAAAGCAAGTAGAAGCTGTAACTAAAATTGAGGCTAAACCTGCAGAAAAAGCAAGTGAGGGACAGGAAAAAACAGAAGTTAAACCCTCTTCAACAGAGGAGAAGGCTGAGGCTAACCCTGCAACAGAAGCAAGAGCTGAAAAGAAAGCTGAAGACAAACCATTCAGTATCAGCAGCAATACGATTATTAATGTGCCTCAAACTTGGGAAAAAGGCTACAAGGGTGAAGGGACTGTTGTTGCAGTCATTGACTCTGGTTTAGATGTCTACCATGAAGTATTGCGGATTTCAGACCCGACAAAAGGGAAGTTCAAAAATCAAACAGAATTAGAAGCTGCAAAAAAAGCAGCGGGAATTGATTACGGAAAATGGTACAACGATAAGGTCGTCTTTGCTTATGATTATATGGATGGAGATGACAATATCAAAGAAAAAGACCATGATTCACATGGTATGCACGTAACAGGAATTGCAACTGGGAACCCTGACAAAAAAGCTGGGGATGGCAACTATGTATACGGAGTTGCACCAGAAGCCCAAGTGATGTTTATGCGAGTTTTCTCTGATCGTAGTGGATCAACCAGTGATGTTGTCTATGTGAAAGCAATTGATGACGCAGTTGCATTGGGAGCGGACGTCATCAACATGAGTTTGGGATCTGTGACAGGTTCTACAGTGAATGCTAGTCCCGCTGTCCGAGAAGCTATCCAACGAGCACGCGCAAAAGGGGTTAGTGTCATTATCGCTGCCGGCAATAGCAATACCTATGGATACGGTTATGACAATCCAAGTGCTGAAAACCCTGATTACGGTGTCGTGGGGAGTCCTTCAACCGTAGAAGAGTCTATTTCAGTTGCATCCGTAAATGATTCGGTTGTAACAGAAGAAGTCTTTACAGTTCGAGGCTTGGAAGACAATGCCGACTTGGATAAAGGGAAATTCACCTATACAGCAGCTGAAACAGATGCCAATTTCGAAAATGGGAAAGAATATGATTATGTAGATGCTGGTTTGGGGCGTGAGAGTGACTTAGACAGTCTCGATTTGACTGGTAAAGTTGCCCTTATCAAACGTGGCGAAATCACCTTCTCAGATAAGGTCGCTAATGTCTATAAAAAAGGAGCAATTGGAGCCCTTATTTACAACAGTGTCGAAGGCGCGAATGTCAAAATGGGCCTCGAAGGGGATGCGAGAAAGATCCCTGCTGTTTTCATTTCTAAGCGCTATGGAGAAGCGATTAAAGGTAAAGACTACAAGCTTGTCTTTGATGGTAGCTTAGACAATCGTCCAAACCCTGATGCAGATAAGATGTCAGATTTCTCCAGTTGGGGAGTCTCAACAGATGGCCAATTAAAACCGGATGTCACAGCACCTGGTGGTTCTATCTTTTCATCTCTAAATGACAATAGCTATGGCAGTATGAGCGGAACCAGTATGGCCTCCCCTCATGTAGCTGGGGTATCGGCTTTAGTGAAGGAATACCTCCAAGCTCACCATCCAGAACTTTCGCCAGAGGAGCTATCTGCAACAGTCAAGGCCTTGATCATGTCAACCGCAAAACCGCACCTCAACAAAGAAACGGGTGCTTACACTTCGGTACGTCAACAAGGGGCGGGGATTGTGGATACTGCTGCAGCGGTTTCAACAGACCTATATGTAACGAATGAAGATGCTTACCCAAGCGTAACTCTTGGCAATGTCGAGGATCGGTTTAGTTTTGATGTGACCGTTCATAATATTTCTGATACTGACAGAGAGTTGAAGATGATTGTGAATACCACTACCGACGATGTAAAAGATGATCGCTTTACCTTGAAGCCTCGGAAATTAACAGAGACGGTATGGCCAAATGTAACTGTAAAAGCCCATAGTAGTCAGACAGTGACAGTGACTGTCGATGCGTCTAAGTTTGCAGAGGAATTGACTAAATTGATGCCGAACGGTTACTTCCTAGAAGGATTTGTTCGCTTTGTGGATCCAGCAGATGACGGCGATGTGGTTAGCATTCCATTTATGGGCTTCCGTGGTTCTTTCCAAAATATCCCTGCGGTTGAAAAACCAATCTACAATTTGGTAAGAGAAGGGAAATCAGGTTTCTACTATGATGTTCCAGAAACCAAACACGTGCCATCAAAGGCGAATGTTACATCCTTAGTCTCTAACGCTAACGACGTGCTCTATTCGACTGCTAAGAAGGAAACAGCAGAACGAAGCCCAATCGTTCTTGGAACAGTGGAAACACCAGAAGGTTTGAACGTCCTCCACTTGGATGCTGATGGCAATGTCCGTCTGGCTATTTCTCCAGATGGAGATGGAAACAAAGATTACGTGCAGTACCGTGCAGTCGTCTTGCGAAACCTAAATAATATGAAAGCGGCTGTCTACAAGGCAGATGATCAAGCTTTTGCTAACCCAATTTGGACAAGTACAGGAGCTTTCTCTGCTCGTAAGAATTACTTTGATGGACGTGGGAAACGATCTTATCTAGTCGACAACTCGGCTTGGGAAGGAACGGATGCCAAGGGTGAAAAGGTGGCGGATGGTCACTATGTCTATGAGGTTCGTTATACGCCAGCAGTTCCAGGAGCAGAGGAGCAAGTTGTTCGCTTTAACCTCCAAATTGACACCCAAAAACCAGTCTTGACTTCAGGTTATACGACCAAGAAGGATGGAGTAGAAACCTTCTATGCTCGTAAAACAAAAGATATTGGCAACGGTGGAATCTTACGAGAGCAAGTCTTCTATGTCAAGGCCTTTGATGAAGAAGGAACCCTGGTTAAGGAGGGGAAAGATGTCCTAGGGAAGACTAGCCGCTTTGAAAACCGTGTCTATTTAACGGCAAATGAGGACGGTGGCTATACTCTTCCAGAAGGAATCAGTAAAGACTTACTTTACTATATGGTAGAAGACTACGCTGGAAACCGCGACTTTGCTTCTCTTTCTGATTTTGCTGGTAGTGAAGATAGTGGCCGGATTAAGGTGTCAGTCCTAGATGCCGATACACATAAAGAATTAGATACAGATTTTGTCTACCGTATCAAGGATGATCAAGGACAGTATGTCAACTTAGACAAAGGGAAAGAAATCAATTTCCTTAAGTTTGGTAGCTACGTGGCAGAACTCTTTGCCTATGACAAATCAGATCTGAAACTTGTCAGCCAACGAACTCAGAAATTTGAAATCACTGCAGAGGACAGCTTTAAGACCATCGAATTCTTGGCCAAAGAGATTGTCACTGCACCTTTGAGCCTGGTCTTTGATCAAGCAGTACCAAGAACAACACCAGTTGTTCTGAAAAATCAAGCTGGTGAAACCTTTGTTCTTCCAGTTCAACGCTATGGCAAGAATGCTTTTGGAAAAGATGTCCCAGTTGGAACATACACGATTTCAGTCAGTCTACCAACAGGTTATGAGTTGTTTGAGGATGCACCGACTGTGACCGTTCTAGCAGACCAAAACAATCTCGCAAAACTATCTGTTGTCATTAAGACCCAATTGTTGCAATTGTTGGCTCAACAAGCTAACTTGACCAGCACTCCTCAGTACTTTAATGCAACAAGTGAAAAACGTTTAGCCTATGATGCAGCTTATCAAGAAGCTCAGAAAGCTCTTGCGACTAAGTTATCACAAGCAGAAGTTGACCAAATCTTTTCAAATCTTGGATTGGTTACAAGTCAATTAGACGGAAAAGAGTCTGATTTTACAGCGCTAAAATCAGCCATTGCTGCCTATGATGTAACCTCAAAAACAGGTCGCTATGCCAACGCTAAGGATTCCGCTCGACGTACCTTTGACCAAAGCTTTAAGGAATTGGCCCTCTTGCTCGTCCGTGAAGGTGTGACACAAGAGCAAATCAACCAAGCACTTGCAAATTACCAGGCAGCTGATCAACAGCTAAATGGTAAAACAACTGATTTTTCAAGTCTGAAGAAATTGATTGCCGCAGAACTCCAGTTCCAAGCTAAGAATGCGAAGTTTATCTATGCAGCAGATAAGGTGAAGGTAAACTACCTACAAGCCTTTATCCGCGCTCAAGCTGTACTGGCTAATCCTGGTGCCAGTCAACAGGAAGTCAAGGCGGTATTAGCTGAGGTTAAAGCTGCTAAGAAAAAATTAAATGGGAAAAAACCAAAGGTTGTAAAACGCCCATAACAGTCACCTTTCTTTGAAAGGATTTGCAACAAGTCTGAAACACCTGTTTCGGACTTGTTTTTGGTTTACACTAGAGTAGAAATCTGCTATAATACTAGTCAAGAAAGAAAGGCTTATGGCGTTTTTTTAGCGAGCTTGGGATAGTGAAAGCCAAGCAGAACAAGATAAGCAAGTGGCGCTTTCTCTCAGTAGATAGCTGAGTACAGTAGAATAAAATGAAGTAATAAATTAGGGTGGAACCGCGTTTTTGACGCCCCTAGGTCACTTGACTTAGGAGCAAAGACACGGTTTTTTTGTATCCAAAGTCGCAAGAATTAAAAAAGGAGTAATCATGTCTAAGAAATTAACATTTCACTGTGTCAGTGGCAGAGACCTCCTTACAGTCGGACTGCCCCACGCTCAGCACTAGGCTGCCTGAGCTAGACGCAGTACTAACTCGTCTTGCCTCATATGATCGACGAGGCAGACTCGTGTCGCAAGAAATTATAAAAAGGAGAAGAAGATGTCTAAAAAACTAACCTTCCACTGCGTTAGTGGCAGAGACCTCCTTACAGTCGGACTGCCCCACGCTCAGCACTAGGGCGCCTGAGCTAGACGCAGTACTAACTCGTCTTGCCTCGTATAATCGACGAGGCAGACTCGTGTCGCAAGAAATTATAGAAAAAAGGAGTAAAACATGTCTAAAAAATTGACTTTCCAGGAAATCATCCTTACTTTGCAACAATACTGGAATGACCAGGGTTGTATGCTGATGCAGGCGTATGATAATGAAAAAGGTGCGGGAACCATGAGTCCTTACACCTTCCTTCGTGCCATTGGTCCTGAACCATGGAATGCGGCTTATGTAGAACCATCACGTCGTCCAGCGGATGGTCGTTACGGGGAAAACCCAAACCGTCTATACCAACACCACCAATTCCAAGTGGTCATGAAACCATCACCATCAAACATCCAAGAACTCTACCTTGAGTCATTGGAAAAATTGGGGATCAATCCATTGGAACACGATATCCGCTTTGTTGAAGACAACTGGGAAAACCCATCAACTGGTTCAGCTGGTCTTGGTTGGGAAGTTTGGTTGGACGGTATGGAAATCACTCAGTTCACCTACTTCCAACAAGTTGGTGGATTGGCAACTGGTCCGGTAACTTCTGAGGTCACTTACGGATTGGAACGTTTGGCTTCTTACATCCAAGAAGTAGATTCTGTTTACGACATCGAGTGGGCTCCAGGCGTTAAATACGGAGAAATCTTCCTTCAACCAGAATACGAGCACTCAAAATACAGCTTTGAAGTTTCTGACCAAGATATGCTTCTTGAAAACTTCGAAAAATTTGAAAAAGAAGCAGGGCGTGCTTTGGAATTAGGCCTTGTTCACCCAGCCTATGACTACGTTTTGAAATGTTCACACACCTTCAACTTGCTTGACGCGCGTGGAGCAGTATCCGTTACAGAACGTGCCGGCTACATTGCCCGCATCCGTAACTTGGCCCGTGTCGTAGCCAAAACCTTCGTCGCAGAACGCAAGAAACTTGGTTACCCACTTCTTGACGAAGCAACACGCGCCAAACTCCTAGCAGAAGAGGAAGAGTAAAGAGAGCGTATTAGATGGGATTGGATGATAGAGCAATCCTACAGAACCAGTTGCCGCAGTGATAAAGGTATCGTTAGAGAAACTAACGATACCAGGCAAAATTGGAGACCTTAGGCTCCAATTTTAGCAATGAAACGACGAAGTCGGTTGCTTGCGTGCCAATCACATAAGGCAAACTGGAAAAAAAGATATTTTTCGGAGAAAAAACATGACAAAAAACTTATTAGTAGAACTTGGACTTGAAGAGTTGCCAGCCTACGTTGTCACACCAAGTGAAAAACAACTGGGTGAGAAAATGGTAGCCTTCTTGGATGACAACCGTCTTTCATACGAAAGCATTCAAACCTTCTCAACACCACGTCGTTTGGCAGTCCGTGTGATTGGTTTAGCTGACCAACAATCGGATTTGACTGAAGATTTTAAAGGACCTTCTAAGAAAATCGCCCTGGATGCAGATGGAAACTTCTCAAAAGCGGCTCAAGGATTCGTCCGTGGAAAAGGCTTGACGGTTGATGATATCGAATTCCGTGAAGTCAAAGGGGAAGAGTACGTTTATGTTACGAAGCACGAAGCTGGAAAACCAGCTAAAGAAGTCTTGGCTGGCCTTCCAGAGGTGCTTGCTTCATTGACCTTCCCTGTTAGCATGCACTGGGCTAACAACACCTTTGAATACATTCGCCCAGTTCATACCTTGATCGTTCTTTTGGGTGATGAAGCGCTCGACCTTGATTTCTTGGATATCCACTCAGGTCGTGTGAGCCGTGGGCACCGTTTCCTCGGGCACGAAGTGGAAATTACCAATGCGGATTCTTATGAAGAAGACCTTCGTACCGTTTATGTGATTGCGGATAGCAAAGAACGTGAAAACATGATTCGTGAGCAAATCAAGGCTATCGAGGCAGATCAAGGTGTTCAGGTCCAAATCGAAGAAGGACTTTTGAATGAAGTCTTGAACTTGGTCGAATACCCAACTGCCTTTATGGGAAGTTTTGACACCAAATATTTGGACGTTCCAGAAGAAGTTTTGGTGACCTCAATGGAAACGCACCAACGTTACTTTGTTGTACGTGACCTTGATGGTAAGCTCAAACCAAACTTCATCTCCGTCCGTAATGGGAACGCTGAGCACTTGGAAAATGTCATCCGAGGAAATGAAAAAGTCTTGGTGGCACGTCTTGAAGATGGTGAATTCTTCTGGCGTGAAGACCAAAAACTTAAGATTGAAGACCTCGTTGCTAAATTGGCGAACGTGACCTTCCATGAAAAAATTGGTTCTCTTTCAGAACACATGGCGCGCGCTGGTGTCATTGCAGCGTCACTAGCTGAGCAAGCTGGTTTGACTGCTGAAGAAACGGCAGCTGTCGCTCGTGCAGCTGAAATCTACAAATTTGACCTCTTGACGGGTATGGTCGGAGAGTTCGATGAATTGCAAGGAATCATGGGTGAAAAATACGCTCTCCTTGCTGGTGAAGATGCTGCGGTTGCGACAGCTATCCGTGAGCACTACCTTCCTGATTCAGCAGATGGTGCCCTTCCAGAGACTAAGGTTGGTGCTATCCTTGCGCTTGCAGATAAATTGGATACCCTCCTTTCCTTCTTCTCAGTAGGATTGATTCCATCAGGTTCCAATGACCCTTATGCGCTTCGTCGTGCGACTCAAGGAATTGTTCGTATCTTGGATGCCTTTGGTTGGCACATCCCTATGGATGAGTTGATTGACAGCCTTTACGGACTTTCATTTGATAGTCTTTCATATGACAATCAAGCAGAAGTGCTCAACTTCATCAAGGCGCGTGTGGACAAGATGATGGGACGCACACCAAAAGATATCAAAGATGCTGTGCTTGCTGGTTCAAACTTTGTCGTGGCTGATATGCTGGAAGCGGCTGACGCCCTCTCAGAAGCTGCTAAGGCTGATGGTTACAAGGCAGCTGTTGAGTCCCTCTCTCGTGCCTTCAACTTGGCAGAAAAAGCAGATGCTTCAGTAGCAGTCGATGCCAGTCTCTTTGAAAATGATCAAGAAAAAGCCTTGGCTCAAGCAGCAGAAAGTCTTGAATTGACAGGTTCAGCTAGCGACAAATTGGCTCAACTCTTTGCTCTTAGCCCAGTTATTGATGCTTTCTTTGACAATACTATGGTAATGGCAGAAGATGAGGCTGTTAAAAACAACCGTTTGGCCCTTCTTGCAGGTCTTGTAGCGAAAGCTAATGCTGTCGCAGCCTTTAATCAATTGAACACAAAATAATGACCTGATGACAGGTAGAAAGTAGGTTTTATTATGACACCTGAAAAAATCGCTCGCATCAATGAGCTTGCTAAAAAGAAAAAAACAGAAGGGTTGACTCCAGAAGAAACTGTGGAACAAGCAAAACTTCGTGAAGAATACATTGAGGGCTATCGTCGTTCCGTTCGTCACCATATTGAAGGAATTAAAGTGGTTGACGAAGAAGGAAATGATGTAACCCCTGAGAAACTACGCCAAGTCCAACGGGAAAAAGGTTTGCATGGCCGTAGCCTTGATGATCCCAATTCATAAATAGACAATAGAAAACTCGATCAGATGTTGAACTGATCGAGTTTTCTTGTTCTATATGGGCTACTCTGAATCCCTATCTCTATTTTTGTAGTTTTTCCATTGATTTTTAAATATCCAAATGGAGACGGCAAGAACGAAGGTTGCTGTCCAAAAAATCCAAGGGACAGGAGTTCGGAGGAAAAAGTAGACTGCAATTAGATCGGCCACTAGCAGGCCAAGGAGAAGGTATTTCTTATTTTTCATAGAGTTATTGTATCACAATTTGCTTCTCTCGGTCTATTGGTTGATAGGATGAGCTTTTGAAGAATGGGAACTTTTTATCCGAAAATGATGAGTGGATTGAGAAGAGAATCTCAAGTGCATCCTGGTCAGATTTGTGGTAAAATAGATAGGATATGAGTAAAGAATTTCATCATGTAACGGTCTTGCTCCATGAAACGATTGATATGCTGGATGTAAAGCCAGATGGAATCTATGTGGATGCCACTTTAGGTGGAGCCGGCCATAGCGAATATTTATTAAGTCAATTAAGTGAAAAAGGGCATTTATATGCTTTTGACCAGGATCAGCATGCGATTGATAATGCGGAGAAACGATTAGCTCCTTATGTTGAAAAGGGCATGGTAACCTTCATCAAAGACAATTTCCGGAATCTTCAAGCACGTCTCCAAGAATTGGGAGTCAATGAGATTGATGGAATCTGTTATGATTTAGGAGTTTCTAGTCCCCAGTTAGATGAGCGGTCTCGCGGTTTTTCTTATAAAAAAGATGCTCCCTTGGACATGCGGATGAATCAAGAAGCCTCTTTGACGGCTTATGACGTGGTCAACAACTATGATTACCACGATCTAGTCCGAATCTTTTTCAAGTATGGGGAAGATAAGTTTTCCAAGCAAATTGCTAGAAAGATCGAACAAGCGCGTGCGGTAAAACCGATTGAAACGACGACAGAATTGGCTGAAATCATCAAATCGGCAAAACCGGCTAAGGAACTAAAGAAAAAGGGGCATCCAGCCAAACAAATTTTCCAGGCGATTCGAATTGAAGTCAACGATGAATTGGGAGCGGCGGATGAATCAATTCAGCAGGCCATGGATTTATTGGCAGTTGGTGGTCGTATCTCAGTCATTACCTTTCATTCCTTGGAAGATCGTTTGACTAAGCAATTGTTTAAAGAAGCTTCTACAGTAGAAGTACCGAAGGGCTTGCCTTTCATCCCAGAGGACTTAAAACCAAAAATGGAATTAGTCTCTCGAAAACCGATTCTTCCAAGCCAAGAAGAGTTAGAGAAGAACAACCGAGCTCATTCTGCAAAATTGCGGGTTGCTCGAAAAATTCATAAGTAAGAGGATATAAACATGGCAGATCAACCATTACGATCTCGGGGCAGTCAATTGCAAGATCGTATTCGTCGCTTTACCAGAGTAGAAAAAGCTTTTTATGGCTCGATTGTCCTAACAGGGATTATTCTCGCTGTCAGTATTATTTTTATGCAGACGCGGATTCTACAAGTGCAAAGCGATTTGACAAACCTCAATACGGAACTAAAAACAAAAGAGACTGAACTAGAAGATATCCGGCAAGAAGTCAATGAGTTGACTCGATATGAACGCTTGTCTAAGTTAGCTAGTTCTCAGGGGATGACCCTCCAAAAAGAAAATCGAAAAGTGGTGAGTTCAAGTAGCGATGAGTAAATTAAAGAAGAAAATCATTCGTTATTCCCTTAAAAAAAGGAAACTTCCAGACCAAAATCGTCGGCAAGTAGCTAAGAATTTAAGTTTGCTTTCCATTCTTGTTTTCTTCATATTTCTCATTAATTTTGCAGTTATCATAGGTACTGATAGCAAATTCGGAAAAAATTTATCTGAGTTATCCCATCAAGTCCATCAGAAAACAGAGATTGTTCCAGCCAAACGAGGAACAATTTATGACCGAAATGGAGCTGTCATTGCTGAGGATGCGACGACTTATAATGTTTATGCGATCATCGACAAAACCTATAAATCGGCAAAAGGTGAAGTTTTATACGTTGAAGAAAGTCAATACAACCAAGTAGCAGACGTTTTTAATCGTTATTTGGGCATGGAAAAAGACTATGTCGTCCAACAACTGTCTCAAAAGAAGCTCAACCAGGTTTCTTTTGGTGCAGCGGGGAACGATATCAGCTATAGCAATATGGATGCTATCCGGAGTGAACTAGAAGCTGCCAACATTAAAGGTGTTGATTTTACGACGAGTCCAAACCGGAGTTATAAAAATGGGACCTTTGCCTCTCAATTTATCGGTCAAGCTCAATTGATAGAAGATAAAGAAGGCAATAAAACCCTGCAGGGAACAACGGGAATCGAAAAATCCTTGGATCGCATCCTAGGTGGTCAGGATGGCGTTGTGACCTATGAGAAGGATCGCAACGGAAATATTGTGCCGGGATCAGATAAGGTTGCCGTGAAGACCGAAGATGGGAAGGATGTCTACACAACCCTTTCTGCGGAACTTCAAACCTATCTCGAAACGCGAATGGATGTTTTCCAAGAAAAGGTAAAAGGTAAATATGTCAGTGCGACCCTGGTCAGTGCCAAAACGGGGGAAATCCTTGCAACGACGCAACGTCCAACCTATAATGCAGATACCAAAGAAGGCTTGGATATTAAGAATCTGAGAACCTGGAACACGATTCTTTACCAGGATCAATACGAACCAGGTTCGACTATGAAGGTCATGACCTTGGCTGCGGCGATTGATCATGGGACTTTCCCAGCCTATAACGAAGTTTATTTTAATAACGAGTTACAGGTGAAAGATGCGATCATCAAAGACTGGGAAATCAATATGGGCTTGTCAGAAGGTCGCTATATGAATATTGCCCAAGGTTTTGCCTATTCAAGTAACATTGGGATGACCAAGCTTGAACAGAAGATGGGCAATAATGTCTGGATGAATTACCTCACACTCTTTAAGTTCGGACTTCCTACACGTTTTGGAATGGGAGACGAAAGTTTTGGAGGCCTACCAGGAGATAACTATGTCACTCAAGCCATGTCTTCTTTCGGTCAAGGGATTTCGGTGACCCAAACGCAGATGTTGCGTGCATTTTCTGCCATTGCAAATGATGGGGAAATGTTGGAGCCTAAATTTATCAGTGCGATTTACGACGGCAAGCATGAAACTGCTCGTAAATCACAAAGAGAGATTGTCGGCAATCCAGTATCCGCTTCGGCTGCCCAACAGACCCGTAATTACATGATTACGGTAGGGACTGATCCTCAATTTGGTACCCTCTATTCATCGGATGGTCCCATTATCCAAGTAGCTGGACAAAATGTTGCTGTTAAATCAGGGACAGCCCAAATTGCGACAGCTAATGGCTACTTGGAAGGCGAAAATGATAATATCAACTCGATTGTTGTCATGACACCTGCTGAAGACCCAGATTTTATTATGTATGTGACAGTTCAACAGCCTGAAGTCAGCTTTAGTCCAAAGAGCTGGCAAGAACTAGTCAATCCAGTCTTGGAAGATGCGGTTGCTTTGAAGGATGAGTTGAATCTAGTAACGGAAACCAAAGCCTTGGATGGGGTCACGAAAGAGGACACCTATAAGATGCCGTCGGCAGAATCCTTGTCGAAAGAATTGAACTTGAAGCAGACCACCAGCCCAGGTGGCTTCGCAGATGAACTGCGTCGCAATCTGATCCAGCCTGTCGTCCTAGGAACTGGAAAGAATATTAAAAAGATGTCTGTATCAGCAGGAACGAAATTAAAAGCAAATGAGCAAGTGTTATTATTAACAGATGACTTGGATTCAGTTCCGGATATGTATGGCTGGACCAAGGAAAATGTTGATAAATTTGCGGAATGGACGGGCATTGAGGTCACCTATAAAGGGGAAGGTTCTCGTGTGAGCAAACAAAACGTCAAAGTAGAAACTGCTTTAAAGAAGACGAAGAAAATAACAATTACATTAGGAGATTGATATGTTACTTGCTACCCTAGTAGTATCCTTTATACTGACGGTTATTGGCATTCCTGCCTTTATCCGTTTCTATCAACGGGCCCATATTTCGGGGCAACAAATGCACGAAGATGTGAAGCAACACAAAGCCAAGGCGGGCACTCCTACTATGGGGGGAGTGGTCTTCTTGATCACTTCAGTCTTTGTCACCCTTGTTTTTAGCTTTTTAACTGGGAACTTTACGCGACCTGTTCAATTAATTCTCTTTATTTTGGTCTTGTATGGAATCGTCGGTTTCTTAGATGACTTCTTAAAAGTTTTTCGTAAGATTAATGAAGGGCTGAATCCCAAGCAAAAATTAGCCCTGCAATTGTTGGGAGGGATCATTTTCTATCTCTTCTCTGAACGCCATGGAGCTGGTAGTCTTCTCAATGTCTTTGGTTGGGATGTCTATTTGGGACATTTCTATATTGTCTTTGCCTTGTTCTGGTTGGTTGGTTTTTCAAATGCAGTCAACTTAACGGACGGGATTGATGGCTTGGCAAGTATTTCGGTAACCATCAGCTTGATCGCTTATTCCATCATCGCTGTTTGGCAAAGACGAATCGATATCCTTTTTGTAACGATTAGTATGATTGGAGCTCTATTAGGTTTCTTCGTCTACAACCACAAGCCGGCCAAGATTTTCATGGGAGATGTTGGAAGCCTAGCCCTAGGTGGGATGCTTGCGACTCTATCCATGGCTCTCCACGTAGAGTGGACCTTGCTCTTGATTGGGATTGTCTACGTCTTTGAGACTAGCTCTGTCATGCTCCAGGTGTCCTATTTCAAATGGACGAAAAAACGGACAGGGGAAGGACGCCGGATCTTCCGCATGACGCCTTTCCATCACCATTTAGAATTAGGTGGTCTGTCAGGTAATGGACCTAAATGGTCTGAGTGGAAGGTCGATGCCTTTCTCTGGAGTGTTGGTGCAGGAATGAGCGCCTTGACCCTCTTGATCTACTATTTGATCAATTCATAAGCCATGAATCATAAAAGGTTGGGATTGCTATCTCAGCCTTTTTCGCTGGCTAGGAATTGCTGTCCAAAAGAAGAGCGGGAAGAGGAGTTTTTTGATATAATAGTGGAGATGATGAAAGGATAAGAGAATGAAATTTACAGATTTTAAGTTTAAGGACTATATCCAAGAGGCCTTAAAAGAGATTAATTTTATCGAAGCAACAGAAGTTCAAGAAAAGCTGATCCCGATTGTTTTAGCAGGCCGTGATCTGGTCGGTGAATCTAAAACAGGATCAGGGAAGACCCATACTTTCCTCTTACCAATTTTTCAAACCTTAAATGAGGATAGTAGCAATGTCGAAGTGGTCATTACAGCGCCTAGTCGGGAATTGGCCACACAGATTTACCAAGCGGCTCGTCAGATTGCTAGCCATTGTGAAAAAGAAATTCGGATTGCCAACTACGTTGGGGGAACTGATAAGGCTCGTCAGATTGATAAGCTCCAAGTAGCCCAACCCCATATTGTCATTGGGACACCTGGACGGATCTATGATTTGGTCGCTTCTGGAGACTTGGCTATTCATAAGGCTCACACTTTTGTGGTTGATGAGGCGGATATGACTCTCGATATGGGCTTTTTGACGACGGTAGACAAGATTGCATCCAGTCTTCCAAAGAAGCTTCAGTTTTTAGTCTTCTCAGCAACGATTCCACAAAAGTTACAACCCTTCTTGAAGAAATATTTGTCTAACCCTGTCATGGAGCAGATCAAAACCAAAACGGTAATCTCGGACACCATTGATAACTGGTTGGTATCGACAAAGGGGCGTGACAAAAACGAGCAGATTTATCAACTGACGCAGGCTCTTCAACCTTATCTGGCTATGATCTTTGTAAATACCAAGGACAGAGCGGACGATTTGCATGCTTTTCTAGTAGAGAAGGGGCTCAAGGTCGCTAAAATCCATGGGGGGGTTCCTCCACGGGAGCGCAAGCGAATCATGAACCAAGTTAAAAATCTGGATTTTGAATATATCGTGGCAACGGACTTGGCAGCGCGTGGGATTGATATCGAAGGGGTCAGTCATGTCATCAACGATGCTATTCCACAAGACTTATCCTTCTTTGTTCACCGCGTTGGCCGGACTGGTCGGAATGGTCTTCCTGGTACAGCCATCACCCTCTATCAACCGAGTGATGACTCAGACATTCGGGAGCTTGAAAAATTGGGGATCCAGTTTGTCCCTAAGGTCTTGAAGGCTGGAACTATCGAAGATACCTATGACCGGGACCGTCGGGCTAATCGTGAAAAACGCCAAGAAAAACTCGACATTGAGATGATCGGCTTGGTCAAGAAGAAAAAGAAAAAAATCAAACCAGGCTACAAGAAAAAAATCAAATGGGCTGTGGACGAGAAACGTCGCAAAGCCAAGCGAGCTGAGAATCGTGCTCGAGGTCGAGCAGAAAGAAAGGCGAAACGCCAAACCTTTTAGTGATAAAGAAATTTA
This sequence comes from Streptococcus australis, assembly GCF_047463015.1. GTDB lineage: Bacteria > Bacillota > Bacilli > Lactobacillales > Streptococcaceae > Streptococcus > Streptococcus australis_F. The sequence goes on along the minus strand of NZ_JASHER010000008.1, from coordinate 36,215 downwards.
AAGATTTCCATAAAAATTAACTATTTGGTCGCTGATTTATTTTGTGACAGACTATCTATAGATAGTCTATTTTTTTGCTCTTAGGGGAGATGCTTGCTTGTTATCACATCAGACCTGAAGCATGATTTACGAACGATCAGTAGCAAAACTCAGCATTTTAACTGTAAATATGATAGAATGATTCATTATCGAGGGAGGAAGTAACGAAGATGTTTACAACTACTTATCTGGCATCTGGCTGGTACGAAGAGTTTTTAAAATGGATACCAGAAGGAGAAATCTTTAACCTACGCGTCGTTTTTGAAGCTATTCCCGGAATTTTAAAAGAGCTTCCAAATACGATTTTGTTAACCTTGGCAGGAGCCTTTTTTGGTTTATTGCTAGCCCTATTGTTTGCCATTGTCAAAATCAATCGGGTAAAAATCCTCTACCCGATCCAAGCCTTGTTTGTGAGTTTTTTAAGAGGGACACCAATTTTGGTCCAGTTGATGCTGACCTACTATGGAATCCCGCTCCTATTGAAGGCCATTAACCAACAATATGGGACAGCCTTTAATATCAACGATGTGCCAGCCCATTTATTTGTCATTGTAGCCTTTGCCTTCAATGAGGCAGCCTATGCCAGTGAGACCATTCGGGCAGCAATTTTATCTGTTGATGCGGGTGAAATCGAAGCAGCGAAGAGTCTCGGCATGACCAATGCTCAAGTTTATCGTCGGATTATTATTCCAAATGCAGCCGTGGTTGCGACTCCGACCTTGATCAACTCTTTGATTGGTTTGACCAAGGGGACTTCCCTGGCCTTTTATGCAGGTGTTTTGGAAATCTTTGCCCAAGCCAAGATTATGTCGGGGAATGACAGTCGCTACTTCGAGCGCTTTATCTCTGTTTCATTGATCTACTGGGCCATTAATATTTTGATTGAACAATTGGGACGTTGGATCGAACAGGTACTCGCTATCAAAGATCCAAAAGTTGTTACCCAAACCTTGCAAGAGGAGGAACGAGCAGCATGATTCGGATTTCACAATTATCAAAATCTTTTTCCGGTCAAGTGGTCCTAGACCATCTCGATTTGGAAGTTCAAAAAGGGGAAGTCGTTGCTTTGATCGGTTCTTCTGGAGCTGGGAAATCAACCTTCTTGAGAAGCTTGAACTATTTGGAAGCACCAGATAGTGGTAGCATTGAGATCAATGGGGAAAAGGTAGACTTTGAAACCATCAGTAAGGACGAGATCCTGACCCTTCGAAGAAAGCTAGCTATGGTCTTTCAACAGTTTAATCTTTTCAGTCGCAAGACTGCTTTGGACAATGTCAAGGAAGGACTGATCGTCGTCAAAGGCTTATCCGACCAGGAAGCGACCAAGATTGCCAAAGAAGAACTCGCAAAAGTCGGTCTGTCGGACCGCGAAACCCATTACCCTCGTCATTTGTCCGGAGGGCAGAAACAACGGGTAGCCTTGGCGCGTGCCCTAGCCATGAAGCCGGAAGTCCTCTTGTTGGATGAGCCAACTTCAGCCCTCGATCCGGAATTGGTCGGAGAGGTAGAAAAAGCCATCGCAGCAGCAGCTCAGGCAGGTCAAACCATGATTTTGGTCAGTCATGACATGAGCTTTGTTTCCCAGGTGGCGGACAAGGTCTTGTTCCTTGATAAGGGAAAAATTATTGAATCTGGGACTCCAGAAGAGATTATGAATGCTCCTAAAGAAGAGCGGACAAAAGAATTCTTTGCTAGTTACAAACGAACGTTTGTTTGATATAATATATAAGAGCTCGAGTCTGGAACGCGATGTTTCAGACTCGGATTTTTCTTTGAGTAGGTGCCTCAGGAGAAGATGATGATTAGTAGTCTACTTTTCCGCATAGATAGGTATTTCAAGTTGACCAACGGTGAACGAAACGAAGCGGCATCTCGTCCCCTCATTCCAAGTTTGGATACTAAGGAGATCTTATGTTAAACCAATTGCTATCTCTCTATATCGAGAGCTTAATCATCACTTCAGTTGGGGTGTTGGTTGCTTCAGCTGTTTGGATAGGCTTGCGAGTAGCTCGTAAGACGGATAAAACAGCTAAGGAACGCCAGTTACACCTCTATGATATTTTATTAATTGATATTATGACAATTCCAGTCCTTACCTTTGCAGTCATTGGAGTTCTGTTTATTCTTCGAGCAAGATAATTGCAAAATGATTGAATTGGAGTTAGAATCAAGATAGTTACAACAAAAGGAGAAGCTTATGTATGATACACTGATTATCGGCGCAGGACCTGCGGGAATGACCGCAGCCTTGTATGCAGCCCGCAGCAATCTCAAGGTTGCCTTGTTAGAAGCAGGAATTCCTGGCGGACAGATGAACAACACGTCTGACATTGAAAATTATCCAGGCTATGCCAACATCAGTGGTCCTGAATTGGCTGAAAAGATGTTCGAACCTCTAGAAGCTTTAGGAGTGGAACACTTGTTCGGCAGAGCTGAAAACATTGTGGATCAAGGAAACTACAAGGAGATTACGACAGATGATGGTCTCCTTCAAGCCAAGACCGTTATTATTGCGACTGGTTCTAACCATCGCTTGTTGGGAGTTCCAGGTGAAGAAGAATTAAATAGTCGTGGGGTTTCTTATTGCGCTGTCTGTGATGGCGCCTTCTTCCGAGATGAAGACCTCATGGTTGTTGGTGGAGGAGATTCTGCGGTTGAAGAGGCAATCTTCCTGACTCAGTTTGCTAAGTCTGTTACCATTGTTCATCGACGCGATGCCCTACGTGCCCAAAAAGTTCTTCAAGACCGAGCTTTTGCCAATGAAAAGATTCACTTTGCTTGGAATACAGTGGTCGAAGAGATCAAAGGGGACAACCGTGTGACCAGTCTGGTCTTAAAAGATGTTCAAACTGGTGAGGTTCGCGAGCAAGCAGCTGGTGGTGTCTTTATCTATGTGGGCTTGGATCCTGTCAGTGACTTTGCCAAAGACCTCGGTATTCTAGACGATCAAGGTTGGGTGATCACTGATGATCATATGAAGACCTCCGTGCCGGGTGTCTTTGCGGTTGGAGATGTCCGCCAAAAAGATCTTCGTCAGGTCACTACAGCTGTTGGGGATGGCGCTGTCGCCGGTCAAGAAGCTTATAAATATATTACTGAACACGAAGAATAAGAAAGAAGAAAGGGATGTTCGTCTGATGGAAAGAGGCGAAGATCCCTTCTTTTTTACGATAAAAATGAGTCTTAGCCCGGATTAAAGTCATGTGGTCCTGCTTAAAATGTGCTATAATGTGTTTAAAATTATTTTGGACTGTGCCAGTTGACAGAGCGTGACTGGTGCCATGACGTAAAAAAAGAAGAGGGATCAAACATGTACCCAGATGATAGTTTAACTCTCCATACGGATTTGTATCAAATCAATATGATGCAGGTTTACTTTGAGCAAGGCATCCATAATAAAAAGGCGGTCTTCGAAGCCTATTTCCGCCAGCAACCTTTTAAAAATGGCTATGCCGTCTTTGCAGGTCTTGAGCGCATTGTCAACTATTTGAAGAATCTACGTTTTTCAGAGTCGGATATTGCCTACTTAGAATCTTTGGGCTACGAAGGAGCCTTCCTGGATTACTTGAAAAATTTTAAAATGGAATTGACCGTTCGTTCTGCCAAAGAAGGGGACCTGGTCTTTGCCAATGAGCCGATTGTTCAAGTAGAAGGACCGCTAGCCCAGTGTCAATTGGTCGAAACGGCCCTCCTCAATATTGTCAATTTCCAAACCTTGATTGCTACAAAAGCGGCTCGGATCAAGTCTGTGATCGAAGACGAACCTTTGATGGAGTTCGGAACTCGTAGGGCACAAGAAATGGATGCGGCTATCTGGGGAACCCGTGCAGCCGTTATTGGAGGCGCTAGCGGGACCAGTAACGTACGTGCAGGAAAACTCTTTGACATCCCTGTCCTTGGGACCCATGCCCATGCCTTGGTGCAGGTCTATGGCGATGATTATAAATCCTTCAAGGCCTATGCTGAGACCCATCGCAACTGTGTCTTCCTGGTGGATACATATGATACGTTACGCATCGGAGTTCCAGCTGCGATTCAGGTGGCGCGTGAGATGGGCGATCGTATCAACTTCCTAGGAGTGCGGATTGACTCTGGAGATATTGCCTACATCTCGAAAAAGGTTCGCCAGCAGTTGGATGAAGCTGGTTTCACAAAAGCGAAGATCTATGCTTCAAATGATTTGGATGAGAACACCATCCTCAACTTGAAGATGCAAAAGGCTAAGATTGATGTCTGGGGTGTCGGAACCAAGTTGATCACAGCTTATGACCAACCAGCCCTCGGAGCAGTCTATAAGATTGTTGCTATCGAAGACGACAATGGTCAAATGCGAAATACCATCAAGCTGTCTAACAATGCTGAAAAAGTTTCAACCCCAGGGAAGAAGCAAGTTTGGCGTATTACCAGTCGGGAAAAAGGCAAATCTGAAGGGGATTACATCACTTACGATGGAGTAGATGTCAATGAACTGACAGAAATCAAAATGTTCCATCCGACCTACACCTATATCAAGAAGACGGTTCGTGATTTTGATGCCATCCCGCTCTTGGTCGATATTTTCAAGGATGGAAAACAGGTCTACGAATTGCCAACCTTGATGGATATCCAAGCCTATGCTCGGAAGGAATTTGACAAGCTCTGGGATGAGTACAAACGTGTCCTCAATCCACAACATTATCCCGTGGACTTGGCCAAGGATGTTTGGCAAGATAAGATGGACCTCATTGATCAGATGCGTCAGAAAGCCTTGGGAGGTGAAGAAGAATGAGCCTACAAGAAGACATTATTGCCCAATTAGGGGTCAAACCAGTCATTGATCCTCAAGAAGAGATTCGCCGGTCGATTGATTTTTTGAAGGATTACTTGCAAAAACATCCTTTTCTAAAGACCTTTGTCTTAGGAATTTCAGGAGGTCAGGACTCGACCCTAGCGGGTCGCCTGGCTCAATTAGCCATGGAGGAAATGCGGGCAGAGACTGGAGATGCCAGTTATCAGTTTGTTGCAGTTCGCTTGCCCTACGGTGTCCAAGCGGATGAAGCAGATGCCCAAAAGGCCTTGGCCTTCATCCAGCCAGACGTCAGCCTGGTCGTGAACATCAAGGAATCGGTCGATGCCATGGAGCGTGCTGTCGAAGCGACAGGAACGGATGTCTCAGACTTTAACAAGGGCAATATCAAGGCCCGGAGTCGGATGATTGCTCAGTATGCTTTAGCGGGTGCCTATAGCGGAGCCGTCATTGGGACAGACCATGCAGCCGAAAACATCACTGGATTCTTTACCAAGTTTGGAGACGGTGGAGCCGATATTCTGCCTCTCTACCGCCTTAACAAGCGCCAAGGCAAGCAGTTGCTTCAGGCGCTGGGAGCTGATCCTGCCTTGTATGAAAAGGTACCGATTGCGGATTTGGAAGAGGAGAAGCCAGGTATCGCTGACGAAGTAGCTCTTGGGGTGACCTATGCAGAAATTGATGACTACCTAGAAGGAAAATCAGTTAGCCCGGAAGCTCAAGCAACCATTGAAAACTGGTGGCACAAAGGCCAACACAAACGCCATCTACCGATTACGGTATTTGATACCTTCTGGCGTTGATAGGTAAGAAAAGTCGACAGATAAAGTGACCAGATAGGTCAAAAAACAAGCCTAGAGAAGATCGAGTTGATCTTCTCTTTTTTCTTTACTCTTATTTCAAAAGCTAGCAGAGGGATTGTCTAGCTATGAGAGAAGATTAGAATAACGCTAGTTAGTAAATAGTTTGATATCGAGGAACAAATCCGGTATGATAAGAGTAATGATTCTTGTTGCTTAGGAATGGAATAAAAGGAGTGAGTCTAAGAGAGTGCTCCTATAAAAATATGAGACTGGAGTTACTTTTAAGTCGGTCTTTTAGACGAAATGAGGTAAAGGGATGTCAAAAGAAAAATATCTTCAACTAAAAAAAGAATTGAAGATTCGATTTATGCTGAATATACTGATTGCTTTAATAGCTACTGTGTTTTATATCCAGATGGTAGTCAACCATTCTCGCTATATGGTCTATGTACTGATTGGCATTGGTGCTCTTTCTCTGATGAATCAGTTTCTTATTTTACCTGTTTACAATGCGAAAAAAGAGGCGGAGCTTGAACACCCTGAGTGGAAGACTTTACCAACAAAGGGAGTAGAAATTCCTCAGGAAGAAGCTGGGAAACGGAATATGATCGCCCTTTTAGCTCTGGCTCTTGTAGTTGTTGGATTTCATTTTTTTTACCATCCTATCTTAAAAATGGATACGGAATCAAATCTTATCGAAGATAGCAGAGATGTTGAATCAGTTTTAGAGCATCGAACAGAAGAGCCTGAAGAATACGAATCCTCTTCAGGGCTTGAGAAAGAAGAGGAGGGTAGTCGAGATGACCAGGAAAATGGTGGGTCTAATGAAGGTTCTACGGAGTCAAGCCTAGATATCGATAAGGCGCATGATTTTGTCGAAAAAGCTCAGCAGGAAAATTGGCTAAGAGGCGGAGAATAGCCATTTGATCAAAGAGGTGTCTATGTAGATAGCTTCAGAAACCATGATTCTATATTCTGTCCCAGAAGAAGTAACAAATTAAAGGGGATGCATAATTAGTTATTAGAGTAAACCAGGTGGCATTTGCCCATAAGAGGAAAAATGATGAAAAGAGATACTATTTTTATTGAAGAGAAAATTAATGAACTCATTAAATTTAATGAAATGATGATTAAGGAATGGTTACAAGAGTTAGACCAACTTAACCAAGGAATTAATCCTTATAAACGTCCAATTGAAGAAGTTATTAGGCTAACTAAAGAAGATATTTCTATTTATCAAGAAAAGAAAATGATAGCTACCTATACAGCAGGTTATCCTATTGAAGATTTTAAGGAGGAATACATTAATTTTGTTAATAGCCTTCTTCCAGTTTGGCAGAGCAATTCTGGCTATCTCCAAATGATTCGGGCTCTTTCTATTGGGATTCTGTTAGATATTGAGGAGGGGATTTTTGATCGGTTAGTAGACTTAGTCAAAAAGGATGATCCAGAGGATTATTTGATAGATTACTTGATTCAATCACGTCATCCAGAGTGGAAGATTCGTATCAACTATAATTTCCCAAGACCCTATGGTTTTACTCGAAAGATTATAGAGGAAGAAAATTCTGAAAAGGCTGTATCTCTCTTGAAAGAATACTTGACTAAAAAATGGTATCAGGGATGTAGAGATGAAGGCTGGTATGATTTGCATAAGCGCAACATTGATAATTATTATGGCTACTGGTCCTTTGAGTCGGGGGCTCTCTGCAAGCTTAAGGGCTTGGATTATAAGGAATTAGAAGGACTTTCATATTTTCCTTATGATTTGGTTGCGGAAAAATAGCTGTGAGATGAACTCTAAGTTTGATACCTTCTGGCGTTGATAGGAAAGAAAAGTCGGTTGAGCCGACTTTTTTAAAACAGGAAAGGAGGAAAGAGGATGAGGAAATTAGGTTCTATTGAATTGGGGACCAAGCGTTTATTATTAAGACGCTTTGTTGTAGAGGATGCAAAGGCAATGTTTGAAAATTGGGCGTCTGATAGAGATAATCTTAAATATGTGACTTGGGATCCCCATACAAATCCTCAAGTGACTCAAGCTTCAATTGAGAGATGGCTCCTTCATTACCAAGAGGAAAACACATACAAATGGGCGATTTGCAAGAAAGATGATCCCACACAAGTGATAGGTGATATCAGTGTCGTTTCTCAGAATCCACAAAAAGAACTGTGTGAAGTCGGCTATATTCTAGGGAAGAACTTCTGGGGTCAAGGTCTGATGACAGAAGCCCTCCAGACTGTTTTACACTTTTTGTTGGTAGAGGTGGGATTCAAGGAAATTCAGGCCAAGTATGTCAGTTTGAACCCTGCTTCGGGAAGGGTTATGGAAAAAGCTGGGATGCAATATCTAGCTACTCTCCCAAATGCTGTTGCCAGAAAAGGCTATGTCGGAGATCAAATAATCTACACTATCCATTCTTCTGACCTTTAAAACAATTTTTACTTGAAGATTTTAGCCAATGGTCTATAATGGTAAGTAGCTTTACAAAGGAGAATCTTATGTCAGAATTAACACAAGAATTTACAGATCAACTCTATGCGAATTACCAAGCAAATGTGAAATTTGTGGCTCTTGAAAATGCCATCACCCACAATGGGATTCATGCAGCTTTAGAGACACGCAAAAGTGCAGTTGAAAATACACCCGTCTTTTCTCTTGATTTAACCAAGGACAAGGTGACGGACCAGAAAGCTTCAGGTCGTTGCTGGATGTTTGCGGCTCTGAATACCTTCCGTCATAAAATGATTGCCAGCTTCCAATTAGAGGATTTTGAGTTGTCTCAAGCTCATACCTTCTTCTGGGACAAGTACGAAAAATCCAACTGGTTCTTGGAACAAATCATTGCGACAGCGGACCAGGATTTGACCAGCCGCAAGGTGGCCTTCCTCCTTCAAACCCCTCAACAAGATGGTGGTCAATGGGATATGGTCGTTTCCCTTTTTGAAAAATATGGGGTTGTACCCAAGTCTGTCTATCCAGAATCCATCTCATCTAGCAATAGCCGAGAGCTCAATACCTACTTAAACAAATTGTTGCGTCAAGATGCGCAGATCCTGCGCGAATTGCTTGCGAGTGGAGCAGATCAAGCAACGGTTCAAAGCAAGAAAGAAGAGCTCCTCCAAGAAATCTTTAATTTCTTAGCTATGTCACTGGGCTTGCCCCCTCGTACATTTAGTTTCTCTTATCGCGATAAGGACAATAACTTCCACACAGAGTCTGGCTTGACACCTCAAAGTTTTTACAAAAAATATGTGGATCTTCAGTTGGAGGACTACGTTTCTGTTATCAATGCGCCAACGGCAGACAAGCCTTATGGCCAGTCCTACACAGTTGAGATGCTGGGGAATGTGGTCGGTAGCCGGGAAGTCCGCTACCTCAACGTTCCGATGGAGCGCTTGAAAGAATTGGCCATTTCCCAAATGAAAGCTGGAGAAACTGTTTGGTTTGGATCGGATGTCGGCCAAGTCAGCAACCGGAAAGCTGGAATCCTTGCGACAGATGTTTACGATTTTGAAGCGGGAATGGATATCCAGCTGACTCAAGATAAGGCAGGGCGTTTGGATTATGCGGAAAGTCTCATGACCCATGCCATGGTCTTGACTGGTGTAGATCTGGACGAAGCTGGACGCTCTCTCAAATGGAAGGTTGAGAATTCTTGGGGAGATAAAGTCGGAACAGATGGCTACTTTGTAGCTTCTGATGCCTGGATGGACGAATACACCTACCAAATCGTCGTCCGCAAGGAACTGTTGACGGCGGAAGAATTGGCTGCTTATGAGGCAGAGCCAATCGTCTTGGCTCCATGGGATCCGATGGGTGCCTTGGCTTCTAAGTAACAAATATAAGAAAAAACACGATTGTTTAAGAACAATCGTGTTTTATTAATATAGTGTGGTCTAATTAGTGATTTTGCTCATTCTCTTTAGAAGATGATTCTGTGTGTTGAGAATTCTCTTCTGAGCTAGATGAACTTGAGCTGTCTTCTGTTGATTCGCTCGTTTCATCAACTGTATAGCTTGGCTCATAATAGTAGTAATTGTAGTTGTTCTTACCATTATTAAGATAGAGGTAGGAACCGCTACGGTATACGCCACTTGGTTGGGTCCAGTCTTCGCTACCTGATCCGTATTGCTCATACAAATACAGCATCATTTGTTTGTAGACATCCGTCGCGACTTTGATTCCATCATCTAGGACTGGAGTCAAGCGATTGGTATATCCTGTCCATACAGCCATAGAATATTGCGTGGTGTAACCCACAAACAATTCATCAGGTGTCACAATACTTGAGTAATTGTAGTCTTTGGTCAGTTTTTTTAATTCGTTGTCGGCATAATTAGAGGTACCTGTTTTACCAGCGTGATAAAGACCAGAGATATTTGCATTGTATCCTGTACCAGCTGTGATAACTGATTTCAACATATCTGTCATCATGTAAGCTGTGGCTTCTTTCATCACTCGTGTTCCAGAGGTATCGAAGTTCTTCGTTGTACCATCGCTAAAGACAACCCGATTCACATATTGTGGCTTGTAATAGGTACCGCCATTTGCGAAGGTTGCATAAGCAGCGGCCATTTTCTCACTGCTAGCCCCGTATTTGTTGCTAGAGTCGCTGGTATTACTTGAGATGGCATTTGCATATACCATTTCTGGATAATCGATTCCGATGCTGCTCAAGAATTTCTGAGCCTTCTTCAAACCAACTTTTTCGAGGGCCCGGACCGCAGGAACGTTACGGGATTGTTGGAGAGCATAGACCATGCTGATATTACCATAGTATTGTCTATCCCAGTTATAAATTTGCGTATTTGTACCAGGGAAGTTGTAAGGTGTATCAGGAATGGTTACTCCAGTGGAGCTATATTCTTCATGTTCAATCGCGGGAGCATAATCTGAGATAGGTTTCATTGTAGAACCCCAATCTCGGTTCGTTTCGACAGCTTGGTTGGTACCGAAGGATACATTAGATGATTGATGACGGGATCCCAACTGAGCAATGACTTTTCCGTTTGTCACGTCGATGATAGTAGAAGCAACTTGCAACTCATTATCTGGATAATTGACATATTCGTCAGAGTTGTAAATATCCCACAGACGTTTTTGAGCTGCGGTATCGACGTTGGTGTAGACATCCATACCAGTTGTCAAGACATTGTAGCCTGTTTCTTCTTCGACTTGTTGGATGACTTCTTTAAGGTAGTTATCCATATAAGCAGGATAGTTGCTTGAGCCTGTCAGACTTTGTAAACCATCTGTAACAGGTGTATTGACGGCACTTTCGTACTGTTCGTTTGTAATGGACTTCATGTCCAACATTTCTTTAAGAACCAGATTACGGCGTTGGAGTGCAGCTTCCGGATTGGTATAAGGGTCGTATTGGTTGGGTGCCTGAGGCATTCCGGCCAATAGGGCCACTTGTGGCAGAGAAAGGTCCTTCAAGTCTTTTGCATAGTAGCTACGAGCAGCTGTTTGCATTCCGTAGTTTCCGTTAGACATGTAGACTTTGTTGATGTAGTAGGTCAAAATCTCTTGTTTAGTGGCTTTTTGTTCTAATTGTGTCGCAAGCCAAGCTTCTTGGATTTTCCGAGATAGGGTTTGGTCGGACGAAGAAGTAGAGAAGTAAGTGAGCTTGATCAATTGCTGTGTAAGAGTGGATCCCCCTTGGCGACCTCCGCGGAGGTTACTGAAGAAGGCTCCTCCAATACGAATAAAGTCGACCCCTCTGTGATTGAAAAAGCGGTGGTCTTCAATCGCCACAATCGCATTGACCAAGTCGATTGGGATTTCATTTGTTTTTACGTTGATTCGTTTCTCAGCACCCAAGTCGGCAATCAGATTGTTTTGATTGTCATAGATTTTACTGGAAGTCGTTGCGATGAGGTCTTTCTCAGAAAGAGTCGGTGCTTTTGAGGCATAGTATCCAAATACCAACCCACCCAGGATAAGTAAAAGGAAAAATAAGGAAATAGCCGCAATCGCTGCATATTTTAACCACTGGATAACTGTTTGTTTGTTCATTTAATTACCGCCTAGTAGATTCTGTTCGATAATATCGAGATAAGGAACGCTTGGAAGGTGATCTGTCTCGATACGATAACCATTTTCCTGTATAAAGGTCAATGGCATAGATTTACTGCCGTGATCGATGTTGTAAAAGTCGATTAAGGAAGGAGCTGGCAGTAGATAAGTCTCATTGAGCTTTGCAAAATGCAAGAGCACAAAACAAATTCCTCCCTGTTGGACGACCGCAGCCATGTGATCAATCTGGTGCTGATGAAAGTTCTTCATCGGCATGGATTGTTTCTGCTGGGTCTCTTTTGCTTCAAAATCAATGTAGTGTCCTTTATAAACACCAGAATAGTCTGTGGTAGACGCCTGGCGAAAATAAGCTTCCACAATCTTTGCCCGACTGCGATGAGGATAGTCCACCTTTACAATCTGGATGGGTGTCGGCTTTTTATGAATCACCGCTAGCCCTCTAGAAAGGTAGTACTGATTGCTCTCATTAATCATTTTTTCAAATGTCATCCCCCGATTGGCAAAGTTTACACTTTGCTTCCTCTGGATGGGCGAAGAAGATTTCTTGCTAAGTTTGTGAGGATAGTTGACCATAATTCTCCTTATTGGTACAATTACATCACTCTATTATATCACAAAATGAAGAAGGGAGGGGAAATAATGAATAGTTTACTGATTACAGGTTACAAGGCATTTGAATTGGGAATTCTGACAGCAAAGGACCCTAGACTTCCCATTATTAAAGAGGCGATTCGCAGGGATTTAGTCCGTTTTTTGGAAGAGGGCGTCAAGTGGCTGATTTTTACGGGTAATCTAGGTTTTGAAGCCTGGGCCTTGGAGGTTGCCCAGGAATTAAAAAAAGAATACGAGATACAGTTGGCCACGATTTTTATGTTTGAAAACCAAGGAGAGAACTGGAATGAGGCCAATCAAGAACTCCTTAGTCGCTTTAAGCAGGTTGATTTTGTCAAGTATGCCTATCCCTCTTATAGCCAGCCAGGCCAATTTAAAGAATACAATACATTTTTGTTAGAAAATACAGATGGCGCTTATTTATTTTACGATCCAGAACACGAAACAAATCTCAAATATCTTTACAAAATGATGCTAGAAATGGATCAGTATCATGTCAAAAGATTAAACTTTGATGACTTAAATGAAGTAGCGGAAAAAATTTACGAAAAATAAGTGATTTACCTTGATTTTTGCTCCTCATTTTTTATATAATGATTATGATTAACTAGAACGGAGAGAATGATGGCAAGTATTATTTTTACTGCGAAAGATATTTTTGATCAAGATTTCAAAAAAGAAGTTCGTGGATTTAGTAAAGTTGAGGTAAATGAGTTTTTGGATGATGTCATCAAAGACTATGAAACCTATGCTGCCTTAGTGAAGGAATTGAAAGAAGAAAATGCTCGGCTCCGTGAAGAATTAGCGAAGAAAACGAGCCAAGCAACTCCGAGTCCATCAGTTCCTGAATCTGCTCCAAAGCATGAGTTTCCTCAGGTCACTACTACGACAAACTTCGATATTTTGAAACGCTTAAATCGTCTTGAAAAAGAAGTCTTCGGGAAACAAGTCATAGATCGTGATTTTTAAGACATAAAAGATGAATCGTGCAATTTTTGGATAATCGCGTGAGAGCTTTCTCTCATGAGGAAAGTCCATGCTAGCACAGGCTGTGATGCCTGTAGTGTTTGTGCTAGGTGAATCCATAAGCCTAGGGACTTGATCTTCAAGTTACGGCGAGCGAACGGGCTAAGTCTTAGGATAAGTTCTACTAGCTCTGAAAGTGCCACAGTGACGTAGTTTTTAGGGAAACCTAAAAAGTGGAACGCGGTAAACCCCTCAAGCTAGCAACCCAAACTTTGGTCGGGGCATGGGATGCATGGAAACGAACATAGCATTCTGACTGGAAACAGTAGACAGATGATTATCGAAGGAAATGGTACCTAGTCATTTCTGGAACAAAACATGGCTTATAGAAAATTGCATATAGGTGGTGAGGGGGAGAGAAATCTCAACCTCTTTTTTAAACAATGAGGAACACATGAAAAAACAATTTGAATTAATTGCGACAGTTGCTGCTGGATTAGAAGCAGTGGTTGGGCGTGAATTACGAGAGCTCGGCTACGATTGCCAAGTGGAAAATGGACGAGTCCGTTTCAAAGGCGATGTTCGTGCAATCATCGAAACCAATCTTTGGTTGCGGGCTGCAGACCGAATCAAGATCGTCGTAGGATCCTTTCCTGCCCGTACCTTTGAAGAACTCTTTCAAGGAGTTTTTGCCTTGGATTGGGACCAATACCTCCCTTTAGGAGCACGTTTCCCCATCTCCAAAGCAAAATGTGTCAAATCCAAACTGCATAACGAACCGAGTGTACAAGCGATTTCAAAAAAGGCTGTTGTTAAAAAGTTGCAAAAACACTATGCCCGCCCGGAAGGCGTTCCATTGATTGAAAATGGACCAGAATTTAAAATTGAAGTTTCCATTTTGAAGGACCAAGCGACTATTCTAATTGATACCACTGGTAGCAGCCTTTTCAAACGTGGTTATCGGACGGAAAAAGGGGGCGCACCCATTAAGGAAAATATGGCGGCAGCCATTCTTCAACTTTCCAATTGGTATCCAGATAAGCCTTTGGTTGATCCGACTTGTGGATCAGGGACCTTCTGTATCGAAGCAGCGATGATGGCTCGCCAGATAGCGCCAGGCTTGAGACGGACCTTCTCATTTGAAGAGTGGAATTGGGTGGATGATCGACTGATTCAAGAAGTTCGCACAGAGGCTAGTAAAAAAATCAATCGGGACCTTGTCCTAGACATCATGGGAACCGATATCGATGCGCGGATGGTTGAGATTGCCAAAGAAAATGCTCAAAAAGCTGGAGTTGCGAGCGATATCACCTTTAAGCAAATGCGGGTGCAAGATTTGCGATCGGAGAAGATCAATGGGGTCATTATCTCCAATCCACCGTATGGTGAACGCTTATCCGATGATGCAGGAGTTACAAAATTGTACGCTGAAATGGGAGAGGTCTTTGAGCCCTTGAAGACTTGGAGCAAATTTATCCTGACCAGCGATGAAAATTTTGAGAAGAAATTTGGGCGACAAGCAGATAAAAAACGAAAATTATATAACGGAACCTTAAAGGTTGACTTGTATCAGTTCTTTGGGGAGCGGGTACGTCGACAAGCGACTAGTGAGAAAGGAAACATATGACAAAAGAAGATAAACAACAGTTGGGCCAAGAGGCAGAGTCAGTTCTTGATTTTAAGGACGCTAAAGAGATGACGATTGGCCAAGCGAACCGCAAAGCTGAAGAAATCGAAGCAGGGGTCAAAGAAACAGATAATGTCCTCGATAAATACATCAAACAGCACCGTGAGGAAATCGAAGCTCATAAGTTTGATACCATCGTCATGCAAAAGGAAATGTTGGCTGAGGCAGAGGAAGCAGCCACTGTGGAAGCAACAGAGTCAATTCCAAACGAAGAACCTGCAACAGAAGTAAGTTCAGCAGAAGCAGCTAAAAAAGAGGTTGCATCTACTCGCATTCCAGATCCAATTCCTGGGGAACGCCCTGCAAAAATTAAGTTTGGTCCAGAGCCAACAGAACCATATGTGGATGAAGAAATTGAGATTCCTGAAGAGCCGAAAAAAAGCCGGGTCAAACCAATTTTGTTTTCAGTTTTAGCTCTGACAGCAGTTGCTACGGCTAGTTGGTTGTCTTATCAATGGATCCGTAACCAGTCTAAAGGGGAAACGACAGTGGTCTCTTCTACTAGCTCATCTAGCAAGAAGTCCTCTAGTTCTTCTTCCTCAACGAGCGCGAATACAGAGGCTTTGCTGAAGGATTTTAACGATCAGTATGCAGCTTTCTTTACAGATGACACGCAGACGAAGTTGAAAAATGATTCTTTTGGTAATTTGGAAAAACTAAAAGCCAGTTTAGATAAATTGAAAGACACCAAGGAATACGATGCAGCCAAAAGTAAATACGATGAATTGGTGAAGCAGGTTTCTGCTATTCAAACAGTAAACTCTCAGTTTACCAGCCCAGTTATTAAGGATGGGGCCATCGATACCAAGGCGCAGGTAAAGAGTGATGCAGTCTTTTCAGATGTGTCAACATCTAATACACAATTGAACCAATTATTGAAGGATGCAGCTTCTCAAGGACGCTCGCAACAAGTTGCGACTCCAGCACCCGTGACAGATGATGGTGGCAGTGCTACAGGTGGAAATGCAGTTTCTTCAGGAACGGTAACCAGTCCAGCTCCTACACCAGCCCCAGCTACTGAAGGCAACACGATAGGCGGAGTGAACCCAGGCTATTCTGGCTTTGGCCTTCAAAGTACTGGTGTGCCACTTCAACGAAACTTGAGCCGGGTGCCATACAACCAAGCAGCGCTTGACGATGTAAACAATCCTGCATGGACCTTTAACCCTGGTATTTTGGAGAAAGTTCTGAAGATTGCTCGGGAACGTGGGCATATCGTTGGAGATCAATACATCTTGGAACGCGTGAATATCATCAACGGCAATGGTTATTACAACCTCTTTAAGCCAGATGGAACTTATTTGTTTAGTATCAATGCTAAAACAGGCTACTTTGTCGGAAACGGAAAAGGCCATTCCGATGCATTGGATTATTAAGAATTAAAAAAACTTCTCTTTGAAAGAGAAGTCTTTTGTTTTTTATACGATATGGCGTGTGAATGGATCGTCAGAAATACCTTGTTCGAGAATCAATTTGCACCACTCTTTGGCAGAAAAGAGGCTGTGATCTTTATAGTTTCCGCAAGATTCAATCGTCGTTCCTGGCACGTCTTCCCAGCTTGTTGCTTCAGCAATTTCCTCTAAAGAAGATTTAATCACTTGTGCAATGGTTTTTGGATCGTGCTGACCCCACATAATCATATGAAATCCAGTACGACACCCAAATGGGGAACAATCGATCATCCCATCAATGCGCTTACGGATCAACATAGCTAATAGGTGCTCAATCGTATGTAAACCAGCAGTCGGGATAGAGTCTTCATTTGGTTGAACCAAGCGGATATCGTAGTTTGAGATGACATCTCCTTTTGGTCCAGTTTCCTCTCCGATTAGGCGGACGTAAGGGGCTTTTACAGCAGTGTGGTCTAGTTCAAAACTTTCCACAATAACTTCTTTCGTCATGTATCTTCCTCAATTTCTTTTTTCTTGATTATAGCACAATTGGCGCTGGAAGAAAACACAAGAGAAGATAGTGGCAAGTAGCCGTTGAAATAGGATTCAGAAGCTTGTTTTTAGGGTGTTTTCCCGTTAGAATCAAGGGAAAGAAGCATTAGAATGATAGCAGAAATAGATTAGTTTTCGCTAGAAAATTTGTTTGTTAATTTTGTAAAAATATGATAAAATAATAAAGAATTTTTTAATTCAACTATTCATTAGATTAGGGGTAAAAACATGGAATTTGGAATTGCAATTGTTTTTGCCGCAATCATTGGTTTAGTCATTGGATATGTAGGGATCTCAGTCAAGATGAAAGCATCGAAAGAGGCTGCAGAACTTACTCTTTTAAATGCTGAACAAGAAGCAACGAATTTACGTGGACAGGCAGAGCGCGAAGCTGATTTGATTTTGAAAGAAGCTAAGCACGAGTCTAGTTCACTTAAAAAAGAAGCACTTTTGGAGGCAAAGGAAGAAGCCAGAAAATATCGAGAAGAAGTCGATGCTGAGTTTAAATCAGAGCGTCAAGAATTAAAACAATTAGAAACCCGCTTAGCGGAACGTTCGAATAATCTTGATCGCAAAGATGACAATCTTACGAGCAAAGAGCAAGCTCTTGAACAAAAAGAGCAAAGTCTTTCAGATAGAACTAAACACATTGATGCGCGTGAAGAACAATTACATGAGCTAGAAAAGAAGAAAGAAGAAGAATTAGAAAAAATTGCTTCTCTGACTCAATCGGAAGCACGTGATATTATCTTAACGCAAACAGAAGAACGACTTTCCAAAGAGATTGCGACTCGAATTCGAGAAGCAGAAGTGGAAGTGAAAGAACGTTCAGATAAAGTTGCAAAAGATATCCTGGTTCAAGCCATGCAACGGATGGCCGGGGATTTTGTGGCAGAACAGACCAACTCAACGGTTCATTTACCAGATGATGGAATGAAGGGCCGGATTATTGGTCGCGAAGGTCGAAATATCCGAACCTTCGAAAGCTTGACAGGTGTGGATGTGATTATTGATGACACTCCAGAAGTAGTCACCCTGTCTGCATTTGATCCGATTCGTCGGGAAATCGCACGAATGACCATGGAAAGTCTCTTGAAAGATGGTCGCATCCATCCAGCTCGGATTGAAGAGTTGGTAGAGAAGAACCGTTTGGAAATTGACCAACGGATTCGTGAATATGGTGAAGCAGCAGCCTATGAAATTGGCGCACCAAATCTACATCCTGATTTGATGAAGATTATGGGACGCTTGCAATTCAGAACTTCTTATGGACAGAACGTCTTGCGTCACTCCATTGAGGTTGCTAAGTTATCTGGTATTATTGCTAGTGAGCTTGGTGAAAATGCTACCTTGGCTCGTCGAGCTGGTTTCCTTCATGATATTGGTAAAGCCATCGACCGTGAGGTAGAAGGTAGCCACGTAGAAATTGGTACTGAATTAGCTCGTAAATACAAAGAGCATCCAGTTGTTGTCAATACGATTGCTAGTCACCATGGTGATGTTGAACCAGAAAGTGTCATCGCAGTTATTGTTGCAGCAGCAGATGCCTTGAGTGCAGCGCGTCCAGGTGCCCGGAGCGAGTCTCTTGAAAGCTACATCAAACGCCTGCAAGATCTTGAAGAAATTGCAAATGGCTTTGAGGGAGTTAAGACAAGCTTTGCCTTGCAAGCAGGTCGTGAAATTCGAATTATGGTCAGCCCTGAAGAAGTCAAGGATGATAAGTTGACCATCTTGGCTCATGATATCCGTGAGAAGATTGAGTCCAACTTGGAGTACCCTGGTAACATCAAGGTAACCGTTATTCGTGAATTACGTGCCATTGATTATGCAAAATAGAGCTTGTTAAAAGCCATATATAAAAGATAGTCAGCGAAGGTGGAACAACCTTAGTTGGCTATTTTTTTGTGAGTCGTGTTAAAAATGGGTTAGCACAGATGAAATGGTTCATTGGTAGAGAAGTGGTTAGGGCCTTGCCTCTAGGAAAAATCTGTTGAAAAATCTTTCTATTTTTGTTACACTAGATAGAAAGACAGCGAAGGAGATAAAATGGCGGATCGAGGATTATTAATCGTTTTCTCAGGGCCCTCAGGTGTTGGGAAAGGAACGGTTAGACGTGAGATTTTTGAAAGCTCAGATAATCAGTTTCAATACTCAGTATCGATGACAACACGTGCACAACGTCCAGGTGAAGTGGACGGAGTAGATTATTTCTTCCGGACACGTGAAGAATTTGAGGAATTGATTCGTCAAGGTCAAATGCTCGAATATGCTGAATATGTTGGCAATTACTATGGGACTCCCTTGACCTATGTGAACGAAACCCTCGATAAAGGGATCGATGTTTTCCTTGAAATCGAGGTGCAAGGGGCTTTGCAGGTCAAGAAAAAGGTACCAGATGCCGTCTTCATTTTCTTAACTCCTCCAGATTTGGATGAATTGCAAGACCGTTTGGTTGGACGCGGCACAGATAGTGCGGAAGTCATTGCCCAGCGGATTGAAAAAGCAAAAGAAGAAATTGCCCTCATGCGGGAGTATGACTATGCCATTGTCAACGATCAAGTACCTTTGGCTGCAGAACGTGTTAAACGTGTGATTGAGGCAGAACATTTCCGTGTTGATCGGGTCATTGGTCACTACCAAGAAATGCTTCCCAAAGCCACTCAAGTGGTACGATAATTAGAATAGGAATTAGGTAAAAAGATTATGATGTTAAAACCATCTATTGACACATTGTTGGATAAAGTACCGTCAAAATACTCTTTGGTTATTCTTGAAGCCAAACGAGCTCATGAGTTAGAGAGTGGTGCAACTCCTACTCAAGAATTTCAATCAGTAAAATCTACCTTGCGTGCCTTGGAAGAGATTGAATCAGGAAATGTGGTGATTCACCCAGATCCAGAAGCTAAGCGTGAAGCGGTTCGTCGTCGAATCGAAGCAGAACGCTTGCGTAAAGAAGAAGAAGAGCGTAAAATTAAAGAACAAATCGCGAAAGAAAAAGAAGATGGTGAAAAAATTTAAGGTTGGGTTCGCTCAATCTTATTTTTTGCTATTTAGCGCTAGGACAGGAAGGAGGTGGAAGCATGCTAGCACAAGTCATCGTTGATGTTCCCTTGATGCAAACAGACAAGCCCTATAGCTACCAGGTACCAGAAGAGTTTTCTCCTTTCTTGGAAAAAGGAATGCGGGTGCATGTTCCCTTTGGAAAGGGAAATCGGCTCATTCAAGGGATTGTGGTTGGCCTTGAAGAGACCACTCTAGCAGTTAAAGATCAAGAATTGAAAAATATCGTGGAGGTCTTAGACTACCAACCAGTTCTAGGAGAGGAGCAATTTTGGCTGGCAGATCAGTTGCGAAAGACGGTTTTTGCCTACAAGATCACCCTCTTGAAAGCCATGCTACCGAGTGTTTTAAATTCTTCCTATGACAAAATTCTCCATCCGACAGAATTGTTATCGCCAGAGGATCGAGAAGACATTTTTGGAACAGCGACCAGCTTGGCCTTTTCTTCTTTGGATATTGATGCACAAGCACGAATGATGCGACTGACTCGTAAAGGAGAGTTGGAAGTAGAATACCAAGCAGTGGATCGTAAACATATCAAAACAGAAAAATGGTATCGAGTAAATCAACCCCTACTTGAAAATTTGGAAATCGCTAAGAATGCTAAAAAGCGCTTGGCCTTGCGAGACTTTGTCCAAGGTCAGGAAGAAGATGCGCCTTTGAGTGATTTATTGGCGGAATTCTCTCGTCCAGTTGTGAACTATTTCATCGATCAGGGAGCCTTACTGATTTTTGAGAAAGAAGTCAATCGTGCGGCTGCCTACTTTAAAGACAAAGAGTCGACAGAGGCCTTGGTTTTAAATGCTGAACAAGAACGAGCCGTTCAAGCGGTAACCAGCAAAATAGGGCAACCTTCCAAACCTTTTTTGCTAGAAGGAGTGACAGGAAGTGGGAAGACAGAGGTTTATCTCCAAATCATCCAAGAGGTGCTAGAAAAGGGAAAAACAGCTATTATGTTGGTTCCCGAAATTTCCTTGACGCCTCAAGTGACGGATCGCTTCATTTCTCGCTTTGGGGATCGAGTGGCCATCCTTCATTCAGGTCTATCCAACGGTGAAAAATACGATGAGTGGAGACGTGTTGAACGTGGAGAAGCTCAAGTGGTCGTAGGAGCGCGGTCTGCTATCTTTGCACCTCTGAAGAACCTAGGGGCCATTATTATCGATGAAGAACATGAGGCTACCTATAAACAAGATAGCAATCCTCGCTACCATGCGCGTGAAGTGGCCTTACTACGAGCTCAGTATCACCAGGCTGTTTTGGTCTTGGGGTCGGCGACACCTAGTCTAGAAACACGAGCCCGTGCAGGAAAAGGAGTCTATGAATTTCTTCAATTGACCCAACGAGCCAATCCTCTTGCCCGTATTCCAGAGGTGGAAGTGATTGATTTCAGGGATTATATTGGCCAGCAAGAATCCGGAACCTATACGCCTAAGTTGCTGGAAGCGATAGCAGAACGTCTGCAACGAAAAGAGCAAGTCGTCCTCATGCTCAATCGCCGGGGTTATTCCAGCTTTGTTATGTGTCGGGAGTGCGGTCAGGTAGATACCTGTCCGAATTGTGATATCTCCTTGACCCTTCACATGGATACCAAGACGATGGATTGCCATTATTGTAATTACCACAAGGGCATCCCAACAGTCTGCCCTAATTGCCAAAGTCGATCGATTCGTTATTACGGGACGGGGACCCAGAAGGCCTACGATGAGCTACAAGAAATTTTCCCCGAGGCTCGTATTCTGCGGATGGACGTTGATACTACTCGGAAAAAAGGGAGTCACGAGGCCTTGTTGGACCAGTTTGGTCAAGGGCAAGCGGATATTTTACTGGGGACCCAGATGATTGCCAAGGGCTTGGATTTCCCCAATGTAACGCTAGTCGGTGTCCTCAATGCTGATACAGCCCTAAATTTGCCTGATTTTCGCTCGTCAGAGCGGACCTTCCAACTGTTAACCCAGGTGGCAGGACGAGCCGGTCGTGCGGATAAAGAAGGACAGGTTCTAATCCAGACCTATAATCCTCATCATTATGCCATTGAATACGCAAAACGCCAAGATTATGAAGGGTTTTATGCCTATGAAATGAAGGTGCGTCATCAGTTGGGTTATCCACCTTATTATTACACGGTAGGTTTGACCCTCTCTCACAAACAAGAAGAGGTCGTGGTTAAAAAAGCTTATCAGGTGATGGACCTGTTGAAAGCAGGGCTATCGGACCAAGTCCAAATCTTGGGACCAACGCCAAAACCGATTGCTCGTACGCATAATCTATTCCATTACCAGATTCTGTTGAAGTACCGGTTTGAAGACCACTTACCACAGGTTTTAAATCAGATTTTGGACTATACTCAAGAGCGGGAAAATCAAGATCTTCGAGTCAGCATTGACAATGAACCGCAAAGTTTTATGTAGAAGGAGAAAAAATGACAAAAATACTATTTATGGGAACGCCTGATTTCTCAGCTACAGTCTTAAAAGGCTTGATTTCTGATGAACGCTATGAGATTCTAGCCGTTGTGACCCAACCAGATCGAGCAGTTGGTCGTAAAAAAGAAATTCGAATGACACCAGTAAAAGAAGCGGCTTTAGAAGCGGGCTTGCCAATCTACCAGCCGGAGAAACTATCTGGAAGCCAAGAACTAGAAGACTTATTGGCTTTGGGAGCAGATGGGATTGTCACAGCAGCCTTTGGACAGTTTTTGCCGAGTCGTTTGTTAGAGGCGATGAAGTTTTCTGTCAACGTGCACGCTTCTCTTCTTCCAAAATACCGTGGTGGAGCGCCTATTCATTATGCCATCATGAATGGGGATAAAGAAGCTGGTGTGACCATCATGGAAATGGTCAAAGAGATGGATGCTGGAGATATGATTTCTTCTCGCGCCATCCCTATTTTAGAGGAAGACAATGTGGGAACCCTATTTGAGAAATTGGCTCTTGTTGGCCGGGATCTTCTTTTAGAAACTCTGCCAGCTTACCTTGCGGGAGAGCTTAAGCCCCAACCGCAGGATTCCCAACAAGTCACCTTCTCTCCAAATATCAAGCCAGAAGAAGAACGCCTGGATTGGACACGGACCAACCGTGAACTCTTTAACCAAGTTCGAGGCATGTATCCTTGGCCAGTTGCCCATACCCTATGGAAGGGTGAACGCTTTAAGATATACCAAGCAAAACCGTGTGAAGGTCAAGGAGAACCAGGGGAAATTTTAGCTCTCCATAAAAATGAAATCGTTGTTGCGACGGGTGAGGGAGCCTTAGCCTTGACCCTTGTTCAGCCAGCTGGTAAACCCAAGATGGCTGTCGGAGATTTCTTAAATGGTTTGGGGCGACAACTGCAAGTAGGTGATCAATTTGGTAAATAAGATGCAGACTGCACGAGGGGTGGCCCTATCTACTCTAGGAGAGATTTTCCAGGACGGTGCTTTTTCAAATATCGCCCTCAAAAAATCCTTGGGCAAGGCAACCTTGTCAGATGTGGATAAAAGTCTAGTAACCGAAATCGTCTATGGGACGGTTTCACGCAAACTAACCTTGGAATGGTATCTATCGCACTTTGTCGCTGATCGGGACCAAGTAGATCCCTGGATCTATCATCTTTTATTGATGAGCCTCTATCAGTTCGTCTATCTGGAGAAAATTCCTCCCCATGCTGTTGTCCATGAAGCAGTAGAGCTTGCCAAGCAACGGAAGAAGGGGAGTGAAAAATATGTCAATGCTCTCTTACGGAAAATGCTACGAGAGGAGCTTCCATCAATTGACCAGATTAAACGAATCAACAAACGACTTTCAATCCGCTATTCTCTTCCGGTTTGGTTGGTGAAAAAGTTGATGGACGAGTATGGTGAACAGCGGGCCATTGCGATTTTTGAGAGTCTCTATGTTCGCAACAAGGCTAGTGTTCGTGTTGTCGATCTGGATCAAAAAGAAGAGATCAAGGAGCAATTGCAGGCATCGGATTCCTTGTTGGCCTCAACAGCTCTTGTGAAAGAAAATGGCTATTTTGCAGGCTCTGATTACTTCAAACAAGGGAAATTAACCATTCAAGATGAGACCAGTCAATTGGTCGCTCCGGCTTTAGAGGTCCAACCATCAGACCAGGTATTAGATGCCTGTGCAGCACCTGGGGGCAAGACCACCCATCTAGCTTCTTATCTAGTAGATGGGAAGATCACAGCCTTGGACTTGTACGATCATAAGCTCCAATTAATTCAGGAAAACGCGGAACGTCTGGGAGTTGCAGATAAAATTCAGACAAAAAAACTGGATGCCAGCCAGGTCTTTGAAGCTTTTGGAGCGGATGCCTTTGATAAAATCTTGGTAGACGCCCCTTGCTCTGGGATTGGTTTGATCCGCCGTAAGCCAGACATCAAGTACAATAAAGACAATGCTGACTTTGCGTCTCTACAGGCGATTCAATTGGAAATATTGGATGGAGTTTGTCAAAGTGTGCGGAAAGATGGTATAATAGTCTACAGTACATGCACAATTATAGGAGAAGAGAATTTTGATGTGGTTGACCAGTTTTTAGAAACCCATCCAAATTTTGAACTCGTGCCATTAGATCATGAACGAAAAGATATTCTGAAAGATGGCTGTATTTTAATTACACCAGAATTGTATGGAAGCGATGGTTTCTTTATTAGTCGTTTTCGAAGAATATCGTAATCTCAGGAGGATACGGACAGTATGGAAATTTCTATCTTAACCGATGTAGGTCAAAGACGGACAAATAACCAAGACTATGCAAATCAATATAAAAATAAAGCGGGAAAATCCATGGTTTTTCTAGCTGACGGGATGGGGGGGCATCGTGCTGGTAATATTGCTAGTGAGATGGCTGTTACCGATCTCGGCGCTGCTTGGGTAGCGACTGAAATCAGCACCATTAACGAAGTCAGAGAGTGGTTTGCGGAGTATCTGGAAAAAGAAAACCAGCAGATCCATCGCATTGGTCAAGATGAAGAACATAAAGGAATGGGAACAACTCTCGAAGCTGTTGCCGTTATTGATGACCAAGTCTTATTTGCGCATGTAGGGGATTCCCGAATTGGACTCGTGCGTAATGGGGAATACCATCAATTGACCAGTGACCATTCTTTAGTAAACGCCTTGCTCAAGGCAGGACAGATTACGGAAGAAGAGGCAGCTCATCATCCCCAACGCAATATCATCACCCAATCCATTGGACAAAAAGATGAATTGCAACCGGATTTTGGTATGGTTACGGTTGAAGCAGGAGATTTCATTGTTATTAATAGTGATGGATTAACCAATATGATCTCTGGCGATGAAATCCGTGATATCGTTGTTAGCGATTTATCGGTTGAAGAAAAGGCAAAAACCTTGGTTCGCTTTGCGAATAATGCTGGCGGTTTGGACAATATTACAGTTGTACTAATCCACTTTGCTGAGGAGGATGTGGCATGATTCAAATCGGCAAAATTTTTGCCGGACGATATAAGATAATCCGTCAAATCGGGCGTGGAGGGATGGCAGATGTCTACCTCGCTCGGGATTTAATCTTAGATGGTGAAGAAGTTGCAGTTAAAGTACTGAGGACCAATTACCAAACAGATCCAATTGCAGTTGCACGCTTCCAACGAGAGGCCAAAGCGATGGCAGATTTGGATCATCCAAATATCGTTCGGATCACGGATATCGGTGAAGAGGATGGCCAGCAATACTTGGCGATGGAATATGTCGCTGGTTTGGACTTGAAACGTTATATCAAAGAAAATGCCCCTCTCTCAAATGAAGAAGCTGTTCGCTTGATGGGGCAAATCCTCCTTGCTATGCGCTTGGCGCACACGCAAGGCATTATTCACCGTGATTTGAAACCTCAAAATGTCCTTTTAACATCGGACGGAAATGCCAAGGTATCTGACTTTGGGATTGCAGTAGCCTTTGCAGAGACCAGTCTCACCCAGACCAACTCTATGTTGGGTTCGGTTCATTATTTATCACCAGAGCAAGCCAGAGGATCGAAAGCTTCTATTCAAAGTGATATCTATGCAATGGGGATCATTTTCTACGAAATGCTGACGGGTCATATCCCTTATGATGGGGATAGTGCAGTGACCATTGCGCTGCAACATTTCCAAAAACCACTTCCGTCCATCATTGAAGAGAACAAAAATGTTCCGCAGGCTTTGGAAAATGTGGTGATTAAGGCCACAGCGAAGAAACTATCCGATCGCTATAAGTCGGTAGCTGAAATGTATGTCGACTTGTCAAGTTGTCTATCTTATGAACGCCGTAATGAGAAAAAATTAGTCTTTGATGACGCTTCAAAAGCGGATACTAAGACCCTACCAAAGGTGAATGTGGTTCCAAAACCGGCTCCACTTCCAACATCAGAGGTTCGTCCTACAGTTCATGAGGACCGACCAGTGGCTTCAGAGGATCGAACAGCTCCAGTTTCTCTAAAAAATAAGCCACGTCGTCGTTTGCGGACGCGCTACAAGGTCTTGTTTGTAGCCCTAGCTTTGGTACTAGCTGCCTTTGCCTTTCTTCTTTATATGAGTCCAGCCAACAAAACAGTTCCGGATGTATCTGGAAAAACGGTAGCAGAAGCGCGTGCTATCATTGAAGATCAGGATCTTCAAGTGGGAGACGAAAAAGAAGAATACAGTGATTCGGTGCTGGAGGGCTATGTAATCCGTACCAATCCAAATGCAGGAGCTCAGAAAAAGGAAAACAGCAAGGTTGATTTGGTTGTCTCGAAAGGGCCAAGCACCTTTGATATGCCGGACTATACTGGTAGGTCTAGAGAAGATGCGGAAAACGATCTGAAAACCACCTATAAGCTTTCTAGCAAGCTGATTTCGATTGAAGAAGTCGAGACCAATGAAGTGGAGCCAGGAATCGTGCTTGAGCAATCTCCTGCTGCTGGTCAAAAATATGATTTGACTTCTAATACCAAGGTTGTTCTGAAAGTATCGAAGGAAAGTAATTCAATCGAGTTACCAAGTTATGTTGGTTCTTATTATGAATTTGCTGTCTCTAATCTCGTTCAAATCTACGGGGTGAAGGAAGCAAATATTGAACGGAAAACCACATCGCATCTTCCGGCTGGTGTAGAAGTCTTACCAGGTCAAATTGTGAGTCAGACTCCAGAAGCTCAATCGAGCATTGATATTAAAAAGACTCGCATTGTCTTGACTATATACGAACCGAAGACGGAACCATCAAGTAGCACGAAAGCTTCAAGCAGTTCATCAGAAAGCTCAAGCTCTACAACAGTGGAATCCCATTCCAATACGGAGCCTTCAGCCTCTTCTGAACCAGAGTCGTAACGTGATGACTCTATAAAACCAGACCCAATCGGTCTGGTTTTTTTAGTACAGAGAGAGTTGTTAACGAATCCTTCTAGAGTCTGAAGCGAATCCCTTGGAATTTTGATAAAATAGAATGGAGAGGTTCAATTATGTGGAAGATTCAATTGTTTGTGTTTGTTGAAGCTTTGTTACTCACCATGGCTGCAATCACTATTTTGGCGGGAAATATATCTCGTATCGTCCTAATCGTGGTCCTTTGCTTGCTTCTATTGTATTATTACATTGGAAAACAGCGGAGTAATTTTCTTTTAGTGGCATCCAGCATTCTGCTGTTTTTTATTGTCATGTTAAATCCTTACGTCATCGCTGCGCTTTTGTTTGCCGTTGTCTATGCCATGCTGGTGGCTTATCCCTATTTTTACCGTGAAAATGAAGAAGTGAAGATAGATTATGAGGAAGATGTAGAAATCCGACAAGAGAAAACACCTTGGATTGGGGATCTGCATCATTTTTCAAAGGTAAACTGCCATTTTCGTGATTTAACGATTACTCGTTTAGTGGGGCGGGATACGATCCATTTAGACGAAGTGATTGTTGTGAATCATGACAATGTCATCATCATGAGAAAGATGTTTGGCAATACGAAAATTATTTTGCCGGTGGATGTGGAGCTGAGTTTGCAGGTGAATACCTTATATGGAGAATTGCGCCTCTTCTCTCAAAAACCTAGGAAATTGAGAAATGAGACAGTAAGCATGGAGACACCGAATTATCGAAGTTCCCATCGAACAGTGAAACTTGTTATTGCGGGGATTGTAGGAGATGTGGAGGTCGTCAGAGGATGAAACGAACAGACTATCTTTTAATCTTCCTTTATACGGTCTTAATTCTAGCTGTTATTATCCATTCTATTTTTGGTCTTTTCGACTTTCAGTGGACTTATCTATTGGAAGATTTATCCAAACTGCGTGCTTTTCTGTTTATTGGTTTTGGCTTGACGGTTGCTCTGACTATTTTGATGATTCTATTGATTAAATTGATTCAATTTACAATCATGAACACCGTCCAAAAAAACCTGAGAAACTTGCTCGAAGGCAAGAAGCTAAAACTCGGAGAAAACAAAGAGATTAATGAAGAGTTTCAACGCTTGGATCGCAAGCTCAAACGCCTGACAGAAAATTTGCAACGAACAGAAAATCGAGTCATGCAAAATGAAGAAGAGATTGTCGAAAGAGAGCGACGGCGAATTGCCCGAGATCTCCATGATACGGTGAGCCAGGAATTATTTGCAGCTAATATGATTTTGTCTGGTGTAGCCAGTCAGGATCAAGTTCTTCAACTCCCTAAAGTAGGGCAACAGTTGAAGGGGGTCACAGAAATTCTAAATACTGCTCAAAACGATTTGCGGATTCTATTGTTACACTTGCGGCCGACAGAATTAGAAGGTCGAAACTTGGTAGAAGGTCTCCAGGTGATTTTTAGAGAACTACAAGAAAAGAGCAATTTAGAAGTATACTTTGAACACGATGTTCAAAAGTTACCAAAAACTATTGAAGAGCATATTTTTCGAATTGTACAAGAAGTAGTGAGCAATACACTAAAACATGCCCATGCGAAGCGCTTGGATGTTTATCTGTTGCAAACAGAACAATCTCTCCATCTGAAATTAGCAGATGATGGAGTGGGATTTGATCCAGAATCTTTGGGTGAACTAAGTTACGGTATGAAGAATATTCAGGATCGAGTAGATGACATGGCAGGAAGAATTAAGATTTTGACCAGTCCCAAAAAGGGAGTGGCTATTGATATTAAAGTGCCATTAGTAGAAGGAGAAGATGATGAAATTATTACTAGTAGATGATCATGAAATGGTCCGATTAGGCTTGAAAAGCTATTTAAGTATGCAAGATGGAATTGATCAAGTCCTAGAGGCCAGTGATGGTCAAGAGGGTGTTGAGTTAGCCCTAAAGGAGCGACCAGATGTCATCATTATGGATATTGTCATGCCCCATATGACCGGGATTGAAGCGACACTCGCAATCCTAAAGGAGTGGCCAGATGCAAAAATATTAATCCTGACATCCTATTTGGACAATGAAAAAATCTATCCTGTCTTGGATGCGGGAGCCAAGGGCTATATGCTCAAAACCTCTAGTGCAGAGGAAATTTTACGGGCCATTCGCAAGGTGGAGCAAGGAGAGTTGGCAATTGAGACAGAGGTCAGCCAAAAAGTAGAGTATCGGAAAAACCACGTGGAACTCCATGATGACTTGACAGCGCGTGAACGAGATATCTTAGCTTTGCTAACCAAAGGATATGAAAACCAACGAATTGCTGATGAGTTATTCATTTCATTAAAAACAGTCAAGACCCATGTATCGAATATTTTGTCAAAATTAGAAGTGAGCGACCGTACTCAGGCAGTGGTCTATGCCTTCCAGCATCACTTGGTTTCTCAGGAAGATTTTTAGTCAAAAACATGCTATAATAGACAGCATACTGAATGGAGACCTACATGGATGCAAAAACACGCTACAAAGCAAAAAAGATTAAAATAGTATTTTTTGATATTGACGATACCTTACGAAACGTTGAGATCGGCTATGTTCCGGCTTCGGTCACCAGAGTATTCTCTCAATTACGAGAAAAAGGAATTTACACAGCTATTGCTAGTGGAAGAGGGATTTTTGGAGTGCCAGAAGAAATCAAGGCTCTCCAACCTGACTTTTACGTCACTCTGAATGGTTCTTACGTGATTGATCGTAAGGAGCATGTCATTTATGAAGAAAGGGTACCAAATCCACTTGTTCAGGACTTTATTGCTTGGGCTAAGCAGGTAGGGATTCATTATGGTTTGGTTGGGAGTCATCAAGCAGCTCTTTCGACTCGGACAGAAGAGATAAGTCGGGCTATTGACCCCATTTATCCAAAGCTACCAGTAGATCCCGATTTTGCTGCAAAACATCCCATTTATCAGATGTGGACTTTCGAGACTGGTAAAACAGTTGATGCCCTACCTGAGAATTTGGAGCAAAAATTGCGTTTGGTTCGCTGGCACCCAATCTCATCAGATGTTGTCTTAGATCAGCAATCAAAAGCTCATGGTGTCTCAAAAGTAGTCGAAAAATTGGGATTCAAACCAGAAAATGTCTTAACATTTGGGGATGGATTGAACGACTTAGAACTATTTGACTATGCTGGTTTAGCGATTGCCATGGGGAATGCCCAGGATGCATTAAAAGCTAAAGCAGATTATGTCACAAAAAATTTAGAAGAAGATGGCATCTTACATGCCTTAGAGGAGTTAAAAATGGTTGAAAAAGAATTGCACTTACCACAAACAAAAATGGATCAAGAAACAGGACCAATTGCGACGATTCATACCAACTATGGAGATATGAAGATTCGTCTCTTCCCTGATCAAGCACCGAAAACAGTAGCAAATTTTATTGCACTTGCAAAAGATGGCTACTACAATGGAGTGATTTTCCACCGCATCATTAAAGATTTCATGATCCAAGGTGGGGACCCAACTGGAACAGGTATGGGTGGAGAATCCATCTATGGAGAGTCTTTTGAAGATGAATTCTCAGAAGAGTTGTACAATATCCGTGGTGCGCTATCCATGGCCAATGCTGGTCCAAATACCAACGGTAGTCAATTCTTCATTGTTCAAAACCAACACCTTCCTTATTCTAAAAAGGAAATTGCCCGTGGTGGTTGGCCTGAAGCCATTGCAGAGATTTATGCAGAAGAAGGAGGAACTCCTCATTTGGACCGTCGTCACACAGTATTCGGGCAATTGATGGATGAAGCTTCTTATCAAGTATTGGATACAATTGCGGCTGTTGAGACAGGTGCCATGGACAAACCTAAAGAAGACGTGGTCATGGAATCGATTGACATTGAGGGAGAGGCATGAGAATCGGGGATAAACTCAAGGGTGTTGTGACAGGCTTGCAACCTTATGGAGCCTTTGTTGAATTAGAGACAGGGGTAACCGGTTTGATTCATATTTCTGAAATCCGCAGTGGATATATCGACAACATTCATGATATCTTAAAAATTGGGGATCAAGTTTGTACCCAGGTTATTGATATAGATGAATACTCTGGGAAGGCTAGCTTGTCCCTTCGAGCCTTAGAAGCTGGGAACAGAAAGCATTTTCGCCATCATCGTTTTTCAAATGATCGCCATAAGATCGGTTTTACTCCTTTAGCCAAACAATTACCTATTTGGATTAAAGAAAGTAAAGAATTTTTGAGTGACACCAGTCAGGGAAAATAAGAATTTGTTTCTGCAGATAGAAAGAAAAGAGGCTACATCGTAGCCTCTTTTTTATTCTTGATCAAAATCGTAAAGGGTAGTTGAAAGGTAACGTTCCCCATTATCCGGTGCCAAAGCCAAGACTTTTTTACCAGCTCCAAGCTCTTTAGCGACTTCAATTGCTGCATAGATAGCGGCAGCAGATGAAATCCCAACTAAGAATCCTTCTTTTCCACCAATGTAGCGACCTAATTCTAAAGCTTGTTCAGAAGTGACGCGGATTACGCCATCATAAGAATTGGTATCCAACGTTTCTGGAATGAAACCTGCTGACAATCCTTGGATTTTGTGTGGTCCAGGTTTTTCACCAGAAAGAATCGCTGATTCATCTGCTTCAACTGCATAGACTTGGACAGCTGGGTTGACTTTTTTCAAGGCATGAGAAACACCTGAAATAGTTCCACCAGTTCCAACACCACTGACATAAGCATCCAATCCATTTGGTCCGAAAGCTTCTAAAATTTCTTGTCCTGTTGTTGCTTCATGGACTTCTGGGTTGGCGCTATTGTTAAATTGGAGGGGAAGGAAACCGTTTCGTTCTGCAGCGATTTCTTCTGCTTTAGCGATAGCTCCTTTCATTCCTTCACTACCTGGAGTTAAGACAAGTTCTGCTCCATAAGCTTGAATGATTTTTCGACGTTCAACACTCATGGTTTCAGGCATGACGATAACCACTTTATACCCTTTGGCAGCTCCGACCCATGATAAACCGATTCCTGTATTTCCGCTGGTTGCTTCAACGATAGTAGAACCAGGTTGAAGAAGTCCATCTCGTTCTGCTTTTTCAATCATGCTAAGAGCAATCCGGTCTTTGACAGATGAACCAGGGTTGAAGGCTTCTAATTTAACATAGACCTCAGCAGCCCCTTCAGGTACTAGGTGATTCAATTTTACAATAGGTGTTTTTCCGATTAATTCTGTAATATTTTGATAGATTGGCATACGATATACACTCCTTTGTTAGTGTATCCAGTATACCGCCAGTAAGAAGGTTTGTAAAATATAAAAAAGCTATCAAGGTGATAGCCTTTTTTTATAACGGGATAGGAACTTCCACTTCCTTTAACCCCTGATCACTAATCTCAACTTTTCCATGGTAAAAATCAATCAGTTCCGCAATCACATCCTCTTTTTGCTCTTTATCTACATAGATCAGACTAAAGACAGCATCGGTGAAGTCTGTCTGGAATTCTGTTAATTGGTGAGCGGATAAAAAGTTCGCAAACTCTTGGTATTGGGGGTAAGTTAAGCTAATCCCTAGACCAACCTGCTCTTTTATTTCAACGAGACCGATTTCTTTTACAGCTTGTGCGACACTGCCAGCATAAGCGCGAATGAGTCCACCGGCTCCTAGCTTGATGCCTCCAAAATAACGAGTGACGACACAGCAGACATTGGTCAGTTCGTGATTCTCTAAAACACCAAGCATGGGCACGCCAGCAGTCCCACTCGGTTCGCCATCGTCACTGGTCCGTTTAATTTCAAATTGCTCTCCAATGACAAAAGCAGAACAATTGTGAGTTGCCTTATAATGTTCCTTTTTGATAGCGGCTATAAAGTCGCGTGCTTCCTCTTCAGTATAAACTCGTTTAACATGGCAAAGAAAGCGGGATTTTTTAATTTCTTCTTGGACGAGACCGTCCTCTTTAAAAGTCTTGTATTCCATACATTTATTTTACAAAAAAACTCTTAAAACTGCGAGCTTTTACGAATATATAAGTATGAAACTTGAAGATTGTTATGGACGCTTGTTCACCCAAGACCAACTGGAGGATGACCTGCTTGAGCAGGCTCAGCAACTACCAGCTATAGTGCAGGAAAAGACGGCGTTGACTTGTAATCGGTGCGGAACCCAGATTGATAAGACTAGATGGAAACTACAGATAGGAAGCTACTATTGTAGAGCCTGCATTCAATTAGGAAGAGTTAGGAGTGACCAAGCACTCTACTACTTTCCCCAACAAGCCTTTCCGCAAGAAGAAGTCTTAAGATGGCAGGGAACCTTAACTCCTTTTCAAAGTCGGGTTTCCCAGGAGTTGGTTCAATCCTTAACAGAAAGCAAGCCGATGATGGTACACGCAGTAACAGGAGCAGGTAAAACGGAAATGATGTACCAAGTGGTGGCGGAAACGATTAAAAAAGGGACATGTGTGTGCATTGCTACACCAAGGATTGACGTGTGTATTGAATTGTATAAACGGATGACGCTGGACTTTTCCTGTCCCATCTCCTTGTTGCACGGTGATTCAGACCCTTATTTCCGAACGCCTCTTGTCATATCCACTACTCATCAACTACTCAAATTTTACCAAGCTTTCGATCTCCTCATAATCGATGAAGTCGATGCCTTTCCTTTTGTTGACAACCCCGTTCTCTATCATGCCGTTTCAAATGCAGTGACCAAGAATGGGAAGCTCATCTATTTGACAGCTACCTCCACAGAAGAATTGGATAAAAAGGTCAAAAAACAGGAGATAAAACGCGTTAGCCTACCTAGACGCTTTCATGGCAATCCCCTTGTGGTCCCTAAGAAAATATGGTTAAAAGATCTACGTAAAAAAGTAGAAAAGAAACAAGTGCCAATGAAGTTGCTCAAGCTAATAAAAGAACAACGGAAGACCTCCTTCCCCCTAATCCTATTTGTATCAGAAATCGAATTAGGAGAAAAAATCCTCATTCTATTAAGGAAGGCCTTCAAGGATGAAAACATCGAACTGGTAACCTCTAAAACGGAAAATAGGTTGGAATTGGTAGAAAAATTTCGCAATCAAGAAATCACCATCCTTGTGTCAACGACCATTCTTGAACGGGGGGTCACCTTCCCTAAAGTAGACGTGTTCGTGATTGAGGCCAATCATCGACTGTTTACCAAGAGCGCTCTGGTTCAAATCGCTGGTCGTGTGGGAAGAAGTATGGAAAGACCCACAGGGGAATTACTATACTTGGCAGAAGGTAGTAGCAAAGAGATGACACAAGCTATTAAAGAAATAAAAGAAATGAATCGGGAGGCAGGTTTTTGAGTAATTGTTTGCTATGTGATGAAGAGATTTTCAATCAAGAATCCTTAAAGAGCCTCATCCTAATGAAAAAGGATAATCCAACAATGTGTGACAACTGTAAAAACAAGTTTGACCCAATTAGTGAAGCTAGTTGCCGGTCTTGTTATAAGAAATCCTCAGAAACCTATTGTGAAGATTGCCAAGAGTGGAAACGAAAAGGAAAGAAGGTAAATCATAAAGCGCTTTATTATTATAATGAAGAAATGAAGGAATATTTTCAAAGGTACAAATTTCAGGGTGACCAATTGTTAGCTTGTCTCTTTGCTGAAGAAATGAAGGCAGAACTAAAAAAATATAAAGGCTATACCATAGTTCCCATACCTTTAAGCGATGCGAGAAAAAAGAAAAGGGGCTTTAATCAAGTAACAGCCATTTTAGATTCTGCGGGGATCCCCTATCAAGACCTATTGAGAAAAAAGGATACAAAGGCCCAATCACAAAAAAATAAAAAGGAAAGATTGAAAGCAGAACAAGCCTTTGAACGTATAGAGCCAGAAAATCAAAGCTGGCCAGAGAATATAGTGATAGTGGATGATATCTATACAACAGGAGCAACCATCGAAAGAGCTAAAGAAATGTTAATTGTAAATGGGGTGAAAGAAATAAGATCTTTTTCAATAGCAAGATAGAATAATCAAAAATATATTTGCAAAAACAAAATGAAAGCGTTATAATAAAGATATAAAAAGAAAAACGTTTAGAAAGAAGGTACTTATATGATTAAATATAGTATCCGTGGTGAAAACCTAGAAGTAACAGAAGCCATTCACGACTACGTCGTTTCTAAAC
The DNA here is from genome assembly GCF_047463015.1 of Streptococcus australis. Lineage (GTDB taxonomy): Bacteria > Bacillota > Bacilli > Lactobacillales > Streptococcaceae > Streptococcus > Streptococcus australis_F. Next base: position 829 of record NZ_JASHER010000008.1, on the reverse strand, counting down.
TCGAAAAAATTGAAAAATATTTTCAAGCAGAGCAAGAATTGGATGCCCGCGTAAATCTAAAAGTTTATCGTGAAAAAACTGCGAAAGTTGAGGTCACGATTCCACTTGGTTCCATTACACTTCGTGCAGAAGATGTTTCTCAAGATATGTATGGATCAATCGACTTGGTAGTTGATAAGATTGAACGTCAAATTCGAAAGAATAAAACAAAAATTGAAAAGAAAAATCGTAGCAAATCTGCAACCAGCAAAATCTTTACAGACGCTCTGGTTGAGGAAAGTGTTGCTCTTGAAAAAGTTGTCCGCACAAAAACGATTGACATTGAACCAATGGAACTAGATGAAGCCATCCTACAAATGGAACTATTGGGACATGACTTCTTCATCTACAAAGATGTGGAAGATAACACAACAAACGTCATCTACCGTCGCGAAGATGGAGATGTAGGACTTCTTGAAGTCAAAGAAAAATAAGCTAATACACTAAGAAAGCTCCTGTAGAACATACAGGAGCTTTCCTATATTATAAGAAGATAAAGTTTCTAAAATCAAAAAAACAATAAAAAATTTAAAAAAATAGAAAAAAGATATTGACAAGGTCATATGGTCGTGATATACTAATATAGTTGTCGCGCGAGAGCGACAAAGACCTTTGAAAACTGAACAAGACGAACCAATGTGCAGGGCGCTACAACAGAAGTTGTAGTACTGAACAATGAAAAAACAATAAATCTGTCAGTGACAGAATGAGTTTAAGACAAACAATTATTTTAATGAGAGTTTGATCCTGGCTCAGGATGAACGCTGGCGGCGTGCCTAATACATGCAAG
>NZ_JASHER010000007.1:0-135908 GCF_047463015.1 Streptococcus australis | reverse complement strand
AAATTACATCATATTTTATAATGAAACTAGAATTCAACAGAGATTAAATGACCAGTCTCCTGTAGAGTACAGAAAACTGGTCGCATAAGAGGTTTTTTCTCTTGTCCCATTATTGGGGTGCAGTGCCGATCATGAAAGCGGTTTTTTTGTATAATAGACAATGTAAGGAGTACGTCTCCTAAAGAATATTTCTTTTTCCCAGGAGGACAGTTCATGTCACAAGAAAAATACATTATGGCCATTGATCAAGGAACAACAAGTTCTAGAGCCATCATTTTTAATAAAAAAGGAGAAAAAGTAAGCTCAAGTCAAAAAGAGTTCACGCAAATTTTCCCTCAAGCTGGTTGGGTTGAACACAATCCAAATGAAATCTGGAATTCTGTTCAGTCTGTTATCGCTGGTGCCTTTATCGAGAGTGGCATCAAACCAGGACAAATCGAAGCTATCGGAATTACCAACCAACGGGAAACAACCGTTGTTTGGGATAAGAATACTGGACTTCCAATCTACAATGCCATTGTCTGGCAGTCTCGCCAAACAGCTCCTTTAGCTGAACAGCTTAAGAGCCAAGGGTATGTCGAAAAATTCCACCAAAAAACAGGTTTGGTCATTGATGCCTACTTCTCAGCAACTAAGATTCGCTGGATCTTGGACCATGTAGAAGGAGCACAAGAACGTGCTGAAAAAGGAGAATTGCTCTTTGGAACCATCGATACTTGGTTGGTTTGGAAGTTGACAGACGGAGCTTCTCACGTAACAGACTATTCAAACGCTGCTCGTACCATGCTCTACAATATTAAAGACCTAAAATGGGACGATGAGATCTTGGAAATCCTCAATATTCCTAAGGCTATGCTTCCAGAAGTGCGTTCAAACTCTGAAATCTATGGAAAAACAGCTCCTTTCCATTTCTACGGTGGAGAAGTTCCTATCTCAGGTATGGCGGGTGACCAACAAGCAGCCCTCTTTGGACAGTTGGCCTTTGAACCAGGTATGGTCAAAAATACTTACGGTACTGGATCTTTCATCATCATGAATACAGGTGAAGAGATGCAGTTATCTGAAAATAACTTGTTAACTACCATTGGATATGGAATTAACGGGAAAGTATACTATGCCTTAGAAGGATCCATCTTTATCGCGGGTAGTGCCATTCAATGGCTTCGTGATGGTCTTCGTATGGTGGAAAACTCACCTGAATCTGAAAAATATGCGCGTGATTCTCACAACAATGATGAAGTTTATGTGGTACCGGCCTTCACAGGTCTAGGAGCACCATACTGGAATCAAAATGCTCGTGGTTCTGTCTTTGGCTTGACTCGTGGAACAACCAAAGAAGACTTTATTAAGGCGACTCTTCAATCCATTGCTTACCAAGTACGGGATATCATCGATACTATGCAGGTTGATGCTAAGACGGCTATTCAAGTCCTTAAAGTGGACGGTGGAGCAGCTATGAATAACTTCTTGATGCAGTTCCAAGCGGATATTCTTGGTATTGATATCGCTCGTGCTAAAAACTTGGAAACAACAGCTTTGGGGGCAGCCTTCCTTGCTGGCCTGTCAGTCGGCTACTGGAAAGACCTAGATGAATTGAAAGAACTCAATGCAACTAGTGAACTCTTCGAGCCTTCTATGAACGAATCTCGTAAAGAACAACTCTACAAGGGATGGAAGAAAGCTGTTAAAGCTACCCAACTCTTTGCAGAAATTGAAGACTAGTCAAGACTTCAGTAGGATAGAAAGTGAAGAATTATGGAATTTTCAAAGAAAACTCGTGAATTATCGATTAAGAAAATGCAAGAACGCACCCTGGATCTTTTGATTATCGGGGGAGGGATCACAGGTGCTGGGGTAGCCTTGCAGGCAGCAGCAAGTGGTCTTGAAACAGGTTTGATTGAAATGCAGGACTTTGCGGAAGGGACATCAAGCCGTTCAACAAAATTGGTCCACGGTGGACTTCGTTACCTCAAACAATTTGACGTAGAAGTGGTATCAGATACGGTATCAGAACGTGCAGTAGTGCAACAAATTGCTCCTCATATTCCAAAACCAGACCCAATGCTCTTACCAGTCTATGATGAAGATGGGGCAACTTTTAGCCTCTTCCGTCTCAAGGTAGCCATGGACCTCTATGACCTCTTGGCAGGTGTCAGCAATACACCAGCAGCCAACAAGGTCTTGACCAAAGAAGAAGTGTTGGCTCGTGAGCCTGAGTTGAAACAAGAAGGTCTAGTCGGAGGTGGGGTCTACCTAGACTTCCGTAACAACGATGCTCGTTTGGTGATTGAAAATATCAAACGTGCCAACCAAGATGGGGCCCTCATTGCCAACCACGTAAAAGCAGAAGGATTCCTCTTTGATGAATCTGGTAAGATTACAGGTGTAGTGGCGCGTGATCTCTTGACTGATCAAGTCTTTGAAATCAAGGCACGATTGGTGATTAATACAACTGGTCCTTGGAGCGATAAAGTGCGTAACCTCTCAAACGATGGAGAGCAGCATTCACAAATGCGTCCAACCAAGGGTGTTCACTTGGTCGTAGATTCAAGCAAGATCAAAGTTTCTCAACCAGTCTACTTTGATACTGGTCTTGGAGATGGTCGGATGGTCTTCGTCTTGCCACGTGAAAACAAAACTTACTTCGGAACGACTGACACGGACTACACTGGCGACTTAGAGCATCCAACAGTAACTCAAGAAGATGTCGACTACTTGTTAGGAATCGTGAATAACCGCTTCCCAGAAGCTCACATCACCATCGATGATATCGAAAGTAGCTGGGCTGGTCTTCGTCCGTTGATCTCAGGAAACAGTGCTTCTGACTACAATGGTGGAAACAACGGCACTATCAGTGATGAAAGCTTTAATGCTTTGATTGCAACAGTTGAAGGCTATCTTTCTAAAGAAAAATCGCGTGAAGATGTTGAATCAGCAATCAGCCACTTGGAAGGCAGCACTTCTGAAAAACATTTGGATCCATCTGCTGTTTCTCGTGGATCAAGCTTAGACCGCGATGACAATGGTCTTTTGACCCTGGCTGGTGGGAAGATTACAGACTACCGCAAGATGGCTGAAGGAGCGATGGAGCGTGTCTTGACCATTCTCAAGGAAGAATTTGACCGTCAGTTCAAATTGATCAACTCTAAGACCTATCCAGTATCAGGTGGAGAAATTAACCCAACGAACGTGGATTCTGAAATCGAAGCCTTTGCTCAACTTGGCGTATCTCGTGGCTTGGATAGCAAGGAAGCTCACTACCTAGCTAACCTATACGGTTCTAATGCACCTAAGGTCTTCGCCCTTGCTCATAGCGTGGAACAAGCACCTGGATTGAGCCTAGCAGATACCTTATCACTTCACTATGCAATGCGCAATGAATTGGCACTTAGCCCAGTTGACTTCCTTCTTCGTCGGACGAACCACATGCTCTTCATGCGAGATAGCTTAGATGCAATTGTCGAACCTGTTTTGGATGAAATGGGACGCTTCTATGAATGGTCAGAAGAAGAAAAAGCTGGCTACCGTCAAGACTTGCAAGTCGCTTTGGAAAACAATGACTTGGCAGCATTAAAAAATTAAGAAAAACAAAAAGGGGTTGGAAAGAAGAATATCTGACCGGCCCCTCTTTATAATGGAGAAATAAATCATATGAAAGAATTATTTGGTGAATTTTTAGGGACCTTAATCCTGATTCTTTTGGGAAATGGGGTTGTAGCAGGAGTGGTTCTTCCGAAAACGAAGAGCCATAACTCAGGTTGGATCGTCATTACTCTTGGTTGGGGGATTGCAGTTGCAGTGGCAGCCTTTATCTCTGGCAAGTTAAGTCCGGCACATTTGAATCCAGCGGTGACAATTGGGGTTGCTCTTAATGGTGGACTAGCTTGGGCATCTGTGATTCCTTATATCATCGCTCAATTCGCTGGAGCCATGGTAGGGCAAGTCCTTGTCTGGTTACAGTTCAAACCGCATTACCTAGCAGAAGAAAATCCTGGAAATATCCTTGCAACCTTCAGTACAGGTCCAGCTATCAAAGACACTACTTCCAATCTAATCAGTGAAATCCTTGGAACCTTTGTTTTGCTATTGACCATCTTTGCACTTGGTCTTTATGACCTTCAAGCAGGACTTGGTACTTTTGCCGTTGGTACCTTGATTGCAGGGATTGGTTTGTCTCTCGGTGGAACTACAGGCTGCGCTCTCAACCCAGCTCGTGACCTAGGACCTCGTATCATGCACAGCCTCCTTCCTATTCCTAACAAAGGAGATGGTGACTGGGGTTACGCTTGGATCCCAGTAGTTGGTCCAATCATCGGTGCAGTACTTGCAGTAGCAGTCTTTAAAATGTTTTAAAAAATGAAAGAGGCTGGGACAAAAGTCCTAGCCTCTCAATTGTCTTTGGATTATCGAGCAAGACGCAGTGGTTGAGTGGGCTCTACCACGCTGATTTCATCAGCTTTTACAGCCCTACTCAACTGTGAGGAGGTGGGACGACGAAATCGAATTCTAACGAATTACCGATTTCTGTCCCACTCTCTTTTAAAATACTGTATCAGATAAAGAGAGCTTTGTACGTTCTAACTTAAAACAAGCTATAAGAAATGTAAAACGCAATAAAGAAAATAATGATCGCAATAATGTATTGAACTGGTTTAGGTAGGTTATTCAATTTATCCATGAATTCTTTCATTGTTAGATCTCCTTATTATTTGATTGTCTTATAATTAGTGTAGCATGAAATAAGGCCCAAAACAATAGGCAATAGGAGTGTTTTTGTCAAGATATAAAACCCTTTTCAAAATTATTATAATCAGTTAATCTATTACTAAATAAAGATAAGATAGATTGTAAAATACTTTAGAAAATAACAGGCTAGAGTTTGACACTTTTTTCACAAAGGAGTATACTGTTAGCATAGTTTTGGAAGGAACTTATGATAGATTCACCCAAAACTGACTGTCAACCTTTGCTGTTCTTCTATGAACGTTTGCTGGTATCGGGGATACCAAGGAGGAATCATATGTCTAAAGTAGCTATTGTCACAGGTGCAGGTCAAGGGATCGGTTTTGCGATTGCAAAACGATTGGTACAAGATGGCTTCAAGGTCGGAGTCTTAGACTACAATGCTGAGACAGCAGAAAAAGCAGTAGCTGAGTTATCAGCAGAGAATGCTTTTGCGGTCGTTGCTGATGTCTCCAAACAAGCTGAAGTGGCTGCAGCTTTCCAAAAAGTTGTGGATCATTTCGGAGATTTAAATGTTGTCGTTAACAACGCTGGTGTTGCTCCAACTACACCACTTGATACGATTACAGAAGAACAATTTGAACGCACTTTTGCCATCAACGTTGGTGGTGTCATCTGGGGTGCTCAAGCTGCACAAGCTCAATTCAAGGCGCTTGGCCATGGCGGAAAAATCATCAATGCAACTTCACAAGCAGGTGTTGTAGGTAACCCTAACTTGACTGTCTATGGTGGTACTAAGTTTGCAGTTCGTGGTATCACTCAAACTTTGGCACGTGACTTGGCTGATTCAGGTATTACTGTCAATGCGTATGCACCTGGTATCGTTAAGACTCCAATGATGTATGATATCGCTCATGAAGTTGGTAAGAACGCTGGTAAAGATGACGAATGGGGTATGCAAACTTTCGCTAAAGATATTACCCTTAAACGTTTGTCCGAACCCGAAGATGTCGCTGCAGCGGTTAGCTTCCTTGCTGGTCCTGATTCAAACTACATTACAGGACAAACCATCATCGTGGATGGTGGGATGCAATTCCATTAACATTCAAATAGGGGTTGGGATTTTTTCCACCTCTTTTCTTATGTGCACCTTATTCCTCTCGTTCGCTTTTTTTGAAAAATTAGGGTAGAATAGAAGTCGTATTTTAAAAAGAATAGATCAATAGTGATAGAGGTGAATTCTCTTCTATCCATCAAAACGAAAAGAGGTGACCATATGTGGAAATGGATCAAACGACTCATCGGACTGACCTTCCTCCTAGTTATTGTCTTAGCAGTTTTCTTGATACCAGCAAAGGTTTCGACTCAAGAGCAATTTAAAAATGTAACAGTGAATACTTCGCTGGTAGATCTGGCTCAAGAAGGCTTCTCTACAGCAGACGTGACTGCTTCTGGCCTGCAAACAGAGCTTCAACTGAATTCTCCTCAATTGCGCCAAGTTATTAAATCCATGGCAGGGGAAATGACAGATGAAACTCTCCTCAATACAGCAGTTGCTATGAATGGAGAGTATATCAATGTTCAGGTTCCGATTGAACTGGGACCGGTGGAAACCATGGTGAGCATGGACTTTTCAGCTAGTGTGACGGATCAACAATTGACCTTGAACCTAGAACGGGCCCGTCTTGGACATCTGCCGATTCCACGTAGCTTGGTTGCTTCAAGGATTGCTGAAAAAGTTAACCAAGAGGGCACAGGAGCTACTATGATAGGGAATCAAATCAAATTGACCATGCCGACAAGTGGCTACCGAATCCATTCTGCGAAGGTCGAAAAAGGGAACATGGTATTACAGATTATTGTTCCAATTTCCTATTAAGCATCAACCATTGGTTTCTGATGAGGCTGATGGTTTTTCTAATTGACAAAGAAATGAAAAAAGAGTAAGGTAGAACAAGAAAACGATTTCAAATACAGGGAGATTTAGGATGCCGTTATATGAATTTTGTGCAGAGAACATAACACTGTTAGAGAAGGCTTTTCAAGCAGGAGCGCGTCGTGTAGAATTATGTGATAACTTAGCGGTTGGAGGTACGACTCCAAGCTATGGTGTGATCAAAGAGGCTGTGAAGCTTGCTAAAGATTATCAGGCAAAGGTCATCGTTATGATTCGTCCACGAGGTGGAGATTTTGTATACTCTGAGCAAGAGCTAGACATAATGTTAGAAGACTGGAAAATTGCCCGTGACCTGGGTGTTGATGGTTTAGCTGTTGGGGCTTTGACTGCTGACAATCAGCTGGATAAAGATGCCATGCTTCGTTTCATCGAAGCCAGTCAAGGATTTGAATTGACCATGCATATGGCATTTGACCAGATTCCTTTAGAAGATCAAGCTGCGAGTATCGAGTGGATGAAGAAAGTAGGCGTGACGAGACTATTAACAAGAGCCGGCAGTCCAGAAACAGACTTAGAACAACGGTTGCAACGCTACGAAGAGTATGCCCAGCTTGCAGATCGCCAGTTAGAAATCTTGGCAGGTGGAGGAGTCTCTTTGGAGAATCGTCAGCTTTTCCTTGATGTTCCAGGGGTGGATCAGGTCCATGGAACTCGTGTTGTCTTTTAAAGATATATGAGTTGAGGAAGAAATCTCAGCTCTTTTTTCTTGATTTTTGGTATACTGGAGGAAAGGAGTAGTACGTGTTTTTACCAGATTATTTTGAGAAATACAGTATAGACAATGAAAAAGCTCTAGCTTATGGGTTTTCAAAGCAGGGAGAGAAGTTTCACTATGATCAACAGATCCTGGATGGAGACTTCAAACTTTATGTGACTGTCCAAAGTAAGCAAGTGCATTTTTGGCTAGTGGATCAGGAGACAGGCGACGACTATGTGCAGCTTCATATGGACCAGATGGTTGGTCAATATGTTGGCCAAGTCAGAGAAGCTTGCCAGCAGGCCTTAGAGGATATCAGAAGCTCCTGTTTTGCTGTCAAAGATTTTTTGTATCCTCAGACCAAGCGCTTGGTGGATTGGATCAGCCGGCAATATGACCGTCCTATCGAATACCTCTGGGACCGTTCTCCGGACTCGGGCGTCTTCCGTCATCAAAAGGATCTCAAATGGTTTGGCGTCTTGATGAAGATAGACTGGTCCAAGCTAGATGCGAGGCAGGAAGGGAAGATTGAGGTCTTAAATCTTAAACAGGATCATGTCAGCCAACTCTTAGAAGAACCCCATTTCTATCCGGCTTATCATATGAACAAGAAGTACTGGATCAGCATTCCCTTGGATGGTCGAGTGGAGGATGATCTTCTCTTTGAGCTTGTGGCTAAGAGCTGGGCCCTGACTAAGAAGTAAGGGTTTAACCCAATTGATTTGTGAAAGTGAATAAAACATAAAAAAGAATGTTGAGGGTCAACATTCTTTTTTTTATTAGAGAATTTCCTGTCCTTATTGCTCTTTGGTCAATGAGAAGTGGAAATCTCTGTAATTGCTATAGTCAAATTCTGTATTGATATCTGTTGTGAAGGCTATCGGAGTATAATGACCTTCCTCAAGGATAAATCCTGGTTTGAAGCGGAAATTTGCTACTCCTAAACCAGTAATACCAGGAAGAAGAGCATCTGCGCCATTAAGACCTTCTGACTCCCAGTAATAGACATTACCAGATGCTTGAATAGCTCTTGCAGTATAGGTGGCTGTGCGGGTTGGTTCACTATCATTTTTAAAGCTAACGACAGTTGTAATATCTCCATTAGCTTCAATAGTCATTTTGATGCTATCCGCCTGAGGGCTAGATCCTACCCAAGTGCCGACAAGTGCTGCAGGAACAACTGCTTGATCAGTTGAAGATGTATCTTCTGCCTTGTTCGGTTCAGTTGAAGCTGACGGGTTACTTGCCTGACTTGAAGGAGTAGTATTTTCTTTTGCTTGAGAAGAAGAAACTGTAGCTTTTTTATTTAAGCTAGCTTTTGGTTTTTTCTCAACTTTTGAGCTAGAAGCTTTTTCGGATGAGGAAGTTGTTTTATCTTTTGAGCCACACCCTCCCAAAGCAAGTCCAAGTGATGCAGCCACAAGAGAGGCTGCAGTCCAACGAATCAAAGATCGTTTCATAATATCACCTCTTTATCTTTCTGACTTAGATTATACTCCTATTGTTACAGATGTCAAGTGATTTTTGTAATAAATGTAATATTTTCGTAACATAGTTTTGTATATAAAATTACTCAAGAAATAGAAGGGTGGGATTGAATCATAGATAAGCGATAATTTGGGGTAAAACCTCTTCCAGTTTGTCCTGATTGATACGGGCAAAGGCATAGGGACAGCTTTGAATATAGGCAGATTCGAAGAAGTGGAGAGGGAGACCGCTATGTTTCAGTCGAGCGACCGAAGGGACCTGTCTTAAATCTAGTAAGACTCCTCCAATGACCGGCCATACAGGGACGGATAGGGAATGTTGCTGGAGTAGGGAAGAAGCTTGCTCTTTTTGGATGAATTGCTGTTGGTGCAGAAGCTCTTTGTTTTTTGCAAACATGCCATTATCAATATAGAGGCTCAAGGCCTTCTGCATGACCAAGTTACTTTCGTAGTCGAGTGTACCCTTGAGTTTTAAGACAGGGGCAAGAAGAGCTTGGGGCAGGACCATAGAAGTGATGCGGAGGGCAGAAAAGAGGCTGGTAGAAAAGGACTTGATGTAGATGACCCGGTCAGATGCATCCAGATAATGAAAGCTAGGAGAAAAATGTGGATCATAATCTCCCAAGTAATCGTCCTCGACAATATAGACATCATAGAGTTCTGCTAAGGCCAAAATCTGTTCCTTCTCTTGTTTGCTATAACTATGTCCCAGAGGATAATGGTAGCGGGGAATGGTATAGAAAAATTTGATCCTGCCACTTTTGAAAATGGCTTCCAGTTGGTCAAAGTCAATTCCTTGAGGCAAGCGATTGATGCTTTGATAAGGTAAGTCTTGCTCCTGAATTAATTTATTGATGCGGTAATAGGTTGGTTGCTCTACTAGGATTTCTTCTTTTTGGTTTGGGAAGGCGACCTGGCTTAGGAGGTAGAGGGCTTGCTGGGTTCCTGAGGTGATAACGATTTGTTGCTCCTGGGTATAAATCGCATCTTCTCGCAGGAGAGAAGCAATAGATTGACGGAGATCGACAAGACCTTCTTGTTTTTCATAGTAGTTGAAGAGGTAATTATCACGACCGACAAGGGTTTCGTTGATACAAGTCCGAAAGTCTTCAAAGGCCTGGAAGCGATCTTCCTTGAGGCGAAGAGGCAGGTCGGTATGCTTTCCAGTCTCTTCCTCCAGGACATAATAGCCGCTTTGGGGCTTAGCATAGATATAGTTCTTGTAGCTGAGCTCGAGCAGGGCCCGTTGGACGGTATCCTTACTGCAGGCATACTGACTGGCTAGTTGGCGAACGGAAGGCAGGCGGTCTCCAGTTTTTAGGATCCCCTGGTCAATCTGGTTTTTCAATGTAGTAAAAATCTTTTGGTATTTGGTTGTCATAACTGTCCCCGTACAATTTTTCTTTATTGTAGTCAATTGGGTGTAAAAAAGCAACTAAAAAGTGACTCCCTATAAGAGAGTCACTGTCTTACATGACATACACAATCGCGATATATTGGAGAGCAGAAGCGGCTAAGATGAAGAGGTGCCAAATCATATGGAAATAAGGTTTCTTTTTGGCGTAAAATCCAGCTCCAACTGTGTAACATAGGCCACCCATCAGCATCAAGCCCCAGAAGGTTGGACTTGTCTGGCTGATGATTTGAGGGATAATGAAAATCACCAACCATCCCATAATCAAATAGAGGGCCAAGCTGAATTTTTCATTTACCTTCTTAGCAAAAATCTTATAAAGAATTCCGAAGATAGTCGTCCCCCATTGAATCAGGATAATGGCATAGCCGAACCAGTTGTTCATGAGAGAAAGGACGACGGGTGTGTAGCTACCTGCAATGGCAATATAAATCATGGAGTGATCGATGATCCGTAGGACATACTTCTGAGGTGAGTCATAGGCCATGGCATGGTAGATGGTCGATGAGAGAAACATGAGAAAGAGACTGATGACAAAAATCGAAGTCCCGACAGCTGCTAAAGTCCCATGTGTTTCATAACTATAAATAGCAGAAGTTGGAAGGAGAAAGAGCATCAAAACAGCCCCGACGGCATGGGTGACACTATTAGCGATTTCTTCTCCAAAGGATAATCGTTTACTTAATTTACTAGCATAATTCACTTTTATTTTTCCTCCTCAGAATGAACATGGATATAGGATAGGGTTTCTTGGTAGAGTAGCACGGTACGACAGGCAGATCCGATAATGGGTGCTAAAGGTTCTTTCTCTTCATGAAGAAAGTCTACAAAACTATTATAGAGGTCTGCGGAGTTGGCTTGACTCTGCAAGAGGTTCAAGGTAGCTGCGATCTCTTGAATTGAAAAAACCGTCTTTAAGGTCGTAATAGCAATGAGACGGGCAACCTGCTGTCGCTTGTATTTCTTCTTATCTGGTTTTGGCAGGTAGCCGTGTTTAACGTAATTATTGACCATGGAAGCCGTCAAGCCCTTGTCTGTTTCTGAGATAAAAGGCGCACAAACCTTATTGACATAGAGGAGGACTTGGTCCAAATAAAGATCAATATCAGGAATTTCTTCCCACTTGGGATAACTGTAGTTGTATAAAATGGTTATTACCTCTTTGTTATCTAGTTTTAACAACTAGATGATAACATGATGCTGATTTTATGTCAAGCGAAAATGAAATATGGTACAATAAATCTATGAAAATATTAATTCCAACAGCAAAAGAAATGAATCTGGATACCCCAGAAAAAACGGATCATCCTGTATCAAATGAGACACAAGCGGTCATCGATGCCTTAGCTGCATTATCTCTAGAAGAGTTAGCTTCACTTTATAAGATTTCTGAAGAACGAGCAAGTGAAGAAGAGCAACGGATTCAAGCGCTCAAGTCGGGTACAGCTAAGACCTATCCAGCTTTGAAGCTCTTCGACGGCCTCATGTACCGGAATATCCGCCGTACGGACTGGACAGAAGCAGAAGTTGCTTATGTACAAAACCATCTCTTGATTACCTCAGCTCTTTATGGGGTGATTCCAGCCCTTACTCCGATTGCTCCTCATCGTTTGGACTTTCTCATGAAGCTCAAGGTCCAGGGGAAATCCTTAAAGACCTTTTGGAAGGCTGTCTATGATCAAGCTCTTCAGGAGGAAGAACTGATTATTTCATTGCTATCCAGTGAGTTTGAAACCGTCTTTTCTAAGGAGATCCAAGATCGGATGGTGACCTTTAAATTTCTAGAAGAGAAAAATGGTCAGTTGAAGGTTCATTCGACCATTTCTAAGAAAGCGCGTGGGGCTTTTGTGACAGCCTTACTAGAGAATCAGATCACGAAGGTCGAAGAGATGAAGCGGTTAAGCTTTAATGGATTTACTTACCAAGCTGATTTATCGACTGAAAAACAATTAGTCTTTGTGAAATATGAGTAAAATAGAAGGTACTAGTCAACAGAGACTAGTACTTTTTTTCAAGAATCAAAAAACGTGTTCATAGCTGGCAACTGTAGTTAGTTGGCTATGAACACGACTAATTGAATGGTTAGAATTTAGTGGGAGCCCTTTAATTTTTTCAGAAGAGTTTGAAGTTGTTTTTGCTCTTCTTCGCTAAAGACACCCATGACTTTTTGAACATTACGTATATGATCAGGAAGAACTTCGATAATTTTTTTACGGCCCTTTTCTGTCAAAGAAACGATACAAGCACGACGGTCATCTGGATCGATTTCGCGCTTGATCCATCCATCACGCACCATATTTCGAATCACGACGGTCATATTTCCAGAGGTCGCTAAAATACTGTCAATCAGGTTCTGGATACGGAGATCCCCCTTACTGTACAAGGTTTCCAAAACGGAAAACTGAGTAGGGGTCAACTGATGATCCTTAAAGACATGAGACTCTGCTGCACGAAAAGTCCGTTCCGCCTTGTGAAAGACAATCATGGTTTTTAATTCTGTTTGGGCTTCTTCAAATAGTTTTTCTAAATTCTTCATACTATCATTTTAGCAATAAATAGTATTAGACGCTATTAAGCCTTAATATCAAATAGATTACAGGCGGGTGACAAGATAATGGATTTATCAACAGAAGAAAAAATGACTGTTAACTTTAGTGTCAAATTATTTTTTTGTCGAATAGTAAGGAGTAGTAAAGTTTCTTTGAATCCTTAGTAAAATCTTGCTCCAAGTCTAATCTATGGTGTATAATATAGGTATTGTAGACAGTTTCTGGTAGAGTCTAAGTCTAAATTGGTTCGTCTGGAACTAGTCCCAGATAGAAAGTAGGTAAGGTATGAAAATTTCTGATCGTGTATTAAAGATGGAAGAAAGTGTCACCCTGGCAAGTGATGCCAAAGCAAAAAAATTAAAGGCAGAAGGAAAAGATATTCTCTTTCTAACCTTGGGCCAGCCTGATTTTCACACTCCTGAGAATATTCAAGATGCTGCAGTAGAAGCCATTCGGGATGGGCGGGCTTCCTTTTATACGGTTGCTTCCGGCCTGCCAGCATTAAAGGCTGCCGTCAATACCTATTTCGAACGCTATTATGGATATTCAGTATCACCAAACCAAGTCACTTTTGCGACTGGAGCGAAGTTCTCGCTCTATACCTTCTTTATGGCTGTGCTCAATCCAGGTGATGAGGTCATTATCCCGACACCGTACTGGGTCAGCTATGGGGACCAGGTCCTAATGGCGGAAGGGGTTCCTGTCTATGTCAAGGGGCACCAAGTCAATGATTTTAAAGTTTCCGTTGAACAATTGGAAGAAGCTCGGTCGGAAAAGACGAAGGTTTTGGTCTTGAATTCTCCATCTAACCCGACAGGTATGATTTATAGCAAGGAAGAACTCTTAGCCATTGGAAATTGGGCTGTTGAGCATGATATCCTCATCCTTGCAGATGATATCTATGGTCGCCTGGTCTATAACGGGAATGAGTTCGTTCCAATCTCAAGCTTATCCGAAGCCATTCGCAAACAAACCGTTGTCATCAACGGGGTTTCCAAAGCCTATGCCATGACTGGTTGGCGGGTTGGTTATGCGGTGGGTGACCCAGAAATCATTGCAGCCATGAGTAAGCTAACCGGTCAGACAACTTCCAATCTGACAGCTGTTTCTCAGTATGCTACGATTGAAGCCTTGACAGGTCCACAAGACTCAGTAGAGGTGATGCGTCAAGCCTTTGAGGAGCGCTTGAACACCATTTATCCTCTTTTGTGCGAAGTTCCAGGTTTTGATGTGATCAAGCCACAGGGAGCTTTCTATCTCTTCCCAAATGTCAAAAAAGCCATGGAGATGAAAGGTTATACGGATGTGACAGAGTTTGCAACTGCCATCCTGGAAGAAGTGGGAGTTGCCCTCATCACAGGTGCTGGATTTGGAGCTCCAGAGAATGTCCGTCTTAGCTATGCGACTGACTCGGAGACCCTGAAGGAAGCTGTTCGCCGCTTGCATCAATTTATGGAAAATTAAAAATTAAGAGAGTGGGACAGAAATCGGTAATTCGTTAGAATTCGATTTCGTCGTCCCACCTCCGCACAGTTGAGTAGGGCTGTAAAAGCTGATGAAATCAGCGTAGTAGAGCCCACTCAACCACTGCGTCTTGATCGACAATCCAAAGACAATTGAGAGGCTAGGACTTTTGTCCCAGCCTCTTTTCTTTAGAATTATAAGAAATCGACAGAAAGAATAGTGTTCCCTTTTTTTACAGGAACACGGGTCTTAGCCCCATTGTTGCCTTTTGGAAGGCGGAATTTCTTTACTTCTGGTGTTGAAGGTTTTGATTGAGTCTTCTTACTAACAGGTACACGTGTTTTCACTCCGTTATTTCCTTTTGGAAGACGCAGTTTTTTAACAGGTTTTTCTGGAACAGAAGGTGTTGACGGTTTCTCAACAATTGGTGTGGTGACTTCTTTATAGAAATAGGTCACAGTAACCAAGTTAGAAACATGAAGTTTGTGGGAGGTCAATTCTTCTTTGTCAGCTGATTGGAAGGTATAAGTTTTTCCATTAGCTTGGATTTGAGCGGGTGCTGTT
This sequence comes from Streptococcus australis, assembly GCF_047463015.1. Lineage (GTDB taxonomy): Bacteria > Bacillota > Bacilli > Lactobacillales > Streptococcaceae > Streptococcus > Streptococcus australis_F. The sequence continues at coordinate 121,093 of NZ_JASHER010000007.1, read as the reverse complement.
GGTAGACCAGCTTCATAAGCCAAATCGAGGCTCCGCTCGACGCTGTTTTCTTGGGAAGGTGCAATTTCTTGTCCCTTTTCGTCTACAAAACGAGCACGTTTTACAACTTCCGGATTCAAATCGATATCATCATAGAGATGGATGACTTCAATGACGGGCGCGGTGGCAGTGCCTTTTTCAGGAGCGCTATTGTATGAAAATCCATCTTTGATATCGAGATCAGAATATCTTACTCGATACCATGTTTTTCCGTTTTCGTCTGTAACCGTTGCTGGTCCATTTCCAGAGACGTCATATTCAGTAAAAGCACGGGCATTAACTGTCTTGTATACGATATCTGTTGAAGATGCAACTGGTGAAAAGTCTGGTTTCAGAGTCCGACGACGATGGATGACACGAATTTCAGAGATTCGTGGATCAACTGGAGTCTCAGCAGGAGCTGGGGTTGATTCCTCAGCCGTCAGGCTAGCTGTTTCTTCGCTCGGAAGTGGGGATATTGTTTCATTGGTAATTGCAGTAGCTGAACTCTCTGAAATGACTGAAACAGGAGCAACCGTATCTTGTCGTTCAGAGATAGGAGCAGTGACAGGGGCTGTCTGCTCATCAGCAAAAGTGGTTGTTGCGAGACTGAGGGCTAAAACAGCTGCACACAATCCCGTGGTGAGTTGAATTTTCTTTTTCATATTTTCCTCCTTATACATACTGATAGTATAACTTGCAAGCTTTTTACTTGTCAAAAATGACTGCTATTGAGACTTAAAATGACAGGATTTTCCTTTGAAAAATCAAAATATAGGATAAAATATTTAAATCGGTTCAAGAATTTGAAAAAGTTGATTTATTTTTTTATTAAAAGTCAGTTTTCGTAAAAAAAGCCGGATTTTTAGATTGTGAGAGATAGCTATCGGCTCTTATTTGTGGTAAAATGAAAGGTGATCATGTCTTCGGACAAGTTTAACGAGAAAAGGAAGATGTATTATGACAAAACGGATTACCATCATTGAAGTTAAAGACTACGTCGGTCAAGAAGTGACTATCGGTGCTTGGGTTGCTAACAAATCAGGAAAAGGGAAAATTGCTTTCTTGCAATTGCGTGACGGGACTGCCTTCTTCCAAGGTGTAGCTTTCAAACCAAACTTTATCGAAAAATTCGGTGAAGAAGTAGGTCTTGAAAAATTTGATACCATCAAACGCTTGAGCCAAGAAACGTCTGTCTTTGTGACTGGGATTGTCAAAGAAGATGAGCGTTCAAAATTTGGTTATGAGTTGGATATTACAGACATTGAAGTCATCGGTGAATCTCAAGATTATCCAATCACTCCAAAAGAACACGGTACAGACTTCTTGATGGATAACCGCCATTTGTGGTTGCGTTCACGCAAACAAGTAGCAGTGATGCAAATTCGTAACGCAATCATTTATGCAACTTATGAGTTCTTTGACAAGAATGGCTTCATGAAATTTGATAGCCCAATCCTTTCAGGAAATGCTGCAGAAGATTCTACAGAACTTTTTGAAACAGACTACTTTGGAACACCAGCTTACTTGAGCCAATCAGGACAGCTTTATCTTGAAGCTGGGGCTATGGCTCTTGGTCGTGTCTTTGACTTTGGTCCAGTATTCCGTGCGGAGAAATCAAAAACTCGTCGTCACTTGACTGAATTCTGGATGATGGATGCGGAGTACTCATACTTGACACACGACGAGTCACTTGACTTGCAAGAAGCTTATGTTAAAGCGTTGCTTCAAGGTGTTCTAGATCGTGCTCTTCAAGCCTTGGAAACCTTGGAACGTGATACAGAGCTCTTGAAACGCTACATTGCAGAGCCATTCAAACGCATTACTTACGATGAAGCCATTGATCTTTTGCAAGAACATGAAAATGATGAAGACGCTGACTATGAACATCTAGAGCATGGAGATGATTTCGGTTCACCACACGAAACTTGGATTTCAAATCACTTTGGTGTACCAACCTTTGTGATTAACTACCCAGCAGACATCAAGGCCTTCTACATGAAACCAGTTCCTGGGAACCCAGATCGCGTGCTTTGTGCAGATTTGCTTGCACCAGAAGGTTACGGAGAAATCATCGGTGGTTCCATGCGTGAGGAAGACTACGATGCCCTTGTCGCTAAGATGGAATCACTTGGTATGGATCTTACAGAGTATGAATTCTACCTTGACCTTCGTAAATACGGTACAGTCCCACACGGTGGATTTGGTATCGGTATCGAGCGTATGGTAACCTTCGCAGCTGGAACTAAACACATCCGTGAAGCCATTCCATTCCCACGTATGTTGCACCGTATCAAACCTTAATAGCCATAAAAACGCCGTCTGGCGTTTTTATACTCTTCGAAAATAAAATTCAAACTACGTCAGCTTCACCTTGCCGTACTCAAGTACAGCCTGCGGCTAGCTTCCTAGTTTGCTCTTTGATTTTCATTGAGTATTACTTTAAATGAAAGAGGTGGAGAAAATGTAGGCAACTCTCAGTAAGTCTTTTAGAAACAGTCATACTACATATTGAAAGAGAGAAAACAATGTTTAAAAGAACTTACAAAGGCAATATTCCACTCCTAGCAGGTCTGGAATTCACATCTTATTTTGGGATTACCAGTTTTTGGATTTTATTTTTTATCCAAAATGGTCTATCCTTGCTTCAAATCGGTTTACTAGAAAGTATCTTTCATGGGACCAGTCTCTTGTGTGAAATCCCCTCTGGTATGTTGGCCGATCGATTTAGTTACAAAACCAATCTCTATTTGGCTCGCTTGGCTAGTATTGTGTCCTCTATCTTGATTTTGTTTGGTCAGGGGAGTTTTTGGATTTATGCGATTGCCATGATGGTTAATGCTTTGTCCTACAATTTTGACTCGGGGACCAGTACCGCTTTCTTATATGATTCGGCGGTTGAAGCGGGTCAAAAGGACCGATATCTTCAGATTTCTAGCTTTTTGTCTGGTGTGGCAGAAGTCACCCGAACCTTAGGTACAGTTGTGGCAGGCTTCTTTATTCACGGAGCATTGGCTTGGACCTATCTGATTGCTATTGTCCTTTCATTGCTATCCATTCTCTTGATTTTTCTAATGAAAGAGCCAGAGAGCAAGAGTGGTGAAAGAAATCACTTGACCATAAAGCGTATATTGGTGGTAGTCAAACAAGAGTGGCAGGAAAAACCAGTCTTGTTTTACTGGATGTTCACCTATCAGCTGGTAGGAACCATCATGTGTATGTTTTATTTTTACTACCAACAGAAAATCAGTGACCTAGTCAGTTGGCAAGTTTCGCTCATCATGTTGATTGGTAGTGGCTTCAATCTTCTAGCGGTTTATCTAGCTAGTCAAATTGGTAAGAAATGGAATAGCAATCAAGTCTTTCCAATTCTGGTTGCACTGACAGGTTTGTCCTTGCTTTTGGTAGGTTTGAAGACTCCATTCGCCTATCTAAGTGTTTATCTCTTGACCAATGCCCTTTATGCAGTGTATCAACCCATTTACTACAATGATTTACAAACTTATTTGCCTTCTAGTGTACGAGCAACCATGCTTAGTATCAATTCGATGATGTTTAGTTTGTCTATGATTGTGATCTTCCCACTGACTGGTTGGTTGATTGATACTTGTGGATTTGTAGCTGTTTTCCTTGTATTAGGTCTTGTGACCCTCCTATCTTTCCCTCTTTTACTGATTGGATTAGGGAAAATGGGCAAGCTATTAAATAAGGGGACAAAGATGGAATAATATTCCTGACGTACATTGGGTCGTTTTTCAACTCTCTCTGCTTTGCAGGGAGAGTTTTTCTCTCTTTCTAAATTGTGGTAAAATGAGTACATCCATTAGAAAGAGAAACTAGTAGTATGAAAGACTTATTGAAATACTTCAGGAATTATAAAAAAGAAACCATACTGGGACCGTTTTTCAAGTTGTTAGAAGCAAGTTTTGAATTACTGGTTCCACTTTTAATTGCCCAGCTTGTCGATCAGCTGATTCCCCGTCAGGACCAAGGTGGAATGCTTGGGGTGGTTGGTCTCTTATTTGTTTTTGCTACTTTTGGCGTTCTTGTAGCGATCACGGCCCAATATTATTCATCAAAAGCAGCCGTTGGTTTTACGAAGGAATTGACCAATGATTTGTATGAGAAAATTCTCAGCTTATCTAAGGAGCAGAGGGATCGCCTAACCAGCTCAAGTCTCGTGACGCGACTAACCAGTGATACCTATCAAATTCAAACAGGAATTAATCTATTTTTACGTCTATTTCTCCGTGCGCCAATTGTCGTTTTTGGCTCTATTTTTATGGCCTTCACTATTAGTCCGCAACTGACAATGTGGTTTATTGGAATGGTTGCTCTCTTGACCCTCATCATTGTCCTTATGTCTCGTCTGGTCAATCCTCTTTATGCGCGCATCAGGAAAATTACGGACCGAATGGTTACCATCACGCGTCAGCAGTTACAAGGAATGAGGGTTATCCGCGCTTTTGGGCAGGTAGCTCATGAAGAAGCAGAGTTTAATGAGGTTAACCAAGACTATACCAAATGGCAATTACTAGTATCCAAATGGTCTAGTTTGATCAGTCCTATGACCTTCTTAGTCGTGAATGGAACTTTGATTTGTATTCTTTGGCAGGGACAAGCCTCCATTCAAATGGGGACACTCAGTCAAGGAATGTTGGTAGCCTTGGTCAATTATCTGCTTCAAATTTTAACGGAATTACTAAAGTTAGCCATGTTGGTGACCTCGCTCAACCAAAGCTATATTGCTGCTGGTCGGATTGTCCAAGTATTTGATGAGAAGAGTGAAGATTTTGATCAAGAGTTAGATGAGCTATCTGCTTCAAATCCTCAACTGGCTCTTGAGATCAAAGATCTTGTCTTTACCTATCCCTTAGCAGCAAAACCGTCTTTAGAAGGCATTCACTTATCTTTGAACAAGGGACAAACCTTAGGAATCATTGGAGGGACAGGATCAGGGAAATCTACCCTGGTTCAATTGTTAGGATATCTTTATGGCCCAAGTCAAGGAAATCTAATCATTTTTAAAGATGGACAGAGTCCCAAGACTCTTGGTCAGTGGCGTGACTGGATAGCAGTAGTTCCTCAAAAAGCAGAGCTCTTTAAAGGAAGCATTCGTTCGAATTTAACGCTAGGATTAAACGAGGAACCGAATGAAGAGCAGTTGTGGTGGGCCTTGGAAGTTGCGCAAGCAGCTGATTTCGTCCGTGAGAAAGAAGGGGGGCTAGACGCTCTGGTAGAAGCATTTGGACGAAATTTTTCCGGCGGTCAACGGCAACGGTTGACCATTGCTCGAGCTGTCCTTCGCAAAGCTCCATTTTTGGTGTTGGATGATTCCACTTCGGCTTTGGACTATTTGACAGAAGCACGACTCTTACAGGCTTTTAAAGAGGAGTTGACGGAAACCAGTCTCATCCTCATCTCGCAACGGACCAATAGTCTGCAAAGAGCTGACCAAATTCTCGTCTTAGATAAAGGCAAACAGGTCGGCTTGGGAAGTCATGAAGACTTGGTGGCAACCAATCCTTTATACCAAGAGATTCATTTCTCCCAACAGAAGAGAGAGGAGGGAGCAGAATGAAACAGAAGACTTATTTACGGCGCTTGCTTGCTGATATAGGCAAACAGCCCATCTGGCTCATCTTAGCCAGTCTGGGAACCATCTTACAAGTCTTGTTAACCGTCTATATCCCTATCCTAATCGGGCAGGCAATAGACTTAGTGGTGCTCCCTGATGCAGCACATCTCTTGCTCCCACTTATCTTACAAATGGGTCTAGTAATTCTTTTTTCAAGTCTGATTCAATGGTTGAATCCCTTGGTTTACAATCAGATGATCTATCGCTACAGTAAAGACTTAAGAGAGAAGGTCATCCAGAAAGTCCATGTCCTTCCTTTATCTTACCTGGATCGTCAAGGTACTGGGGATTTGGTCAGTCGCTTGACCACGGACGTTGAACAACTGAACAATGGTCTATTCATGGTCTTTAATCAGTTCTTTGTTGGTCTTCTCACGATTTTAGTGACCATCGCTAGTATGGCCCGATTGGATTGGATGATGATGGGAATGGTTTTGATCCTGACTCCTTTATCTCTCTTTATCGCTCGTTTTATTGCCAAGCGTTCCTATCATCTCTTTCGGATGCAGACCCAAGCACGTGGGGCTCAGACACAGATGATTGAAGAATCTCTCAGTCAAGAAAGCTTACTCCAAGCTTTTAATGCACAGGGTCAGTTTAAAGACAAGTTTATTGAGATCAATGGCGACTATGCTGGTTATTCTCAAGAGGCGATTTTTTATTCCTCTACCGTTAATCCAGCGACGCGCTTTGTCAATGCCCTGATTTATGCGTTGGTGACGGGATTTGGAGCCTTCCGAATCCTATCGGGTACTGGCTTTACTGTTGGCCAGTTGGTGACCTTTCTCAACTATGTCAATCAGTATACCAAACCCTTCAATGACATCTCCTCTGTTCTTGCTGAGTTGCAAAGTGCCTTGGCTTGTGCAGAGCGCCTCTATAGTATCCTAGACCAAGAGGAAGTGAAAGAAAGTGGTAAGAGAGACTTGCAAGAAGACGCTGTCAAAGGGGCAGTCCAATTCGATCATGTCAGCTTTGGTTATCGCCCTGATCAAACCCTCATAAAGGATCTCTCCATTTCCATCCCGCCGGCTAGTAAGGTAGCCATTGTTGGTCCAACTGGAGCTGGGAAATCTACATTGATTAACCTTCTCATGCGATTCTATGATGTGGATCAGGGGCAGTTGCGCTTAGATCATGAAGCTGTAGATAGCTATAGTCTAGCAAGCTACCGCAAGCAGTTTGGGATGGTGCTCCAAGAGACTTGGCTCAAAGTTGGAACGGTTCATGAGAATATCGCCTTTGGTCGACCAGATGCTAGTCGGGAAGAAGTGGTCCAAGCAGCGAAAGCTGCCAATGCTGATTTCTTTATTCAACAGCTTCCAGAAGGTTATGATACCTATCTAGCGGATGCGGGAGACTCCCTCTCTCAAGGACAAAGACAGCTTCTGACTATTGCTCGGGTCTTTCTTGCAGTACCTAAGATTCTGATCCTAGATGAGGCGACCTCTTCCATTGACACGCGTACAGAGTTGCTCATTCAGGATGCCTTTCATAAGTTAATGGTGGGTCGGACCAGCTTTGTAATCGCCCACCGCCTGTCTACAATTGAAAATGCGGATCTCATCCTAGTCATGGTAGATGGAAATATCGTTGAACATGGGAATCATAAGGAGTTGATGGCTCAAAGAGGTGTTTATTACAAAATGCAAACTGCCCAACTTTCTAGTAATTAAGACAGAAAAAGACTGGATGTTTTTCCAGTCTTTTGTGTTTAATCCTGCTGATCTTTTAAAAGATAGAGAAGAGAGAAGGCTAGGAGTGCCATAGCAATACCTAATACGGTAAAGATGAAAGCGTTGCTGTCTGAGATGAGACCGATGGTGTTGAGAGCGAAAGGTGTAATGGCCGCTCCAAAGCTACAACCCAAGACGGCTACAGAGGTCACTTGGTTTAATCGTTTGGCAGGAATCTTGGCTGACAAGATTTGGAAAACCATGGTGAGGGCAGTGCTATACGTATAGCCAGAGAAGAGGGCGGATAGAGCAAGAAGGGGGATACTTGGCGAAAGGGCTACAGCCATCATTGAGAAACCGTAAGCAATCCCGGCATAAGTGATCAATTTGCTCTTGAACAAATGTACAAGGCCAGAGAAGGTGAGACCAGCTAGAATTCCGATTAATTGCATAGCACTTAGAATGAAGCTGGCTGAATTATGCTGATCCTTGAACGTGTAGGCGACAATACTTGGAATGCGAAGAGTTACTCCGACGTTGCAAAGGACAATCATTGCGGCTACAATGGCCAAAATAATAGTTAACTTCCATTCTTCTTTTTGGAGTGGTTCTTTCTGATTGGCTTGTGTATGCTGACTTTCTTCTTGCTGGTGGTAAGGGACAAAGGTCATGAAGAGAAAGAGAACGATTAAGCCGGCCCCGTAGGCTAGGAAGCTAGAAGTCCAGCCGAATTGGAGGAGGAAGCCGACCAATAAAGTGACGAGGGCTGTCCCTACGACCTCGGCAGAACCACGAAATCCAAGAGTTTGGACTCGTTCACGTCCATGATAGCGTTCGCTGATAATTGAAATAGCCTTAGCATTGATCAAACCGACACCCATTCCAAAGATGAAACGAGAGATGAAGAGGATAGGATAAGCTTGGTTAATGAAAGGGACCATTCCGAAGATTGAGAGGATTAACAGACCAGTGATAATCATCTTTCTCTCATCCAAGAAGCGTTCGATAAAGGTGTTGAGGAAGAGGGTGAGCATAATCCCAGCGGATGGAAGGGATACCAAGAGTTCGATCTGACTTTTAGGGAGATCCTTATAGTATTCAAACATATAGGGAAGTGCACTCGAAATCGAAAAAGACGTTGTTAATACAAGAGATAAAGAAAGGATACTAACCTTTTCTAATAATTTTTTCATAATCATCCTTCAGTCACATATTTGGTCAAAAGACACTCTACTATGGTATAGTTTTTTGCTTCATTTAGCAAGTTATTTAAATGAAATTTCTTAATAATTTTCATATTTGGAAGAAGAAAAAAACTGGTTTTTATTCCAGTTTCAAATTGAAGACAAAGTGATTTTAAAAACTTTCCTTAGGTGAGTATGGACGTCAGCAAACTTCGAAGAAGTTCCATGACTAAATCAAGATACAAAGGGCGTCTGCGGGTAAAGTCAAAATAGGAAGTTTGACGCAGAATCTTTAGATTCTAGGAAGACTTATCTTTTTGACACAATCCGCAGCCCGTGTTCAATTCGTTTTGAATCCCTTCGCTCTTTAATCTCTGGGCTCAGGCTAAAACAGTTTCCCAAACTGTTTTACTCTCAAAACTCCCGAGTGGTAGTGACACTAGTGTCTCTATCACTTTTCTCACGGCGGAAAGTTTTACATCTACTTAAATATCTATAAAAAATAATCATTTTTTGAAAATCATCTAGCCGTTTTATGTAAAAGAATCGTTTGTATACATTCAAAAAAACTGGAGGTTTAACTCCAGTTTTTATTTCTATTAAACGTTTAAAACTTTATCCAAGAATTCTTTTAATCGTGGGTGTTGTGGGTTGTCGAAGATTTGGTCTGGTTTGCCGTCTTCGAGGAATTCTCCATCAGCGGTAAAGATGACACGATTGGCTACTTGGCGAGCAAATCCCATCTCGTGGGTAACGATAATCATGGTCATGCCTTGTTTAGCCAAGTCCTTCATAACGTTCAATACGTCCCCGACCATTTCAGGGTCAAGGGCAGAAGTCGGCTCGTCAAAGAGCATGACGTCTGGCTTCATTGCCAAACCACGCGCAATGGCCACCCGCTGTTTCTGACCACCCGAGAGACTATCCGGTGAGACATTAGCTTTATCAGCCAGTCCAACCTTTTCCAAAAGTTCCATCGCTAATTCCTTAGCTTCTTCACGACTCATGCGTTTGTGCTCCAAAGGAGCAAACATGATGTTTTCGATGACACTCATATGAGGGAAGAGGTTGAAGTGCTGGAAGACCATCCCGACATTTTCACGAACGATATCAATGTTGGTTTTTGGATCAGTCAGGTCATAGCCGTTCACGGTAATCTGTCCCTTGGTTACTTCTTCGAGAAGATTGAGACTGCGTAGGAAGGTGGATTTACCAGAACCAGATGGTCCGATAATACAAACCACATCTCCTTCGTAGAATTTTGTTGAGATGCCTTTTAGGACCTCATTTTCACCGTAATATTTATGGAGGTCATGGACATCAATTTTTAATTTAGCCATTAGTTAGCCCTCTTTTCTAATTGTTTTGCAAAGCGTGTCAATAAGGTAATGATGACGAGGTAGAAGACGGCAAGGATCGCATACATCTTGAAACTTTGGTAGTTTCGAGCGATGATAATCTTACCAGTCTGGAAGAGCTCGACCAAACCGATCGCAGACACGATAGTCGTATCTTTCAGTGCAATAACGAATTGGTTGACGAAGTTTGGAAGCATCAGTTTAGTTGCTTGAGGCAAGATAATCTTGCGCATGGTCTTGCTATAAGAAATCCCGAGGCTTCGACTGGCTTCCATCTGTCCGGCAGGTACGGCTTGAATCCCACCACGAACAATCTCAGCGATATAAGCAGCAGCATTGAGGGAGAGAGCGATGGTACCTGCAAGGAAGTCATTGATTGGGGATTGGTGACCCGTCATGGACTCGATCAAATTGGGAATTCCCCAGAAGATGAAGGCAGCAAGGATCATCAGTGGGATACCACGGATGACATCGACGAAGATCTCAGCTGTCCAACGAAGCCATTTATAAGGACTCACACTGAACATTCCAAAGATGATCCCAATCACCATAGCAATCGCAAATGATAGAAGTGCTAGTGCAATAGTGACCCCAAGTCCACTTAACAATTGTTTGTAGTTGTTTTGGAGCAAGCCCCAGATAGTCGTTTCATCCACTGAAGTAGATTCTGTGCTTTCTTCGCTATCGCTTGAAAGGTACTTATCCAAGATCTTTTGGTATTCGCCACTTTCTTTTAAGTTGGCCAAACCGTTGTTAAACATATCAATCAATTCAGGGTTCGAATCTTTTTGAACAGCAAAGGCAATCTGACCACTTGGAGTACCTTCGATAGGTGTTTTGAATTTACGTCCTTGTTTAATGGCATATTTGATAACAGGTTCGTCATCCATGATGGCAGCTACAGAACCTGAGTTCAAACTGTCATACATAGAAGCCCCATCTGAGAAGGTTTTGATTTTATATCCATACTTACTCTTGTTTTCCTCGAGGAAAGTTTGAGAAGCCGTGCCATTTTTAACACCGACTGTTTTTCCTTTTAGGTCTTCGTAGGAAGAAATTTTACTACTCTCTTGAACAGCAAGAATTGAATTTGTTGTATAGTATGGATCAGAAAAGTCAAAGGTTGCCTTACGTGCATCTGTCACAGTCATGCCGGCAATCATTCCGTCCGCATTTCCGTTCTGAACATCACTGACCGCAGCATCAAAACCAGGGTTGCTAATTTCTAGGGTAAAGCCTTGGTCTTTGGCAATGGCCTTAATCAATTCCATATCAATCCCAGTGTATTTACTTTGATCATTTTGGAATACGAAGGGAGCAAAAGAGGAATCACTAGAAATTTTGTATTTTTTCTTCTTAGGAGTCGCCTTTTGTCCTGCTTCAGTGCTCGTTTCTGGAACAACAGTAGTGCTAGCAGTAGTTGTTGTCCCAGATGATGATTGGCTGCTACCAGTCCATTTTTCAATAATTTGATCTAGCGTACCATCTTTCTTCATTTGAGCAAGAGCTGTATTGAATTGTTTAATGAGGTTTTCGTGAGAACCATCCTTCTTGACCCCAAAGGCAAAGCTTCCGACAGCTTCCCCTTCTATATTAATAGAAAGATCTTGGCCTTGCTTAATGGCGTATTCGATAACAGGTTGGTCATCCATCACAGCATCTACAGCTCCTGTAGATAAACTGTTGTACATGAGATCTCCTGTATCAAAAGTTTTGATCTCGTAACCGTACTTATCCTTGTTCTTCTGAAGGAAGCGTTGCGCAGCTGTCCCGTTTTTAACACCAACTGTCTTGCCTTTAAGCTGGTCATAGGAAGTGATTTTGTTAGCTTTCTTAGTCGCAATCACGACTTTTGTATCATAGTAGGTATCAGACATGGCAAAGACTTGCTCACGTTCCTTGGTTTTGGTCATTCCTGCCATAATGGCATCGGCTTGACCAGATTGGACCATGTTGACGGCCGCATCAAAGCCTGGGAAAGACTTTTCTAAGGTCCAGCCGTTGATTTCAGCGACCTTATCCAAGATTTCAACGTCAATTCCTTTATAAACTTGGTCTGAGTCTTTAAATTCGAAGGGCGCATATGCTGTATCGAAAACGACTTTTACAGTTTCAGCCTGTGCTTGACTCGCAAAGGCGAATAGTGGAAATAAGAAAAGCAAACATGCTACTAGTTTTTTCTTCATTTCGTTCTCCTTTATATCTAATCCAGTTGTCTCGAGAAGAGTAATGGAAGGGATACCCAAAAGGGCTCAAAAAAATAAAGAATTCATACTGAAAACAAGTATGAATTTCAATCATTTATTTTATACAAGTATTATCATATCATAAATGAAACCTAAAATCAAGAAATTCAATCAACTCATGTCAGGTTATCTAACATGACCTAATCTTGCAGTCTCAGATTTTCTTTGCTACAATGGACCTATTAGATAAATGGAGGTCGATCATGAAGAAGGGGAAGATCATTCAAGATATAAAAACTAACACCTCATGGCCAGTACTTGTTTCTACACTATTCTATGTGTTTTTAACCTTCCTATTTGTTGAAGGTGGACTTTGGTTTGGGAGTGAGTTTGTTGGACCATTTTCTCTAGTCATAGAGTTTTTAACAGAGCTCTTTTCACCAGGCAATGGAGGAGCGAGTGTCCAAGAATTTTTCTACCATTATTTTCTTTATTATGAGCTTTTCAGTTTTGTATTCATTCTCTTACTCTTTATTTTTTGGGTGAAGTTCATTGAGAAGAATCCCTTATCGACTTTAGGTTTTGTAAAAAGGAATTGGCTCAAGTATCTAGGTTGGGGGATCTTGCTTTCACTGCTTCAAATGGGTGTGATTGCCCTTGTCTACCAGGTGGGGGGAATCGGGTCTTTTGAGCTTAATGAATTAAGTTTAGAACCCATCCTCTTTATTCTAGGTTTATTCCCATTTTGGCTTCTTCAAGGAGGAACAGAAGAAGTGGCGACGCGGGGTTGGCTCCTAACTCGGATTGCAGCAAGAACTAATCTCCCTTTAGCAATCGCGATTTCTAGTAGTCTCTTTGGCTTTCTTCATCTGGGAAATTCAGGGGTGACCTTCTTATCCGTACTGAATATCATCCTCGATGGAGTGCTAGCTGGTCTTCTCCTTATCTACACCGATAGTATCTGGCTAGTGGTTGCCCAACACGGTACTTGGAACTATGTACAAGGGAATCTCCTTGGTTTTCAAGTCAGTGGGACGGGCGCAGATGCTTCGATTTTTAGTTTTACCATGGGATCAGGACCTGACTGGCTGACTGGAGGGGCATTTGGAGCAGAAGGATCGATCATCACCACTCTGGTTCTTCTTCTATCCCTCGTGATTGTTTATCGCTTAGGGGAGAGAAGAGAAAGAGTTGTTACTGAACAAGTGTGAAATCAATGAAAGGAAATAATGATGAAAACGAAGACAGGTTCTTGAGCCTGTCTTTTTTTTGAACCAATATCCTTTCTTCAAATGTCAGAGAAATATCCTTCATTGTGGTAAAATAAAAGGAGTATAGTCAAAGGAAGAAAGTATGATTAATCGAATTACAGATAACAAATTTAAACTTGTATCCAAATACCAACCGTCTGGGGATCAACCGCAGGCGATTGAACAGTTGGTGGATAACATCGAGGGAGGAGAAAAGGCACAAATCCTGATGGGAGCGACTGGTACGGGGAAGACCTATACCATGAGCCAGGTCATTGCTCAAGTCAATAAACCGACCTTGGTCATCGCCCACAATAAAACCCTAGCAGGTCAGCTCTATGGAGAGTTTAAGGAATTTTTCCCTGAAAATGCCGTCGAGTACTTCGTATCTTACTACGATTACTACCAGCCAGAAGCCTATGTGCCATCGAGCGATACCTACATCGAAAAGGATAGCTCGGTCAATGATGAGATTGACAAGCTTCGTCACTCCGCGACTTCAGCATTGTTAGAGCGTAACGATGTCATCGTTGTCGCATCTGTTTCATGTATTTACGGTTTGGGTTCGCCTAAGGAATATGCCGATAGCGTGGTGAGCCTGCGTCCAGGTCTGGAGATTTCTCGTGATAAACTGCTCAATGACCTGGTGGACATCCAGTTTGAGCGCAATGACATCGACTTTCAACGGGGCAAATTCCGTGTTCGGGGGGATGTGGTCGAGATTTTCCCAGCTTCGCGTGATGAGCATGCCTTTCGTGTTGAGTTTTTCGGGGACGAAATTGACCGCATTCGTGAGGTTGAAGCTCTGACTGGTCAAGTCCTTGGTGAAGTGGACCACTTGGCAATTTTCCCAGCTACCCACTTCGTGACCAATGACGACCATATGGAAGTGGCCATTGCCAAGATTCAAGCGGAACTTGAAGAGCAGTTAAAGGTCTTTGAAAAAGAAGGCAAGCTTTTAGAAGCCCAGCGCCTGAAACAACGGACGGAGTATGATATTGAAATGCTACGAGAGATGGGCTACACTAATGGCGTCGAAAACTACTCTCGTCACATGGATGGCCGGAGTGAAGGAGAGCCTCCTTATACTCTTCTAGACTTCTTCCCAGAAGATTTTCTCATCATGATCGATGAAAGCCACATGACCATGGGACAGATCAAGGGCATGTACAATGGGGACCGATCACGCAAGGAGATGCTGGTCAACTATGGTTTCCGTTTGCCGTCGGCCTTAGACAACCGTCCACTGCGTCGGGAGGAGTTTGAAAGCCATGTCCACCAGATTGTTTATGTGTCTGCGACACCGGGTGATTATGAGATGGAACAAACAGATACTGTCATCGAGCAGATCATTCGTCCGACAGGTCTTCTCGATCCTGAGGTGGAAGTGCGTCCGACTATGGGACAAATGGACGATCTCTTGGGTGAGATCAATGCGCGTGTGGAACGTGGAGAGCGGACATTTGTCACCACCCTGACCAAGAAGATGGCAGAGGACTTGACCGACTACTTCAAAGAAATGGGTGTCAAGGTCAAATACATGCATTCGGATATAAAGACTTTGGAGCGGACGGAAATAATCCGTGATTTGCGTCTGGGCGTTTTTGATGTCTTGGTCGGTATCAACCTCCTTCGGGAAGGGATTGACGTACCGGAAGTGAGTCTAGTTGCCATACTCGATGCGGATAAGGAAGGTTTCCTCCGTAACGAGCGGGGGCTCATCCAGACCATTGGTCGTGCTGCCCGTAATAGTGAGGGGCACGTCATCATGTATGCGGACACCATGACCCAGTCTATGCAAAAAGCCATCGATGAAACAGCCCGTCGTCGTCAGATTCAGATGGCCTACAATGAAGAGCATGGTATTGTCCCACAAACTATCAAGAAGGAAATCCGTGACCTGATCTCTGTTACCAAGGCGGTGGCCAAGGAAGAGGATAAGGAAGTGGATATCACCAGTCTCAACCGCCAAGAGCGCAAGGAACTGGTCAAGAAACTGCAAGGTCAAATGCAAGAAGCTGTCGAAGTGCTTGACTTTGAACTAGCAGCGCAAATCCGCGATATGATGTTGGAAGTCAAGGCCTTGGATTAGGGAGGAGATAGGAATGAAAATTCTAGTCATCAATGGGCATCCAGATAAGGAAAGTTACTGTCAGGCTATTTTTCAAACCATAGTCAAAACTATTGACTCAAAGCGCCATGAGCTTGAAGTCATCAGTCTCAATGAAGAGGATTTTGACCCTGTATTACGCTATGGCTATCGAAAGCGGATGGAAGAAGATCCCTTTATCCTTCGTTCTCAGGAATTGATCCAGTGGGCGGATCATTTCATCTTTGTCTATCCCATCTGGTGGAGTAGTATGCCGAGCCTCATGAAGGGCTGGATCGACCGGGTCTTTACACCGGGGATTGCTTACTCGGCCAATGATCGGGGAAGCTTTATCTGGAATTACCTCAGAGGCAAGCAATTTAAGAAGTTACTCAAAGGCAAAACAGCTAGTATTTATGCGACCTCCATGGCGCCTACTTGGTGGTATAAGATTTTTTCAGGCCCCCTCAACATTCCTGATAGTTATGGCATCTCTGTTTTGAAGAATGCCGTCTTGAACCACTGTGGGATCAAAACCAAGCGCGTCTGCATCTTGGGAGAAGTCGGCCGAGATGTGAATACCGCTAGCATACGGGAACAGCATCTCCAAAAGGTGGCAGCAGAAGTCAAGAAACTTTGATCAGAGATGGGTTACTACTGATAAGTTAGTGTCTTTAGTTGTATTTTGAATAGGGTTTAGTTAAACTATTAACATAATCTATAAAACATAGGAATGATTTAATATGCTACTTTTTATCTATATGATCTATGTCATTTATTCACTATCAAAAATGAAAAATGAAGGCAAAAGAGTCTCAATTTTCACTAAGTTGATTGTTTACAGCTTATTGATACTCTCTTTGTTTATGCTCTATTTCAGTTTTTTGTCATTTTTATTTAGTCCGTTACCATTTTTTGGCTTTCTAGCTGCTTTTGCTATTGGTGGTATGATGCTATCTCTGAAAATAGTCATTGCCCTTCTTTTGCTTCTATTATCACTCAGCCTATTCTTAGATAGTAAAAATAGTGAACCGGATATGCCTCTGATTGATCATTGGCTACGGTTAGCAGTCCATATTCTGTTGATTATTATTTAAGGGGAGCACGCTATTCGTTTTATCTTAAACTCAAACCAATGTTTACATAGCAGAGGTCAATGATGGGAAAGCATTTGAATCTGTTTAGGATACTGTATCTAATTCTTTTACTTTTTGTTTTTGTTAACTTTGTATTAGGTTACTATGGCTATGCCTTTACTCCTCTCTTGTGGAATCCTTGGTTATATCTAGGAGCTGTGATAGTTTTTTGTCATATCTGGTATCGCTTTTATCGAACTCACGCAGTCAATTGGAAGAATGTAGTGGGGCTACTGTTTAGTTTCTTTGCTAGCCTGATCCTAGTATTATTCATTGTGTTTTTCTTTAGTTTTGATGGTCATGGTTTGGTAACGATTCACTCGGAGTATTATTTAAAAGAGAAGTCAATTGTCTTTCAAAGAGGTTCCCTTTTAGATGCCTTCGATGAATACCATGAGCTAGTAAATCCCTTTGTCATGAAAAAAGAGATAAAGAAAAAAGTTTATATTGATTAATTGTCAATATCATAGAAAGGAAATATATGTCACGTACAACGCCTACTATACTGTGCAATCTTTGCATAGTCGAAGATCTTGAAAATGGGAAAGTAGTCCTCCAATACCGCTCACCTGAAAAGACTCACTGGGCTGGCTATGCTTTTCCAGGTGGCCATATCGAAGAAGGAGAAAGCCTTGTAGAATCCGTCATTCGTGAAATCTACGAAGAGACAGGACTTACAATTACAAATCCAAAACTGGTCGCAGTCAAAGACTGGCCACAAGATGAGGGCGGTCGTTACATCGTCTTTTGCTACAAAGCGACAGAATTTACAGGCCAGCTAAGATCGTCTGAAGAAGGAGAAGTTTCTTGGGTTGAGAAGGACCAATTAGAAAAGTTGGACTTGTCCTACGACATGCTTCCTCTACTGGAAGTGATGGAAGACCCGGACTTGCCTGAGTTCTATTATCGCAAACGGACAGACGATGATTGGGAAAAATTTCGCTATTAAGAGTTGGGTACACCAGCTCTTTTCTTATTCTTGTAAGAAGTGGAAAAAAGTAGTATGATGGAAGGGTTTAGGAATACCTGATCTAGGGGGAATAGAATTTATTATGAAGGATTTTCATTTTGATGCCATTGCGGCATTTGAAAATTATGAGATCGATACCATGAGAGATGGCCATGTCGTTGTGACAACCAAGGTGGTCGAATCCTCTCTTAATTATTATGGAAACGCACACGGTGGCTATCTCTTTACTCTATGTGACCAGATCAGTGGCTTGGTCGTGATTTCTCAAGGGGTAGACGGGGTAACTTTGCAATCTTCCATCAATTACTTGAAAGCCGGGCGTCTAGGAGATATCCTAACCATCCACGGGGAATGTGTCCACAGTGGCCGGACGACTCGGGTTGTCGATGTTGATATTACCAATCAGGAAGGTGCCAATGTCTGTAAGGCGACCTTTACCATGTTTGTAACGGGAGAAAGAGATGAATCAGCAAAAGTACGCATTTAAAAACTATATTTTTGATTTTTATGGAACCTTGGTCGATATCGAAACCGATGAGTCGAGTCCAGTCTTATGGGATACCATGGCCCAAATCTACCAGTCCTATGGTGCTCATTATACAGGGGAAAGTTTGCAAGTCCGCTATAAAGAGTTGGTGCAGCAAGCTGAGCAAAGTATCGCTCGGGAAAAACAGGTTACTTATCCGGAGATTGATTTGACCGTGATTTTCGTTCAGCTTTATCTAGAGAGTCATCCAACAGGAGCCAGTGTCCATCATCTCAAAGAGTGGGGACGCTTGATCGCTCGGACTTTCCGTGTTCTCTCTCGCAAACGCTTGGAGCTCTATCCGCACACGAAAGAAGTCTTAGAAGATATGAAAGCTGCAGGGTGTCGGATCTATCTCTTATCCAATGCACAAGCAGACTTTACCAACCCAGAGATTGATTTGCTTGGCCTAAGAGAGATTTTCCATGATATTTATCTGTCGTCTGATGCAGGGATTCGCAAACCTCAGCGCGAATTTCTCATGAAAGTTATCAAAGACCACCAGTTGAATCCGAATAAAACGGTCATGGTAGGGAATGACTTCACTACAGATGTGGCTGTAGCGAAAAGCATCGGCATGCAAAGTATCTTGATCAATACCTTCCCCTACTCTGACGAAGAATTACAGAATAGAAGCCAAGCAGGCGTGCGCGTGATTCGAGACATTCAGGAGTTGCAAGAAGATAAAGGTGATCATCAATTTTAGGAGGCCAAGTTGCCTCTTCTTTTATTGAAAATGCTACAGTTAAACAGAATTTGTCAAATTTTCCCTTTCATGGTATACTATGGGAGTTAATTTTGATAAGGAGATTGAAATGAATAACTTACCAAACTGTCCAAAATGTAACTCTGAATACGTCTATGAAGATGGTGCCCTCTTGGTCTGTCCAGAGTGTGCCTATGAATGGAACCCAGCTGAAGTTGTGGAAGAAGAAGGTGTTGTAGCCATCGACGCGAATGGAAATAAATTGGCTGATGGCGACACTGTCACCTTGATCAAAGACTTGAAAGTGAAGGGTGCACCAAAAGATTTGAAACAAGGAACGCGCGTGAAAAACATCCGTATCGTCGAAGGCGACCACAATATCGATTGTAAGATTGATGGATTTGGCGCAATGAAACTTAAATCAGAATTTGTCAAGAAGATCTAAAGAAAAGAAGAAATAGTTCTATATAAAGTATACAAATTAATAGAGTTGTTTAAGTTTATAAGGAACTTTCCGCTGTGAGAAAAGTACTTGAAACAGTATTGTTTCAAGTACTCGGGAGTTTTGAAACTTTAGGTTCAAAACTAAGTCATGGAACTTCGAAGAAGTTCGCTGACGTCCGTCTTCACTTAAGGAAAGTTCCTGATTAAACTGAAGGGCCTAAACCCTTTTCTTTTGGGAGAATACTATGAAATTCAAACTATTGTTTATCTATCGTTTTCTATTGTTTATCTTGAGTGTGATCGGCGTTTATCTGCAACTGACCAAGCATGGTGGCTTTGGGATGATGCTCTATTACACCATTTTGTCCAACATGTTGGTCATGTTCTTTATGGGGGACATGGTCTGGCGCATGCTTCGTGGTCGTTCGACCCAGACTCAGGGCTATCTTCGTTTAAAAGGTGGTGTCACCATGTCTATCATGATTACCTGTGTCATCTACCACTTTATGCTAGCACCCATCGCGACACCTGAGAAGTTTTACCGCTTGGAAAACTTCCTCTGTCACTACATTGTTCCTTTGATGTTCTTCTTTGACACCCTGGTGATTGATAAACCAAAACAATACCGTAAGTCGGATCCATTAGCTTGGACCTTGCTTCCCGTACTCTATATGGTCTTTGCTCTTCTCAACGGTTTGGTTCTTAAGTGGCCAGTTCCAGGGGCAAAAGACAGTCCTTTCCCTTATTTCTTTATCAATGTCAATCGTTTTGGTTGGCTATATGTGGTTAAGATGGCGACCATCATTTTTGTCGCTTATTTACTAGCTGGATGTGGCTTGTTTGCCTTGAAAAGAATTGGGAAAAAAGGAACAGATCATCATTAAATAGAAGATTTGTGGATTTAAATCCGAACATTAGAAGAAAAAATTAAGTTTTTTCTTGCATCCCTCTATAAACTGTGATATAGTATGGATAATTAAATAGTCCTTTAATCCTGTCCCGTGAGGCAGGCAAGGAGTCTGATCAAAATAAGGGGTAGACTGGATGCGTTCTAGATACTATCTCTTAGCATTTTTCTGAAGCCTCCTTGAAAAGGGAGGCTTTTTTCTATCAATTAGGAGGAAAAGATGAAGATCAAAGAAGTCGTTGATGATCTGACCATGAAGCGGGCGATTACTCGCATCACTTATGAAATCATCGAACGGAATAAGGATCTGAGCCAAATTGTTTTGGTAGGGATCAAAACTCGTGGCGTATTCATTGCCAATCGCATCAAAGAACGGTTAGCACAGCTAGAACA
The DNA here is from genome assembly GCF_047463015.1 of Streptococcus australis. Classification (GTDB taxonomy): domain Bacteria; phylum Bacillota; class Bacilli; order Lactobacillales; family Streptococcaceae; genus Streptococcus; species Streptococcus australis_F. The sequence continues at coordinate 100,612 of NZ_JASHER010000007.1, read as the reverse complement.
GATAGAAGTTCCAGTCTGTGAATTGGATACCAAGCCTTTCCGTGATGATATCAAAGTAACAGAAGATTCAACCGTTTTACCAGTAGATATTACTGGCAAAGATGTCATCCTGATTGATGATGTCCTTTATACAGGTCGGACTATTCGAGCAGCAATCGATAATCTTGTCAGTCGCGGACGCCCATCGCGTGTCAGCCTGGCTGTCCTAGTGGATCGTGGTCATAGAGAATTGCCGATCCGACCAGATTATGTTGGAAAGAACATTCCAACAAGTCGATCAGAGGAAATCATTGTCGAAATGACTGAGCTAGATGGTCAAGATCGCATCTTGATCGAGGTGAGTGAATAAGGTAGTTTTCAAATCGTCGCTATATACAGGAGCGACTGAGGGAGCTTCCTGTATCGTTTTCACATATGCATATCTTTGGAATGGAGTTACAACATGTCTACAAATCAAATCGCACTTAAAAACCTTGTCTCAATGGAAGCTTTATCAAACGAAGAAGTTATGGCTTTGATTAAGCGTGGGATTGAGTTTAAAAATGGAGCAAAAGCTCATTATGACGAGCAACATATCGTGGCTAACCTCTTCTTTGAGTCATCAACACGTACGCACAAAGCATTTGAAGTGGCTGAATTGAAATTGGGGTGTGATCTCCTTGACTTTGATGTGAAAACGAGCTCTGTAAACAAGGGTGAAACGCTCTACGATACAATTTTGACCATGTCAGCTCTCGGAGTCGATATCTGTGTCATCCGTCACCCAGAAGTAGACTACTACAAGGAATTGATTGAAAGTCCAACCATCACAGCCTCTATTGTCAACGGTGGAGATGGATCTGGTCAACACCCAAGCCAAAGCTTGCTCGATTTGATGACTATCTACCAAGAATTTGGTCACTTTGACGGCTTGAAAGTTTGTATCGCTGGGGACTTGGACCACTCGCGTGTTGCAAAATCCAATATGCAAATCTTGAAACGTTTGGGAGCAACCCTCTACTTTGCAGGCCCAGACGAATGGAGAAGTGCGGAATTTGAAGATTATGGAACCTTCGTCACTATCGATGAAGTGATCGAAGAGGTCGATGTCATGATGTTCCTCCGTGTGCAACACGAGCGTCATGATTATGAGTCTCTCTTCTCAAAAGAGAACTACCATCGTTTGCATGGCTTGACACAAGAACGCTATGATCGTATGAAAGACACAGCCATCTTGATGCACCCAGCTCCAGTAAACCGCGATGTGGAGATTGCTGACCATTTGGTAGAAGCTCCTAAATCACGTATTGTAGAGCAAATGACCAACGGTGTCTTCGTCCGTATGGCGATCATTGAAGCGGTATTGGCTGGACGTAAATAATAATTTAGTAAAGTGAAAGGAGAAGTGAGGGAGTCTACAAGAAGGTGGTCTTTTCTCACTTTTCTTTTTGGAGTTTGTAAGGAGAATTTATGGTAAAACGTCTCTTAGTATTAGAAGATGGGACGGTTTTTGAAGGAACTGGTTTTGGAGCTGATACCTATGTCAGTGGGGAATTGGTCTTGAATTCTGCCATGACGGGTTATCAGGAGTTGATAACTGACCAGTCCTATAAGGGGCAAATCTTAGCCTTTACCTTTCCAGTTATTGGTACAACAGGGATTAACCGAGATGATTATGAATCTATTTTTCCAGGTTGTCTAGCAGTGGTCGTGCACCAATTAGCAAGCCATCCAAGTAATTGGCGCAAACAGTTGTCCTTAGATGCCTACCTGAAGAAACACAACATTCCAGGGATTCAAGGAGTAGATACTCGAAAGCTGGCTAAAATTGTTACCGAACATGGAAGCATGAAGGCTACAGTGGTTAATGAAGGGGATGCGATTGAGCATATCCTAGATCAACTTCGGGCAACCGTCTTGCCTTTTGACCAAGTTCGCCAGGTGTCGACCAAAACGCCCTATGCTGCACCAGGATTTGGTAAGAGTATCGTCTTGATCGACTTGGGCTTGCGGCATTCCGTTTTGCGTCAATTGATTGCACGAGGTTGTAACGTCACGGTCGTTCCTTATTCTATTAAATTGAAGGAATTAAAGGATTTGCAGCCGGATGGCATCATTCTATCCAGTGGTCCAGGGAATCCTCATCATATCGATGGTATTTGCCAGGTCATTGCTAAAATCGATCCTCATATTCCAATTATGGGGATCGGCTTGGGGGCAGAATTGCTGGCCCTTGCCCACGGAGGAAGTCTCGCGAAACTAAAAAGTCCTCATCGAGGTCTCAACATTCCTGTAAAAGAAGTGGCTACTGGAAAAGTCGAAATCACTAGCCAGAATCACCAGTACAACATCGAGCGCGATACTCTTCCACGAGATTTTCTGATCACCCATGAGGAGCTTCATGATCACTCTATCGAGGCCTTTCGTCACCGCTATCTTCCCTTGATCGGTGTTCTCTACCATATTGAGTCCAGTCCAGGACCAAGGGAAAGTCTCTATTTCTATGACGAATTTATGGATCTGATTGAAAGTAAATTAGACGAAAGAAGGGAGGAGTTATGGTCATGAATCAAGTAACGCTTTTGTGTGCAGAATCCTTCAATGATGTCAGTTTGCTTGGAGCACTCACGTCTTATCCCTTATTAAAAGAACGTGGCTACCAGACAGAAATCCTCTATTGTGGAGACGAGAACGGAATCACAAAAGAAGTAGGAAATGCTGTTTCCGTTATTCGTTTAAAGTTGGATAGTCTAAAAGAAGCCCTTCTAGCGACGAAAACCAAAAATTTACTGCTGTCATTTGCGGATAAGCAAGTCCTTGGGCTATTATTTCGATTGGAGGAAATTGGGTTTCTCAAGGAACACAAGATCCGTATTCTAGGAACTTCGCTTAGGCAGTACCGTACCTTTTACCACCAGGCAGACCAAAAGTCTTTTCTACAGGACTTAGGTTATCAAGTTCCTTCCTCATCCTTGGTTTCGACAGTGCGAGAGGCTATTGAGTTCTCAGAGCAGATCCTATTCCCTATTGTTGTTTGGCCACTTGCCAGTAAGCATGGGCAAGGTCGTCGGATTGCTAATAACTTGGATGATTTATGTGATGCTGTCGAAAAAGGACTAGAAGTATCGCCACAGGCTCAGTGTTTGTTGGAGCTCTCAACGGTTGGTTTCAAGGAGTTGGAATACATCGTCGTCCGAGATCGTCAGGATAACTATTATCTTGCGGGAAACATTGAGAGTATCGACCCGGTTGGGATCCATTCTAGTGATTCTTATCAAGTCATCCCAAGTCTGACGTTGACAGATACCGAGCATCAGACCTTGAGAGAGGCAGCTTTGTCTATTGTCCGGCACTTGAGACTGGTTGGAGCGACATCCATCAAGTTTGCGCTAGATCCAAAGAGTTACCAATTCTATATTCTTGAGGTCAATCCTTTTGCTTCGGATTCCTTCTCGACCATGTCCATGGCCTTAGGTTATTCGATTTACCACCAGGCCTTATGCTTAAAGTTAGGCGACCACCTTTTGGACCTTCCTCACCCAACGATGAAGGGTCTTACAGCCCTGTTTGAACCCACTCTAGATCGTATTTTCTTTAAACTACCTGTTTTTCCAATGGAAAAGGTGACAAAAGTTCTCAATACACAAATTCATTCAGTTGGTGCAATTCATGGGTTTGGTAGTAGTTTGGAAGAAGCCTATCAGCAAGCTGTTGAAAACTTCGGTTCGGATCAATGGCCTAAGCGTATTCTGAAGAATGTTTCAGACGATGAACTCATCCAACGGATCGCCAAACGCATGCCATATCGCTTCTCATCTATCTTAGAGGCGTTTCATAGAGGATTCGAAAGGGAAGAAGTGAGTGACCTGAGTCGAATGGATCCGTTCTATCTCCAGTTTTTATATAATCTTTACTTGTATGAGCGACAAGAGATGGTGCAACTATGTCCTGAGCTAAAATTACGTTCTTTGGATTTAACAGCTGGATTCGGTCAAGTTGGTGAAAAGGTTTCTTACTATACTTCGATCTGTGGCGAAGATGAGGCGCCAGATTGGAGTCAATGGACCTTATTGGTTGATCGAAGCGCTCCAGAAGATTCGAGTCAGATTCTTAGACTGATAGATCGCTTGAAGAAGGAGCATGAAAAGGGAAGAAAAGTAGCCCTTCTGACACATCGTCCTTTTGCAGGACATGCAGCAGATACTTGCTTGCGAATCCCTCTCTCAATTTATGAGACCTACCAAGACCAGATTAACAGCCAGTTTGGTCAGGTAGTATATCTGGATGAATAGAAAAAGAGCTTCGGTCAAAATAACCGAAGCTTTTTTAGGAAAATAACAAACTGTTTATTAAATAAAATAGTCAGCTCACTTTTTAAAAACATGAACTCATGTTTTGATTCAGTTAAGTAGTTCTAAAACTTTCCGCTGTGAGAAAAGTACCTGAAACAAAATTGTTTCAGGTACTCGGGAGTTTTGAAACCTTAGGTTCAAAACTAAGTCATGGAACTTCTTGGAAGTTCGCTGACGTCCGTACTCACCTAAGGAAAGTTTCCAAGTAGATTAAATATTTTATCTGAAATTCTTTGGTTATTTTAACCGAAGCATTTTTTAAGCAATACACTGAATTAGGAATGGCTAACAATACCGATAATGGTATCAACTGCACGTTCCATAGTTTGAAGGCTGACGTATTCAAAGCGACCATGCATATTTTCGCCACCAGCGAAGAGATTTGGAGTTGGAATTCCCATGAAGGAAATCTTAGAGCCATCTGTCCCACCACGGATTGGTTCGATAATAGGTGTGATGCCCAGATCTTCCATAACTTCCTTAGCCAAGTTAACAGGTGTCATATCTTTCTCAATAACCTGTTTCATGTTGTAGTACTGGTCTTTAAGGGTCAAAAGGACTCTTTCTGCACCAAGTTCTTGGTTCATCTTGTTTGCAATCTCTTCCATCTTTGCCTTACGAGCTTCGAAATTCTCTGTCTCGAAGTCACGAATGATGTAGCTAGCATGAGCTTCCTCAACAGTTCCATCCACATTCATCAAGTGGTAGAAACCTTGGTAGCCATCCGTTTTTTCAGGTCGGTCTTCTTCAGGGAGTTGATTGTGGAAGTCAATTGCTAACTGAAGTGCATTAACCATTTGGTTCTTAGCGGTCCCTGGATGAACATTACGCCCTTTGAAGGTGATTTCAGCGCCTGCAGCAGAGAAGGTTTCGTATTGCAATTCACCAAGAGGCCCACCGTCTACAGTATAAGCGAAATCAACATTAAAGTCTTCTGCATCAAATTTGTCCGCTCCAATCCCAATTTCTTCGTCAGGTCCAAAACCAACTCGAATTTCACAATGTTTGATTTCAGGATGTGCAGTCAAGTATTCAATGGCTGTCATGATTTCAGCGATCCCTGATTTGTCATCAGCACCAAGCAGGGTCGTACCGTCTGTCGTAATCAAGGTTTGACCTTTGTAGTTATGGAGGTTAGCAAAGTCAGCAGGATCTAGTGAATAACCAGAATCACCAAGAGCAATAGTGCCACCATCATAGTTTTCGATAACTTGGGGACTGATGTTTTCCGCATTGAAATCAGCTGTATCCATATGTGAGATAAAGCCAATCTTTCGTGTGAGACTTGGATCGTTTGCTGGAAGAGTTCCAATAGCAAAACCGTTTGGAAGATAATAAACATTTTGCAGTCCAACTCTTTCCATTTCAGGAAGTAACACATTCTTTGCAAACTCTACTTGTGATGGTGTGCTAGGAGTTGTTGTTGAAGTCTCATCAGATCGAGTATTGACTTTGACATAGGTTAAAAATCGTTCTAGTAATGTTGGGTATTTCATCTGTTTTTCCTTTTCTAGTTCTGTGCTTGTAAAACATAGCGCTTGATAGCAGTGGCGACGCCGTCTTCTTCGTTAGAAGTTGTTGTGACATCAGCCAAGGCTTTGATAGCATCTGGAGCATTGCCCATAGCTACTCCAAGACCTGCGTACTCAATCATTTCAATATCGTTGTTCTCATCGCCGATAGCCATGATCTGTTCTCTAGGAATACCGAGGTGTTCAGCAAGAGCTTTTAAACCAGTCGCTTTGTTTACGCCTTTGGGAAGAATTTCAAAGAGAATAGGTTGAGAGCGAATGGTGTGGAAGCGCTGGGCTAATGCTTCCTCATAGGTCTCTTGAAAGGCATCAATCTGCTCTTTCTGATCAATAAACATCCCTTGGAAAATTGGTTGTGCCTCAAGGACTTCTTGCAATCCCAATGATACAGGCACAGCAGAAACGATACTAGCGTCCATTTTGGCTATTTCTGAAGGATCCCGATTCAAAATGATATAGCGATTTAAATCGAATAAACTTAATTGAGGATGAATTTCCTGAGTCAATTGATCGAGATAAACCAAATCTTCTTCAGATAAGGCATCATAGGTAATGACGGACCAATCTGAAGATTTGACAGTGGTACAACCGTTATTAATCACCGAATAGGAATGGTTGCTTTTGAAACCAATTTCTTCAAAGATTGGACGGACACCAGATAGGGGGCGTCCCGTACAAATGACGACGTCTACGCCAGCAGCTTCAGCGTTTAAAAGAGCCTGCCGATTAGCAGGGCTAATGGTTTTATCTGGTGATAAAAGAGTTCCATCTAAATCGATAGCAATCAATCGGATCATAACTCATCCTCCTTAGCAGGAAGAAAGCTAGCAATGACTTTTCCAATTACTCTTGGTTCCTCTTCTAAGGGGATGACCTTGTCACTATACTTTTTATTAAGGGAAACAAGACGGATTCCTTGGGCTTCACGGAAGACACGCTTAATCAAGGTCTGCCCATCGTACTCAATAGCATAGATGGCACCAGCAGTATCATAGAAAGTTTGCTTGATTAAGGCAACAGATCCTTTTGGATATTTTGGCTCTAGCGAGTCAGTATGAATCCAAAGTGCTAAATCATAGGCTAGTTTTTGATCAAACCAAACTAAATCTCCCTTAGAAGCACTTTGACTCGCAGCATAACTGTCAAAGACTGTATAGGGTGTATATTTCTTCTCAATACGCTTGCGCTCCGCTTGTAAAACCAATAAGCGATTGGCTTCCTCTAAGAGAGAGTCTTGAAAATCCTCATCTAGTTGCTTATAGATAAATTCAATCTTAGAATCCTCCAAGGTATCTGGTTGACCATAACGTGGGTCAAGATCAGAGATGGGAATTTCAAAGAAGCTAGCGATCTTTTCTAAGTTCTCACTGACTGGGAGAGAAGTGCCTTTCACATAGCCCGTTAAAGTACTAGCTGGAATACCGGTTGTACGAGATAAATCGACCTGTTTCTTATTTTGAATCTTTAATAGTTCTCTTATTTTTTCGGAAATAATACGCAAAGCCTCTCTATCCTGTGGGCTTGCTTTTCCACGTCCTCTTGCCAAGAGCTTCACCTCCTTTTACATTACAATCCATTATAGCGAATTAAATCGAAAAAGTAAATAGAAATCCTTTATTGTTAATTAATTATTTCAATTCGAATTAAATAGTATGATTCAATAATCTGTTAACATATTTTTAATGCTTGATTTTTTTAGGGATAAGGCATAGAATAAATAAAAAAGACTTCATGGAGGTGAAGTATGATTCGTACCGTTCAAGTTAAAGATGCAGGTCAAATTCGAGATTTGTGCCACCAAGCATTGGAGTATGATTCGACCCTTGAGAAAGTAGCAGCTCAGATCGATAAATTTAATGAGCCAGACTCGGGTCACTTTTGCTTTGTATACGAAGATGACCAAACAGGCAATATTCTTGGTTATGTCGAAGCTGAAGCCTATGAGAGTATATATAGCGATCCTGGTTTAAATGTTTTAGGACTTGCTGTTTTCCCTTCTGCCCAAGGATGTGGGATCGGTCGGCAGTTGATGGAGCGAATTGAACCTCTTGCTCAAAAAACATAACTATGCCTTTATTCGTTTGAGTTCTGCCTCTCATCGAAAAGAAGCCCATGTTTTTTACGAACGAATAGGCTATGAGGGAAATAGAACGCAGAAGCGATTTTTGAAAATAATGAATTAAGATAGGCAAAGGCCTATCTTTTTTGTTATAATGAAGAGTACGATTAATTTTACTAGGAAGATGATTATGCCAAATTTAGAAGAATTAAAGAAACGACAAGAGAAAATTCGGAACTTCTCGATTATCGCCCACATTGACCACGGGAAGTCAACCTTGGCGGACCGAATCTTAGAGAAAACCGAGACCGTTTCTAGTCGGGAAATGCAAGCTCAGCTCCTAGATAGCATGGATCTAGAACGGGAACGTGGGATTACCATCAAGCTCAATGCCATCGAATTGAACTATACGGCTAAAGATGGGGAGACATATATCTTCCACTTGATTGACACACCAGGACACGTGGATTTTACCTATGAGGTTTCTCGTTCGCTCGCAGCCTGTGAGGGTGCGATTTTAGTAGTCGATGCTGCTCAAGGGATTGAGGCGCAGACCCTAGCCAATGTTTATCTGGCACTGGACAATGATTTGGAGATCCTGCCAGTCATTAACAAAATTGACTTACCAGCTGCAGATCCAGAACGTGTGCGGACAGAAGTGGAAGATGTGATCGGCTTGGATGCCAGTGAGGCAGTCCTAGCTTCTGCCAAGGCTGGAATTGGGATCGAAGAGATTTTGGAACAAATCGTCGAGAAGGTTCCAGCTCCTACTGGGGACGTTGCTGCTCCATTGCAAGCCCTGATCTTTGACTCGGTTTACGACCCATATCGGGGAGTCATTCTTCAAGTCCGTGTGGTCAATGGGCTTGTGAAGCCAGGCGATACCATCCAGTTGATGAGTAATGGCAAGACCTTTGATGTGACTGAGGTTGGGATTTTTACTCCTAAAGCAGTGGGTCGTGACTTCCTTGCGACTGGAGATGTTGGCTATATCGCAGCCTCTATCAAGACGGTTGCGGATACTCGTGTCGGGGATACTGTGACCTTGGCTACTAATCCAGCAACTGAGCCTCTTCATGGATACAAGCAAATGAATCCAATGGTCTTTGCTGGTCTTTACCCGATCGAATCCAACAAGTACAATGATCTTCGGGAAGCACTGGAAAAATTGCAACTCAATGACGCTAGTCTTCAATTTGAACCTGAGACTTCTCAAGCCCTTGGTTTCGGTTTCCGTTGTGGTTTCTTGGGTCTCCTTCACATGGATGTTATCCAAGAACGCTTGGAGCGTGAGTTCAACATTGATTTGATCATGACGGCACCGTCAGTAATCTACAAGGTCAATTTGACAGATGGAGAAGTGCTGGATGTGTCTAACCCATCTGAGTTTCCAGACCCAACCAAAATCGCTTCGATCGAAGAACCATATGTTAAAGCACAAATCATGGTACCGCAAGAGTTTGTTGGAGCGGTCATGGAATTGGCCCAACGCAAACGTGGGGACTTTGTGACTATGGATTACATCGACGAAAATCGGGTCAATGTCATCTATCAAATCCCACTGGCGGAAATTGTCTTTGATTTCTTTGATAAATTGAAATCGTCTACTCGTGGTTATGCTAGCTTTGACTATGAGTTGTCTGAATACCGTCCATCTAAATTGGTTAAAATGGATATCCTTCTCAATGGCGATACTGTCGATGCCCTCAGCTTTATCGTTCACAAGGACTTTGCCTATGAACGTGGTAAGCTGATTGTTGAGAAGCTCAAGAAGATTATCCCTCGTCAACAGTTTGAAGTGCCTATCCAAGCAGCTATCGGTCATAAGATCGTGGCCCGTACAGATATCAAGGCCCTTCGGAAGAACGTCTTGGCCAAGTGTTATGGTGGGGACGTCTCACGGAAACGGAAGCTTCTTGAAAAACAAAAAGCCGGTAAGAAACGAATGAAAGCTATCGGTTCAGTAGAAGTACCACAGGAAGCCTTCTTGTCAGTTCTGTCAATGGATGAGGAATAAGCTTCTCTCTGGAATAATAGAACAAATCGAACGTCCCGATAGGGACGTTTTTCTATCGGGCTAGACAAATAGTGCTTTCAAATCTAAGTAGAACGTGATAAACTATTGGTATCAAAATCCATCACAAAGGAGAGGGAAGATGAATAATAAGTTCTTACTTGCGACCGTTTCGGTCTTGTCAGCTGTTGCTCTTGTAGCTTGTAGCACTCCTAAAAAAGAGTCTAGAAAACCATTGTCATCTGAGTCTAGTTCCACTGAGGTGGTGAAAAAGAGTAAAAAATCATCTAGCAAAAAAACATCTAGTAAGGTAGAGTCAAAATCATCGGATGATACCAAGAGTTCTGTCGAAACCAAACGGGTTGGTTCTGCCGATTATGGTTATATCGATATTCCAAGTAAGTGGATTAAATTTACAGATATAGATGGTGGAGACAGCATTCAATTTACGGATGGAAGTGCTTATAATATCGTTACTATGAACGGGTATACTAAAGAGAAAGCAAATGTCGGTGAAGGTGAAGTCTTTAACGCAGAGTTGATTGCGAACCGAATTGCTTACTATTGGAAAGACAATAAAGAAGTAGAGAAAATGTGGGGAGCTACAACCACTGTCTCAGGGAATGAAGCCTTGCAGCTGAATATTATCCTTAAATCTGGACAGTACCTCATTACTTGGGTCTTCCAAAAGGATGATAAGGTATACTTGATGTCTTTTGAAGGAGATAAAGAGACCTTGGCTCAATTCATTCCATACATTGAGGAAACTTGGAGTTTGGATGAGAAAGGTCCAAAAGCCTAATGCATTCGTGAGGAAGTTGGTTTCATTATCACCAATTTTCAATACATGATAGAATAAGATTTGGACGCAGTCATTAAGTTCTATTTCTTGGAACAATTAACTTCTTACAACCTGGTTAGCAAAGAATCTCTCAGGTTGTATATCCTTAAGAAAGCAGGGACTAATTCAAACAGTTCGTCAGTTTGAATTAGTTCTTTTTTTGGTAAGAAATTAAACTGGTCCTTTTAAAATAGAGTATAAGATGTTAGAGTAGTGTATATAATCTATCATAGAGGAGAGAAAGATGAAAAATAAGTTCTTACTGGCGTCAGTTACGTTTTTGTCTGTTGTCAGTCTCTTTGCTTGTACTAGTCCAAAGAAAGAGTCTAGTAAATCGTCAGCACCATCTAGTTCCACGAATGTGGCAAAAGAAACAACAAAATCAAGTAGCAAGGTAAAGGAAGAAATATCAGATAATGATAAGAGTTTCGCAGAAACGAAACGAATTGGATCAGCAGATCAAGGGTATGTCAATATTCCAAGTGACTGGGTAAAATATACAAATGAAGAAGGTGGAGATAATATCCAATACTCAGATAAAAGCGTGGATAATGCGATTATTTTGAACGCTACTACTAGAGAAAGAGCGGGTGTCGCCGAAGAAGAAGATTTTAATGAAGTGATGGCTCAAAGATTTGAGAATGACTTGAACGAAATAAATAAAGTAGTAAAATCGTGGAGATCTACTAGCAAAGTTGGAGGAAATGTAGCCATCCAATTAAACATGATTCTTGAGTCGGGTCGATATGTTACTTGCTGGTTTTTTCAAATAGATGGGAAGTTGTATTACATTGCCTGTCTTGGAGATGAAAAAACATTAGCTCAATTAACCTCCTATGTAGAAAACACTTGGAGCCTTGATGGAACAGGTGCCGTGACGGATTAATCAAGTGAGAGTTTGGCTTAAACTATTCAGTCATTAATGTTTAATAGAAATAACTACATGACGCAGTGGTTGATTGGTATCTTTGTTCGCTTTTTAGCTCCAAAGATAACCTAATCAACTGTGCGGGGGTGGGAAAACGAACTCTTCTTAATTAGTCGGAGTTCTGTCCCACTCCCTTTTTTACGGTCTCTATGGTATAATGCTCTTATCCATTTAGCAATTAGAAAGTAGTTTATGTCTCAAGAAATTGACTTAGAAAAATACCATCAGTTAGCGCTCCAAAAACAAAAAGAGCACCGCAAGGTATTGGCGAATCTGAAAAAGAAACCCCCTAAAAATCTAGATAAAATAGCGCAAGAGATTCACGATGAAGTCTTTCAAGAAATTGATTGTACCGCCTGCGCCAACTGCTGTAAGACCCTAGGACCCGATTTTAAAGAAGCGGATATCACGCGCATTGCCAAGTATTTCAAGATGAAGTTGCCTGCCTTTGAAGCAGAGTTTTTAGAAGTCGATGAAGATGGAGATAAGGTTTTTAAATCCATGCCTTGCCCTTTCTTGGGTGGCGACAATCTCTGTTCCATCTACGATGTTCGGCCTAAAGCTTGTCGAGAGTTTCCTCATACAGACCGCAAGAAGATCTACCAGATCAATCATTTGACCATCAAGAATACCCTCACTTGCCCAGCAGCCTATTTATTTGTAGAAAAATTAAAGGATCGTTTGTAATGACATATTCATTTTTACTATTTGACCTAGACCACACCTTGTTGGACTTTGATACAGCGGAGGAAGTGGCCTTAACGCAATTCCTCCAAGATCAGGGGGTTCAAGATATTCAAGCCTTTAAGGATTACTACAAACCTATGAACCAAGGGCTCTGGAAAGATTTGGAACAAAAGAAAATTAGCAAGAAAGACTTGATTAACAGCCGGTTCGCGATTGCCTTTGCTCATTTTGGAAGACAGGTAGATGGTGAAGAGATGGCTTTGCGCTACCAGGATTATATTAGCCAACAGGGACAGAGCTTCCCTGGAGCGGAAGACTTGCTGGCAGAGTTGGTAGAAAGGGGTTATCAGCTCTATGGGGCTACCAACGGTGTTACTGCTATTCAGCAAGGACGCTTGAAGCAGTCGGCCATTACCCCTTATTTCAAAGAGATCTTTATCTCTGAACAATTAGGGACCCAAAAACCTGAAGTGGCCTTTTATGAAAAGATTGGTGACTTGATCCCTGGTTTTACCAAGGAACAAGCCCTCATGATTGGGGATTCTTTGACAGCGGATATCGCTGGGGGCAATGCTGCGGAGATTGATACCGTCTGGTATAATCCGGATCACAAAGAAAATACCAGTCCAGCAGTACCGACATATGTCGTTGCTGACTATCAAGCGTTATTGGATATCCTTAAGTAAAAACTTATTTCAAACTAGCTGTTAAGCTAGTTTTTTGGTATCATGGTGGAATGAATAAATTTAAATCAATAAGGGTTACCATCAAAAGATGGCTTCGCTATCTGCTTCTTGCATTCGCCACAGTGGTCGCTCTCTTAATTTGTTTTCTATTTTATTTTACTAATCAAGAAGAAAAAGAAATCCAAGAGCAAATTTCTGGCTTTTATCAGGAAGCGGGATTTAAAGGAGACCTAAGTTTTAAAGCAGCTGAACTCCATGGGATGTCGACTAAATATGCCTATAGCTATCAAGAAAGGGTTGAGGGAAAAACGGTTCAGTTTGACTTTCCCTATGCTACTCATCTATCCAAAGAAGAAGGTGGGAAAAACTATGACACGGCAGAAGAGCTAGCTTACCATTCCAAAAGCTGGCTTGTTGCACCATTTTTCGAAAGAGCCTTCGCTGAATCTCAAGGTTTTCAAAAACTGACTCAGGAAATAAAAGAAGAGTTTCGTAAACAGGGCTTAGAGGTAAGTGAGGTTCGTCTCCAGTTCCCAATCGAAAATCCCGATTTCGAGAATCAATTGGCAACAGACTTACTAGCTGCTGAAAAAGCTGGAGAAACAGATCTTCGAGGGATTCTGACCTTGGATTATGCTAACTACCGCCAAATTAAGGGCTTTTCCTTTACCATCACAGTGACATCTCTCCCTAAAGAATTTGAAGGGAAACGCTTGGATGTAAGCGGACTTCCTTCTGGAAACTATGTGATTGAATCTAATTCCCCAAAGGTTGAATCTTATAGCTTTGAGATCGAATAAAAAAATTTTTAATAGTGTCAAGTTTTTTTCTTGACAGGTCTTTAAAATGTGTTATAATAGATCATGTGCTAAATAGCTTGTCTATTTCACCGAAAATTAAAATATAGAAAAGAGAATTATAAAAATGGCAGTTAAAATTCGTTTGACTCGTATGGGTTCTAAGAAAAAACCTTACTACCGTATCAACGTAGCAGATTCACGTTCACCACGTGATGGTCGTTTCATCGAAACAGTTGGAACTTACAATCCACTTGTTGAAGAAAACCAAGTAACTTTGAAAGAAGATCGCGTTCTTGCATGGTTGGCTGATGGAGCTCAACCTTCAGATACAGTTCGTAACATCCTTTCAAAAGAAGGTGTATTGAAGAAATTCCACGATTCTAAATTCTCAAAATAATCATAAAGTAGGTTGATGTATGGATACGATTGAAAATCTTATTATTGCAATTGTGAAACCTTTGATTTCACAACCGGATGCCTTAACCATCAAGATCGAAGATACTCCTGAATTCTTGGAGTACCACCTTGACCTTGATCCTAGCGATGTTGGTCGAGTGATCGGTCGGAAAGGTCGCACCATTTCTGCGATAAGAACGATTGTCTACTCTGTCCCAACTGAAGATAAAAAAGTAAGAATCGTTATTGACGAAAAATAAAAGGCGGGACTCTGTCCCGTTTTTTTGTTGCAAGGAAAGGTTTTGGAGAAGTTTCTGGGTGGGAAGTCCATTTGAGAAAATCCTATGAACGTGATAAAATAAAACGTAAGGTTGTTAAGTGAATTGTTGTTTAGAAAGAGTTGTTTTGATATGAACCGATTTGAAGTAACTACAAAGATTGGTTGTTTCTCTGTTACTTATAAAAAGAGAAATAAAGTTCTAGTTTGTTTAAATGGTGCTGGTTTGATACCGAGTTATGAAAATTTTCTACCAATTCTTGAAAAACTTCCTTCTTCAATAGGTTACCTAGCGATTGATTTTCCGAATACAGGTAGGAGTCCGATTCATAGTCAAACAGGAATTAATTTGGATAATCTTGTTGAAGCGATATACGAAATCTTGAAAGGATTGGAAATTTCCGATTATATACTTTGTGTTCATAGTTTAAGTGGTGTTTTGGCTTTAAAGTTAATGAGTCAACCAATTAAGTGTCAAGCCTTGATAGCAATTGAACCAACAACAAAAAATATAATGTTTGCTGATTTTTCAAAAAATCCTTATCCAGAAATGGAAGAGCAAATCAGGATGATTGAAGAATGTGGTCAGGAAAAATATTTTAAGGGACTAACTCAAGCAACATTTGAACCTGAAACTGATAGACTGATTTGGGGATTGATGGAAGAAAAGGGCTTGGAATTGGAAAAGCAAGTTCCTGGATTTCAGATATCTGTAAATATTACTGCTGAAGATTTTGATAGTTTGTCATTAGCAGATAATATTCCTGTTTTCATATTTTGTCAGGCGTACAGAGAAAAAGAGTACAGAGATTCAGAATATTGGAATTCTAATACAAAACTCATTCTAGGTGGTAACCACCACTATCTACACTGGTCAGAATCGGAAAAAATTGCAACTCTTATTAGAAAACTGTAAAGATAGATTAATCAAAAGAGGAATGTAAAGAATAAAATGAATTATTATAACGTTGGGAAAATCGTCAATACGCAGGGTTTGCAGGGTGAGATGCGGGTCTTGTCTGTGACAGACTTTTCGGAAGAGCGCTTTAAAAAAGGAGCAGAGTTGGCTCTCTTTGATGAGAAGGATCAGTTTGTCCAAACGGTGACCATTGCCAGTCACCGCAAGCACAAGAACTTCGATATCATCAAGTTTAAAGATATGTACCATATCAATACCATTGAAAAATTCAAGGGTTTTAGCCTCAAGGTTGCCGAAGAAGCCTTGACTGATTTGGATGAGGGCGAGTTTTACTACCACGAGATCATTGGCCTTGATGTTTATGAAAATGACCAACTCATCGGTCAGATTAAGGAGATCCTTCAACCGGGTGCCAATGATGTTTGGGTGGTGAAGCGCAAAGGAAAACGCGACCTTCTCTTGCCTTATATCCCACCAGTAGTCCTCAATATTGATATCCCAGGAAATCGGGTGGATGTGGATATCTTGGAAGGGTTAGACGATGAAGATTGATATTTTAACCCTCTTTCCAGAGATGTTTTCACCCCTGGAGCACTCCATCGTCGGAAAGGCGCGTGAAAAGGGACTCCTTGAGATTAACTACCATAATTTCCGCGAAAATGCAGAGAAGGCACGACACGTGGATGATGAACCCTATGGTGGCGGGCAAGGCATGCTCTTACGTGCGCAGCCGATCTTCGATGCCTTTGATGCCATTGAGAAAAAGAATCCGCGCGTGATCTTACTAGATCCAGCTGGGCGGACTTTTGATCAAGGTTATGCAGAAGAGTTAGCTCAAGAAGAAGAATTGATCTTTATCTGTGGCCACTATGAAGGCTACGATGAGCGGATCAAGTCCCTGGTGACAGATGAGATTTCTCTTGGAGACTATGTCTTAACCGGTGGTGAGCTAGCTGCTATGACCATGATTGATGCGACAGTACGCTTGATTCCAGAAGTGATCGGAAAAGAGTCCAGCCACCAGGATGATAGTTTCTCGTCCGGCCTTCTAGAATACCCTCAATACACACGGCCCTATGAATATCGAGGGATGACAGTTCCAGATGTCCTCATGAGTGGGCATCATGAAAATATCCGTCAATGGCGTCTCTATCAGAGTTTGAAAAAGACACTAGAGCGTCGTCCAGACCTGCTTGAAAACTATGACTTGACTCCAGAAGAAGAGAAGATGTTGGAGCAAATTAAACAAGAAGAATAACAGCATTTGCTGTTTTTCTTTTGCCCTAAAATTAATAGAAAAAATCTTCCTCATCCTACTAGTTATTGGTAACAAAATGTGGTATCCTTATGGAGAGATAACAGATATGAAAAAGTGTTGGTGGTGTTTGCAATGGGCAAAAAAATAGGAAAATCAGTCTTTACAACGGGTGTCGCAGCGACAACCCTCTTTTCAGGTTTGTCCGGCCATAAGGCACAGGCTGAAGAGATTGTCCAGAACGATCCTGCCGATCAGCAATCGACGGATGTGACTGAAATGGATTCAAGTTTTATGGATAAAAATATCTTACATGACCAATTGCAAAAAGCTGAAAAAAGAGTCGAAGACCAACGGTTACGGCTGAACCAGGCTCAATCTGAATACAATGTCGCCAAATCAGGTCTGGAAGCTGCTGAAGCAAACCTAGAGACAACTGAAACGATGATTGAAGAATCCAATCAAACATCCCTTGGCAAAACTGAAAATGAAATTGCGGTTGCTGAGGCAGTTGTTACTCTAGAACAAGAAAAGGTACGCCAAGCAAGTGAGGCTGATAGTCAAGTTCGTTCTGCCATAAAGAGTCAAGAGAATAAAATTGCTGCCCAGCAGTTACTTGTTGATATCGCAGGAAATGAATTAAGAAAAGCCAAACAACCCATCCAGAATGATGAGGCAGTATTAGCACAGGCACAGCTAAAAGAGGAGCAGGCGCAAAACGAATTAAAAATAGCTCAAACCTTAGTGCTAAATCTGACAGAAACTCAATCCAAAGCGCCCTATGTCTTAAAGCAAGTTTCCAGCGAAATTGCGGGAGTACAGAAAAAAGTTGAAAAATTAACTTATCAAATCTCCCAAAAATTAGTAGAGTTAGAAAAAGTCCGTGAAGCGGCCATGGCTAGTCCAATCAATCTTCAAGAGACAAGCTATGAGACTTTGTTAGAGGAGTGGGCCAAGGCTGGTGACCAAGGTGCTGTTGAAGCTATGTCGCTTTATCATCGTGGGCGTGTAGAGGACCAGCTGACAGGTGGAAAGGCCACTAGATTAGATAACGTCCTAAAAGCGTTAGAAATTGTAGATACCATTAATCAGTACCGTCGCCAGGCAGGTTTAGGTGAGCTCTTGGTCGCTCCTTATCAATTACCGGTTAGTCAACTTCAAACGCACTATCATCAAAACCATGGACAAGCCCTGTCCAACTGGCAAGAGAATGAATTGATTGCTTGGGGCTATCGGCCTAGGGAGGCTGTTGCCTTCTGGTATAGTGAAAAGGAACTGTATCATCAAATTGCTCATCAATACGGTTTACCAATAGATGAAAGTCAACTAGATCCTAGCCAAATCTCTAAGAAAGTGGGAGCGGAGTTATTTGCTAAGATTGGACACTATGTCCAAATGATGGGGAATCAATATAAGGCCATTTCAGTTGCCTATGATCCAGATTTAGAGGTATCTCAAGTAGCTTTCTTTGAAGAGTCATCCCCCCTTTATACCAGTGAAGAACTGACAAAGTGGGTGAGAAACGTTGCCAATGCAAGGACGACAAAAGCGGATGTAAAGACTGTCAAAAATGCTTTGGAGAGTCTAAAAGTTGAAAGAACAAATCAAGAATCCCGCATCAATATCCTTTCTGGTCATTTATTCGATGTCAAGACTTCTCTTGCAAGTCATGAGCAACTATTAGCGCGTGCTCAAAACAAGCTAGCTTTAGCGATGAAGAAATGGCGAGCTGCGTCAACAGAGACCAAGGAAGCAGCAAGTTCACTGGCAGTTTCACGAGCTCGTATACAGGGAGCGATTATCCCCAAAGAAGAGGCCTTGAAAAATGCCATTTTAGCACTAGAGGAAGATAAAAAGCAATTAGAAGTTTTACAAAATGCAGCGAGAGAGACTGCATCTAAGCTTGAAGGAGCACAGGCACAACTTCAACTTGCAAAAAATCAATTAGCACAAGTCAAAGGGCATCTGAAACTGTTCACCGATGCATCTGAATTGCTAGTAGATGCGCAAGCCTTGGTTGCCTCTGCTAAAACTGAAGTCGAGGAGAAAAAAGTACAATTTGAGGCAGAGTTTGAAATCTTTATGGCTTATCAAAAAGAGGCTAGAGATTTCAGGAGTCGGATAGAGAAGATTCAATCAAGTGAAGATGAAGAAAAATCTGCAGTAGCAGGAGAGGAAGAAGGAACTTATCCGGCTCAACTTTCTCCACATGATTCTAGTCAAACAGAGAATTCGTTACAAGCTGAAGATGACTTTCAAGAAACTGCAGAAAGAGAAGAAGCAAAGAGTAAAAAGGGATTATCTAAATGGTTCCGAGGACTTGGGTTTAAAAAAGACCAATAGCTGTAAAAATGTCATCTAGCAACTGCTTAAAAGAGAGAGCGAATTCGTTCTCTCTTTTTGTATATTCTAGATGATTGTAGAAACAGCAAAAAATTACATAGGCGTGAAGCCTAATCTGCTCTTCTAAAACAATAGTATAATACTATCCTATTGTTTTATCCTTTATAACCATACCATTTGAAAGGCTAAAAATGAAGTAAATAATAGCTGTATAAAGAATGAGTATAGTTCTATGAGTAAAATAAGAAGGTACTCAAATTATTTGCTATTCAAAACTTTCTGTGTTATAATTCTCACAAAGGAAGAAAAAGTATCGATACTAAATATGCTGTTGTTATCAGTTTTTTAGGCAAAAATATGTGGGAATCTGACTGAAGTGTTCATTTTAAAAATAGGCCTTAGAAATAAATGAATATCTCATTCAGGAGCTCTCAAACCCTATATAAACTGGAAAAACAGCCAAATTAAACTTATGCATAGGTATTTTCATCCTTTTTATTTATAATACTATCCTAATGGAGATTATTGATATGGATAAAAAATATAGATATGTAACTCGGGCTATCTTGGCCTCTGCTGTAGCAGTTCCAGTTTTTGCTGCGTCAAACGTTCAAGCTGAAAGCTATAGCTGGAATACAAGTCGTTATGCCTATAGCTACTATACCCCAAGCTACAGTAACTATGGATATAATAATTACAACTATAACTATGGGTATAATAATTATGATTATTACTATGGTTACAACAATTATAACTATGGAAATTACGGCTATAACTATGGAAATTACGGCTATAACTATGGTTATAACAATTGGAATAACTACTATGGCTACAACAATCTCACACGTGATGAAAACTACATCTACTGGAATGGTAATCACTACTATCGCATGAATGATGGCACTTACCGGATCTACCGTAATGGCCAGTGGCAACCGTTGACCAATCGTAATAACTCTAGAAATAATCTAGCCAACGACCCGCATTACCTTTATGAGAATGGTTACCATTATTATTTATTAGAGAATGGGGATTACTATTACTATGAGAATGGTAAATGGGTATTTGTAAAAAATTCTAGTGAAACAGAAAACCCTGTAACGCCGGATACTCCAACACCTACTCCAAATCCTACTCCAACACCAGAGGAACCAAACCCAACTGATAAACCGGACCAACCGGTGGAACCTTCAGAACCGGCTACACCAGAAGATACTGGTAACTTGGTCTTCCCTGAGAATCCTCCATTTGTAGGTGCAGATGGTGAGTTTGATCCATTCACCCCAACTCCAGAGAATCCAGCGGATC
Source organism: Streptococcus australis (assembly GCF_047463015.1). Lineage (GTDB taxonomy): Bacteria > Bacillota > Bacilli > Lactobacillales > Streptococcaceae > Streptococcus > Streptococcus australis_F. The sequence goes on along the minus strand of NZ_JASHER010000007.1, from coordinate 80,236 downwards.
CGAAGCCAGAAGTGCCGGTTCAACCTGAAGTACCTGGTAATGATGGTTTAGTAACAACAGATCAGCCAAGTGAAAACCAAATTCCACCATATGTTGAAGCACCAGCAGAAGGATTAGAACACCTTCCTTGGGCACCAAACGGACGTGTTCCTAAGTTGGTCTACCCACCTGGTAAGCCTGGATCAGCTGCATTGCGTAATGATAAGAACTATTACTTTGATGGGACAACTCATTACTACTATGTACCATCTGATACTGAAGCTACAGGATATTCTGCGTACTGGAAGTGGATTGATGGAAAATGGAAACTTCAAGGTATGACTGATCCAACTGACCCTGCCATCGATCCAAAATTCCACGAAGATGCAAAAGATGACGAGTATGCTTATAGCGATCGCGACTCAAGCGTGAAACTATACTCTACCAATGTGGTGGAAACAGTCAAAGCCGGCCAACCTTTACCGTTTAAAAACGTCGAAGAGTTTAAGGACTATGTCATTAAGAAAATGAATCCTAAGTTCATTGACAATGCTGGCTGGGATGCAAAAGTAGAATGGGAAATTGAAGACCCTGAACTCTTTGAACAATCAAAAGATAACCCATGGGCAAAAGACTATGTCTTAATTGCTAATCTAAAGAGTGGTGTTGACGAAAAAGAATACAAAGACGTTGAATTCGGCTATGTGAAATTCGTATTCCGTGTAGAAGCAACAGACGACACTAACTATATTTCTTTAGATAAGGCTAAAGAAGCATTTACCAAAATTAATGAACTAAGAAAAGCTCAAGGCTTGAAAGAGTTGACTTGGTCTGATGATATCTACAACAATCTTGCTCTTCCAAAAGCAAATCAAATCTCAAGACAGTACGATAGTACTGGATTTGTAGCTCGCCGTGAAGAAGATTCAGCAACTGTGGCAACAAAATGGTTCAACAGTGGCTTGCGTGAATTGTTACTAGATCCAAACGCAACTGAAGGAGCTGTAGCAGCAGTTGTAAATGGAGATGGATACTATTATTGGGCTTACAATTATAAATAATAGTCATGATGGATCATTACTTCCAATGGAAGAAGGATTATTCTGATGACAAAAAGAGGCTGGGACAAAAGTCCTAGCCTCTTAATTGTCTTTGGATTATCGAGCAAGACGCAGTGATTGAGTGGGCTCTATGACGCTGATTTCATCAGCTTTTACAGCCCTACTCAACTGTGCGGAGGTGGGACGACGAAATCGAATTCTAACGAATGACCGATTTCTGTCCCACTCTCTTTTTCACGTGAAGAAAGTTGAAATTGAAGATTTTTAAAAGGATTCACAGGGCTATGATGGATGGTCAAATACTGAGATTAAAAGAGAGAGTGAAAGAAATTGATAGAAAAAACGACAAAAAATGAAAGAAAATGATATTTAATGCTTGACTTTGAAAGATAAGATAGTATAATAGTCCTTGTAATCGTTTCCGAAAGGAGCTTGTATGTTAAAATCTGAACGAAAACACATCATTTTAGAAAAGGTTATCAAAGAGCGAATCGTTTCTATTGAAGATTTGGTTCAAGAGCTAAACTCTTCAGAATCAACGATTCGACGTGATTTGGATGAATTAGAAGCTGAGAATAAACTGAGACGAATTCACGGTGGGGCTGAAAGTCTTCATTCCTTGCAGGAAGAAGAAAGCAATAAAGATAAAGCAATCAAAAACGTGCAAGAAAAATCTGCCATTGCAAAAAAAGCAGCAGAATTGATCAAAGATTTTGAAGTTGTCTTTATCGATGCAGGAACCACCAATGAATTACTGGTTCATGAATTGGCCAACCCAACCGTAACAGTTGTGACTAATTCCATCCACCATGCAGCTAGTTTAGTAGAGAGAGACATTCCAACGGTCATCATCGGCGGGATGGTCAAGACTTCGACTGACGCTAGCATCGGAGGAATGGCTTTGAATCAAATCGGCCAGTTGAGCTTTGATCGAGCTTTTATTGGAATGAATGGCGTCGACCTAGAGTCGTACAGCACACCGGATCTTGAAGAGGGGGCCGTTAAACGCGCCATTCTAGAGAATGCAAAGAATACTTATATTCTTCTAGACTCGTCGAAACTTGGACGGACATCTTTTGTCAAGGTAGCTCCGGTTAAGAGAGCAACCATTATTACTAATACTTCGGATACGGAAATCCTTTCTAAATTAAAAGAGAAAACGGAGGTTATAGAGGTTTGATTTATACAGTAACACTGAATCCTGCCATTGACTATATTGTCCGTCTCGATCATGTAGAGACAGGGGCGGTCAATCGGATGGCTTCGGAAGATAAATTCGCCGGTGGTAAGGGAATCAATGTCAGTCGTGTCTTGAAGCGACTCGATATCGAGAACACAGCAACTGGGTTTATCGGTGGTTTTACCGGACGCTTCATCGAAGATGTCCTTACGAGCGAAGCTATTTCAACCAACTTTGTGACCGTGGACCAAGATACACGGATCAATGTCAAGATCAAAGCCGATGAGGAAACAGAGATCAATGGCAACGGTCCAGAAGTGACGGAAGCTCAGTTGCAAGAATTGCTTAGCATCCTATCGAGCTTATCAGCAGATGATGTGGTAGTCTTTGCAGGCTCTGCCCCATCTTCACTTGGAAATGCTGTTTACAAACAATTGATTGCAGCAACCCGTGCGACAGGCGCACAAGTGGTTTGCGACTTTGAAGGGCAAACCTTGATTGACTCCTTGGAGTTCAACCCCCAATTGGTCAAACCAAACAACCATGAATTGGGAGCCATTTTTGGAGTGACCTTGACGGAATTGCCAGAAATTGAACGCTACGCCAAAGAAATCTTGGCCGAAGGAGCACAAAACGTCATTATTTCCATGGCGGGCGATGGAGCTCTTCTAGTCAGTCCAAGTGGTACCTACTTCGCAAAACCTATCAAAGGGCAAGTGAAGAACTCAGTCGGGGCTGGTGATTCCATGGTGGCAGGCTTCACTGGGAAGCTCGCAATGACAGGAGACGTCATCGAAGCCTTCAAATGGGGCGTGGCTTGTGGAACAGCGACCACTTTCTCCGATGATTTGGCGACAGCGGACTATATCAAAGAAATTTATGAAAAAGTAGAGGTAGAAAAACTATGAAAATTCAAGACGTTTTAAATAAAAACGTGATGTTGTTTGATCTTCAAGCAACAGACAAAGAGGGCGTAATCAATGAGATGGTCCAATCGCTCGTTGACAATGGTGTGGTGACAGATTTTGAAACTTTCAAAGCTGGCATCATGAACCGTGAAGCGCAAACTTCCACTGGTTTGGGCGAAGGGATTGCTATGCCTCACAGCAAAAACGAAGCTGTCAAAGAAGCAACGGTCTTGTTTGCAAAATCAAACAAAGGTGTTGATTACGCATCACTTGATGGGCAACCGACTGATTTGTTCTTCATGATCGCAGCTCCAGAAGGAGCAAACGATACTCACTTGGCAGCCCTTGCTGAATTGTCTAAGTACTTGATGAAACCAGGATTTGCGGATAAACTTCGCCAAGCGAGCACACCTGAGCAAGTGATCGCAGCCTTTGATGCAGAAGAGCAAGAAGCTGCAGCAGAAGAAGCCAAAAAAGCAGAAGCAGTCAAAGAAGCAGCTTCATCTGACAAGCCTCTCATCGTTGCCGTTACAGCATGTACAACAGGTATCGCCCACACTTACATGGCAGAAGAAGCCCTCATCAAAAAAGGTGAAGAAATGGGTGTTACGGTCCGCGTTGAAACAAACGGGGCATCAGGTGTCGGCAACCGCTTGACAGCTGAAGAAATTGCCAAAGCTGAAGGGGTGATCATCGCAGCGGACAAAGCAGTTGAAACCGCTCGTTTCGATGGTAAAAAATTGATCTCTAAACCAGTCGCAGCTGGTATCCGTCAGACTGAAGAATTGATCCAAAACATCCTGGATGGCAAAGCAGAAGTCTTCCACGCTGAAAATGCTGCAGAAGCTAGCGCTAGCCAAGAAAAATTAAGCTTGGGTGGAGCTTTCTACAAACACTTGATGAGTGGGGTTTCTCAAATGCTTCCATTCGTTATCGGTGGTGGGATCTTGATCGCCCTTGCCTTCTTGATCGACCAAATTCTTGGGGTGCCTCAAGATCAATTGTCTCAACTTGGTTCATACCATGAATTAGCAGCTCAATTTAAAACAATCGGTGGTGCAGCCTTTGGCTTCATGCTTCCTGTACTTGCAGGGTACATCGGATTCTCCATCGCTGAAAAACCTGGTTTTGTAGCAGGTTTCGTTGCTGGTTCCATTGCAAGCTCAGGTTCGGCATTTGGTAACATCGCTTTCGGTGCTGCTAAAGGCGAATTGCCAGCCGCCGTATCATCTGGTTTCCTTGGAGCGTTGGTAGGTGGTTTCCTTGCGGGTGGAGTCGTTCTCTTCCTACGCAAAGCACTTGCAGGTCTTCCACGTTCCCTCGATGGTATTCGCTCGATCCTTCTCTTGCCATTACTTGGTGTTGGTTTGACAGGATTCTTGATGTTCCTTATCAACATTCCAATGTCAGCGATCAATACCTCTTTGAACAACTTCTTGACTAGCTTATCAGGTAGCTCGGCAGTTCTTCTTGGTCTCCTTGTTGGTGGTATGATGGCTGTCGATATGGGTGGACCAGTCAACAAAGCGGCTTATGTATTCGGTACAAGTACGTTGACAGCTTCAGCACTTACTAGTGGTGGTTCAACCGTTATGGCAGCCGTTATGGCAGCTGGTATGGTTCCTCCATTGGCAGTCTTTGTAGCAACTGTCTTATTCAAAGACAAATTTACAGAAGAAGAGCGCAACTCAGGTTTGACAAACATTATCATGGGTCTTTCCTTCATCACAGAAGGTGCCATTCCATTCGGTGCAGCTGACCCAGCTCGTGCCATCCCAAGCTTCATCGCAGGTTCAGCATTGACAGGTGCCCTTGTTGGTCTCGCAGGATTGAAACTGATGGCTCCTCACGGAGGAATCTTCGTTATTGCCCTTACTTCAAATCCGCTTCTTTACATCTTGTTCGTATTGATCGGTGCAGTCGTAAGTGGTATCTTGTTCGGATTGCTTCGCAAACCTAAAAATTAATCATATCTAACAGAGGCTGGGACAAAAGTCCTAGCCTTTCAATTGTCTTTTGATTGTCGAGCAAGACGCAGTGGTTGAGTGGGCTCTACTACGCTGATTTCATCAGCTTTTACAGCCCTACTCAACTGTGCGGAGGTGGGACGACGAAATCGAATTCTAACGAATTACCGATTTCTGTCCCACTCTCTTTTCTTCTTTCTGTGATAGAAAACAGTGTGAAAAGACATAGTTCTGCAATAGAATCTTGATTTAATTTGTGGTATAATTTTCATAACGCTTATTTTTAGGAGAACAAGTATGGATATCCAACGTGAAAAAGAATTTGTCAGCCAGTATCATTATGATGCTCGTAACTTTGAATGGGAAAAAGAAAATGGTACTCCCGAGACAAAAGTAGACGTCAACTTTCAATTGATTCAACGCGATACAGAGTTAAAGACAACCTCTTTAATTGTCATTTTGACCTATATGATTGTCTTTGATGGCTTTGTCATCAGCGGGACCATTACCCAAATCAACCACATTCACAATCGTTTAGTCAGCGAGCCAAGCGAATTCAGCAAAGAAGAAGTAGAAGAATTAGCTCGTCCTTGCTTGAATATGCTGAACCGTCTGACCTATGAAGTTACTGAAATCGCCCTTGATTTACCAGGAATCAATTTGGAGTTTTAATGCATGAAATTAGCAGTCATCACAGATTCTTCTGCCTATCTATCAGATGAATCAAGAGGACACGATAATTTATTTGTCCTAGATATTCCAGTTGTCATTGATGGAGTATCTTACGTAGAAGGTAAAAACCTGACAGCAAAAGAGTTTTATCAAAAGATGGAAGCTTCGTCTGAACTTCCGAAAACGAGTCAACCTAGTATCGCGGAATTAGAAGAACTCTTGATGCAACTAGAAGATAAAGGCTATACCCATGTTTTAGGGATTTTCCTTTCTTCTGGCATTTCTGGATTTTATCAGAATATCCAGTATTTGAAGGAAGAGTTCCCGAATCTAACTATTGCTTTTCCAGATTCTAAGATTACTAGTGCCCCACTTGGGTGGATGGCCGAAGAAGCTATCAAATGGGCAGATGAAGGTCGATCATTCGATGAAATCCTGGCCAATATTCAGATGCAAATCGATGGGACTTCTGCCTATATTATGGTAGATGATCTCAATCATTTGGTCAAAGGTGGCCGTCTCTCTAATGGAGCTGCAATCCTTGGGAATCTTCTCAGCATCAAGCCCATCCTCTATTTTAACGAGGAAGGCGTGATTGAAGTGTATGAGAAAGTTCGTACTGAGAAAAAAGCCATTAAACGTTTAGCTGAGATTGTCAAAGAAGGAACTGCGGATAAAGACCATCAGATCATTATCATTCATGGGAATGCACTGGATAAAGCAGAAACACTTCGCGATATTCTTCATCAAGAAGGTTTTGCTGGTGAGATTCCATTTGCGACTTTTGGCAGTGTCATTGGTACACACTTAGGAAATCATAGCGTTGCTATTAGTTTTGTACCAAAAGTATAAGGAGAAAACATGCCGATTAAAGTAGTGATTGCAGGTTTTAAAGGGCGAATGGGTCAAGCAACTTATCACATGGTGTTAGAGGATCCTGAGCTAGAATTAGTCGGCTTGATTGATCCCCATGCGTCTGAAAAAGAACTAGCAGGTGTTCCAATCTTTACCACCAAGGAAGGGATTTTGTCCCTTGATGCGGATGTGTGGATTGACTTCACCATTCCTAAAGTTGCTTATGAACATACCCGCTTTGCTTTGGAGCATGGACTAGCGCCTGTAGTTGGGACAACAGGGTTTACAACGGAAGAAATCACTGACTTGATTGAATTGTCTCGTGAGAAGAATCTTGGAGGCCTCATTGCGCCAAACTTTGCCATTGGAGCAGTATTGCTCATGCAATTTGCAGCGCAAGCAGCCAAGTACTTTCCAAATGTAGAGATTATCGAGTTGCACCACGATAAGAAGAAGGATGCACCGAGTGGGACTGCTGTGAAGACAGCTGAGCTAATCAGTCAGGTTCGTCAACCACAAGAGCAGGGAGCGCCAGATGAAGAAGAAAGCCTTCCAGGTGCACGCGGTGCCAACTACCAAGGCATGCATATTCATTCGGTTCGCTTGCCTGGTCTGGTAGCCCATCAAGAAGTGATTTTCGGTAGTCAAGGAGAAGGATTGACCTTACGCCACGATTCATACGATCGGGTGTCCTTCATGACAGGGGTCAATCTAGGAGTAAAAGAAGTAGTCAAGCGTCATGAGCTTGTCTATGGTTTAGAACATCTATTATGAGATTAAAAAAACTGCCTTCTGAATTTCAGGAGGCTTTGCCAATATTAGAAAAGATTCGTAGAGCTGGTTATGAAGCCTATTTTGTCGGTGGCTCTGTGAGAGACGCCATTTTAGGTCGTCCCATCCACGATGTCGATATCGCTTCCTCCTCTTACCCAGAAGAGACCAAGGCTATTTTTGAGCGAACCATTGATGTCGGGATTGAACACGGGACGGTTTTGGTTCTTGAAAAACATCAAGAATATGAAATTACAACCTTTCGGACAGAGGATGTCTATGTCGATTTTCGAAGACCAAGTGCGGTTAATTTTGTCCGTTCCTTGGAAGAAGATCTCAAACGTCGCGATTTTACAGTCAATGCCTTTGCTTTGAGTGAGGAAGGGGAAATTATTGACCTCTTCAACGGATTAGAAGATTTGGAGAATCGGGTTTTACGAGCTGTAGGTGTAGCGACAGAACGTTTTAACGAAGATGCCCTTCGGATCATGCGTGGTTTTCGCTTTCAGGCCAGTCTTGGGTTTGATCTAGAAGAAGAGACCTTTAAGGCCATGGCAGATTGTGCCCCCTTGTTGGAGAAAATCTCTGTCGAGCGTATCTTTATTGAATTGGATAAGCTCCTCTTAGCTCCTTTTTGGCGCAAGGGCTTGGAGGGTGTGATTGCTAGCCAGAGCTATCAGTATCTTCCTCTCTTACAGAATAGTCGCTCGTCACTAGAGAAATTTTTCCAACTGAAGATGGACTATACCTTTACGAGTTCAGAACAAGCTTGGGCTGCCTTACTCTTAACCTTAGATGAGAATAAGGTCTCTGCTTTTTTCAAGAAATGGAAAACGTCACGTGACTTTGCTAAGAAGGTAGAACAGCTGGTTGAAATCTACCGCTTGCGTGAAAAGGCCAGCTTAAATCGTCGGGATGTGTATCGTTACGATCGCAATCTCCTCTTGTCAGCGGAAGAACTACGTCAGGCTCATGGCTTGCCCGTAGATTACCAAGTCATCGAAGAATTGTATGATAGTCTAGCTATTCATGATAAACACGAAATTGTAGTCAATGGTGGGATGCTGATGAAGGAATACAACTTAAAACCAGGTCCAAGTCTAGGACAAGTGCTATCTGCCATTGAATGGGCCATTGTAGATGGTGAATTAGAGAATGACAAAAAAGCGATTGGGAATTTTTTGAGCCACTATCTTGAAGAGATGAAGGGAGAAGCATGAGCGATTTTATCGTTGAAAAACTAACCAAGTCCGTCGGGGATAAGACGGTTTTTAAAGAGATTTCTTTTATCATTCATGAGCTGGACCGGATTGGACTAATCGGGGTCAATGGGACTGGGAAAACAACTCTCTTAGATGTTTTGTCTGGTCGTTCAGGCTATGACGGAGATCGTTCTCCTTTTTCTGCAAAGAATGATTATAAGATTGGTTATCTGACCCAAGAACCTCAATTTGATGATAGCAAGACAGTCCTCGATACAGTGTTGTCAGAAGATGTGAAAGAACTCCAATTGATTCGTCAGTATGAACTGTTGACGAGCCAGTACGATGAAAGTCAGCAAGTGAAACTGGAAAAAGTCATGGCGGAGATGGACTCTCTCAATGCATGGGAGATCGAAAGCCAGGTCAAAACAGTCCTAACCAAACTGGGCATTCAGGATCTATCTGCTAATGTTGGTAGTTTATCGGGCGGCTTGCGTCGCCGTGTCCAGCTGGCACAGGTACTCCTAGGAGACCATGATTTGCTGCTGTTGGATGAACCAACCAACCATTTGGATATTGATACCATTGAATGGTTGACCAATTTTTTGAAGAACTCTAAGAAAACCGTTCTTTTTATCACCCATGACCGTTATTTCTTGGATAATATTTCAACTCGTATTTTTGAGCTGGATCGTGCTGGTCTAGTTGAATACCAAGGGAACTACCAGGATTATGTCCGCTTGAAAGCTGAGCAGGACGAACGAGATGCGGCTCTTCTTCACAAGAAGCAGCAGCTCTATAAGCAAGAATTGACCTGGATGCGTCGGCAACCGCAGGCGCGTGCTACCAAGCAACAGGCGCGGATCAATCGCTTCCACGACCTCAAGAAGGACCTATCCGACCAGACAACAGAAACAGATTTGGAAATGTCCTTTGAAACTAGTCGGATCGGTAAGAAAGTCATTGAATTTCAAGATGTCGATTTCGCCTATGACCAAGGGCCGATTCTGCAGCAGTTTAACCTATTGGTTCAAAACAAGGATCGGATTGGAATTGTGGGTGATAACGGTGTTGGGAAATCAACCCTGCTTAATCTGATTGCCGGGAAACTCCAACCGACTGCTGGAAAGGTCCTTATCGGAGAAACGGTGCGAATTGCTTACTTCTCGCAGCAGATCGAAGGTTTAGATGAAAGTAAGCGGATGATTAACTTCCTGCAAGAAGTAGCAGAAGAAGTCAAGACTAGTGCAGGATCTACATCGATTGCGGAGCTGCTGGAACAATTTCTCTTTCCGCGTTCGACCCATGGCACCTTGATTGAGAAACTTTCTGGTGGGGAGAAGAAGCGTCTTTATCTCTTGAAACTTCTCATCGAAAAACCAAATGTCTTGCTCTTGGACGAACCGACCAATGATTTGGATATCGCGACCTTGACAGTGTTAGAGAACTTCCTACAAGGCTTTGGTGGACCAGTCATCACCGTTAGCCACGATCGTTATTTTCTAGATAAGGTTGCTTCAAAAATTTTAGCTTTTGAAAATGGTGGCATCCGCGAATTCTTTGGAAATTATACGGATTACTTAGATGAGAAAAAGTTTGAGCTAGAAATGGTTGCCGAAAGTAGCAAACCTGAAAAAGAAAAGGTAGTCAAAGTCCGGGAAGAAAAGAAACGGATGAGCTACCAGGAAAAGCAGGAGTGGGCGACCATTGAGAGTGAGATTGAAGAGATTGAAAACAAAATCGCAACCATCGAGACTGAGATGAATGAGAATGGTTCTGACTTCGGTAAGTTGGCCAGTCTCCAACGTCAGATGGATGAAGAAAACGAGCGGCTCTTAGCCAAGTATGAACGGTATGAGTACTTGAGTGAGTTGGCAGAAAACTAAAGGAGGAAGAATGCATCATATTAGCAAATACAGTCTGTTATTGTCATCATTTTTATTTTGTGGCATTGGTTTTATTCTGTTTGTGAATCCAATCGAAAAAATTGCCACCTTTAGTTGGTTGATTTCTCTGGGTTTTTTCTTGATTTCAGTTTCGCGCTTATCACGTTACTACCGTCTACGGACCCAAGCGACCTTGTCGGATCCCTATTTATTTCAAAGTGTGGTCTCGCTAGTCTTTGCAGTCTATCTCTTACTATATGGCTACAAGACCTTGCCGATTGTCTTTCCGATCACACTCGGTATTTGGCTCTTGTATAAGTCTGCCTTGAGTTTGAAAAAGGCTCATTACCTTTCCAAACGATCTGAAGAATTATCCAAGAAATTTACATTTTGGGGCCTTATTCAACTGTTTACAGGATTGTTTCTCATTGTTAGTCCTCTATCTATTAGTGTCTTCTTGTTACATATTTTGGGATTGTTCTTCTTTATAATTGGCGTTCAATCCTTGAGACTCTTTTTAAAACTTCATAACGAAGAGTAAAGAAATCTGTCTGTGTTTTTGCAGACAGGTTCTTTTTTTGCAAATGAAATTGAGAGAATTCTTGAAAAACAATTGAAACCCTTTTCACATTTTGGTATACTAGTGTCAAGAGAATAGGAACAAAGGAGTATAAAATGTCCAAAAAAATTATTGGTATTGACTTAGGTGGAACATCTGTTAAATTTGCCATTTTGACGCAAGAAGGAGAGATTCAAGAGAAGTGGTCTATCAAGACCAACATCCTTGACGAAGGAAGCCACATCGTTCCTGATATCATCGCTTCCATTCAACACCACTTGGAGTTGTTAAACTTATCCGCAGAAGATTTTATTGGAATTGGGATGGGATCTCCTGGTGCAGTGGATCGCTTCGAAGGAACTGTCGTTGGAGCTTACAACCTTAACTGGAAAACTGTACAGCCTATCAAGAAAGATATTGAATCTGCCTTGGGAATTCCTTTCTTCATCGATAATGATGCCAACGTAGCTGCCCTTGGGGAACGTTGGAAAGGTGCTGGTGAAAACCAACCGGATGTCGTCTTCATGACACTTGGAACTGGTGTTGGCGGGGGTATTGTAGCAGAAGGAAAACTCTTGCACGGTGCTGGTGGTGTAGCTGGTGAGCTTGGCCATATCACAGTAGACTTTGATCGTCCATTTGATTGTACCTGTGGTAAGAAAGGTTGCTTGGAAACAGTGGCTTCAGCGACCGGGATTGTCAATTTGACTCGTCGTTATGCAGATGAATATGCAGGAGATGCAGAGTTGAAACGCTTGATTGACGATGGAGAAGATGTCACGGCTAAGACAGTCTTTGATCTTGCTAAAGATGGAGATGAGTTGGCCTTGATTGTCTACCGTCATTTCTCTCAATACTTGGGGATTGCTTGTGCCAACATCGCTAGTGTTTTGAACCCAGCCAACATTGTCATTGGTGGTGGTGTATCAGCAGCCGGTCAATTCCTCTTGGATGGGGTTCAAAAGGTCTTTGATGAAAATACCTTCCCACAAGTTCGGACCTCAACCCAACTGGTACTTGCTAATCTTGGAAATGATGCAGGTGTGATTGGAGCTGCATCACTTGTCCTACAATAGAATCATACAGAAAGAGTTTTAAATTGAATTATTTAGAACTCTTTTTATTTATCCTGTGTTATAATGTAGGTATTAAAGTATCTAAGGAGGTTTAATGACACAAGCAGATATCCTTTTTAAAGAGAATATTCGTAAAATTATGGAAGAAGGCGTCTGGTCTGAGCAGGCTCGGCCTAAGTACAAGGACGGCAGAACGGCTAATTCCAAGTACATCACTGGGGCTTTTATGGAGTTTGATCTGGCCAAGGGCGAGTTCCCTATTACGACCCTTCGTCCTATCGCCATCAAGTCAGCCATCAATGAGATGCTCTGGATCTACCAGGACCAGTCCAATAGTCTGGAACTCCTAAATAACAAGTACCAAGTTCATTATTGGAATGACTGGGAAGTTGGGGATACGGGAACGATTGGAGAGCGTTATGGTGCTGTCGTTAAAAAGCACGACATCATCAACAAAATTCTCAAACAGCTGGAAGCCAATCCCTGGAATCGTCGCAATATCATTTCTCTATGGGACTACCAAGCCTTTGAGGAGAGCGAAGGACTCTTACCTTGTGCTTTTCAAACCATGTTTGATGTACGTCGTGTCGATGGGGAAATCTATCTGGATGCGACCTTGACTCAACGTTCGAATGACATGTTGGTAGCGCACCATATCAATGCCATGCAATACGTGGCTCTTCAAATGATGATTGCCAAGCACTTTGGCTGGAAGGTTGGCAAGTTCTTTTACTTTATTAACAACCTCCACATCTATGATAACCAATTCGAACAGGCAGAAGAATTACTTCGGCGCGAGCCATCTGATTGCCAGCCTCGTTTGGTATTGAACGTACCAGATGGCACCAATTTCTTTGAGATTAAAGCCGAGGACTTTTTTTTGGAAGATTATGATCCAGTCAAACCTCAATTGAAGTTTGATTTGGCTATTTAGGCTTTAAACAAAAAATCGCTAAATAAATAGGAAGAAAGTTTAAGTTTTTTCATAAAAATGAACCATACTTCCCATTATTTAAATTTAATGTTTAGTAATATCATCAAAAATTTTAAAAATGATTAGTTTTTTGAGTCATTTCACTTTGATATTTTTAACTAATCTGATAGAATATATAAGGTTTAAAATATAGGCCAATAAATTAGCTTATTAAATGTAAAAAATTATGGAGGAAAATATGGGCAAAGATTTATTTAATGATCGCATTAGCAGATTTTCGATTCGTAAATTGAATGTCGGAGTTTGCTCTGTCCTTTTAGGAACACTCGTTATGGTTGGTACAGCGTCTAGCGTAGCAGCCGAAGAAAACGCAGAGAACCCAGCAACTGTTGCAAAGGCAACAGAAGAAGGGGCTCAACCTGCTACAACAACAGAAGCTGCTGCTTCTACGACAACTGAAGCACCCACTACAACAAGTGAAGCTTCAACTTCAACTACAACTGCAGCTACAACTTATAATGCTGAAGCACCAGTAACTGCTACAAGTGCAACACCAGTAACAACTACTGAACCAACAACTACAGCTACTACTGAAGATAAGGCGGCTGTAGCAACTCCTGCAGCAGCAGAAGCTTCAACAAACCCTAACAACAAGGCAACTGAAGCAGCTGCAACAGATAAGAAAGAAGAAGTGGCTGCAGGTGTGGAAGCACCAGCAACTGAAACTCCTGCTGTAACAGCAGAAACTTCTGGCAAACGCCGTACTCGTCGTGCTCTCGGTGACGCAAATGATCCAAGTTTGATTGGGGATGACGTTGAAGACGCAACATCAACTCCAAAGGTTGAAAAACCAGGATATACAACAGACCTTGACGCAAAATCTTTGACTAGCCAGATTACATGGTTGGACTTTGGAGATGTAGCCAACTGGACAGGAACCACTACGACATTAGTACCTGCCGCCGAAACTAAACCAACTGAAAACTTACAAGAGAAAATGGCTCTTCAAGTTGGGGCTACCTATACTAAGGAAATCATGCCTGGATATGTGGTAACCATCAAAGTTAAGTCTTTGAAACCCTTCCAAGCAACAGAAATCTATAAGAAGCGACTAGAAAGCCAAGGAGCTACTGACGCAGAAAAAGCAACCTATGATCCAAATGCTCGAAACGGTTTTGTCAATAATTCAAGTTCACCTACTTCTAAGTTACATTTCAATAACGGTGATGAGGCCATGATTACCGCAGAGCCTCAAAATGGTTATACCGAAATTAGACATGAAGGAATTGATACCAAAGCCAAGAAGACAACCATTGCTTCAGCGATAAATGGTGGAAATATCGGAGTTCAGTTTGAAATCTCTGCAACCTTCCGTGGTAAGACAGTTAAGCCAGCTATTGTTATGGCTGATGGAGAGTCTGCCAACCCTGGTGAATTTGTTATGTTCACTACCAACGGAGAAGGTTGGCAACATCTTGGAGAATGGAAAAAAGATTATAAAAGAGATAGTGTACCGTACATGATACAAGATACGGATAATCTTTTTGGCCCTAACCCTACTACTACTATTAATGGTAAATCATTCTACGGAATTAACCTTAACCAACTTCGCGGGTCTACTTTAGTTGGCCCAGATAAGAAACCAGTCGCTTGGAAGTATTTTGGAAACCCTGACCAAGTAACTGGTGGTCTTGGGACTGGTGTCTTTGGGCCAAATATTTCTGCAGGCGTTTCCTCTGTTCCCCTTGTTATGACGCGTGGAGCATCTGAAGTGGGACTTTACATCGCTTCGGGTGGTAAACAGTCTGCTATGCTAGGGTTCTTCCCACTTGATGAAGGGGATGCTCCTGAGTCATATGGTAAAGCAGTCCATACCATTGCAACTGTTGACGGTGTTACTGGAGCTAAAGTAAATCAACCGTATCTTGGTAACGTGAGTCCTGATATGGATGAAAACACGACTCTTGACTGGTTCGGTGATGATAAGGCAACTACGGCCGATGAAGGAATTGACCAATTACTTCCAGATGAACTCAAAGGGACAACCAATGAGATGATCAAGATGGATCGTACACGCCCAGGGAACTACAAAATGTCAGTTCAAGCCCATTTGGATGGAGCTTCAGAAGCAAATATCTATGGTTGGGTAGACTTTAACCAAAATGGTAAATTCGATGAGGATGAACGCTCAAATCTCGCTACAATCACACAAGATGGCACTGTTGAGTTGACCTTCGCAAACAGTAAGACTTTTATTGATCCAAGTATCAACGAATTAGGTGCTCGTGTCCGGATTGCTAAGAAAGCAACTGAGATTGAAAGCCCAACGGGTATGGCTTTCTCAGGGGAAGTGGAAGACTTCAAGACTCAAATCACCCACCCACCAAAAGGGGAATTCAAGGAAACTTCTGGCCCTCAAGGTGCCAAACAAACAGCAACTGTAGCCTTTACAGCACGAGGAGAACACAAGTATCAACGTAACTCTCAGGCAGTTATCGACGAAACTGTAGAACCATACATCGTTGATAAAGATGGCAATCGTGCAACCCTTGATGCGGATGGTTATTACGTAGTTCCAGGTCAAGGGAAATACAAGATAACTGCCAACGGTAAAGACGTAGATGTTGAGTTTATCCCAGAAGATAACTTCCTTGGAACTGCAGATGGTATTTCTATCCGTCGTTCAGATAATAATGGCTATGATACTGGTTGGTCAACAAAATTCCCAGACCAAGAACCAAACATTGATGGTCAATTGAATACCATGGATGGTCTTTACATCCCAACAGTTACTCCTATTGATATTGAAGCTGTTGACAAGACATCGACTGATGTTCAAGGTGCAACTCAAAAAGAAACACCAACCTTTAACACAACTGAAACTAACGCAAATGGAGATAAGATTTCGGTCACTCCAAGTGCAGAATACCCTGCTAAGTTAGTAGATCCAGCAACAGGACTTTCTACTGATGCGCCATCTGTAACAGTAGATGGAGAAGGAACATATACGATCAATCCTACAACGGGCGAAGTAACCTTTACTCCAGATCCTAGCTTCACTGGTACTGCAAAAGGTGTGGAAGTTACATTGTCAGCGCCAGTTGGTCGCAATAAAGACGGTAAGGTTCAAGCGGAATACATCAAGACAGCTACAGCTAAGTACACTCCAACTGTAACTCCAATTGCCATCACTCCAACAGACAAGGTTTCTGAGGATATCCAAAATGTTCCACAAACTCAAACTCCTACATTTGAGTTGAGCAACGACAAGACTGCGAAAATCACAAGTAAGAAATTGGTAGATCCAGCAACTGGTCAACCTACTGATGAAACTACTGTGACAGTAGAAGGTGAAGGAACATATTCAATTGATCCTACTACAGGTGCGGTAACCTTCACTCCTGAGAAAGACTTTGTCGGAACTGCTAAAGGTGTTAAAGTCCAAGCAACTGCGACTGTTACAAATGCTAATGGTAAAACTGCAACTATCACTTCTGATGCAAGCTACACACCTACTGTAAAAGCAGCTGTGCCAACAGCAGATCCAGCTACATCTAAAGATATCCAAGGTGCTACTCAAACAGGTAAACCAACCTTTGCGGGTACAACTGTTTCTGTAAATGGTGAAGACAAAGAAATCACTATTAAAGATAACAGCTACAAACTTTTGGATAAAGATGGTAACGAAGTTTCAACTACAACAGCTTACGCGGAAGATGGAACAACACCAATCGGTACATTCACGATCGACCCAGCAACTGGAACTGTAACCTTCACACCAACTGATAAGTCTTACACAGGTAAAGTAACGCCTGTTAAGGTTCAAGCTGAAAGCTCAAACGGAATCAAGGTTGATACAACTTACACTCCAGAGATTGTTCCAGTAACACCAACTGCAACACCAGCTGAAACAAAAGACATCCAAGGTGCTACTCAAACAGGTAAACCTGAATTTAAGGGTGGAACTGTAACGGTTGATGGCGTTGAAAAGACTGTTGAAATCAACGAAGATGTTCCAGCAACATTCGATGACGGTTCAACAACTAAGACCGTTGAAGGTGTTGGTACATACACAGTAGCTCCAGACGGCACTGTTACATTTGTACCAGAAAAATCATTCGTCGGAACTGCACCAGCAGTGACAGTTGTCCGCGAAGATAAGAACGGAACAAAAGCATCTGCAACTTATACACCAACTGTAACTCCAGTTAAACCAACTGCTACACCAGCAGAAACAACAGATATTCAAGGTGCCACTCAAACAGGTAAACCTGAATTTACTGCAGGTGATAGCCGTGTACCAATCAACGAGGATGTTCCAGCAACATTCGACGATGGATCAACCACTAAGACCGTTGAAGGTGTTGGTACTTACACAGTAGCACCAGACGGAACAGTAACATTTGTTCCAGAAAAATCATTCGTCGGAACTGCACCAGCAGTGACAGTTGTCCGCGAAGATAAGAACGGAACAAAAGCTTCTGCAACCTACACACCAACTGTAACTCCTGTTAAACCAACTGCTACACCAGCAGAAACAACAGATATTCAAGGTGCCACTCAAACAGGTAAACCTGAATTTACTGCAGGTGATAGCCGTGTACCAATCAACGAAGATGTTCCAGCAACATTCGACGACGGATCAACAACTAAGACCGTTGAAGGTGTTGGTACTTACACAGTAGCACCAGACGGAACAGTAACCTTCGTTCCAGAAAAATCATTCGTCGGAACTGCACCAGCAGTGACAGTTGTCCGCGAAGATAAGAACGGAACAAAAGCTTCTGCAACCTACACACCAACAGTTACACCTGTTAAACCGACAGCAACACCAGTTAAAACAACAGACATTCAAGGTGCTACTCAAACAGGTAAACCAGTATTTACTGAAGGTGATAGCCGTGTACCAATGAATGATGACGTTCCAGCAACATTTGACGATGGATCAACAACTAAGACAGTAGAAGGTGTTGGTACTTATACAGTAGCAGCAGACGGAACAGTGACTTTCGTTCCAGAAAAATCATTCGTCGGAACTGCTCCAGCAGTGACAGTTGTTCGCGAAGATAAGAACGGAACAAAAGCTTCTGCAACCTACACACCAACTGTAACTCCTGTAACACCAACAGCTGAAGATGCAACTACAACTGACAAACAAGGTCAAACACAAACTGGTAAACCAACCTTTACACCAGGTAATGAAAATGTCCCAATGGATGATGATACACCTGCAACCTTTGAAGATGGATCAACAACTAAGACAGTTGAAGGTGAAGGAACTTACACAGTAGCACCAGATGGAACTGTTACTTTCGTACCAGAAAAATCATTCACAGGAACAGCTACAGGCGTAACTGTGAAACGTGTTGATAAGAATGGTACACCAGTTACAGCTAAGTACACACCAACTGTAACTCCAGTAACTCCTACAGCAACTCCAGCTGAATCAGAAGCACCTCAAGGTGTGGTTCAAACTGGAACTGTAACCTTCACAGAAGGTGACCCAGTTGCACCAATCGACAAAGATACCATTACCCTTCTTGATGAAAACGGCCAACCAGCAGAATCAGTAGTTGCTAAGTCACCGGAAGGTAAAGAAATCGGTACTTTCACAGTCGATAAAGAAACAGGTGTTGTAACTTTCACACCAACTGATAAATCTTACTCAGGTGAAGTCGTTCCAGTTAAGGTTCAAGCTAAAGACGCTAACGCAACAGCTGTAGAAACAACCTACACACCTAAGATTACTCCAGTCGTACCAACAGCTGAGCCTGTAACATCTACAGACATCCAAGGTAAAACACAAACAGGTACACCAACCTTCACACCTGGTAACCCTGCAATCCCAATGGATGATGATACACCAGCAACCTTTGAAGATGGATCAACTACGAAGACCATTCCAGGTGAAGGAACTTACACAGTTGCTCCAGACGGAACAGTAACCTTCGTACCAGAAAAATCATTCACAGGAACAGGTACAGGCGTAACTGTGAAACGTGTTGATAAGAACGGTACTCCAGTTACTGCAACTTACACACCAACTGTAACACCGGTAACACCAACAGGTACTCCAGCAGTATCTACTGATGTACAAGGTGCAACTCAAACAGGTAAACCTGAATTCACTGAAGGTGACAGCCGTGTACCATTGAACGATGAAGTTCCAGCAACATTTGATGATGGCTCAACTACGAAGACAGTTGAAGGTGTTGGTACTTATACTGTAGCTCCAGATGGAACAGTAACCTTCGTACCAGAGAAATCATTTGTCGGAACTGCACCAGCAGTGACAGTGGTTCGTGAAGATGTGAACGGAACAAAAGCTTCTGCGACCTACACACCAACTGTAACTCCTGTAACACCAACTGCTGAACCTGCTACTTCTACAGACATCCAAGGTCAAACACAATCTGGTAAACCAACCTTCACACCAGGTAACCCAAGTGTGCCAATGGATGATGAAGTTCCAGCAACCTTCGAAGATGGTTCAACTACTAAAGTTATTCCAGGTGAAGGAACTTACACAGTAGCACCAGATGGAACTGTTACTTTCGTACCAGAAAAATCATTCACAGGAACAGGTACAGGCGTAACTGTGAAACGTGTTGATAAGAACGGTACACCAATTACAGCTACTTACACACCAACTGTGACTCCAGTTGCACCAACAGGAGAACCAGTTACTTCAATTGGTAAGAAGGGTGCTACTCAAACAGGTAAACCAAGCTTCACCGAAGGTGACAGCCGTGTACCAATGAACGACGAAGTTCCAGCAACCTTTGAAGATGGCTCAACTACGAAGACGATTCCAGGTGTTGGTACTTACACAGTAGCAGCAGACGGAACTGTAACTTTCACTCCAGAACCTGAATTTACTGGTACTGCACCAGCAGTGACAGTAGTTCGTGAAGATGTGAACGGAACAAAAGCTTCTGCAACTTATACACCGACTGTTCTTCCAATCACTAAGTTTGTTGATAAAGAAGGTAAGGAAATCCCAGGATATCCTACAGTTGATGGAGAAGAGCCAAAAGCTGAAATTCCAGGTTACCATTTCGTTGAAACCAAGAAATTACCTAATGGTGATACAGAGCACGTCTACGAGAAAGTTACAACTTCACACGTAGATGAAAATGGAAAACCAATTCCTGGTTATCCAACAGAAGATGGTGAGCAACCGAAGAAAGATATTCCAGGTTACGAGTTTGTTAAGACAATTGTAGATGAGAACGGTAATACTCAACACATTTACAAGAAGACGGTGACACCAACACCAACACCGACTCCTACACCAACTCCAACACCAACACCAACTCCGGTTCCTACACCAACACCAACACCGACTCCAGATCCAGTTCCAACTCCAGATCCAGTTCCAACTCCAGATCCAAAACCAGTTCCAGAAACTAAGGAAACTAAATTTATCAATCCATCTGATGAAACAGCAGTTCTTCCTGAAACTGGTACTGAGGAAACTTCTAAAACTGGTCTTGCTATTCTTAGCGCCTTGACAGGTCTCTCATTATTCGGACTTGCTAAACGCAAAAAAGAAGACTAAGATCTAGGATTTGTCTCATTAAAACCGCGAGAAATCGCGGTTTTTTTGAGGGAAAAAATGGGAAGTTTTGCTCAAGGAAGCAATAGTTAGAAACAGTCTTTTCTTGAAAAATTTGATAAAATAGAAGTATCAGTATAAAGGATGTAAAAATGAGTAAGAAAGTAATTGGCATTTGGGCTCAGACGAAGAGTGGAGTGATCGGCAAAGATCAGGTCATGCCTTGGCATTTACCTGCTGAATTGCAGCACTTTAAACAAACGACTACAGGCCATGCGATCCTCATGGGAAGAGTTACCTACGAAGGTTTAAACAAACGCGTCCTCCCAAATCGGACCAATATCATTCTCTCTAGAGATGACAAGTATGATGTAGAGAATGAAAAGGTTTTGCTAAAAACCTCAGTTGAAGACGTTTTAAACTGGTATAAGGGACAGGATTTGTCACTCTTTATTATCGGTGGTGAGAAGGTCATCCGTCTTTTCGAGCCTCATCTAGAGGAGCTCTATCAGACTGTCATCGATGCCGAATTGGAAGGAGATACCTACTTCCCAGAAGATTTCCGGTGGGACCAGTTTCAATTATTAGACGAGCGGACATTCGAAAAAGATGAAAAAAACCCTTACGACTTTACTATTAGACATTTTGAAAGAAAGGAAGACTAGTTGATGGAACGTAGTATCTTTGGCTTTTTTACAGCAGTTTTATGCGTGATTTGCCTGGTATGTGCTTCCCAGACTCTTCGGAAAAAGCGCTATGGCTTAGCCACCCTCTTCTTATTAAATGCCTTTACTAATCTTGTGAATTCTATTCACGCCTTTTATATGACTTTATTTAAATAAATTACAAACAGACTATAGAATCGGGAGAAGAAAATGCCTACAAATCAATCAAACGATATGATGGTTTATTGTTCGTTTTGTGGTAAGAACCAAGACGAAGTACAGAAGATTATTGCTGGGAACAATGCCTTTATCTGTAATGAATGTGTTGAGTTAGCTCAAGAAATCATTCGAGAAGAATTAGCTGAGGAAGTCTTGGCAGACCTTTCAGAGGTTCCAAAACCAATCGAACTTCTCAATATCCTTAACCACTATGTCATCGGTCAAGATCGTGCTAAACGAGCACTAGCAGTAGCTGTCTACAATCACTACAAACGGATTAACTTCCACGAAAATCGTGAAGATGACAACGATGTGGATCTACAAAAATCAAACATTTTGATGGTCGGTCCTACAGGTTCAGGAAAAACTTTCTTAGCTCAAACGCTTGCTAAGAGTTTAAATGTGCCATTTGCCATCGCCGATGCAACAGCCTTGACAGAAGCGGGTTACGTCGGAGAAGACGTTGAGAACATCCTTCTTAAGCTCTTGCAAGCAGCTGATTTCAATATCGAACGTGCTGAGCGAGGCATCATCTATGTTGATGAAATCGATAAGATTGCCAAGAAGAGTGAGAACGTCTCGATTACTCGTGATGTATCTGGTGAAGGGGTACAGCAAGCCCTCTTGAAGATCATCGAGGGTACTGTAGCGAGTGTTCCACCTCAAGGCGGACGCAAGCATCCTCAACAAGAGATGATCCAAGTTGACACCAAAAACATTCTTTTCATCGTTGGTGGAGCCTTTGATGGAATTGAAGAAATTGTGAAACAACGTCTAGGTGAAAAGATTATTGGGTTTGGTCAAAACAACAAAGCCATTGATGAATCCAGCTCTTACATGCAAGAAATCATTGCAGAAGATATCCAAAAATTCGGTATTATTCCTGAGTTAATCGGTCGTCTTCCAGTTCTTGCTGCATTAGAGCAATTGACAGTGGATGACTTGGTTCGTATTTTGAAAGAACCAAGAAATGCCTTGGTGAAACAATATCAGGCTCTCTTATCCTTCGATGATGTTGAATTAGAATTTGATGACGAAGCGCTAGAAGAAATTGCAAGTAAAGCCATTGAACGCAAGACTGGTGCTCGCGGACTACGCTCCATCATCGAAGAAACTATGTTGGATGTGATGTTTGAAGTTCCAAGTCAAGAAGACGTCAAAATGGTTCGGATCACCAAAGAAGCAGTTAACGGAACTGAAAAACCAATTTTAGAAACTGCCTAGAAAGAAATTCTATGAAAGTAAATACTCATAATGCGGATATCCTCTTGAGTGCTGCTAATAAAAGCCATTATCCTCAAGATGATATCCCAGAAGTTGCACTTGCCGGTCGATCAAATGTCGGCAAGTCTTCTTTTATAAATACCATGCTAAATCGCAAGAACTTGGCCCGTACATCTGGAAAACCAGGAAAAACACAGTTGTTAAACTTTTTCAATATCGATGACAAACTTCGTTTTGTCGATGTACCCGGCTATGGGTATGCCCGTGTCTCCAAAAAAGAACGCGAGAAATGGGGCAAGATGATTGAAGAATATCTGACAACGAGAGAAAATTTAAGAGCGGTTGTCAGCTTGGTAGATCTTCGTCATGAACCCTCAGCAGATGATGTCCAGATGTACGAGTTTTTAAAATATTACGAGATTCCTGTTATCTTAGTTGCGACCAAAGCTGATAAAATTCCAAGAGGGAAATGGAACAAGCACGAATCCATGATTAAGAAGAAGTTGGATTTTGATAAATCAGATACCTTTATCATCTTTTCATCGGTTAATAAAACTGGAGTAGAAGAAGCTTGGGAATCAATTTTTGATTTTAGTTTTTCGTAATAAATCGTATTATTACTTGACTGTTATTAATTTGTTTGATTTATCTCGATATTGTAATTAAAATGTAATATTTAACTCAACATTTTAGGGTTTTTCTGTGCTATAATCATCTTAAAGACTATTCATTAAAACATTAGGAGATTATCACATTGAAAAAAATACTAAATAAATCGAAATTGATTGGATCATTAGTGGCTCTGGTTGCTGTAGGAACAGTAGCGGCAGCCATGAGTGAGCATGTAGGGAATGTTGGGGCTAACGACGAGGCTTATTCTCAATACGCAGATCCAACAGAAGCTTTCATCTCACAAATCGGTGAATCTGCTCGTCAACTTGGTCAAGAAAATGATCTTTATGCATCTGTTATGATTGCTCAAGCCATCTTAGAAAGTGGATCAGGTCAATCTGGTTTGTCATCGTATCCACACTATAACCTTTTTGGTATTAAGGGGAGCTATGCAGGTCAATCAGCAGTGATGCAGACTTGGGAAGATGATGGTAATGGAAATGCCTATACAATCAATGATGCTTTCCGTTCATACCCTAGCTACTATGAATCATTACAAGACTACGTTGCAGTTTTGAAACAAGGTCATTTTGCAGGAGCTTGGAAGAGCAATACAACAAGCTATCAGGATGCAACAGCTGCTTTAACGGGTGTTTATGCTACTGACACTAGTTACTATGCAAAATTGAACCACATTATTGAAGCTTACAATCTTACTCAATATGATTCACCAAGTGTTTATGGTGGATATGAAGGGACAGTTTACAACCCTTATCGCCAACAATATACGACCCAAGAAATCTTGAACTTGGATATCGCTTGGGCGAATCGTTTCTTATAATATATGAATTAAATTGAATTATAAACAGACTATCATAGTCTGTTTTTTTATTTCATCGTTTTAAATCGTTTTATTTATATTTGTTGTGGAACCCAGTATTTTTATTTAAATTTTTCTGAAAGCCTTTTCAGGAATTCCATTCTATGATATAATGAAGAAGTTCACAAATTCAATATATAAGGAGATTCAGATGGGAGAATCAAATTTTGTTCTTAAGGTAGAAGCAGCATGTCAGAAGAAGGAAGAATTATATACGGCTTCTAAAGCTCGTTATGCCGTTCGCTCTATGTTTGCAGGTGCGTTTTTGACAATGAGTACTGCAGTAGGGGTTGTGGGGGCAGACCTTCTTAACACCTTCTTGCCAGGTTCTGGGCGTTTCTTATTCCCATTTATTTTTGCGTGGGGATTGGTTTATTTACTATTCTTAAATAGTGAGCTAACGACTTCCAATATGATGTACCTTACAGCTGGTGTTTATTTAAAGAAGATTAATTGGAAGAAAGCTTTAGAAATTTTACTCTATTGTACATTCTTTAACCTAGTCGGTGCTTTGTTCCTGGCTTTCCTCTTTTCACAGACTAGTGCATTTTCAAATCTTAATCCAAAAGGCTTCCTTGGCTCGGTTGTTGAGATGAAGCTCCAACGTTCGAATCAATTGGTCTTTTTCGAAGGAGTTATTGCCAACATCTTCGTTAACATAGCGATCTTATCCTACCTTTTCTTTAAAGATGAAACAGCGAAAGTTCTGATGGCTTTGTCAGCTATTTATATGTTTGTCTTTCTTACAAATGAACACATTGCGGCAAACTTTGCTTCTTTCTCACTGGCTACCTTTAATTCTATTTCTAAAGATTTGCCTCACTTGGAGTTCTTCAATATTCTTCGTCATTACGCTGTTACTTTTGTAGGTAACTGGGTAGGAGGAGGAGTGCTCATGGGCTTGGCCTATGCATGGCTCAATCGTACCAAGACTATTTATAAAGATTAAATATTTTTTAAAAAAAGTTTGCAAAAATACTTGCATTCTTTTTTTTTATGTGATACACTAAATAACGGTTTGAAAAAACTGCCTAAGACAGTAGGGGAGCTAGACTCATAAATATCCTACCGAGGACAAAACGTATCATGTAAAAAGAAGCGTATTGTACTTTCGTGTCTAGGTTTGGGCGCGTTTTTCTTTTTGGAAAAATTTCCCAAGCAAAATAATTACGGAGGTGAACACACTAATGAGTGAAGCAATTATTGCTAAGAAAGCGGAACTAGTTGACGTAGTAGCTGAGAAAATGAAAGCTGCTGCATCAATCGTCGTTGTTGACGCTCGTGGTTTGACAGTTGACCAAGATACAGTTCTTCGTCGTGAGCTTCGTGGAAGCGAAGTTGAGTATAAAGTTATTAAAAACTCAATCTTACGTCGTGCAGCTGAAAAAGCTGGTCTTGAAGAATTGGCATCAGTATTTGTTGGACCATCTGCAGTAGCATTTTCTAACGAAGATGTTATCGCACCAGCGAAAATCTTGAACGACTTTGCTAAAAACGCTGACGCACTTGAAATCAAGGGTGGTGCAATTGAAGGCGCTGTCGCATCTAAAGAAGAGATCCTTGCTCTTGCAACTCTTCCAAACCGCGAAGGACTTCTTTCTATGCTCCTTTCTGTACTTCAAGCGCCAGTGCGCAACGTTGCTCTTGCAGTCAAAGCGGTTGCAGACAACAAAGAAGACGCAGCTTAATCTTAAGCTACGCAGCGTAGCCTAGCTACAAAAGAATATAAATAAAAAATTTAAAACTTATTTGGAGGAACTAACAATGGCATTGAACATTGAAAACATTATTGCTGAAATTAAAGAAGCTTCAATCCTTGAATTGAACGACCTTGTAAAAGCTATCGAAGAAGAATTTGGTGTAACTGCAGCTGCTCCTGTAGCTGTTGCTGCAGCTGGTGCTGCTGACGCTGGTGCTGCTAAAGATTCATTCGACGTTGAATTGACATCTGCAGGCGACAAGAAAGTCGGCGTTATCAAAGTTGTGCGTGAAATCACTGGTCTTGGTCTTAAAGAAGCTAAAGAACTTGTTGATGGAGCACCTGCACTTGTTAAAGAAGGTGTTGCTACAGCTGAAGCTGAAGAAATCAAAGCTAAATTGGAAGAAGCTGGAGCTTCAGTTACTCTTAAATAAGAGGCATATACCAATTAGAATTCGGAATACTATAGTATCAGCCTTTTAGAATCGTGAACACATTTTAGAAACTGATAAATTAATTTAGTTTCCTGCCAAAAACCCTACCAAAAATTAATTTGGCAGGGTTTTTCTTTTTAATAAAATTATTTTGGAGAACAGTTGAATATTGTTCTCCTTTTTTTATTTTCTGGAGGGAAAATGACAAAAGAATTACAATCATCACGCTATATTGTCATTTCATTTTTAGTACGTGAAATGGGAATTGACATTGTTGAAGCCATATCTCTTATGGCTGAATTAGAAAAAAGTGGCTTGATTCGATTGGAATCAAGTGGAGATTTAATACTCAAAGAACTTGGAGGAGCGCTATGAAACGAATTACCGCAAATCAATACCAAACTTCAGAACGGTATTATAAATTACCTAAAATTCTTTTTGAGGATGAGAAATATATGGATATGAAACTAGAAGTAAAGGTGGCTTATTCTATTTTAAAAGATCGTTTAGAATTATCTCTCAATCGTGGTTGGATAGATGAAGAAGGCGCGGTTTTTTTAGTATTTTCTAATTCTAAACTGATGAGGCTGTTAGGTTGTTCGAAGTCAAAATTACTGTCCATCAAAAAAACTCTTAAAGAATATGACTTAATTGATGAAGTTCAACAGTCTTCAAGTGAGAAAGGAAGACTAGCTAATAAGATTTATTTAGGAGAATTATCTTCTACCCCAGTAGATAATTCAAACAGGCCTAGTGTTAATAAAAGACTAGGGCAGGTTGAAAATGAAACGGCCCCCGTCTCATATTCAGCCCCTAGTGAGACTGAAGTTAGTGAGACTAAATATAGTGAGACTGATTCTTTATTTACTGAGGATGAGGAGGATAGGAATACTCATCCTATCTTGAAAAGAAAAGTAGAAAAGGTCACAAAATATGATCAAGATTATATTTGGGGATTGGTACAAGATCAATTTAGACGAGAAGGTTTTTCTGAAACAGCCAGTGAAATTGCTATGACTGATTTTGAGAGAATCTATCAGTATGCTCTTGACAATGTTCGCTTTGTTAGAAGAGCGGAAGTACTTGCTGAATTTGTGTTTAATGGCCTATATTCCGTTTGGAATAACCGTGTTAGAAAAGGAGGTGGTTAAATGTCACCAATCGAGTGGATATTAGTTATGCTCATTTTCATTTCAAGTGGTGTGACTCTTTGGACATTGATAGTCGATCAGAAAGGGGTGATAAAGAAATGAAATTTATTGATTTATTTTCAGGTATCGGTGGTTTTCGACTAGGAATGGAAAGTGTCGGACACGAGTGTATTGGATTTTGTGAGATTGATAAATTTGCTAGAGAATCTTATAAGTCCATTTTTCAAACGGAAGGAGAAATTGAATTTCATGACATACGAGATGTTTCAGATGACGAATTTAAAAAACTTAGAGGGAAAGTCGATGTCATCTGTGGGGGATTCCCTTGTCAAGCATTTTCAATCGCAGGAAGACGATTGGGATTTGAAGATACTAGAGGAACTTTGTTCTTTGAAATTGCTCGGGCGGCCAAACAAATCCAACCACGTTTTCTTTTTCTTGAAAATGTTAAAGGCCTACTCAATCACGATAAGGGACGGACGTTCACCACAATCCTTACCACACTTGATGAGTTGGGGTTTGATGTTGAGTGGCAGGTGCTTAACAGTAAGGATTTTGGCGTTCCCCAAAACAGAGAGAGGGTGTTTATTATCGGACATTCTAGAAAGAAAGGTACCAGACTCTTATTTCCTTTCAGACGAGAAGGTCAAGCAACTAACTCTGAGACTTTGAAAGCACTAGGAAATTTGAATCCATCAAGAAGTGGAATGAGTGGTAAAGTCTATTATTCAGAAGGTCTTGCGCCAACCTTAGTTCGTGGAAAAGGAGAAGGATTTAAAGTTGCGATTCCTTGTATGACACCAGACAGATTGGAAAAAAGACAAAATGGTAGACGTTTCAAGGATAATCAAGAGCCAATGTTTACTTTAAATACTCAGGATCGCCATGGTATTGTCGTTGTTGGAGATTTACCAACTAGCTTTAAGGAAACTGGTCGCGTCTATGGAAGTGAGGGCTTATCTCCAACACTGACTACGATGCAAGGTGGAGATAAAATCCCCAAAATACTGATTCCAGAACCAATCCAATTTCTAAAAGTCCGGGAAGCAACGAAAAAAGGATACGCTCAAGCAGAAATAGGAGATTCAATCAATTTGGAAAGACCAAGTTCTCAGTATCGTCGTGGTAGAGTTGGAAAAGGTATAGCGAATACGTTAACAACTAGTGGTCAAATGGGAGTAGTAGTTGCTAGTTATGAAGGAGAAGATAAACAAGTTTATCATGTAGCCGGTGTATTAATAGATGGACAATTTTACCGTTTGAGAATACGACGAATCACTCCTAAAGAGTGTTTTCGCCTGCAGGGCTTTCCTGATTGGGCTTTTGAAGCTGCTAGAAAAGTCTCTAGTAATAGTCAGCTCTATAAACAAGCTGGTAATAGTGTAACCGTTCCTGTGATTGCCGCAATCGCAAAGAAATTAAAAGAAATAGAGGAAAAAGATGAAAGCATTAAATAAAGAATCAATACTAGATTGTGATGAATTAGAAACAGAATTACATGATGCAGAAATCAAACAGCTGGATGAACAATTATTTTTGATACCCAATTATCCATGTGAGTTTGAAGTAACATTTTTAGATGATTACCATAAAAAACACAACTACCCACTATTTTACGAGTCCTATCTTCAAAACGTTATGGAATTCCTTGAAAGTCAAGACATAAAGAATGGGGTTGATGCCTTTGTAGATGATCATCAAAATCTCGTTTTTATTTTATATGGACAAGGCTATCGAGCCGAGGGAAAAGAGGGAATACTTACAACCCAAGTAACTGTAAAAGCCTATGATGAAGACAAGAAATCAATTAACTTCTCAGACCTATTAGATTCCTTAATCGTCTCAGAATATCAAATGCAACCGAATCTTTGGGAGGTCTCCCATGATTGATCTCTATCTAAGTAAAAATAACCATAGAAATCAACTTCTTTTAGATTTCTTTCAAAACTACGGAATAGAGGTATCTTGTCATTCGATTTCTGAAATGACAAAGGACAAATTAATTGAGATGATGAGCTATTCTTCAGATTGTTTTGAGTTTTTATCTCCTAATTTATTACGATTTAAGAACCGTGACAATCTAAGATTAACGGATTTCATTGAAATGATATTAAAAAATCCTGAACTAACTATCAGACTTCCTCTTGCGGTTTCAAATAAGAGAGTTTATCCAAATCTGAATCTAGAGGAGGCTAGAGCTTTATTGCCAAGAGATACGAAACAATTGATTTACATGGAACAAACACATTATTTATCTAGTTAAAGGAGAAGAAATATGGCTGAACGATTTTGGGAGAACTTGTCCATTATTTTGGCTGAAAGGAATATCAGCTGGATTGAGTTAACCAGAAAAATGTTTGCGGGAGAGTTTCACTATCCAAGTGAATTGAATCGTTTGTATCAAAAGATACGCCACTACAAGATGGAACAACGAATGCCTCAAAGTCCATGGGTAGAAAGGATTGTGCAGGTATTAGATTTAGATTATGAAGATTTATTTCGGAGGTAACTATGAAAAGAATAATTCCAGTTTATATATTCCAACAAGTAAATGTCTTATTGGTATCCCTATACTTACTGAAATTGCTTTGTATTAGTGAGTTAACCATACTACAGATTCTCTATTGTGCGTCGCTCATTTCTTTTTTATGGATGTATGGTCAACGAAAACAAGTTGTCAAGGTCAATATGAAAACTAGGATGAAATGGCTTGGTATTGTATTCGTTAGCCTACTGATTATAAATCTATGTTTTAGCCTAATCCATGCTCAAGGAACTACGAATCAAGCAAACTTAATTGGCCTTCAACATCAAGTCCCTTGGTTTTCATTTTTATTGTTATTAATCAATGCGAGTATGGTTGAAGAATTTCTGTATCGAGAAATTTTATGGAACTTGGTTAGAAAATTAGATATTCGAGTTGCTTTGACAAGTATTTTATTTGCCTTAGCTCATCATCCAGGAACCATTTTAGCTTGGTGTTTGTATGTTTCACTTGGGATGTTTTTAGGGCTTGTGCGCTACAAATCGGACTTATGGGGCAGTATGGGGCTACATTTGGTGTGGAACCTATCAGTCTATGTCTTATTTTTTCTTTAATAATAGCTGGTCTGTCTTAAGCATGGATCAATTTTGAAATAAAAAAACTAAATGAATTGATTTTAAAGAAATAAAATGCTAACATATATAGTAGGTGTTAGCATTTTATTTCTAAGAAAGGAGAATGATATGGTTGATAAAAGAGAGAAACTGATGAACTCTTTCAATCAGTATGGTTTTTTAACTTTTAAACAAGTAATAGATGAAAATTTACACTACAAAACCTTATTAAAAATGGTTGCAGAAGGAAAAATCGATGCTGAAGAAAAAGGGTTATATCGCTTACCTGATATTTATTTAGATGAGTGGTTTGTCCTTCAGTATCGATTTCCAAAGGGAATCTTTTCTTTGGAGACAGCACTTTGGTTACATGGTTTATCTTTGACTATCCCTTTTAATATGACGATGAGTTTTCCTTATGGTACGAATACCAAAAACATTAAGGAAGCAGATATATGTCCTATTATTTTACGCTCTCACTATAGTGAAGGAATTATTGAAATAGAGCGCCTTCCTGGTCAATTTATTAAAGTTTATGAAGTTGAACGAGTTTTGGTTGAATGTCTAAGACCAGTTCATCAGGTGGATCTTCAAATTATTGCACCAGCGTTTAAAAAATATTTTCAACAAAATAAAATTCATTTACACAAATTATTTTATTATGCCCAGCTATTTAAAGTAACTGATAAGTTACAATCTTATACGGAGGTACTATCTTAATGTTTTCAAATGCGAATAGCTTTAAAGCAAAAATCAAAAACATTTCAAAAGATAAGGGAATTCCAGCTCAACAAGTACAACAACATTATTTAATTGAGCAAGTATTAAAGCTGATTTCTACTAGTTCTTATAGAGATTCCTTCATTGTAAAAGGAGGGTATCTAATAGGTCAAATGATTGGACTAGATAAGCGAACCACAATGGATTTAGATGTCACTCTGAAGGGAACCGAAATGAGCAGAGAAAATTTGATTCATATCTTTGAAGAGATTCTTTGTTCTAAAACTGATGGATTTTCATTTTCAGTAGATAAGCTAGAACCTATTCGCCAAGATGATGAATATGGAGGATTTTCATTAAAATTAAATGCAACTTTTGATACATTAAAGGAGGTTGTTTTTATTGATATTACTACTGGTGATAAGATTACACCAAGAGAAATTACTTATTCAATGACTTCTATCTTTACTAATGAAAGTATCAAGATATGGACATATAATCTAGAGACTGTACTTGCTGAAAAGTTAGAAACAATCATCAGTAGGGGATTAGCTTCGACACGCCCACGTGATCGATATGATCTTTTCACCTTGTATAAACTTAGAAAAGAAGAGATTAATCTAGAAGTATTAAAAAATGCACTTGAGAATACGGCAGAAAAACGTAAAAGTAAAGATACTATTTATAATTGGGAAGAACAAGTGAGAGGAATTGAAATTTCTGATTATCAGAAAGAGCTATGGATTCGTTATCAACGCCAATTTAAGTATGCTAAAGATATCTCATTTGATAACTCTGTTCAGGTCATTAGGGAAATTATGCAACAAATATTTTAGTACAAAAGCAACTCATTCGTAAAGCAGTGAGTTGCTTTTTTTATTCCAACAACCCCAAAAATGTGATAAAAATTTCAACTACTCTTATCTATAATAAAGCTACCTGTTCTTTGAAAATTGAATCCACTCCGTCTTGATTAGCGTGCCTGTGTAAGTAGGGACTGAGAGTATTTCCCTGTGAAGGGCAACTGGCACAAGACGTGTGTGAGAATTTTCTAACAGACACGGAGTTTATCGTTACCAGACTTAAACGATGCGACAAACTAGATAAAGGAGTTAATCATGAAGGTAGTAAACTTGTATGATTTGAAACAAATGGGAAATAAAGGTGGTTGTACCATCCAATTGATTCATCACTTTCCTTTTGGTATGGGCTTAGGACATCTCAAAAAAGACTACATTGAATTTAAACGTGTTGGTATCGTTGATGGGAAAGCAGTAGAAGTTACTCTTCGAGAATCTTATTCTAGAGATCTACTGCAGGTTGTCAAGTCGATTAAGCAACGTCAGAAATTGATAGCTTATCGTTATAAAGAAGGAAAGCTGCTATTTGTTAAGGAGGAGGCATCAGATGTCCTCTGAACAACAGGAACGAATGGCAGTTCAATATGCTGAGCGTAGTCTTTTATTTACTGTAAAAAGTCTCTTAAAGATTCTAGAATGGTCTAGACGTCAGGCTTTAGCACAGGATTCCGCCTATAAGGTAGGAGTGCAGAAATTAGAAGAATTGCTACAATCTCCTTATTCGATTGATACGATTAATCTGAAGAAAGATTTTTTAGACAAACCAATTGATATAGAGAAATTTAAAGCTTTTTTAGAAAAAGAAGAGATTCCTTTGGCCATCGCTTGGCAAGGGGATTCTCTGCATTTCTACACGAAAGACCGTTCAATTCTAGACAATCATTTAGACCATCTGTTAGAAAAAATGGTTAATGATCCGGAGAAATTAGCTGATTTTACCATGGATAAGTCTTTAGACCAAGCAATTGATGAGGCTAAATCTCAAATTACCTTTAGACAAGAAGGGGCCGTCAAACAGAAAGAGATGGTGAGATGATGTACAGTGGAAAGAAATTCCTACTATTCTCACTGTTAGGTATCTTACTAGGCTATCTTTTTCATCGTTTGACGCTTTTGTATGATTCCTATACTGGAAATACCTTAGATAAATGGACTCATCTTCTGATGGAAGGTCAAGATGAAGTTCTTCAGTCGCCATGGAATGTTTCCTTTACTGGAAAATCAAGTGCTTTTTTTCTACTAGGCTTTGTGATGATGTTACTAGTTTATCTCTATCTAGAGACTGGTAAAAAACAATACCGAGAAGGGGTAGAATACGGGAGCGCCCGTTTTGGAACTCTAAAAGAAAAGAAGCTCTTTTACGGTAAGGAATTTTCTCATGATACGATTTTAGCACAAGATGTTCGTTTGACATTATTAGATAAAAAACCACCTCAATATGATAGAAATAAGAATATTGCGGTGATCGGAGGTTCAGGAAGTGGGAAGACATTTCGCTTTGTGAAACCCAATCTGATTCAAATGAATAGTTCTAATATTGTAGTGGATCCTAAAGATCACTTGGCCGAAAAAACAGGCAAACTCTTTTTAGAACATGGCTACCAAGTAAAGGTGCTAGATTTAGTCAATATGAAGAACTCAGATGGCTTCAATCCTTTCCGCTATATAGAGACAGAAAATGATTTGAATCGCATGCTGACGGTTTATTTCAATAACACCAAAGGCTCTGGCTCCCGTAGTGATCCATTTTGGGATGAAGCTTCTATGACTTTGGTACGAGCTTTAGCCTCCTACTTGGTCGATTTCTATAACCCACCTAAAACAAGAGAACAGCTCATTGAAGAGAGTCGTTTGAGTCAAAAGGAATACCAAAACTTGTTGAAACGTCAAAAAAAAGAAGTGGAAGAGCGAAAAAAACGAGGGCGTTATCCAAGTTTTGCTGAAATCTCAAAACTCATTAAACACTTATCCAAGGGTGAAAATCAAGAAAAAAGTGTCTTAGAAATTCTATTTGAAAATTATGCTAAAAAGTATGGAACTGAAAATTTTACCATGCGAAATTGGGCAGATTTTCAAAATTATAAGGATAAGACTCTGGATTCTGTTATAGCTGTAACCACTGCTAAATTTGCCCTCTTCAATATTCAAAGTGTCATGGATTTGACCAAAAGAGATACTCTTGATATGAAGACATGGGGCCAGGAAAAATCAATGGTTTACTTAGTTATCCCAGATAACGATAGTACCTTTCGCTTTCTTTCAGCCCTCTTTTTTTCAACCGTATTTCAAACCCTAACAAGACAAGCAGATATTGATTTTAAGGGGCAATTACCTCTTCATGTGAGAGTCTACTTAGATGAATTCGCAAATATCGGAGAAATCCCAGATTTTGCTGAACAAACCTCAACAGTTCGTTCTCGTAATATGAGTCTCGTTCCCATTCTTCAAAATATTGCCCAACTTCAAGGACTCTATAAAGAAAAAGAAGCTTGGAAAACCATTCTTGGGAACTGTGATAGCTTAGTATACTTAGGTGGGAATGATGAAGATACCTTTAAATTTATGAGTGGCTTACTCGGTAAACAAACCATTGATGTTCGAAATACTAGTCGTTCCTTTGGCCAGACAGGTTCAGGATCCCTTTCTCATCAAAAGATTGCTCGTGATTTAATGACACCTGATGAAGTCGGAAATATGAAACGACATGAATGCCTGGTTCGAATTGCCAATATGCCTGTCTTTAAAAGCAAAAAGTACAATTCCACTAAGCATCCAAACTGGAAATACCTAGCCAATCAAGAAACCGATGAACGGTGGTGGAACTATCAGATCAATCCTTTGAATCAAAGACAAGAAAATCATCTTGACGGCCTTAGAATTCGTGATCTAACTTTTGAATCTAGTTTAAAATAAAAATAGAAAAGAGGAAATAGATGATTACGCATTTTAAAGGTTTTGTTTATGGAGTAGACGCAAGTGCTATGTTTGCACAAGCTATGTCTTTGTTACAGAAGGGATTGATTGCGGTTGGTGCCTTTCTCGTTGTTGTAGGGATTGTCAACCTTGCAACCAATATTAAAGATGGTGGACCAGGTGTTCGGAATGCCATTCTTGAAATTGTCGGTGGTGTTATGGTAGGGGCTGCTGGAGCCTTTGTAACCCAGATTTCAATTTAGGAGGATGAACAATGACATGAATCTTAGTTTAGTCTCACCCTTTGTTTACCTTGCATCTGAAAAAATATCAGCTGAAAATTTATTTGAAGGATTTAATGTGGATTTACAATCTACGGTAGATCTGATTAAATCTCTATCTAGCTATAATCCAACCGTTTGGACTTATATGTCAAGTATTACTAAAAGTGTCATGCAGCCTCTTGGAGTTGCGATTTTATCAGTTGTTCTCATCTTAGAGTTTTCGAAGATGGCAAAGAAAATTGCTAACTCTGGTGGAGCGATGACCTTTGAAGCCATAGCGCCAATGCTGATTAGTTATATTATGGTCGCAGTTGTAATTACCAACACTACCGTCATTGTAGAAGCCATCATCGGGATTGCGAGTCATGCCATTGAACAAGTGGCCTCGATTGTGGCTCACGGTGGGGCAAAGTATGATACACTCTCTGGATTAAAAGGGTCAGGATTTATTGGCCGGATGATTGTGGGCTTTTTCGCCCTCCTCATTTGGCTTGTTCGGATAGTAAGTGCTGCCATGGTTAATCTTTTGGTATCTATTCGATTTATTCAACTCTACCTTATGATTCCATTTGCCCCTCTTACGATTCCAACATTTTTAAGTGATGAATGGAAGTCTATTGGTATTGGCTATTTAAAAAATATTATGGTCTATGCGGTACAAGGGGTTCTTATTTTTCTGATTGTTTCTCTTGTTCCTTTGTTTGAATCTGCTGGGAAAATAGCTGTTTCAAATGGTGCAGGAGTCTTGCAATCACTTGCGATTATGTTTGGTAGTTTGGTACAAGCTATCTTACTGATTATTGCCCTCGTTGGTTCTCAACGTACGGCTCGCTCAATCTTAGGTATGTAATTAGATAAAGGCTAGGAAGTGATTGCTTCTTAGCCTTTTTAGAAAGGAAAGTCATGAATACACGTGTCTTTAAAGACATCTCAAAATACCAACACAGGGCTTGGTTAGGCTTCACTACAAGACAAATCATCTTTGTTTTACCAGCCTTTATTGTCACAATTATTGTTTTGGGCTTGAATCTCTTTTTCTGGCAATTTGGGGATTGGTTTGTTTACGGTTTTGTGTTTGCCTTTACCATCCCCCTCATGCTTTTTGGAGTCTATAAACCCAATGATTTATATTTTGAACATTATTTGAAATACCGTCTTCATTTTGAACTAACGGTTCCCCTACGCACAATTACAGGAAAGAAAGGACCTGAATATGATAAGAAAATCAAATACATTAAAGAAACAGAAAACTTCAATGACTAATCAGAAAGAAGTAGTTAAAGGGAAAAAAGAGGAAGTGTTACCATCAACGGCTAATACTCTTTCCTATCAAGCCTTGTATCAAAATGGTCTGATGCAGGTAAAAGAAGATTATTTTTCACAAAGCTATTTACTTGGTGATGTCAATTACCAGACTGTTGGTTTAGAAGATAAGGGAGCAATCATTGAGAAGTATTCTGATTTGATTAACTCTTTAGATGACCAAACCAACTTCCAATTGACCATTTTTAATAAAAGATTGAATTTAGAAAAATTCAGACACAGTGTTTTGTATGAGGAAAAAGAAGATGGGTACGATAGCTATCGTAAAGAATTGAATCGGATGATGAATCAAAATTTAGATAGTGGTGAAAATAACTTTTCGGCTGTGAAACTGATTAGTTTTGGTAGAAAGGATTCTAATCCCAAACAAGCTTATCGTTCCTTGTCTCAAATAGGCGAATATTTCAAGAGTGGTTTCTCAGAAATTGATGCTCGATTTGGATCCTTGACTGGAGAAGAACGGGTGAACTTGTTGGCAGATATGCTTAGAGGAGAACACCATCTTCCTTTTTCTTATCGTGATTTAACGAGATCTGGCCAGACAACTCGTCACTTCATAGCACCTAATCTCTTGGATTTTAAAAACAAGAATTACCTACAAATCAATGACCGCTTATTACAGATTGTCTATGTGAGAGACTACGGTATGGAATTAGGGGATCAGTTTATCCGAGACCTCATGCAAGGAGATCTGGAATTGATTGTAAGCCTTCATGCTCAAAGTTCGACCAAGGCAGATGCCATGAAGAAACTACGAACAAAGAAAACCTTAATGGAATCTCAAAAGATTGGGGAACAACAAAAACTAGCTCGTACAGGTATCTATTTGGAAAAAGTAGGTCATGTATTAGAAAGCAATATCGATGAAGCTGAGGAACTCTTAAAAACCATGACCGAGACAGGAGATAAACTATTTCAAACGGTCTTCTTGA
Source organism: Streptococcus australis (assembly GCF_047463015.1). Lineage (GTDB taxonomy): Bacteria > Bacillota > Bacilli > Lactobacillales > Streptococcaceae > Streptococcus > Streptococcus australis_F. Next base: position 42,613 of record NZ_JASHER010000007.1, on the reverse strand, counting down.
TTGGGGTCTTTGGTCAGGATGAAGAAGAACTCAAACAAGCCCTAGACACTATCCAACAAGTGGCCGGCTCAAATGACCTAATGATTGATAAACTTCCATATATGCAAGAAGCAGCCTTTAATAGTTTGCTGCCATTTGGTTGTGATTTTTTAGAGGGCGTATCACGGAGTTTATTAACGTCCAATGTAGCAGTGAATTCTCCATGGACTTCAGTAGACATACAAGACCGAAGTGGGAAATATTACGGTATCAATCAAATCTCAAGCAATATTATTACCATTGATCGAAGCCTATTAAATACACCGTCTGGTCTGATTTTAGGAACATCTGGAGCTGGGAAAGGGATGGCAACCAAGCATGAAATTATCACGACCAAAATCAAGGAATCTGGTGAAAATACTGAAATTATCATTGTGGATCCAGAAGAAGAGTACAGTGTCATTGGACGAGCTTTTGGGGGAGAAATGATTGATATTGCGCCTGATTCCCAAACTTATCTCAATGTCCTTGACTTGTCTGAGGAAAATATGGATGAAGACCCTGTAAAGGTAAAATCAGAATTTCTTTTATCCTTTATCGGCAAGTTATTGGATAGAAAAATGGATGGAAGAGAAAAATCGATTATCGACCGAGTCACCAGACTGACCTATCAGTCATTTAAAGAGCCTTCTTTGGAAGAATGGGTTTTTGTCTTGAGTCAACAGCCAGAAGAAGAAGCGCAGAATTTGGCACTTGATATGGAACTATATGTCGAAGGTTCTCTTGATATTTTTTCTCATAAGACCAATATTCAGACAGGATCTAATTTCTTGATTTATAACGTTAAGAAGTTAGGAGATGAGCTGAAACAAATCGCTCTTATGGTAGTGTTTGATCAGATATGGAATCGTGTTGTTCGGAACCAAAAATTAGGGAAGAAAACCTGGATTTATTTTGATGAAATGCAGCTTCTCTTATTAGATAAATATGCCAGTGATTTCTTCTTTAAATTATGGAGTCGTGTCAGAAAATATGGAGCCAGTCCGACTGGGATAACTCAAAACGTCGAAACCTTATTGTTAGATCCAAATGGTAGACGGATTATTGCAAATAGTGAATTTATGATTCTCCTCAAGCAGGCAAAAAATGACCGAGAAGAACTGGTTCAACTCTTAGGCTTGTCAAAAGAACTCGAAAAATACCTAGTCAATCCAGAAAAAGGGGCAGGACTAATAAAAGCTGGTTCAGTTGTTGTTCCCTTTAAAAATAAGATTCCTCAAGGTACTCAATTGTTTGATATCATGAGTACGGATCCTGATAAAATGGCTTCTAATTAAGGGGAAGGTAAATGAAGGATAAAAGAGAAATCATACGTGCCCGAAAGGCATTTAGAAGAAGCCTAAAAGATGAGAAAAAATTCTTGAAAAAAGGAAAGAAGGAGGTGAAGAAACAGAAAAAAGATTCCGCTGTACTGGATGAAAAAGCATGGAAAAAAGAGATAAAAGAAAAGCTAGAGGAGATGAGAGAAGTTTCAAAGGCTAGAGTAAAACAAGCAAATGAAGACTACAATCATATTCTTCAAAATAGTCCTCCATCTCTTTTGAATCGCAAAGAATTAAGAGATAGACGATTACCTCATGCTAGGAAACGATTGAAAATAGCCAAGAAGCAATTTAGAGAAGCCAAGGTAGAAGCAAAAGAAGAAAGAAAAGAGAGTCATAAAGAAAGAAAAACCAATCAAAAATTTCTCTACGGTCAGGAATCGAAAGCAAAATCTAATTTTTTCTTTCAAGGGAAGAGTTTAGAAGAATTAAAAGCTAAGAAAGAAGTCAAGGACGCAAAAGAGAATTTAAAATCTACTAAACAAGCCTATAAGTCCCAAAAAGTCAGCAGGAAAGTCAAAACTTTTCTTTATGTCCTTGGACGAGAAGGTGGAGAGTTAGCTTCAGAAAATGAAGATTTAGAAGGCTATCGCACACTTCAAGAGACCATTAGAAAAGGGAAACGCTACAGTCGGCTTTCTTATAATCTTGGAAAAGCTAGTGTCAAAACAGGACAAGCAACAGGTCGTTTTACCAAGAAAAGGCTGACCAACACAAAAGAGCGATACCATCATTTTAAGGATGGAAAAGGATGGAAACTAGCGAAAGATAATCCAAGTTCCTTTAAAAATCGGTATCGAAAATTAAAGAAACAAGGTCTTACAAGTGTCCGAAATATCTATCAAAAACTAAAAGCAGCCTTTTCCTTCTTTACATTTGCGGCTGGGAATCCTGCAACCTGGATAGTTGGAGGAATAGTCTTTCTTCTTTTACTTATGATGAGCTTCTTTTTAGGTTTTTCATCTGCTAGTTTGATTCAACAAGATGAATTTGAATTAACAAAAGCTTATACCCACCTAACTTGGGAAGACGCAGAACATACTCGTACAAATGACAAAGGCATTACCTATTACACAAAAGTTGATGATGTGATGGGGTATATGAACTTTAAATTCCATGACTATGAGTTACACAAACCAGTTCACTTATTTAGTTCAGAAACTTACAAGGATTATCTGTCTACTTTGTGGCATGATTTAAACGATGGGGAAGATTTGAAATCCATGCAAGACCTTTATGAAACTCCTAAGTATAAACTATCTAAAGACGATCAAGAGGAAATGAAGGAACTAAAAGAAGAAGGTGTCTATGCTTCCATGCAGGAATTAGACAATCCGTTTGAGGGACAAAGCAACGAAGATAGTCTAACCATGACTTATCGTTATGGATACTATGATTTAGACGGCAAACCTACCCTTCAGGAGTACATACTACTAGAAGCGAAGGCTCACCAAAGGATTGTCGCACCAATGGATGGTGTTGTATCTCTAGACGGTGACAATGTTATTCTCACTAACGGAAAAGGAGAGAATGAGAGTCGTTTAACATTATATTCCATCCATAATGGCCGTGCGATTGAGGGGACAAGGGTCTTAACTGGTGATATTATTGGTGAGACACCAGATGATACAGGTTTGAAAGTTTCCTATCAAAAGTATAAGAACAAGAAAGAAAAATTGGTGTATGTCAATCCGCAATTTTATTTTCCAAAGGTCATTCAACTTCAGACAACTATCTTACCTGCCATTGGTCAGTTTGGTGGGGATGAGTTTGAACGTGCAAAACATATTTATGAGTTTTTGAAATCTCAAGGGGCAAGTCCCCAAGCCATTGCGGCTATTTTAGGAAATTGGTCGGTAGAGTCTTCTATTAATCCAAAACGAGCTGAAGGAGATTATTTATCTCCTCCAGTTGGCGCTACCGATTCCTCATGGGATGATGAAGCATGGTTAGCAATTGGAGGTCCAGCCATTTATGGAGGTGCTTATCCTAATATTCTTCATAGAGGTTTGGGGTTAGGGCAATGGACAGATACCGCAGATGGGTCAACACGGCATACAGCCTTGTTGAATTATGCACGCACCCAAAATAAGAAATGGTATGATTTAGACCTCCAACTTGATTTTATGCTTCATGGGGATAGTCCTTACTATCAAAGTTGGTTAAAGGATTTCTTTAAAAATACGGGCAGTGCAGCCAATCTCGCCCAACTCTTCCTCACCTATTGGGAGGGAAATTCTGGAGACAAACTACTGGAAAGACAAACTAGAGCCACGGAATGGTATTACCAAATTGAAAAAGGCTTTAGTCAAACAAATGGAGGACAGGCAAAAAGTGACCCGCAATCCCTTGAAGGTGTTCGTGGAGACTTGTATGAGCATTCTGTTCCTGGTGGTGGGGATGGTATGGCCTATGCCTATGGACAATGTACATGGGGTGTTGCGGCTCGTATGAATCAGTTAGGCTTAAAATTAAAAGGTAGAAATGGAGAAAAGATTTCGATCATTAATACCATGGGAAATGGTCAGGACTGGGTTGCGACAGCGTCAAGTCTTGGAGGGGAAACGGGTTCTACACCAAGAGCAGGTGCTATTGTTTCTTTTGTGGGAGGTACACATGGTACACCAGCAGAGTATGGTCATGTGGCTTTTGTCGAGAAGATCTATGATGATGGTTCTTTCCTCGTGTCTGAAACAAACTATGGTGGCAACCCTAACTATACCTTTAGAAAAATCTCTCAAGCAGATAGTGCCATCAGTTTTGCCTATACGGTGAAATAAAGAAGTTGATACTTGAAATTTTAACAATTTTCAGGTAGAATAAATAGTGTAGATGAGTGGTCGGCTCATGGTCAATCTGATAGTAATCTTGGACATAAGGGCCAAGCGGTGGCGGACACCAGAACGAAATCCGATAGCAATCTTGGACGTAAGGGCCAAGCGGTGGCAGACACCAGAATAAACCGACTGACTAGGTGGCTTACAGACTCTGTAAACCACCTTTTTTGTGAGGAAAATATGGAAAATTCTAGAGATTATCGTAATCCAAATTACACCGAAAAAATAAAACTTCAGCGTTTTTTTACTCAGTTACAAATTGCGGCTTCTTTTTTTAAAGAACACTTTGTTGGCAAAATCATGTATTATGAAACGGAAATAGAAAGTGTTGAACTTCATTTTTCACCTACTAATTTCATGCACCTATGTGGTGTTGATTACCGAAAAGGTGCAGGCAGTTTCTTTGACGATTGTTTAAATAGTCATGTCATAATTGATGAGTTGAAAATAAAAAATGATGGAACCACGATGCAAAAGTTACAAGTTTTAGGATCTATTGAGGAGTTATTGGGAAAGCATGTTCATCTAACTGGTTCAGGACGTTATTTGTATTTGGAGTTTGATTATGCTCTACGTACAAGAAAACAGATACTAGCATTAACATTGAAAGAGACATCAAAGAAAATTGTTCCTCAATCTTTATTAGATTTGAAGAGAAAGACAGTATTTCCAGAAGGTCAAAAAGTAATTTCAATTTACTCAAAACATTTACAAACGTCGGAACTTTTTTATTATTTAAAAGATTAGTTTACATATCTTTTGTGGTATAAAACATATTTTCATCATTATAAGGAGAACGCAGTTTTGGCTCGTTCTTTTTTTGTTGATGATATGCTCCAAACAACCTACACTAGATTGGATATGAAATAGTTTGTGATTACATAATTTATCTTCAGGGAAGTTATGGACATTATCTCAATTTCTGTCATGATAGACATCTCTAACAATTTCCGTTATAACAGACATTGACTTACAAAGTATTTCTTTTCTGAACATATTAGCGTTATAATATAAATGCAGTGTTACACTGTAGAATATTAAGAAAATAGGATACTGTAGGTTTAAAATAAATGTGTAAGATAAATAGTTGGATTAGTAAAAGTTTCAAGTCTGATAAGAACAATATTACATTTCATACAACTGAATGTATATATTTTATAAGAGAGAGGGATGCTTGATTGGGGAAAATCATTCAAAATACAGTTATAAGGATTTTAATAAGAATGAAAGTGTGATATTTCTTTTTCATTAATCTTCTAAATGTATTAAAATCAAGCTTTCCACTTATGTATTCTGCTAATAAACTTCAATACATTTCAATAGATTTTCAAAATTTGGTGGGGATTTTTATTATACTTTGTACGAGCTTTTCAATACCCTATCCCAACCTTTAAAATCCCCTAAGTTATTTACTCAAGGGATTTTTTATCTGCTTTTTTCATACTTAAACAGTCAGTCTAACTGTTTGATTTTCTTTGTGACTAACTCCCTAAAAATAGTAGAATTAGCTACTTTACTGATTTTACAAGATAATAACAAGACCTAAACGTATAATTTATTTAGGTTTACCAATTATGACTTTAACATTTTCCAATAAGGTCTAACTCAACCGTCCCCAAAGTTAAATCCTTATGTATTTAATCAGAAAGATTATTTTTCGCATATTTTTTTATGTCTTTGGGATAAAATCCCTTATATTTTTTGAAGCATGTACTAAATTTACTGTGAGAGGAATATCCTACAGCCTCTGCTATATCTTGAATTTTAAGGGTAGAGTTCAGTAGGAGTAATTCCGCCATATTCATTCTCCGTCTTTGAGTATATTCTGTAATTGTGCATTGATATTTTTGCTTAAATAACTTTTTTAGTTTTGTGCCGCTCATAGTGGATATTTTTTCTAAAGTATCCTGTGAGATAGATGTTGCATAATGATCGTCTATATAATTGGTGACATTTTTCAAAGCCTCATCATCGGCAATAGATAGTGGATTGCTGTACTTATTTAAAAAAGAGTCTATTGTAATACTTAACCATTCCTTTGCCTTTGACTCAAAAAAGATTTCAGCAGCAGGAGATGCCATCTTGCAATTAAGGATATCTTTTGCGATTCTTTCTAAAGGCTTGTTTATTATAATGCTGGTATTAAAAAATAAATCTTCATAGTTACAGACTTTATTCTTATAAGAGGACAGGCATTGCTCTATCATGGACTGATTGAAATTTATACCGATTCCTAAATAAGGAGAGTTTTTGTGAAGTAAAAACCTAAAGTCTTTAGAATTTTTTGTATTTATAGTATAAAGTGAATTTGAAGAAAGATTTTGATAAGGATTAAAACATTCACCGTTTGCTGTAACTAAATAAGATAAATAAAGGGAATAGAAATTATTCAAACCAGAAAAACTTGTATGGATAATTTCTTTTTTTATGAAAACATCATAAATATCAATAGTGAAATTATCGCCCTCGTAAAACCAATATATGCCTTCTGCATTATCCGTGCTAAAACGGAATTCATGTCCTACAGTGGAGTATTTTGTATTATCGATAGATTCATCTGTAGAAAAAAAGTTTTTAACAAAGTTATAAAAATCACTCATATTATACCTCCGTGCTTTATATTTTATCCCGAATAGACATTATCCCGAATAGACTTATTTAGCCATATCTAATTGATTGAAATCCTCATTTATTATATAATAAATGATAGATAAAAACAAGAAAAACTATGCGTATTGCAAAAGAGTTTGAAAACAAGCCTCTAAAATCAGTCTAAAAAGGCTATTTATAGGGTTTGCTAATTTTAAAAAAAGGAGGAGTTGTTCAGTGAAGGATAAGAAGAAATCAATACTGAAAAGACTAATGGCTTACGGTGGTGAAAAAAGTTTTTTACTCTATATTGCTATGGTTATGTCTGCTGTATCAGGTGTCATGGTTTTGATGCCTATGGTATATATTCATAGAATTGTAAATAACTTAATTTTAAATGGGATGGTGAATTTTGATTATGTAAAGGAAAATTCAATTTATGCAGCAGTCTTTGCCGTTCTGGGGCTTTTTATATACCTAATAGGTTTAATTTTATCCCATATTTTTGCATTTGAAGTGGAAGATAACATTATTAAGACTTCCGTAACAAAACTAATAAACAAACCGCTTGGGTATTTCGATGACAAAGAAAGCGGAAGGATAAGAAATGTAATTGTGTCCGGAGCGTCTGAAACCCATTCTTTTATAGCGCATCAACTTCCTGATATGGCGATGACCATTATATCGCCAATCGTCCTGCTTGTATTTTTCTTCGTGTTTAACTGGAAGTTAGGACTTGCCAGTATGATACCGATGATTATCGGTATGACATTGATGTCATCTATGATGACAACCGAAACAAAAAAAATGAAGGATGAGTATTATGCAGGACTTTCCGATTTATCTTCTCAGACTGTGGAATATGTTCGAGGAATTCCTGTTGTTAAAACATTTGCACAAAGTGTTGAGAGCTTTGATAAGTTATATTCGTTAATCATAAAAACAAAAGACAATGTACTTAAGCTTACTATGAGTTATACGAATAAAATGTCGTGGTTTGAAACCGTTTCTACATCGACGGCATTTTTCTTGGTACCTGTGGCATTACTCTTAATAAAATTTAATGGAAACTTATCTAATGTAGTTGCAGATTCTGTTATTTACTTCCTAATAGGACCGGCATTTGCTACTTTTATTATGAGAACTGCGACGATTACACAATACAGTTATTTTGCAGAACTTGCTTTAGATAAAATTGAAAATATACTTGAGTTTGATGATTTTGTTTATGGAAATAAAACAAGTTCTGATGTTGGGATAGAGTTTAAAAATGTAAGCTTTTCTTATGAAGATGAAAATGTATTAGACGATATTTCATTTAAGGTGAATAAAGGAGAACGAGTTGCTTTAGTCGGATCATCAGGCAGTGGTAAAACTACTATAGCAAGGCTTGCTGCACGATTTTACGATATTAAAACAGGTGAAATTTATATTGGAGGAATTAATATAAAAGATTTTGAAAAAGAGGCTTTAATGAGAAAAATTGCTTTTGTTTTTCAAAACTCTAAACTATTTAAAATGAGTTTAAGAGATAATCTTTTAATCGGAAAGCCTGATGCAACTAATGAAGAAATTGACAATGCCTTAATCAATTCAGGGGCTAAAGATATTATTAAAAATTTAGATAAAGGACTTGATACTGTTTACGGAACTAAAGGCACATATTTTTCAGGAGGAGAGGCTCAAAGGATTTCTATAGCGAGAGCTTTTTTGAAAGATGCAGATATTATCATTTTAGATGAAGCTACAGCCTTTGCAGATCCTGAAAATGAACATTTGATTCAAGAGTCTTTTAAGAAGCTATCAAAAAACAAGACAACATTGATGATTGCTCATAGATTATCTACAGTAGTAGATGCGGATAAAATTCTTGTTATTGATAAGGGGAAAATTGTAGAAGAAGGCAAGCATTCAGATTTAATCGGTATGAGTGGGCCTTACAAAAAACTTTGGGAAGAATATCAAAAATCCGTAAATTGGAAGATAGGAGGTTAAACATATGGTTTCTTATTTTATGAAAAAATATGCGATGTCAGAAAAAGGCGCTCTTAACTTAAAAAAAGCCATATTTTCACACACGCTTGTTAATTTAACTAAATTGTTCGCACCAATGATCGGTTTTATGTTTCTGTTTCAGTATATAGGCATTTTAAAAAGTATTGAGAGTTACAATTTTACTTCTGTTCATTATATTGCACTAATTGTAGTAATGATGATTGTGATGTTCTTAATAGCGAGGTGGGATTATGTAAGACTTTACACCAATGTGTACAACGAGAGTGCAAATTCAAGAATTGAGTTAGCGGAAAAGTTAAAGAAATTACCTCTTTCTTATTTTGGTAAAAGAGATTTGGCAGACCTTGCGGAAACCATGATGAATGACATGAACTTATATGAAACAATTTTTTCTCATGCTGTACCTCATATATATTCAACGGCTATATCCACAAGTATTATTGCTTTAATGCTTATCTTCTATAATTGGAAACTTGCACTTGCAGCCCTTTGGGTAATTCCCATTTCTATTTTGATTATATTTTTATCAAAGAAAAGTCAGAAAAAAATAGTACAAGGCTGGATAGATGATAATCGTAAGGTTTTTGATAATCTACAGGAAAATATAGAGCAGATAGAGCAAATAAAATCTTACAACTTAGAAGATAGGATGTTAAATGATTTTTTTGAAAAATTAAATGCATCCACAAAACAGAAGACGAAAGGTGAAGTTGTAGCCGGAACACTTACAGGAATAGCTGCCGCAATTTTAAAGCTTGGAATTATAAGTGTTGCCGTTATCGGCGTCAACATGCTTATGGCAGGGGAGGTAAGTGCGCTGGTTTATATCGCATTTTTAATGCTTACAGCAAGTATTTATCTTCCTATAGAAGGAATAATCACCTTTATGTCAATGATAGTTATGCTTGATGCGGTTGTAGGGAGAATAAAGGAAATAAAGACCATGCCTGTTCAAAAAGGCAAAAAAGATATTGACATTAAAAATTACGATATTGAGTTCAAGGATGTTTATTTCGGATATGATGATTATTCTGTAATAAATTGTGTGAGCTTTACTGCAAAGCAGGGTGAAATCACTGCGCTAATCGGTTCAAGCGGAAGCGGAAAAACAACTCTCACCAAGCTTGCTGCAAGATTTTGGGATATAGATAAAGGAAAGATTTTGATAGGGGGAGAGGACATCGGTAAAATTGATCCGGAAACACTCCTTAAAAATTTCTCTATCGTTTTCCAAGATGTTACTCTTTTTAATTCAAGCATAAAAGATAATATAAAAATCGGTAAAAAAGATGCTACAGATGAAGAGATTATAAGAGCGGCTAAAATAGCAAGATGTTATGAATTTATAGACAAAATGCCGGATGGAATAGATACAGTAATAGGTGAAAACGGACAAAGACTTTCAGGCGGAGAAAGACAAAGAATCTCAATAGCAAGGGCAATACTAAAAGACGCACCAATCATATTGCTTGATGAGGCTACAGCATCTCTGGATGTTGAAAATGAAAGTCTAATTCAAGAGGCTTTATCCGAACTTATAAAAGAAAAAACGGCAATTGTTATTGCTCATAGATTAAGAACAATAAGAAATGCAAACAAAATCGTTTTATTAAATGCCGGAAAAATAGAAGCGATAGGGACAGATGAAGAACTTTGTAAAAGCTCGGAATTTTATAAAGCAATGCTTAGAAAATCAAATATTCAGTGAAAACTTATTTAGAAGGAAAATATAAAAATGGAAAAATTAAGAATTAAAGATTTAGTTACGATAGGTGTATTTACAGTAATATATTTTGTACTTATGTTTGCTTCGGGAATGATTGGTATTGTACCGATTTTATACTTGGCATACCCTACACTGGCAGGCATTATAACAGGAATAGTTATAATGCTCTTTATGGCAAAAGTTCAAAAATCATGGGGATTATTTATACTTGGGTTGATTTGTAGTCTTTTAGCAATTGCAATGGGAAATACATATGTAATATTGATACATGCTGTAATCAGTATGGCAATTGCGGAACTTTTAAGAAAAAAAGGAGAATATAAATCATTTAAATTTAATATGCTCTCATTTGTCGTATTCAACACTTGGATTTGTGGTTTCCTTATGCAAGTTTTGTTGGCTAAAGACAAGGTTATTAAACTGGCGGAAACAGGCGGTATGGGTCACGATTATATAATGAAGCTCATAGCACTTTTGAATTATCGAAGTATGGTATTAGTATATATCGGTGCTGTTGTCGGCGGGATACTCGGCGCATATATCGGTAAAGTCTTTTTGAAAAAGCATTTCGAAAAAGCTGGTATTGTATAATGCTCGTTTCTTTAGACAATCCATATAATCCCAATCCAATTAGTAAAATTTTAGTAAGTTTTTCACTTGGATTTGCTGTATTTTATAAAGTAAATACCTATTTTGAATGGGGAATTGTGCTTCTTATTTCATTTCTTTTTTTAATGAATGGATTTAAGAAAGAAGCCTTAAAAAACATATCATTTTTTGGGGTTCTTTCTTTGATACCTAATCTTGATGTAATTAGAAATATGAATGCGATTTTAATGATGTTTTTTATGCTATTTGCTGTATGTAAGATGTTTTATCTTCCATTTAGTGCGGGAAGTTTTTTTTTAAAAACATCGGATGTAGGAAGTGTAATATCCTCAATGGATAAAATGAATTTACCTCGTACTGTTTCTATACCAATTGCTGTAATGTTTAGGTTTTTTCCTTCATTTAGGGAAGAAAGTCACAATATAAAACTTGCTATGAAAATAAGGGGTATTACATTTAAAAATCCAATTTCATACATCGAGTATGTAATTGTGCCTTTACTTGTTATGTCTTCTAATATTTCTGATGATATTGCAAAGGCAGCAGAAACAAAATGTATTGAAAATCCTGTTAAAAAAACTAGGTACATATCCGTCAAAACGAAAACAGTTGATTTTGTTTATGTGCTTTCAATACTGATTATGGTTATAGGAGGAGCTTTATGGTAGAAATTGAAAATTTATCTCTATCTTATGGAAATTCTCCTAAAGTGTTAAAAAACATTTCTTTAGATGTAAAAAAAGGCGAATGTGTATTATTTACTGGGAAAAGTGGTAGCGGAAAATCTTCAATTATAAATTCTATCAATGGGTTAGCTGTACGATATGATGGAGCTTCTATGGGTGGAACCATCAGGATTGATAATAAAGATATTAAAAACCTCGAATTATACGAAATATCGCTCTTAGTATCAAATGTATTTCAAAATCCAAAGACACACTTTTTCAATATAAATACTACTCTTGAATTACTTCTCTATTTGGAGAATATAGGACTTTCAAAAAAACAAATGGATGAAAGACTAAATGATATGTTGGATTTGTTTCCGATAGAACATCTTTTAAATAGAGATATTTTTAAGCTTTCGGGTGGAGAAAAGCAGATTTTATGTATTGCTGCAAGTTATATATCTGGAACGGAAATCATTGTTTTAGATGAGCCTTCATCAAATCTTGATGAAGAAAACATTTTAATCATAAAAGAAATGCTTATAAAACTTAAAGATAAGGGGAAAACTCTTATAATCTCAGAACATAGAATATTTTATCTAATGGATATTGTAGATAGAGTTTTTTTGATTAAAGATGGGGAAATACAAAAGGAATATACTCAAATAGATTTTATGAAAATACCGTCTGAAAAGCTAAAGAAGTTAGGTTTAAGAAATAAGAATAGAGTAAAACTTACAGTACCCGAAAATGAAAATAAGGGAAATTTAGAAGTAAAAAACATTGAATTTAAGTTTAATGGCATAGATAAAAAATTGCATTTAAAAGACCTCTCTTTTGAAATGGGAAAAATTTACGGCATAGTAGGAACAAACGGACTTGGTAAATCCACTTTGCTCAGATGCCTTATAGGCTTAGAAAGAAAATCGAAGGATGAAATCTATTTGGACGGCAAAAGACTTTCAAAATCAGATAGGCTAAAAATATCATCCCTTGTAATGCAGGATGTTAATCATCAGCTTTTTACCGATTCTATTGCAAGTGAAGTAGGTCTTGGAATAAAAAATATTGAAAGTAGTTATGTTGAAAATATTCTGAAAAAACTTGATTTATATGAATCAAAAGATCGTCATCCAATGAGCTTGTCAGGTGGACAAAAGCAAAGGGTAGCAATTGCATCTGTACTATGTAAAAAATCTAAACTTATGTTTTTTGATGAGCCTACTAGTGGAATGGATTATTGCAATATGATGAACATATCCCATCTGATCAACGAATGTAAAAGCGATAAGAAAATAATATTCATTGTTTCACATGACCAAGAATTTTTAAATTCGATAGCTGACAATGTTATATATTTGTAAATATCCATAGTGATACTCATATTTGAAAAATCAAAATAAAGGAGATTTAAAGATGTAAGGAGATAAAAATATGAAATATCATGACATGATAATAGAAAATATAAGTGTATGTGAATTTCTTTTATCGTGTGAAAGTAAGATATTTTGTTTAGGAAAATTTTTATGCGTTATTAAATAATATAATAGAAAAAGAATACATTTCTAAAAGAGGACTTTTTACGCCAAAGTGTAGAAGTCCTCCTTTTTTTTTATCACTAACGGAAAAGGAGAGAATGGGAGTCGTTTAACCTTATATTCCATTCATAATGGCCGTGCGATTGAGGGGACAAGAGTTCTAACGGGTGATGTTATCGGTGAAACACCAGATAATACAGGTTTGAAAGTTTCTTATCAAAAGTATAAGAACAAGAAAGAAAAATTGGTGTATGTCAATCTTCAATTTTATTTCCCAAAAGTCATTCAACTTCAGACTACTATTTTACCAGCAATTAGTCAGTTTGGTGGGGATGAGTTTGAATGAGCAAAACATATTTATGAGTTTTTGAAATCTCAAGGGCCAAGCGGTGGTAGACACCAGAATAAACCGACTGACTAGGTGGCTTACAGGTTCTGTAAGTCGTCTTTTTTACTTTAATAGTAATGTTTTACATTTTAAGGAGAACGCAGTTTTGGCTCGTTCTCTTTTTTTGTTGTGATACTTCTTTCAAGGAATATTTGATAGGATTGGAGTGAAAAAAGATTAACTAGGAAAGAAGGAAGTATATGGAAGCCATTTATCAACGTGATTCGGATCAAGATGGACTAACTGATGCTCAAGAATTGACGCTAGGAACCAATCCTCTTAGCGCAGATTCTGATGGTGATGGTCGTTCAGATTTAGTAGAAGTAGAAGAAGGAACCAATCCCTTAGAAAAGGATTTACAAGACATGGGCCAAACAAGTATAACTGAACCGTCTTCAGTATTTATGGAAATGAAACAAAAGATTTCAGATATGATGGAGAGTCACTACAAGGAATTTATACAGGCTCTGATTAGTATTGAAACAGGGATTGAAAACCAACAAGACCTAGAAGACTTATATACTTACTACATGAGAACAGATGCCGTTTCTCTTTTGTCTAGTGATTTAGAAACCAGTCCTCAAGAGGTTGAAATGGAGATAGAGTTGTAGGGGAATCATGTGATTCTCCTATTTTCGTATAGATGAAAGGAGCGAGTATGGAAGTAATGCAATTATTGGCTATGTTTCGTGGAACAATTCCAAAAGATAGGGAGAAAATGGGCCTATTTCTTCGTTATCAAGCGCAACATTTTGATGAGAAATGGCAAGACTTGGTAGAGAGTTTTTTGGCTGAAGAGGGCAAGATAAAAGAGATACCTCATGTCTATTCATTTCATCAAGATATTATTTCTTTCCTAGAGGCCAGTTCTGAAAATAATGACCAAGATCTAGAAAGTTACACAAGAAATTTTGGACAAGCAGGTCTAGATAAATTATCTCAATTAAGCAATTGGGAGAAAAACTTGGTGCTAGAAGTCGCAACCTATAACCTTTCCACTCGATTTCACATCCAATCTGGAAAAGAGAAGTTAGAACCATTAAGTGAGCTTGTATTTCATCAAAATCAGGATGTCAATTTAGTCAATGTCTATCGGGTTGCGAATAATCTATCTGACCGTATTAGTAGAGATATAGAGGAATTTCTTCTAATGGTTGACTCAAAAGAGCTTAAAAAAGAAGTTATTGAGATTCATTTTGAAGAAAAAGAGGGAGATGTTCTAGCTTATTTGGGTTCAGAATTGATGGCTACTTTAGATACCGTGACGGATCTTGTCCATCATGAAGAAAACTACACACAACTCCCACTGACACAAAAGCTGAAGATTATTACTCATTTTGATGAAGTAAAGGCTATAAGAAAAAAGTCTAATCAAGTAGAGGAATCTTTGTCTCCTTCAAGTGATGTTGAACAGGAAACGGAAGAAACGAACTCTTTTTCTAATGTCGATAAAATTGTAGAAGAAGCTTTGAGGGAATATCCAATCGGTTCACAAGTAAGTTATAAAGGACAAGTATTTCAGTTGGTTTCGATTGAAAATGCACAGTTAAATAACTTAGTTCGCCTAGAGCTATTCAATGATTCCAACCAGTTATTTGAAGAAAGTCCTATCTTATACTTGAACAGTTTAGAAGAGATTGAACAAGTATTGTCTATCGTAGAACTTGAAAAAGAAGATTCAGAGATTGATTCATCAAGTGAAAATCAGGAAATAGATTTGTTTTCCTACCTGGAAGAAGAAAAGGAAAAAGATAAGGAAACAGAATCAACACCACTTATTTCAAGTGTAGAAGAGTTGGATATTCCTGTTCAAGATTTTGTTTTTCCAGATGATTTAGAGGACTTTTATCCTAAGACAAATCGAGAAAAAATTGAAACGAATATCGCCGCAATTGAACTTGTTAAAAGATTAGAAAAAGAGAGACGACAAGCAAATCCAGAAGAACAAGAACTACTAGCCAAGTATGTCGGATGGGGTGGCCTTGCCAATGAATTTTTTGATGAACTCAATCCAAAGTATGAAACAGAACGTTTAACTCTTAAGAGTTTAGTAAGTAAATCAGAATACTCCACTATGAAACAAAGTTCTCTCACAGCCTATTATACAGACCCAATGATTATTCGCCAGATTTGGCAAAAGTTACTGGATGATGGTTTTGAGGGAGGAAGGATATTAGATCCTTCTATGGGAACTGGGAACTTCTTTGCGGCTATGCCTAGAAGTATACGAGATAAATCAGAACTCTATGGGGTTGAATTAGACAGTGTGACAGGCGCAATCGCAAAACAACTCCACCCCAATACCCATATTGAAGTGCGAGGATTTGAAGAAGTTCCCTATCAAAATAATAGTTTTGATTTAGTCTTAACGAATGTTCCTTTTGGAAATTTTCGCATTGCCGATAAAAACTATGATAAACCTTATATGATTCACGACTACTTTGTCAAACACTCACTTGATTTAGTAAGAGACGGAGGACAAGTGTCGATTATCTCATCTATTGGCACAATGGATAAGCGGACAGATAATGTCTTACAAGAGATTAAATCCAACACTCATTTTTTAGGGGGAGTTCGGTTGCCAGATACGGCTTTTAAAAAGATTGCAGGTACCCGAGTGACTACAGATCTCCTCTTCTTTCAAAAGGACCAAGCAAAGAATCTTAATGAAGAGGAACTTGTTTTTAATGGTTCTATTCCCTTTGAGGAGGATAAGCGTGTCTGGATCAATCCATATTTTGATGGGAAATACAATACACAAGTTTTGGGTGAATATGAGGTACGTAATTTTAATGGAGGTACTCTCAATGTTAAGGGGGTATCAGAAACATTAGCTACTGACATAATGAAAGCATTAGAGAATGTGGAAGCACTTAAACAAATTGACAATTCTTTGAAAGCACCTGTTTTTATCCAAGAAGAAGTGGATAATTCTATCCCAAGTCGTATACGTGAGGACTTAGCGCTCTATTCTTTTGGATACGAGGGAAATCAAATTTATTACCGAGATACGCATGGCATTCGGAACAGTTCAAAAGTAGACGAAATTAGTTATTATGTAGATGAGAATGGAGATTTTAAAGCTTGGGACAGTTCTTTGTCTGAACATAAAATAGATCGATTTGTGCAACTTCATTTGACAGATGAGGAAGCACTAGATGTTTACAAGTCAGAAGAAGCGAGTAAAAGAGGGAAATATAAGGGACTGTTCAAAAAAACTGTCTTTTATGAAAGTCCCTTATCGGATAAGGATATTGGTCGCATTAAGGGCATGGTTGATTTGAGAGAGACCTATCAATCCTTAATTGAAATTCAACGTCATCAAGATTATAGTCGGACAGATTTTCAGGTATTACTTAGTAAACTCAATCGTGACTATGACCGCTTTGTAAGTCAATTTGGATACTTGAATGCCTCCGTTAATCGGAACTTATTTGATAGTGACGATAAGTATTCTTTACTAGCAAGTTTAGAAGATGAATACATTGATTCTAAAGATCAGAAAGTAAAATATAAAAAATCTTTAGCCTTTGAGAAAGCATTGGTTAGGCCAGAGAGAGTGATTGCAAGAGTTTCAACTGCTCTAGATGCCTTAAACTCTAGTTTATCGGATGGTAGAGGGGTTGATTTAGACTATATGGTATCAATTTATCCCGAACATAGCCAAGCAGCTATTTTAGATGAGTTGGGTGACCAGATCTTAATGGATCCAGAAAGCTATTTAAGAGGGGAAAGAAAATATCTTTCTAAGAACCAGTTTTTGTCAGGAGATATTCTCAACAAGATAGAAGTAGTTCAACTATTAGTAGAGGAAAACAATCAAGAATGTGACTGGTCTCATGCTTTAGATTTGTTAGAATCTGTTCGCCCTCCAAGGATTCATCTGGCAGATATTGAGTTTAAAATAGGGTCACGTTGGATTCCTCAATCCGTTTATGGTAAATTTGCCTTTGAATGTTTTACCAACCGTGAATTTGAATTGTCTTCGCCTGATGTTGAACAAGTCATTGAAGTGAATCCTGTCGATGGGCAGGTTCATTTAAGGACATCATTTGCTTATCGCTATCCAAGTGCCAAAGATAGTAGTCTTGGAGTCAGTGGCTCACGTTATGATACAGGAAGAAAGATTTTTGAGAATTTACTTAATTCGAACCAACCGACTATTACTATGACTGTTACGGAAGGGGAAAAGAAAAAGACCATCACAGATTTGGAAAAAACCTCTGTTCTAAGAGCAAAAGAGCAGCATTTACAAGAGCTCTTTCAAGAATTTGTCTCACGGTATCCAGAAGTCCAACAAGTCATTGAAGAAAGTTACAATCGTCTTTATAATCGAACGGTTAGTCGAGAGTATGATGGTAGCCATCTAGTCATTGATGGCTTGGCACAAAACATCAGTCTTCGCCCTCATCAAGAGAATGCCATTCAAAGAATCGTAGAAGAAAAAAGAGCTTTATTAGCTCATGAGGTAGGTTCAGGAAAGACCTTGACCATGCTTGGTGCTGGGTTTAAATTAAAAGAGTTGGGGATGGTTCATAAGCCCTTGTATGTGGTGCCCTCTAGTTTGTCTGCTCAATTTGGCCAAGAAATCATGAAATTTTTCCCTACTAAAAAAGTCTTTGTGACCACTAAGAAAGATTTTGTGAAGGCGAGAAGAAAACAATTTGTGTCACGTATTATTACAGGAGATTACGATGCCATTGTCATTGGGGATTCTCAATTTGAAAAAATCCCTGTCAGTAAAGAAAGACAGATGAATTATATCGAGGATAAACTCAATGAACTACGAGAGATTAAAACACATTCTGAAAATAAGTATACCGTTAAAGAAGCAGAACAATCAATAAGTGGTCTAGAGAAACAATTGGAAGAACTCCAACGTTTCAATCGTGATAGTTTTATTGATTTTGAGAACTTAGGAATTGATTTTCTCTTTGTGGATGAAGCACATCACTTTAAAAATATTCGTCCAATTACTGGACTTGGAAATGTAGCAGGGATTACCAATACAACCTCTAAGAAGAACGTGGATATGGAAATGAAGGTTCGACAGATTCAGGAAGAACATGATTTTAAAAATATTGTCTTTGCGACAGGAACACCTGTTTCCAATTCTATTAGTGAGTTGTATACTATGATGAACTACATTCAACCGGATATCTTAAAACGCTATCAAGTTGATTATTTTGACTCTTGGGTAGGTGCTTTTGGAGAAATTCAAAACTCTATGGAATTAGCTCCTACAGGGGATAAGTACCAACCTAAGAAACGATTTAAAAAGTTTGTCAATCTACCTGAGTTGATGAAAATCTATAAAGAAACAGCCGACATTCAAACACAAGATATGTTGGATTTACCTGTTCCAGAAGCTCGTATTATACCTATTGAGAGTGAGTTAACTGAAAACCAGAAACTCTATTTAGAAGAATTAGTTATGAGGTCAGATGCGGTTAAATGTGGAACAGTTGATCCAAGCCAGGATAACATGTTAAAGATAACAGGTGAGGCACGGAAACTAGCTATTGATATGCGTTTATTAGACTCTAGTTATAGTCTAGCAGACAATCATAAACTGCTTCAGGTAGTGGATAATGTTGAAAGAATTTATCGTGAAGGAATGGAAAATAAGGCTACTCAGATGATTTTTTCAGATATTGGAACACCTAAGAAAAAGGACAATGGCTTTGATGTTTATTCTGAGATTAAGGCTTTATTAGTTGATAGAGGAGTCCCTAGTAAGGAAATTGCCTTTGTACATGATGCCAATAGTGATGAAAAGAAGAATAGTTTGTCTCGAAAGGTCAATGCAGGAGAGGTGCGGATCTTACTTGCCTCAACTGAAAAAGGAGGAACAGGTTTAAATGTTCAGAGCAAGATGAAAGCAGTTCATCACCTGGATGTACCGTGGAGACCAAGTGACATTCAGCAACGCAATGGACGGATTATCCGACAGGGAAATGAAAACAAGGAAGTGGATATTTACCACTACATTACCAAAGGTTCATTTGATAATTATCTATGGGCAACTCAGGAGAACAAACTTCGTTATATTAAGCAGATTATGACTTCTAAGGAGCCGATTCGTGCTGCGGAAGACATTGATGAACAGACCATGACAGCTTCTGATTTTAAAGCACTAGCAACAGGTAATCCATATCTCAAATATAAGATGGAACTAGAGAATGATCTAACTCTATTAGAAAATCAAAGACGCGCCTTTCAACGCAGCAAGGATCACTATCGTCATACAATCTCTTACTGTGAAGAAAATATTCCCATTCTTGAGAAACGATTAAGCAAGTATGAAGGCGACATTCAACAGTCTGAAATGTCGAAAGACCAATCATTTTCTATGACAGTAGGTAAGCAAGCTTTTGAGCAACGAGCTGAAGCAGGTGAATCCCTACACCGTCTTATCCGTCATAATCAATCTGACAGCAAAGAATTTCGTACCCTAGCAAGTTATCGAGGATTTGACATTAAAATGCTTAGTCTTCCAACAAATCAACCTCTCCCTGAAACCTTCTCTGTTAAGATTGTAGGAGAAAATCAATATTCTGTCAGTTTAGATTTGTACTCTCCTTTGGGGACAATTCAAAGGCTTCAGCATACGATTGATCACATTAAAGAGGACCAAGTGAAAACTCAGAACTTATTGGATGAATTAAAGGATAAATGGAATACTGCTAAGGTAGAAATTGAGAAAAACTTTCCAAAGGAAGAGGATTATCAAACTAAAAAGGCCGAATACGATGTACTCGCGCCATTGATTGAAACGGAAACGGATTTAGATATTATTGATCAGGCCTTAAGACAATTCCATGAAAAAGGAAAAGAAAAGCAAGAACAACTTTCTTTTGAATTGGAGTAAAAAATAGATACAAATAGCGGACAAGAAAAGAAAAGCGCGGTAGAATAAAGATAGAAAGAAACGAGGTAACAATTATGATGGAAGATACCTATTATCAATTAGAAGAGGCTTTGGTACAGGGATTTCAAACACCTGAAGAATACCATGCCTACAAGGAACTAAAGGAACATTTTGAGGAAGTGACGGGGGATTACAGTTTTTCTAAACGAGAGCTCACTAGTCAATTGGAAATCGCTCTTCAGAATCATCGAGGTGTGGACTTTGAAGAACATGAGAAAGAGGAGTATTTGGACTTAGTTCAAAAGCTAGAGGTATTTGATTCCTCTCTTGCCACCCATTATTGTCAATTGATTGACTAGAAAGGAGAAAGTCATGAATGATTTACTCCTTATCCCAGTAATTTTTTTATCAGTAGGAGGAATTCTCATTCTTTTATGGAGACTCTTTCTTATTGCCAGTGGACTTTTCCTTATTGGTTTTGTCAGTTTTCTTATTTTCGTGGAGGGATATGGAATTTATCTGTTCTTTACAGAGACTGAACTTTACACGGAAGATTTGGCACAGAATGGATTATTTAGTTTTACGATTTTCTTTATCATCTTTAATTTAGTTTTACTTGTATTAGTAAGTTTGGCGGGATACAAATGGAAGAGGGGATATTAACAAAAGTGGAGAAAACTATATTAGTTCCTCTCCACTTTTACGTTTCTAGCTAATTGGTAATTATAACTTATTACGATTGAAGTCACCTATCCTTATCTTTTAAAAAATGATCAATCTTAGCCATCATGAGCTTGTGCTCGTATATTTTACAGATATCACGAGCCTGTAAATAATAGTCAAGAATTTCATCGTGCTTTAAAAAATCTTTTCCGGCATTTGCAACGATAGTTAAAAGAGGCGCCAGCTGATAGCTGGTCTCTTTTTGTTTACAAAAGTCAATGGTTTCTAAGGCTTCTTGGACGGCTTCTAATTCCTTACCTTTAGAGTGTAAATAATAGGCGAAATTATGTTTAACTCGAATATAACCAAATAAATACTCTTGGTGGTTTAAATCTTTTTCCTGATACAAACTGATAAGAAGTGAGTTATTTTCTTCGTATTCTGCATCACGCCCTACAGAAAAATAAAAATTAGATAAAGTATTGAGGAGTTTAAGATACACAGATGAGCTGACCGAAAGCTTTGGCAAAGTGTTTTCTAGACTGGCGATAGCTTCATCTTTGGAACTATGTAAGTAGAAAAGGATAATCGCTTGAATCCATAGAAGATAAAATTCATCCTCAGTAGACAGATACTGATACTTTTCTTTTTCTAAGTTTAAGAGGTATTTTAAATCCTCGTAATTACGATCTTCAAGTAATTTTTCTGCTAATTTCTTAAACGGTGCTATATTGGAAGTCATTTCAATCTGTTCATCGAAAAAATAATCTAAGGGAACTTGAAGCCGATTTGCAAGTTTATAGAGTAAATCAGCAGCAGGCATATAGTTACCACGTTCTATTTTGCTGATTTGGCTTTGCTCACAAATTTCTTCGGAAAGTGTTTTTTGTGAGAATCCTTTTTCTTTTCTCTTGGCTTTTAGTTTATCAGATAATATGCTCATCTTTAAACCTTCTTTAAATAAATTTACGATTAATTATATACTTTTAAAACTAAAAATTTATGTACAATTGACTAAACTAGAGCTAAACCATTGATAAAACTGAATTAGAAGGATAAAGTACACTTATTAAGCAGTGTACTTTATTTTTGTTTTGTACATTATTTGTTGATTGCTTAATCAATACTACATCTCTATCAGGCAATTCAGACTCCATTTAGTCCTCTAAAACCCACGTTGAGGCGGTATCACTACTTGTAAAAGTTTAGAAACCTTGTAACGAAAGGGAGAATGAAAAGCGTGAAGGTAGCTTCTCTAACCGAATAGAGGGTAAGAATCAGAGTAATAGTTCAAGTATGGCTTCTGGATACTATAGTCTGACATGCTATCAATCTATTTCAGAAACTGGACAAATTGTATTAACTTTCCTTGAAGGAACTGAAGTGGATTTATAAGAGACTGTGACCGGGAAGTTCCAGTCTTTTTTTGGGTTTTAATGATATAATGAGATTATAAACGTGGATATTGTTTTAATTTTCTGGAGGAAGTGTAATGTTGAATTTAGTAAAAGGTCACCAAGTTAGCTTGGTAGAAAACCTGTTTGAATCATTTACAAAGTTAACTGAACATCATTTGATGGCGAATGTACACGCAGAAAAAATATTAGAGGTTTTTCAACACTTTATTGCGATTCATGACGAGCCCTTGTTTTTTATTTTGGAATTGTCTGTCAGTATTGATAGAGAAAAAGTAATAGCAAAGAATATTATCAAGGAATCCCGTAAGGATGTTTATTATATTGATGGTTGTTCAAGAGAAGAATGTCTAGCACTGTTGATTAGATACGGTGATTTACTTGTAAATGATGGATTAAGTAAGTTTGGATTTGGTGGACATAAAAGTCACGATGAAATCATGCTTGATAGCTATAATGTTGTGACAATTTATAGTAAAGAACTATCGAAATTTAATGACTTTTTTGAACCTCATAATATTCAATTTGTAGAAGAACTAGTGACAGCTTGGGATACTTTTTCTGAGACCTCACCAGGAATCTCTGAAATCTATGAAAGTAATGGAAAAGCTGTTTATGATTTGCCCGAAGAATTAGCTGAATGGGGAATATATTTAGTTGAAACTCGAACAGAATAGGCATATCTATAGGATTAGAAAGAGAATATTTCTAATCCTCTAATACCCCAAATTTAACTTTAGTAAATTTATAGAAGGAAAAGCTAGATGTAAGCACACGTTGATGTGTGAGTATTTCTCGTGAATGATAAAGGATAGGGTATAATTCATTACACTGTTTTTGGATAAATATTGTTAGTCTGTAACTTTTATGTTGCAGTTTTTCAATTTATACATGGTATAATTAAAATAATAAAATAAAGAGGATTTTTTATGAGTAAAGAACTAGTATTTCAAAGTGTAGAATCACTACAACAAGTTGTAAACGTAATTAATGAGAGGCTGCGGCATCTCTTAATGATAAAACACGTACAATAAGAGAGAGTCCAATCCCAGAAGTGTTAGCTGGAGCATTGGGAGCAGGTATTGGTGGCACAGGTACACAACTCTTTATTACAGAAAGATTTCATAGAGATAAAGCACAAGCTGAGACGCACGATAAATTTCGTGAGGTCTATTGAAAAAAAGTGCACGGGATTATATTGGAAGTTGTAAAAAAACTCATATTGAAAGGACTAATACTAATCATGAAAGAAATATCAAGCATAGAAAAAAATTTAAACATCTTGTTTCCTCAGTCATATAAAAATACCCTTGATAAATTCAATTTGTTTATGGAGATTGAATTCAACAACTATCAAATTAATCTGTTTAATGAAGAATCGTTGTTTGATAACTTAAATGGCTTTCCTCAATGGTGCTATTTAAAATACCTAGTAGAGATAAATAAAGAGAAACAACAGATGCCTAATATTGTAGAAAGGCATGACTCAAATGGATATATTGACTCAGAACGAGTAAAAAGAGGTTTGCTGTTTGGCTCTTTAGCTGATGGAGCGTGCGTGTATTTTGATTTGGAAGATGATTTCTCAATATGGGAGTATTGGCTAGATGATGGAAGCATCGGGAAAATAGCAGACAATTTCGATGAAATTCTTGAATATGGAAAAATTATAGATTTCGAGTAAATGTAAATTGTATCAAGGTTTAACAAACTCATAAGCTCGTCTAAAATAATTTTCAGTCGACCTTGCTCTATACGCTTACCCTTACCTGCTTCGTCTAAAAGGAAAACGGCCAGCACCAATGGAAAGTGCCGTCTAAAGAAGAGAACGCCCGAAACGATTTGTCTGAAACCGACTGGCGCGATGTGCAGTACGATATGCTGTACCTGCCCGTTCAGAAACCATCCGCTACCACTGTGATTTCAACGGCAACCTCTTGTGGTACGGCGAATACACCGCTTGGGGTCGTCTGAAAAAGGATGAACGCGTTTATCGGAACGCGCACCAGCCGTTCAGACTGCAAAACCAGTATTATGATGAAGAGACCGGACTGCATTACAACTTGATGCGCTATTATGAACCTGAGGCCGGTAGGTTTGTGAATCAGGACCCAATTGGGTTGCTGGGGGGTAGTAACCTTTATCGGTTTGCACCTAATGCATAAGGATGGACTGATTCCTCTGGTTTTATAGCTGTGGCATTATTTTTCTTGCCAGAAATAGGTGTTGTTTTAACTGCTGCAGGGCAAGCTGCACTAACAGCAATTGGCATTGGAGCAGTTTTAAGTCTAAGTGGTGATACTTCAAAAGAGAAAAGTCAGGCTAAAGCACAGGTAAAGGCAGGCGCTTGTCATGGAAACTGTAAAAGTTCAAAAAAGCCTCTGCACGGATATAAAATTTTCGATAAAAGAACGGGGCAAATAATGGAATATGGTATCAGCGGAGCAACTAGAACAAAGGCAGATTACTTTAAAACAGAAAATAATTCGCCGAGGACTCGAAGTAAATTGAGGGTTAAGTATGGTGGCGATCCTAATTATGCAGGCTCGGTAATGATTGATGGACTGCCAAATAGAGAAGCAGCTTTAGCGTGGAAAGAGGCACAAGTACGATTACATAAACTAAAATATGGCTCCCAGCCTCCAAGGCAAAAACGACCTATAGTTGATTAGGAGAAATTTATGATTAAAGTTATAGACTTACAAAGTGAATATAATATAAATCCAATATTTGCGGATTTTAGTAGACAAGCCTACGCCATTCCAACGCTATATGCTAAATCTCTGCCTAAATTTGAATCAAAACAGATTCATACCTGTTTGATTGTTTTGTATCCTCATGATGATTTCCCAGAAAAACCGAATATAAAAGGATTTGCAGATTTCTATCTGTATTTTAATTTTGATAAATATTTTGTGTCTTCTGATGCTGAGAAAAAAATGATGCAATTAGAAGCAGTCCATCAAGGAATGTTGGGAATTGCAGTCGAACAGGGGTGGAATACAGAACCATTTGAAATAGCATATCAAGCATGCTTAGATGCTAATCTCATCTTAAGTACTCAAATTAAAAAACGCAAAATGAGTCCGAATAGAAAACAGTATTTGTCCATATTTGCATATTGTGATCTCTATCATTTTAAAATTAATTGGGTAGTATCTGATAAGAAAGGGGCAATCCTTCACGAAGGATCTCTATTTTCAGAAGAACCTTCTTTCTTGGCTATGGGCTATCGGTTGAATTTTCATTGGATAGACGACGAACATTTTATTGTTGAGTCCAATTACAAAGGGTTGATTTCAGATACTTGGGAAGTTGATATTTCGAATGGTGCAGTCCTAGCAACTTGCTGGTTTTAGCCTGTGTGAAACTTCCAATTTTGACGTGGCGTGTGTAGCAAGCCGTAGCCCGCACAAAACCTTCAGTCCTGACGTAGGGTGTGTGCGGAACGAACGCACGCGGTTTCTGCTTTTCAGACGACCTTTGTTGTACTGCGCCCTGCCATTACTACACTTACGATGAATTATTATACAGGCTCAGTGATAATTGATGACTGCCAAATAGAGAAGCAGCTTTAGCGTGGGAAAAGGCACAGGTAAGATTACATAAACTAAAATATGGCTCCCAGCCTCCAAGGCAAAAACGACTTATAGTTGATTAGGAAGTAGGGACTATCCAGGTGTGGATAATTGGAAAAATGTTGTCCTAGAAAAAGGGACAATATTGTTTACACTGTATCCACATGGGCCGGCAGGTATGGCTTCTGCCCCTGGGAATTATTTTGTTCGAGGATACGCTGTACGTTCTGCAAGAGGAAATGCCAGAGCATTTAACGATTCTGTACAGGTGAGACATAGTGGAAATGCTACTGCCGCACGTGACATGAGAAAACAATTACATATATTTGTAGTAGAAGAAGATATTTGCGTAGGAAAATCAAAAGCAAAAGCAAATAAAAAATATGGCGATGGGGGAGCAACCCAATATTATATTCGAGATATGGATAAACCGAAATTAACAAGTACTGGCAACCTTCGATCTTTCAGGAGGTAAAATTACATATGAATCAAATTAAATTATTTATACAACAAAAAAACATTGTCATCAATAATCTCTCCTTAAACTTTAATGATATTAAAGACATTAAAGAAAAAACTAAATTAATAAATTTTAAAAATATACAAGAAGGTATTTATTTATTTCAAGAAAATATTTATTACCTTGGAGAAGAAGGAAAAATATTTATCGACATATACAAAAAGGAAATTGATATCTTATTTAATGACTATTTTTATTTAACTAAAAACATCTTAGAATCAAAAATTATTCAAAATTTTCTTAATTTATATCCTCCTTTAAAATCATATTGTGTACTAAAAAGTGCTCCAGTACTCGAATTTAAAGGCCCTGAATTGGCATGGAATTCCCTTTTGTTCATCTATGACTCCAAACAGGCGTCAATAAGGCGGAATATTTCATTCTAAAATACTACAGTAAAATAATAAGAAGTATTTATGAAAAAACCATACGAAATACACTCAGATTTTTTTAAGAAAATGATTGCTTCAGGCTGGTATGAGAATAGAGAAATTATTTTAGATTCTCTACCCCACCATTTAGAGGAGTTACCTGATAATGTAAAAAAATTTCTAAGAGAAATATGGTATTTAACAATTAGTTATGACGCTTATTATCGTAGTAATGGACGCATCTTTCTATCTACGGTACTGCATAACTTTGGAGAAACCATATCATGGTCGATTACAGGCACAAGCGCGACGGCGTTTACGAAATTTACAAGAAAGGTTAAAAAAACGTTTGAGTAAGTCCATATCTGTTGGAGGATGTTCATCTACCAACTCGCCCAAACGATTAGATTAGGAGGATATTATGAAGAAATTGATGGTGTGGGGATATAGCGCACAAAGTTTAGATGAGTTAGCGAAAAGAAAAGTGCCTAAGGTTTCCTTAGGGGAAGTAGGAATATCAGAGGAATTCAACCCTAAAAAAACGCATCCTGATTTTGACTTTCCATGGAGTTGGTTCGTAAAGGGGCAAGAAATTCCTCCAATGCCTGAAAAGGTTTATGTCTGCTTAAAGAAAGCAAGGAGTGTTACTTTTGATTTTCTACCTTATGGCTACAACTTCTTTATCATGTCAGCACGTTTTTTGGAATTTATTAAAAAATATGGCTTTAATTATAATTTTGGTATGAGCGAAGCGATTATTGTCAATACAAAAGGCGAGCTATTGACAAATGAAGTCTATTATTTGGTAAGAATAGTTAGCTGGGAAATTGAGGATGAAATTGTTTACCCGGATTTAGGAAGAGATGAAAAAGGTTTTTCGCTGGAGGCATATACTAATTCGGATAAGGATATTTTGCTGTCTTCCAAGTATAAGTATATGGAAGCATTAATGGTGTCAGAAAATTTAAAAGAAAAAATATTGGAAAACTTTTCTTTGCCTTTTCTTTATTCTTTGGAAGAGT
This sequence comes from Streptococcus australis, assembly GCF_047463015.1. Classification (GTDB taxonomy): domain Bacteria; phylum Bacillota; class Bacilli; order Lactobacillales; family Streptococcaceae; genus Streptococcus; species Streptococcus australis_F. The sequence continues at coordinate 14,441 of NZ_JASHER010000007.1, read as the reverse complement.
GGAAGGAATTGAACAATTTAGACAGTTTTTGGGATTAATAAAATATATAACATTTTGAATTATGAGGTATTATATGATTGAAACAACTAAAGATATGATTTCTGTGTGGATGGGGACATCTTTTAAAACACCTGATGAGTTTAATGAATATACAGATGGAATGGAGGACTCAGATTCTCATTGTCCAGCTTTTGCAGATTTTGGAGTTTCATTTATTGATTCTGATTATTTTGTGGCATTCCAGACAGATAATGGAGAAATTGTACCAGTTGAAGTGTTAGCAGAAGAAGTTGGGGCACACTCCAATAAAGTTATAAAAGATATTGTGAAAGTAGCAAAAGAGAAAGGAATAAATGAAGGTAATTCTTTATATTACTATTCTAATGCAACATTTTATGAGGAAAATCTAGATAAACTTTACAATGATCTGAAGTTTATAGGAACTTTTAAAGACCCAAGAAAAAAATATCGCTAGTGATAGTGAAATATTAGTCAGGATATCCACCCGTACGGCAGATATACCTATATATACATCGATTCCGACAGCTACGAACCTTTAGCTCAAATCTTTGACGACGCCAAAGACGGTAAAAGCAGTATTATGATGAAGAGACCGGGCTGCACTATAACCTGATGCGTTATTACGATCCTGAAGCAGGTCGGTTTGTGAATCAGGATCCGATTGGGGTGTTTGGTGGAGAGAATCTGTATCAGTTTGCATCGAATATCACGGAGTAGATTGATCCTCTTGGGCTTAAAAAGAAAGCCTCTTCTCTAAACCCTAAATTTGTATCTACTAAATCAACAGGTAGAATTAATCCTCGGAATGCTCTTGAAAGAAAAATTATGGTTCAAGTCAAAAAGCGATCTGAAAAAGGAAATGTGATAATTAGGGCGGACCAAATTGGCGATCGATGTTATACAGGGAAAAGTTGGAATAAAACAGAAGAAAAAATAGATGGGGTTACTATTCACTATATGGCAAAATTTGATAAAGCTGGAAAAATGACATATGTTACTGATTATAAATTTAAAAAGAGGTTTTTATGAATAAATTCATTTACAAAAATGCTTCTGATATTACCAGTCACTGGGAATTATGCAATCAAAATAAATATCCTTTTATTACAGTTAATAATATTGATAGGAATTTTAATGAAATATTTTTTGATATAACTAATATAAGCAATAAATTAGAAGAAGTTTCTAACTCCATAAGAGAAATATCCTCTTGTTATAATAAATTTTTTTTAATCCCTGACTATATAACAGAACGATATGAATCACAATATTATTACTTTGAATTTCCTGTTATAAATACTCACTCTGAACTTATTGCAAATCAGCTTTTTGATTATTTACTTGACAACATAAGCTAGAGCCTATTCTTGTAGCATATCACAAGGCCGTCTGAAAGAAGAAACCAAGGTAACGGATAGCGCATACCAGCCTTTCCGCCTACAAAACCAGTATGCCGACCGTGAGACGGGGCTGCATTACAATCTGATGCGTTATTACGAGCCAGAGGCCGGACGGTTTGTGAATCAGGACCCGATTGGGTTGTTAGGTGGAGAGAATCTGTATCAGTTTGCTCCGAATGCGCAGGAATGGCTTGATGTTTGGGGAATGTGCCCGACCAACAAAAAAAACCAAATAAACCTAAACCGCTGTTAAAGAATTTATTCAAACGTTGGAAAAGAGGCGAGCGTATTGATTAACCATTACCTAACGGTGATATGCCATCTTGGGATGTTATTAGGTCAAGATACTGGAAAAATAGGTATTTAGCCTCGAAAAGTACAGGAGAATTTTCTCCTGCAAATATGAGTAGAATAAAAAGAGGATGTGCTCCTTTAAATGCAAATGGAAATCCCATGGAGTTGCATCATCATGTGCCACAACGCTTATGTCGTGCAGATAGGCATAGTCCTTTTAATTTGAGAAAAGTAACTATAGAACGACATGCAGCGCTTGACCCTTATAGGAATCTAGGAGATTAGCTATGAAAGCAATAGAAATTTTAAAGAATTTTGTGGAAGAAAAATTATCAACTGAAGAATTGGAAATGGCGTTGTCTTCCAATCAAGAATTAATTTCCCTGTTGGAAAGTACTAAAGCCAAACCTTATATGAATAGTAATTCCACTTATGAATATTTAATTAGTCAGGATTTGACATCTCTTGATTCAAAGTTGAATTTGATGGATATTTTCAGGGAAATTTTAGATTACAAGCATATCCCGTACTCTTCGAATTCAACGACAGAAAAAAAATTCGATTTAATTTTGGAGGCTATTCCTAACTGGATACCTGCTGATATGGGTTATTTAAATTTCTTGTATGATAAGTACAAACCTAAGACAGCGACCACTTTAAAAAAGATTATTAAGGAACATTTCATTTGTATGGATAAATATCCCAAATGGTTACAGGAGCCTGATTGGCCTATCGTCGACAATATTCCTGCAATGTTTCTAGGGCAGTTAGATATAACAAAGTTGAAGCATGATACTACTTATCTATACATTTTTTGGGATAAAAAATTAGACAGATACATAGAAATAATACAGTCTCTATAAATGGGAAAACCGTAGCAGGCTGTAGCCTGCATGAAACTTCTAGCAAGCCTTAGCTTGTACAAAACCTCCAGTCCTGACGTAGGGGGGTATGCACGCACGCGGTTTTTCAATTTTCAGACGACCTCTACCAAATTGCCACCCCCGACAGCGGCGAACGGCTGCTGTTTGCCAAAGTCGATTCTGGCAAACAGCGATTTAACCGCCATTTATGGACGTGAAGGCAAAAAACTAGCGGTTTCGCCTACCGCAACCATATCATGGTCGATTACAGGCACAAGCGCGACGGCGTGTACGAAATTTACAAGAAAGGTTAAAAAAACGTTTGAGTAATTCCATATCTGTTGGAGGATATTCATCTACTAACTCACCAAAACGATTAGATTAGGAGGATTTTATGAAAAAATTACTAGTATGGGGATATGCCCTACAAAGCATGGATAAAGCGGGAAAAATGGGGTTACCACGTGTAGGCAGTGGTGTTCTAGGCATATCAGAGAAGTTTAACCCTAAAAAAACGCATCCTGATTTTGACTTTCCATGGAGTTGGTTCGTAAAGGGACAAGAAATTCCTCCAATGCCTGAACAGGTGTATGTATGCTTGAAAAAAGCCCGAGGTGTTACTTTTGATTTTCTTCCATATAATGATTTCTTAATCATGTCAGCGCGTTTTTTGGAATTTATTAAAAAATACGGGTTTGATCACGATTTTGGTATGAGCCAGATAATTATTGTCAATACAAAAGGGGAGTTATTGACGAACGAAGTCTATTATTTAGTAAGAATAGTTGATTGGGAGATTCAGGATGAAATTGTTTACCCAGATTTAGCATTAGATGAAGATAATTTTTCACTGGAGGCATTTACTAATTCAGATAAGGATATTTTATTGTCTACCAATTATAATTATTCAGGAGCATTCATGGTGTCAGAAAATTTAAAAGAAAAAATATTGGAAAACTTTTCTTTGCCTTTTCTTTATTCTTTGGAAGACTGGAAGGAATTAAATAATTCAGACTTTTTTTAGGATTAATATAAATCAAAAAAGTGTTGGATGAACTTTTTTCCATCCCAACATCTACTCACTCTCTCGTGGGAGAGGGCAAAACGACTGCCTCAACCAACTGACCGCCCACATCGACGGACTCGGTGCCAAAACCGCCTACGAACTCGCAGTGGACGGACTACCGCTCAAACGCACCCACTTCGTCTGGGACGGAACGCGATTACTTCAGGAGTATACCTACAAAGGCAGCTACACCTATATCTACACCGACCAAGACAGCTACGAACCGCTGGATCAAGTCTTTCACAACAACCAAGACGAAGCACACTACCTTAGCTATTTCCACAACGACCAAATCGACATACCGAGGGAGATGACCGACATTCATGGCAATCTGGTTTGGCTTGAGCTGCATTTTGATCCGGATCTATTGAATAGAATTACAAGAGTCATGGGGGCAATGTCTGAAGGTGTCAGAAAGGAGCTAGAAAGATGGGAATTTTGCGTAGAGTAATTACTTCTTTAAAAAGATAGGAGTTGAATCAATGGAGCCTAAAGAATTAACATCTGAAATTTTACTGGAAAGTGTTTTAGAATGTACAAATTTTGTAGTAAATGAGATACCAAATTTATACAGTGCAGTAATGGAAAGATTAAAAAAAGACGATGAATTATTTTTCATGAATTTTGTTGAAGATGAGAATGATCAGAATGATTATTATGGATATGTTTATAATAAAACGAATAGAAAAATATACGAATATGCGTTCCATGATGACAAATTAGTGAAAAATAGGAAGTTGTCTCTTATTGAAAAGAAAATTGGAGAGTTAACAACGAAAGATATTCTTGAATTATCTATAATAAATTTACTGTAATCTCTAAATATAGCTATGTTTGCTCTTGTACTTTTATGTAAGTGAGCAGAAGCAAGTCCTAGTTTGTATGAAACTCCTATTCCTGACGTAGATTTGTGTGTAGAACAGGTACGTGGTTTCTGTTGTTCAGACGACCTTTGCTAAGTTGCGTTTAACCACCGCTACGCTTACATCATAGAGGATATAACCAAGCAATTATGGAAATAGTAGATAATATTGATAAAAATTCTAAATGTGATAGAGAAAGGCTAGAAAAATTCAATTATTACAATCCAAAATTCATAAGGCACTTAAGTCAGGAAGTATGTCTTTATATAAACTGACAACAAAACAAGATTGGATTAATTATTTAACATAATAAGGAGTAACATTATGAATATAATATTAGGATTTATAAAAAATAACTTATTAGAAGTATCAGGTAATTTTCAAAACAGTCGATGGAAAATTATTCAAGATATTTCAGTAGCACAAAGATATGCATATCAGCAGTATGATTTAGAGACTGTTTGGGCGGATTCGCGTGAATCGAACTCACTAATTTTAAAGCTATCTACAGATGAAGATGACAATTTTTGGGATGAATATGCTGTTCCTGCAATTGAAAAAAAATTAAATTCCTTGAACTTAGAGGAGGGATTAAAAGATAGTTTATTTAGTGATATAGATGCCGATTTATTTAATTGTTATTTAAATAACAAATATAAGAAAAATCATCCTTTTTGGAATATGATAGAAGATGCTTATTTTAAAGGATTTTGGCCTTGTGGATGGGAAGGTAAATATCCTGAGGGGAAGCTTGTCGTTTTTAAATTAAACTATGCTTAAATAAAAAACATCCCTCAGCAAGAAGACCTGGAGGTTATATAACCTATGACGTGGATTCCCATGGCAGATTGAGCCCCAAGCAAATTAAACAAGCACTAAGTCAAAGTTACAAGTATTTCAAAGAACAAGGAGCACTTTAAAATGAATAAACATGAATTAGAAGCCTTATATACTCTAAATGATCCTGCTACTAGCCAAGCTATAAAAATGTTACCTCCAGAGTGGCATAGTTTATATCCTTCATATCTTCAATTTTTAGAACTAAGCAATGGATTATTTGGAGATGAGATAACCCTTTTGGAGGCCGAGGATATCCAACAAAGGAATATTGACTATGAAGTAAAAGAATATTTGCCGAATTTTCTTATGATTGGAGATAATGGTGGAGGGGTTGCCATTCTGATGGATAATAAAAATCAAAATATTTTTGCTGTCGGCATGGGAGTAATGAGTGAAGACTCCTTAGAAAAAATATCATCTTCTTTAGAAGACTTTCTATTAGTAAAAAAAGGATTGTTTAATTATTTAGAAAACTAGTTCTAGCTCGCGCACCCCAAAAACACAGGTTGGGTACAACCAAGTAATCCGTATCCAGTATGAAACTTCTTCAGGTATTACGAGCCTGATGCGGATCTGTTTGTGAATCAGGATCCTATTGGGTTGTTGGGTGGGGAGAATTTGTATTGGTTTGCACCTAATACAACGAAATGGAATGATCCATTAGGACTAATGAACAAATGTGATAATTGTTCAAAAACTGGAGTAGACATAAACCTTGTGCAAAGGAAACCAGTAACATTAGTTGCTTGTCAAACAGGAAAAGGGGACAATTCATTTGCTCAAAAATTGGCTAATGAATTAAAAGCACCTAAACGTGGTGCAACAGAAAATGTTAGTGCAGTTACAGGAGAGGTTTTAAATGGAGGTAAATATATTACATTTAAGCCATAAAATCCTTAAATTTATTTTTTTAAAGTATTTTTCTAACGTCTTATAATAACTCATACAGTAAGGATAGAGACATGAAATCTAATGCCAACATTTCAATAAATGACAGTATGTATATTTCTAAAACTGATCTGGAAAAGTTAAAAATTGATGCTTCCTCTGGCAATAGTCAAGCAGCATCAAAATTAGCTAATTATTTTGCTTTTTATGAATTTAACAATGATAAATTTATATTTTGGTTAATTCGATCAGCCGAATTAGGTAATACTCAAGCACAATATGATTTGGCCTATATATTCTTTGATCATTACCAAGACAGTAAAGACAAAAACAAATTAAACGAAGCGGAAAAATGGGCTCTACTTGCTCAAAAAAATGGGATGTCTATTACTAACCTACTCACTGATATACATCGAGAGATTGATATTGCTCAAGGAGGATTAAGAAACTAAAGCTCTAAGAAAACAATTAAGAAAAGAAACCAAGAAATTTCTTAGAAAATTGAAAAAAGCAGGTAAGAAATGCCCTTAAATTTTTAGGAGAATTTAAATGAAAAAAAATGGATACGTTAATTTTAACTTTTTAGATAGTAAACCCAATATAAATAGTATATTAGTTGGACTAGATTTAGACTACTCAAATAAAGTGATAGCGCCAGATGGTCATGAGTTAGCATTGGTTGCTTTTATACCAATTGAAAATCTACTAACTATTGCACCTCAATTTAAAACAGATTTTCAGAATATGGAATATAAAGATAAAGCAATTTACGTTTTTTCTTATTATGATAAAGAAGATTATTTTCTTGACTACATTACTGAAATTGACGATGCTATTCAAGGATACACGAAAGTTATCATCGGAGATAAACATCAGTTCAAGTTTAACATAGATAATTTTTATCCAATTAATCCTATTGAGAATTTAGATGAAATGAGTTTTTTAGGAGGACAACCTGAATATTTACAACAAGAGAGTGATGATTTTCTAGAAAAATATATTTTCATAGGTCAAATCTTAGGAATGGATCTACCTGAAAAAGTAAATGAAATTTTTTATCTAACTGAGAACATAGGATATATTTTTATAGATCGAGATCTATCTGTTGGATTATTCTTCGTACAGACGACTTAAACAAAACTAAAAAGGACATGACTATGAATGAATTTTACATGTGGGTTGTTCAAGGAAGCAGAGCAAGCTTCCCATCGGCTATCTTTTCGACTAAAGAAAAAGCTGTTCAATGGATAGAAAAATATAAAATTAGTGGAATGTTATCAAAGTACCCTATTGATATATCTATATACGATTGGACAATTATGAAAGGATTCTTCAAACCCAAAAGAGATGACCAAAAAACTCCCGACTTTATACAAAGCTTCTCAACTGTATATATTGAGGATTCTAAATATGTTGATGGAATTGAGGTAAATTAAAACACCAAAATTACTAATACAATCGACTAGCAAGATAAAATTGAATCATGTAGTAGCCGTAGGTTGGGTTAAGACACAATACACCTGCAAGGCCGTCTGAAAGACAAAGAAGTTTCAGAAACGTCATTCCCGCATGATTTAAGCGGGAACGGCATCGAAGAGGAAACCGGATTCGTCTGGGACGGCAGCCGCCTATTGCAGGAGTACACCTACAAAGGCAGCTACACCTATATCTACACCGACCAAGACGAAGGGCAATACATTGCCTATTTCCACAACGACCAAATCGGCATCCCGCGTGAGATGACCGATAAGGACGGCAACCTCTTGTGGTTCGGCGAATACACCGCATGGAAGAATCACTATAAATGTAAAAGTTATCTAACATAATGGTAATCAAAAAGGTAAAGTGTAGGAAATGACAGTGTCAGACATGATTTTTGATATTGCGTAGAGAATATTGGAAATATAGAGCCAGAAAAGAGTTAAGACGTAGAGACCTAAAAGCAGGTAAGTCTTATTAGTTTAATAAGGAGTATTTATGTTAAACAAATTTGTTTTAGAGTAGTTAATTGCTTTCTTTCAAAAAAATCCAGTCGCTAAAGGAAAGCCAGCAACTGATGATGAGGTCCTCAATGTAGAGAAATCACTTAATGTTAAGTTAGATGAGGATTTTAAAGAATTTACAATGAGATTTGGTGGGTGTGTCGTTAGGGATGCTCAAATATATGGAATACATAATTCCGAATTTCTTGGGGAAGATACTATTATTGATTTGAACAAAGAATTTTCCGATTATCTTAAAGATGGCAAAAATAATTTAATAATTGGCACCGATGGCTGGGGAAATCCCATTTATATTTCCCCATCTAAAACGGTAATAATTTACAATCAAGACACTGATGAATTGCTAACTTTAGCAGCTAATTTTTCAGATTATTTAGAGAAAATTCTTAAAAAACAAATTTAGCAAACTATTTAAATTCAAACCATTTCAGACGGTCTCGATACCTCTTTGAAGTAGTCTGAAAATCAGTTAGGAAGTTTCAGGTGGCCTCGAAGAGGAAACTGAATTCGTTTAGTTCGGCAACCTCTTGTGGTTCGGCAACTACACCGGCTGGGGTCGTCTTAAAGAGGAAACTAAGGTAACGGATAGCGCATATCAACCCTTCCGCCTACAGAACCAGTATGCCGACCGTGAAACGGGGCTGCATTACAACTTCTTCAGGTATTACGAGCCTGATGCGGGTCAGTTTGTGAATCAGGACCCGATTGGGTTGATGGGTGGGGAAAATTTTTATCAGTTTGTCGGAAATACTCAAAGGTGGTTTGATCCATTAGGATTGGGTTTATATGATATTGTTGATTATGGATCAAAATCAGCTGGCTTGTTCAATCATCATAATATTATGGATGCTTGGGCGAAACACAATATTCCTGGGTATATAAGTAGACGTAGTAATCAATCAACAATTCTGTTGACAAAATGTTTGCACGAGTCTGCTCATAGAGCAAAACGAGCATGGATGAAGAAAACTTTTGGAAAAGTTCGTGGCAACTGGAAAGCTATGACTGCAAGACAAATGCTAGAGTTATAGGAAATTATGTTTGATGCAGCAAAAGTTCCAAAACATAAATGTAGAGAGTTTTATAAGAAGTTTAATTGTTATATTTATACTAAATGTTAATAATGGAGGTGTTTATGATATGGATAATATGCTGATTGTTACACCAAAATTCCATAAAGAGATACTAGACCCGAAATACCCTTTTGGAGGAGGATAGCATTATGTTGGATAGATTATATTTAATCAAACTGATTGATCAGTTAAGAAATTTTGAAGGTTCAGAAGAGGATGAAGATCTATTTCTTGAAAAATTAGAAAATTTGGTCACAGATCCAAATATATCAGATTATATATATTGGACAAACATGAGCTCCGAGGAAATAGCTGATAAAGTACTTAGTTACAAACCTATTATCCTCCCTGATTTAAGCAATTCTAAGTCTACATGAAATTTTCAGTTTTCATGTAACGTATATGTGGAATACATACATGTACTATGCGTAATAAACAACCTAAGAAGAAATGTTGATTATTTGACAAAATTATAACTAGAAGGAGTAATGAAAATGAAAATTAAGAGTTTAGTTGAGAAAATGGGTGGAGTTCAAAGGTTTACATTTGAACCACTGATTCCTACATCTAGAAAATCAATGTCCAAATTTTTAGATATTACTAAAGAAGAGTTTTCAGATTATTTGGATTACCTTGAATTATTTGGTGGAGAGACGGGGTTTATAAAAGAATTTAAGTTAACCCCATACAGTGATTTGCCTGAATATTGTTACCCTGATGACGATATTCCTGTAGGTGGTAATATCGAATGGAGTGGTGGAGATTTAGGTTTTTTTATGGTGAAAATATAAACTACCAAAAAAACTCCCAGATTAGTGAAAGGCTTGAAAAATACAAAAATAGAATACCAGATAATTTTCTACCAATATCAAGTAATGAATTTGGTGACTTGATTTGTCTATGTACTCAAGGAGAAAAAATTGGGCAAATTTTCTATTGGGATCATGAAAATGAATGGGATGAAGAAGATTATTTTGATGAATTTGGCGTACAAATGCCTGAAGAAAAAAATTCAAAAATATCTATTTAATTGGTAAAAATCTATATGATTGCTTTAGCAGAATGATTCCAGTTTAATAATTAAAGTAAGCTGCAGCCTACACAAAAACTCCAATCCTGACGTAGGATATGTGAGGTACGTACGCACGGGGTTTCTGTTTTTCAGACGGCCTCACTATCTTCTTTGAGGTCGTCTGAACCATTTGTTCTTTAACAATCTCATCTAAAACTAGCTATGAATTAACGAAAGTTGATGGAAGCAGTAAGCATCCATATTTTCCATACTTCCCAGTAGATAGAAAAGCATTTGGTAAAGATAGAAGACAATATTGGAAGGATAGAGCAAAAGCAGAAAAAAGACGCAGAAGAAAAGCCGGGAAATGTTAAGGTCGATTTACTTATATTTATATCAAAGAGGTGTGTTATGTTAGATACTGATTTTAAAGAATATCTTGATGATGAATTTGGTAGAATATTTCCAGAAAATCAAAATAAATATCGTGAATTATTCAAAAGATTAGGGTTTGGAATGATAAATCATGACTTTGTTGAATTTTGGTCAACATATAGTGATGAAATTTATGGGAAAATTGGATATTTGGTTGATTTAGCAATGGACTTAGAGGATTTTTCAAGTAGCCAAACAAAAATTTTGAGAAAAAATATTGGCTTACCTGATAATTATTTTTCCCTGTTGAATAATGAGTTGGATGATTATGTCCTGTATGATAAAAATACCGATGAGGTTTTTTATGTAGAGGCTCCCACTATTCAAAAGTTTATAGAAAATAAACAATTTAGCAAACATTGGAATAACTTTGAATATTTTATTAAAGATTATCTAAATTATAATGCTTAAGATGTTTGAGCAGCCGTAGCCCGTATGAAACCTCCAATCCCGACGTAAAGAGTGCTCGGTACGCACGCACGCGGCTTCTTCTCAGACGGCCTCGAAGAAGAAACCGGATTCGTTTGGTACGGTAGCCACCTCTTGCAAGAAGTCCAACCGGACGGCAGGTATACCTATATCCACACCGATACCGCGCGAGAAGACCGATATACTCGGCAATCTGTTGTGGTACGGCGAATACACCGCTTGGGGTCGTCTAAAAAAAGATGATCGGCTTTACAAGAATGCGCACCAGCCCTTCCGATTTCAAAACATCCTTGTCCACACTGGCATGTAGCTACTTCCAAAATGGATGGAAATCTTAGTCAAAAAAGAAATAATAGGAATGGTACATTTTCTTGGAAGAAATACAAAGATAATGTAACCGAACAACATGGGAAATAGTATCATGAAAACTTTAGAAGATAAGATCTTTACTTTAAAACAGAATAATTTAATGAAAAAAATGAAAGAAATTCATTTTTTAAATAATTTAATTTCAGATTCTGAAAAAATCATTCCATATCCACTCTCATGTGAAATAATAAATCGTACTTTTACCCCCTATAGAAATATAGAATTATCAAAAGAGAATTTTAGTTTATCGATAAAAAATGAAATATTAAATTTTCTTGCACCAGAGGAAAATGACATTGCTTATGTATACTTTTATGGAGGAATAAATGATTCGGCTATAACACCAATAGAATTATTCCCCTTGTTTATGATCAAAATAAAAAATATTAACAATTGGCTAGAATTAATAAACAAACCTAATTTTTATTGTTTAAAATTATTTAATCATAAAATAGATAAAGTTATCGATATATCTCTACTCGACAATGAGGAAGATGTGTTATCTATTTCTATTGGACTGAACGCTTAACTTTAAAAATAAATAAACTATTCCAGCAGAAGCAATCCTTTGCTTTGTATAACTTAAAGGTGGTTACCATGAAAGAATTATTAGAAAAACTTGAAAATAATAGTTTTATTGATAAGGTCAGAATAGATCTTGAATTCGATGTAAAGGACTACCAAGAATTATTAAAAATTTTGAATGAAATAAAGCATTATACTCATAATCATAATCTAATTGAAAAAAGACTAGCGTCTTATTTATATGAAATACCAAAATTAACACATATTTGGTATCTCAATCTAAAAGACGATCCAAATAAAAATAAATCTTCTATTGTTAGTCAACTTGAAGATGCATGGATAGAGCTAGATTCAATAATTGGAGAAGAAATTCTTGGTCAAGGACAATAATTAATGGAAAAAGAATTATTATGTATTTTAAAAAAATATGAGACACATCCTGATTTTTTGGGTGACACTATTAAAGATATAAATCAAGTAGGATGTATGGATGATACAGTTTTACATATTGCAGCCAGAAATAATTCTTTAAATGATGCTCTTGTATTTCTCCAAAATGGGGCATTGATCGATCTTAAAGGGGACTTAGGATATACTCCCCTACATTATGCATGCATGTTTGGAAATATAGAAATGGTGAAATTACTCCTTGATAATGGATCTGATAAAAATATACAAAATGAATTTGGAGAAAATGCCGTTAGAATTGCAATTAACTCATCCAGCGAAAATAAAGAGAAGATAGTAAAACTATTAAATAATTTTAGAAAACGTAAATAAAAAATAGATTATAAATCAATCAAATGGTGCTATACCTTAAAATGTAGAAAGTAAGACATGAAAAAAAACGATCTAATTTTATTAATTAAAAATCAAATGTCAGATAAACAACAAAATGAAATTGCTTTACATTTAAATACACTTTTACTAAGCTCGATAGAAAATCCTAGTATAGATAATGATTGTTTCATAGAATTATTTAGCTATTATTCCAACATATCCCAAGGAGAAGTAAGTGAACTATTTAATTTACTACAATCTTTACCCAAAAATGAAATCAATATAATTCATGATTTTTTAGAATATATTTCCAAGTTTATCAAAGACTTAGGACTATGTTGTGAATTTGAAAAATTTCTTATGGAGGTAAAATATATACAACAACGAAATTATCTAGAGGAAAAAATTAGGCCTACTTTTCCAGTTTTCAAAGTTGATAAAAATAACATCATAAGTTTTGATGATAGTGATAACTCTTATATATTTTCTATAATGCAACTATCTACTAAAACTTGGATTGAGATAACATACGATGATTTTCTCTCAATACTTGAATCACTAGAGTGGCAAGCTTTTACTAATAAGGCTTTATTATATTTTACTCCTTGCTGTTTAAAATATATTTTTTCTAATTTGTCTAAATTTCATTTATATGGTTACGTTGTTGACTTTTTATATATTGCCCTAAGAAACGAAAGTACGATATTTAACACTACTCAAATCAACTTAATTATTGATTTTTTAAAATTAATCCAAAATTTTAACCAGGAAATTAGTGTCGAAACACAAAAAAAAATAACAAGTACTATTCAACTTTATTTATAACTTCCCGACCGTAAAGGGGGCTGCACTAACAGCAATTGGCATTGGAGCAGTTTGAAGTCTAAATGGTGATACTTCAAAAGAGAAAAGTCAGGCTAAAGCACAGGTAAAGGCAGGCACTTGTCATGGAAACTGTAAAAGTTCAAAAAAGCCTCAGCACGGATATAAAATTTACGATAAAAGAACGGGGCAAATAATGGAATATGGTATCAGCGGAGCAACTAGAACAAAGGCAGATTATTTTAAAACAGAAAATAATTCGCCGAAGATTCGAAGTAAATTGAGGGTTAAGTATGGAAGCAATCCTAATTATGCAGACTTGGTAATGATTTATGGACTACCAAATAGAGAAGCAGCTTTAGCGTGGAAAGAGGCACAGGTACGATTACATAAACTAAAATATGGCTCCCAGCCTCCAAGGCAAAAACGACCTATAGTTGATTAGGAGAAATTTATGATTAAAGTTATAGACTTACAAAGTGAATATAATATAAATCCAATATTTGCGGATTTTAGTAGACAAGCCTACGCCATTCCAACGCTATATGCTAAATCTCTGCCTAAATTTGAATCAAAACAGATTCATACCTGTTTGATTGTTTTGTATCCTCATGATGATTTCCCAGAAAAACGAATATAAAAGGATTTGCAGATTTCTATCTGTATTTTAATTTTGATAAATATTTTGTGTCTTCTGATGCTGAGAAAAAAATGATGCAATTAGAAGCAGTCCATCAAGGAATGTTGGGAATTGCAGT
>NZ_JASHER010000006.1:0-143213 GCF_047463015.1 Streptococcus australis | reverse complement strand
TTCGATACAGGCTAGCTTAGTTTCTACTGAATATGCTTTTTTGACCATAATAAAACACTCCTGTTTCTAGTTTACCAGATTTCAACAGGAGTGTTTTCTTGTGTCTCATTTTATGGGTGCAGTGCCCCTACAACAGTGGGTTTTTTGTTTTGTCTTAAACCGTTGATTTTTGAGTTTGTTCAGTTAGTTGCTCCCTAAGTTGACTTCGTAGAAAGAAATGACCGTCGTAAAAATAGGCGGTTTTTCTTTTTCAAAATAGATAACAACTCTCCTGATTTTGAGATTTTTATGACCAAATACCTAAAATAATAAACCAAATAGCGATTTTTTCTTCTTAGATAGTCCTTTTTGTTAAGATGAAACAAATGATTGGAAAGGGTTCATATGGGATTTAAGAAAAAACATTATCGCCAACAAGTTGACATGAGAGACTGCGGTGTTGCAGCTTTAGCCATGGTCTTTGGTTACTATGGATCATACTATTCTTTAGCTAGTCTGCGGGAGAAGGCAAAAACGACTGCAGATGGGACGACCGCCTTAGGTCTGGTCAAGGTGGCTGAGGAGTTGGGATTTGAGACACGCGCCTTCCGAGCAGACCGCACACTTTTTGACTTGGAAGGAGTGACCTATCCATTGATTGTCCACGTGATCAAGGATGGGCGTCTCCCTCACTATTACGTAGTCTATAAGAAAGATAAAAAGCATCTTTACATAGCAGATCCAGATCCAAAGGTAAAGATGACCAAATTGACGATCGAAGAGTTTGAAAAGGAATGGACAGGGATTGTCATTGCCTTGGCCCCGACTCCAGCCTATCAACCGAGTAAAGAAAAGAAAAATGGGCTCCTAGACTTTGTCCCTCTTTTGTTTAAACAGCGACAATTAGTCCTTCATATTGTTCTTGCAACGTTATTGGTAACCCTTATCAATATTGTTGGTTCTTACTACCTACAATCGATTATTGATACCTATGTGCCTGATCAGATGAAGCAGACCCTGAGTGTGATTTCACTAGGTTTGATCGTGGTTTACATCTTACAGCAGGTTCTGACCTATGCGCAAGATTACTTGCTTCTTGTTTTAGGTCAACGTTTGTCTATTGATGTCATTCTGTCCTATATTAAGCATGTTTTTCAGTTGCCTATGAGTTTCTTTGCAACTCGACGGACAGGAGAAGTGGTGTCGCGGTTTACAGATGCCAACCGGATTATCGATGCTCTGGCTAGTACGCTGCTTTCAATCTTTTTGGATCTGTCCATAGTCCTGATTTTATCAGTAGTCCTGTTTAGCCAAAATGCTCATCTCTTTTTCTTGACCATTCTCTTACTGCCGATTTATGCGGTCATTATTTTTGCCTTTATGAAGCCTTTTGAGCGCTTAAATAATGAAACCATGGAAGCCAATAGTGTCTTGTCTTCTTCTATTATCGAAGATATCAATGGGATTGAAACCATCAAGTCTCTTACCAGTGAGCGTAGTCGTTATCAAAAGATTGACACAGAATTTGTGGACTATCTGAAGAAATCCTTTGCCATGAGCAAGGCGGAGAGTCTGCAAAAGGGGCTCAAGCACTTGGCCCAGTTGATTTTGAATGTCTTGGTCTTGTGGATGGGAGCTCATTTGGTCATGAAGCAAGAATTGAGTTTGGGTCAGCTGATTACCTACAATACTCTCCTTGTTTATTTCACAGGGCCTCTAGAGAATTTGATCAACCTCCAAACTAAACTGCAAGCAGCCCGAGTGGCAAATACCCGTCTGAATGAAGTCTATTTGATAGACTCTGAGTTCGCAGAGAAGAAGCCTCTTCAAGAGCGTGAGACTCTCGATGGTGATCTGGTTTTTGAGGGAGTGGACTACAAGTACGGTTTTGGAGCCAATGTTTTAACAGATATTAACTTAAGGATTAAAAAAGGGAGCAAGGTGAGTTTTGTCGGTATTTCCGGTTCTGGAAAAACCACGCTAGCAAAGATGATGGTGAATTTCTACCAACCCAATAAAGGGACGATTCGGCTGGGAGGAACGGATATCCAGCAAGTGGATAAGACCTTGCTCCGCCAGCAAATCAATTATTTACCCCAGCAGCCCTATGTCTTTAATGGTACGATTTTAGAAAACTTGTTACTGGGAGCGCGGGAAGGAACTAGTCAGGAAGATATCTTGCGCGCTGTTGAAATCGCAGGAATTCGAGAAGACATTGAGCGCATGCCCCTCAATTACCAAACGGAATTGACTACGGATGGCATGGGAATTTCTGGTGGACAACGGCAGCGGATTGCCTTGGCGCGTGCCTTATTAACGGATGCTCCGATTCTGATTCTGGATGAAGCGACCAGTAGCCTGGATATCTTGACGGAGAAGAAAATAGTGGACCGCTTGATGGCCTTAGATAAAACGATTGTTTTTATTGCCCACCGGTTAACGATTGCAGAGCGTTCTGAAAAAGTCTTCCTCCTGGACCAAGGTTGTCTGAAAGAAGAAGGAAGTCATGAAGAACTGCTGAAAAAGAATGGTTATTACAGCCATTTGGTAACTTGTTAAGAGAGGACTAGGAGAAAAAAAGTATGATGAACGAAAAATATTTTGAAAGTGCAGAATTCTATCAGAAACGTTTCCATAATTTTGCTAGTTTGTGGGTAGTCCCTTGTTTTCTTTTACTACTGTTTATTGTGGGATTCTCTGTCTTTGCCAAGAAGGAAGTGACCTTGTCTAGTCGTGGGACGATTGAAGCTACGCGCGTGGTGGACCAAATCCAGTCAACGAGTAATTCTCCCATTCAAGTCAACCATTTGAAGGAAAATAAAGAGATTAAGAAGGGCGAAATCTTGGTAGAATACCAGGAGGATCAGGAAAAACAACAAGGAATGAGCTTGACGCAACAGCTCGACCTCTTAAAGAAACAGGAGGAACAATTAAAACTGTTGAAAACGAGCATTGAGACCGGGGAGAGTCAGTTTACAGGAAATGAGCATTTTGGGTATGATCAGCTGTTTAAGGATTACCAGCAACAGATAGCGATTCTCCAAGCGCAAGCCCATCAACAAAATGCGACTATTGCTTCTCAAAATGCCAGTGCAAGTTCCAGTCAAGCAGAAATTGGCCAAGCTATCCAAGACCAGGAGAAGCGATTAACTGATTACCGTAGTCTAAAATCAGCTCTCCTAGAGGGAAGAAGTCTGGATGCGACTCATCCACTTTACTCCCTCTACCAGAGTTACGCTCAGCAACCACATGGAGAAGAAAACGCTCAGGCACAAGCTTCTTTTATCAGTCAGCTAGATAGTCAAATCCAGCAGTTAGAGGCGAGTATTTCTAATTATCGAATCCAATATGCGGGATCCGGAAGCCAACAAGCTTTTTCGACCAGCTTAGATAGTCAAATAGCCTCTCTGAAAGCTCAACAGCTGAGTAAAGTTGGACAGGATTTGTTGCTTCTTTCTCAGCAAATCGCAGATTTAGATAGTAAGTTAAAAACACAAGAAACTCTTCTTCAGAAGACTCAGATTCTAGCCAAGGATGAGGGGGTAATTCATTTGAATGATGAAACAAAAGGAGCGAGTATTGTAACGGAAGGCACTCCTTTGGCACAAGTATATCCACTCATTCAGAAAGAAAAAGAAGTCAAGATTGTTACCTATATTCCTTCAAAAGATATAGCTACGATTCATGTGGGAGATCGGATTCGCTTTAGCACACAGGGAAGTAAACAAAAACCAATTACGCTAGAGGCCCGTATTAGCTCCATTGCTTCGAGTGCCACTCGGACAGAACAGGGGAACTTTTTCAAAATCGAGGGAGTTCTTCGTCTCAAGGATCAGGAAGCCAAACTCCTACGGTACGGATTGGAAGGGAAGTGTGTCCTGATCACAGGAGAAAAATCTTACTTTAGTTTCTTTGTGGATCAATTTTTAGGAGCGGGGAACTAAAGAAACATAACATAAAAGAGGCTGGGACAAAAGTCCTAGCCTCTAAATTGTCTTTGGATTATCGAGCAAGACGCAGTGGTTGAGTGGGCTCTACCACGCTGATTTCATCAGCTTTTACAGCCCTACTCAACTGTGCGGAGGTGGGACGACGAAATCGAATTCTAACGAATTACCGATTTCTGTCCCACTCTCTTTTATTCCAGCATTTTTAATAGGAAGTCCGCCATTTGTTGGGGGCTTTCTTTTTGCCCACGCGCCACCCACATTTGACAAACTCCAAAAAAGGCATTGGTGAGGTAGACTGAACTGTAGTCTCTTTCGATTTCGGTCAAAGATCGATGGCCATAACGCTCTTGCAAGCTATCCACTAGTAGAACTTGTAGCTTGTGCCGCAAGAAGGATTGAATTTCTTTTGTCCCATTCTCGGTTAGAAGGACAGCAAAGAGGGGCTCCTTGGTGAGAAATTCGAAAACTTCGGTAACAGCTTGGTGTTTATCATCTTGTTGTTTGTCGAAGATGTATTCAACTTTGTGGAAAAATTCCTGTTGGTAGCGCTCAATCATATCGTACTTATCGCGGTAGTGGGTATAGAAGCTACTCCGGCTGATACCGGCTTCTTTTGCCAACTGAACGGTTGAAATCTCATCAAAGGACTCTCTATGAAGGAGGTTAACCATAGCTTCCTGGATGATCTGTTTTGTTTTTATTCGCTTATTGCTTTCGGTAACCATTTTAGTCTCCCTCTTTTATAAACAAAATTATACACAGTGTCCAAAAATAAGTTTTTTAACTTGCGGTTTTTAAGAAGAACTGTATAATCAATTATATCAAAAAATTAGACAATGTGTATAAAAAGGAGACAAAAAATGTTTAAGGAATGGAAAGCAATTTTTAGGAAACCGACCTTCATCGTTGTGATGATCGGGGTTGCCTTGATACCAGCTCTCTACAATGTGATCTTTCTATCCTCTATGTGGGATCCTTATGGCAAGGTTTCCGACCTGCCAGTAGCAGTTGTCAATCAAGACCAGCCAGCTCGTTATCAGGAAGAAGAATTGACAATCGGAAAAGACATGGTGTCCAATTTTGAGAAAAGTGATGCCCTGGATTTCCATATTGTTGATGAAAGAGCCGCTAAAGAGGGGTTGGAAAAGGGTGATTACTATATGGTGGTGACCTTGCCTAAGGATCTATCTGCTAAAGCTGCTTCTATCTTAACCAATCACCCAGAACAGATGACTATTGCCTACCAAACATCTAGTGGGCATAGCTTTATTGCTGGTAAGATGAGTGATTCAGCCATGATAAAAATCCAGCAAACAGTTGCTAGTAATGTCACCCAAACCTATACCAGCGCTCTTTTCGAAAAGATGGGAAGCTTGAAGACAGGTATGGGAACAGCAGCGGAAGGAAGCCAGAAATTAGCGACCGGTGCTGGTCAGCTAAAAGAGGGTGGACAGACTCTGACAGACCATTTGACCACCTTGTCCAATTCGAGTCTGTCTTTTTCAAATGGGGCACAGACTCTTAGCACTGGACTCTTGGCCTACACCAATGGAGTTGGCCAATTAGGAACTGGTCTTCATCAAATGCAGGAGAAAGTTCCCACCCTCGTATCGGGAGTTGGGCAACTTCATGATGGTTTTACTACCTTTAGTAGTGGACTGACGACCTATACATCTGGTGTTGGACAGCTGGGAGATGGTTTGAACCAAATGGCTAGTCAAACGCCTCAGTTAGCATCTGGAATTGGCCAATTGCATACAGGGATGACGACTCTCTCAACGGGACTGGATACCTATACAAAAGGAGTCAGTCAGTTGAATCTTGGTGCTAGTAATTTGACGACTGGTCTAACCAACTATAGCTCAGGTCTTGCTACTCTTAGTGGTGGAGCTAGTCAATTAAGCGGTCAATCGGAAGCCTTAAGAAATGGAGTGTCTCAGTTAGAGACAGGCATTCAAACCTTATCCACACAACTCACTCCATCACCAAATCAACAAGAGCAACTTGCCCAATTAACAGCAGGACTCACCCAATTAAATGAAGCTATTCAGAACACGAGCGGAAATACCAGTCAACTCAGCACAGCTTTGGCAACCATCGCTACCTCTGCTCAAGGGATTTCAGCAGCTGCACAGGCTGACCGCAATTCAGTACTAGCCAATCTTCAAGCTACTGCTGCCTATCAATCGCTAACAGCTGAGCAACAGGCAGAAATGACGGCTGCTGTCTCTGCTACTTCAAGTACCACGGAGACTGCTGCTCAAGCGATTTTAACCACTGTTCAAGGCTTGCAAGAAGGCTTAACAACCGAGAGTCCCTTGGCCACAGTAAAAGAAAGTGCCAACCAGATCTTGCCAACAGTTTCGTCTACCTTGAATACTCTTTCAACTAGCTTGAGCTCCGTGCAGACAGCAGTGACAGAGCAACTTCTCCCAGCTAGCCAAACCCTTAGCCAGGGCGTTCAACTCTATACGACAGGGGTGGATCAGTTAGCCGGTGGAGCTAGTCAGCTTACGGGCAATAGCAGTAGCTTGATTGCAGGAGCTACTCAATTGAGTGCGGGGACAAATCAGCTGGATCAGAAATCTGGTGACTTGGTAATGGGAAGTAATCAACTAGCAACAGGATTGGGAGACTTAAATGGGAAAATGCCAACTCTGACTGCTGGAATGAATCAGTTAGCTTCAGGAGCCAACCAATTGACTAGTAAGTCTAGTGAATTAACAACAGGCGCTGGACTGCTAGCTAGTGGGATCAGTCAATTAAATACTCAAACACCAGTCTTGGCTAGCGGTGTTGATCAACTCGTATCAGGAGTCGATCAGTTATCGGATAAATCAGGTCAGTTACTATCAGGTTCTCATCAATTGGCGGATGGTGCAACTAAAATAGCCGATGGCTCAGGTCGATTAGCGACAGGAGGCCAGGTTCTTGTCGGAGGCTTGGGTGATCTTCAAACAGGTAGTCAGAATCTTAGTCAGGGCTTGAGTTCAGCCAAAGATCAACTAAATAGCGCTAGCACTGAAAAAGAAAATGCAAGCGTATTGTCAGATCCAATCACCCTTTCAAAGACAGACCATGACAATGTTCCAGTGAACGGAGTAGGAATGGCTCCTTATATGATATCTGTTGCCCTTTTCGTCGCGGCTCTCTCTACCAATATGATTTTTGCCAAATTGCCATCTGGGCGTCATCCAGAAAGTCGTTGGGCTTGGCTTAAATCGAGATTGGAAGTGAACGGGATGATTGCTGTCTTGGCTGGTGTCCTGGTCTACGGAGCTGTCCACCTGCTCGGAATGGCGGCAAACCATGAAAGCTTGACTCTCTTCCTCTGTGTGTTAGGAAGTGTGACCTTCATGTCCATGGTGACTGCCTTAACAACATGGAACAACAAGGTCGGAGCTTTTATCTCTTTGATTCTCTTGCTCCTTCAACTGGCTTCTAGTGCAGGGACTTATCCGCTTGCCCTCACCAATCGTTTCTTCCAAACCATTCATCCGCTGTTGCCAATGAGCTATACCGTATCGGGACTACGGGAAGCCATTTCCTTGTCGGGTCAGATAGGTGGGCAAGTCACCTTCCTTACCCTGGTTTTGGGCTTGTGTATTGGTTTAGGAATGTTGGCCTATCAACCTCAAAAGATGGAAGAAGACTAGACTTCCTCTATCCATAGTTTCATGTGAAACAAATCCCCTTCTCTGAAGAGAAAGGGGATTTTTCTTAGTTAAAATAAAGCACTTCTGGATCTGGAGTAATATAGACAAGGTTGTCATCCTTAAAGACAAGTTGAACTTGTCCTTCTTTGTAGGTAAAGACTGTAAAAGTTTGCTCTAATTGAGCCGTTTGAGCTAGATCGACTACACCAGCCCAAAAAGCATGGAGTTGTTCTTCTGTTAAGTGTCCCTCTTGATAGAGATTAACAAGGTTTTCTTTTTCCTTTTCTGAAAAGGTCTCGAGCATATAATTTGAATCAACATGGGTTTTTTCAGGTTTTCCAAGAATTTTTTTGACTATTTTTGTTGTATAGCCTTCGAAATCAGGTGTATGCACTTTTAATCCACCGTCATATTTTTTATAGTAAACGACAGAATTGCCTGTTGCATAGATCTTGTCTGTTGGAGCTTCGCTAGCATTGGCAGGGAGCTCCTCCATTTTTTTGCTAGAGCTGGTTTCCGTCTGAGACTCTTTCTTCTCTTTTTTGGAAGAGCTAGCTTTAGATGATTTTTTTGACGATGAGGCTTCTTTTTCACTTTTCTCTTGTTTTTTAGAAGAGGCACGAGAGCTCGTTTCATCCGGTTTGAAATATGATTCAAAATCAGACATACAGGCTGTCAAGAAGAAAAGACTCAAAGAGAGCGTTACAAGGAGAGTGATTTTTTTAGACATCATGTAAATCCCTTTCTAATTATAGAGCGCTATTTCTTCTATTGTACACTATAAAAGCTTGGAAAGCACGAAAAAACAGGAGAGAACATGTATGAAGTAGGTATTCATACATGTTCTCTCCTGTAAGGGTCAACTCCTTGTGATTTCATTTGAAGTGAGGAGGCTGGGACAAAAGTCCTAGCCTCTCAATTATCTTTGGATTGTCGAGCAAGACGCAGTGGTTTAGTGGGCTCTACTACACTGATTTCATCAGCTTTTACAGCCCTACTCAACTGTGCGGAGGTGGGACGACGAAATCGAATTCTAACGAATTACCGATTTCTGTCCCACTTTCTTGTGTGCTTCAGTTAGTGACCTTGGAAGAGGGATTTAGCGTCCACCAGGCCCGCCAGGTCCACCGCCTTGAGGTCCGCCACCGCCGGGAGCACCACCGCCTCCAGGCATGGAATTGACAATTTCCGTTTGTTTTTCACCGTTGATATAGATATCCCCGCCTGTGTAGGTGACCGTTCCATCAAAGTCAAAGCCGGATTGCCCCGTCAAATTGATGGTTCCTCCAGTCACAGTGACATTACCGTTTGAGTCGATTGGATCGGTATCCCCTTGGCCAACTTCAACGTTGAGAGTTCCACCGTTCATGGTGAAGAAAATTTCATCTTGGTTGGCATTGGCATTGGCTGCACTGACACCGTCATCAGTTGCGTAGATGGTGATATCCCCTCCGTTGATGGTGATCGATTTTCCTTCGAGACCTTCGACTGACTCGGTTACTTTGTAGGTTCCGCTATCGATGACCAGTTCACCAGAAGCATGGATACCATCGTCCCCAGCTGAGATGGTCATGGTATTGTCAGACAGATACATGGTTCCGACAGATGTATCTTCATCGTTATCCACCTTGACCGCATCTTCATCTGCATCGATGGTCATCGTCGTACCGGTGATATTGAGCTCATCATTGACGTTGAAGGCATCTCCTACAGCCGTGATCTTATAGGTTCCGCCTGTGATGTGGAGAGTGTCATTGGCCTTGATCCCGTTGTTCTTCTTGGCATCAATATTGAGCGTACCCGAACCATTGATGGTGAGGTCGCCTTTAGAGAAGATCACCGCATCGGCGTCTTCATCATTGTTTGAACTGGAATCAGACAAGTTATTGGTCGTGCCATCTGCTAGAGTCAGGTAGACATGTCCTGCTTTTGTAGCAGAGATTGGCGCGTTGGTGTTGGTCATGGTAACCCCTTTTAAGACGATATGAACATCATCTGAATCAGCTGCTTCAACCTTGATTTGAACCCCATTAGATTCACCAGAGATGACATAGGTTCCGGCCTTCGAGATGGTCACAGTGGATCCAGACAGTTTGACAGTAGAGGCTGTACTTTCATCATAAGAGGTGTCCTTGTCCTTATCTGTAAAATAGTTGGAGCTATCGGTTTTACTATTTGAAGTAGAAGTAGCAGTTGTTTGGGCGGTATTGTTTGTTGTAGCTGATTGTGATGACGCTTGGGTACAAGCTGTCAGTAAGGTGAGGGTCGCGGCCCCCGTTAGTAAGAATTTCCATTTGTTTGATTTCATGAGCTTTTCCTCTCGTTCCATTGATATGCTCCTAGTCTAAAGTTGCTAGCTGAAAGTTTCCTAAAGTTTTTCTGAAAGGAACCTTAACTTTAGTTTTCTTTAAGTTTGGCTTAATGAAAGCTTAAGAAAAGGCCACTAAACTAAGGAACCAGTAAAGCGACTTGTGGCTTTGCAACAAAAGCGATAAAGAAAATGCCCAACTTTTTATAGAACAAAAGGAGAAAAACATGAAAAAAACGGTAGAGACAAGCTTCAAGCGGATTGAAACCAAATATATGGTGAATAAAGAAGACTTGGATGATTTATTGAAAGATTTGAAGAAATATGTGGTTGAAGATGATTATCCCATCTCCACGATTTCGAATGTCTATTTTGATACCGAAGACTTCGATGTGATCCAAGATGCCCTTGCTAAACAGAACCGTCGTGAAAAGATCCGGATGCGGACCTATATAGAGCATCCAACAGTAGATAGTCCGGCTTTTCTAGAAGTAAAATCAAAGGATGCAGAAGGAATTGGCCACAAGTTCCGTTTGGTCTCTAACCCCTCCTCTATTACCCGCCTCATGACGGATGGACTAGTGGATCAGACCATTCAGGATTTGGACTTGGTGCAAGAAATCCAAGCTCTGCGTCAGCGCTATGATCACCGACTACAGCCTCAGATGTACATCTATTATGATCGTTTGTCCTTAAAAGAAAAGAAGAACATCCAAGGCTATCCTTACAATAAGATTCGGGTCACCCTGGATCAAAACCTAGTCTATCGGGATCAGCAGGTCAGTCTCCTTCGTGGGAAAGCTGGAGAGCCTTTATTAGAAGAAAATACCATCATTATGGAAATCAAGGCCCCAGGTGAAGAACCTCAGTGGCTGAAGGACATTCTGGATAAGTACGGACTGGTCAAACAGAAATTTTCGAAATACAGTTGTGCCTACCATAAGTCACAAGGCTTAGATTATGCACCAACGCCAATTCAGGAAAGGACAGGTGTTGCCTATGCCTAATCTATTTGATTCTATTTTTAACAATGCTACGGCAACTGTGGATCCGGGACGCCTGATGCTGGCCTTAGTCGTCAGTCTGGTGCTCGGTCTGGCCCTCTCTTGGACCTACAAATACCGTACACTCTATACGCGTGAATTTATCGTCAGTCTCACCTTGCTTCCCTGCATGATGACCCTGGTGATTTTCCTGGTGAACGGGAGTCTGGGAACCTCGATTGCAGTAGCGGGAACCTTTAGCTTGATTCGTTTCAGGTCTGCTACCAGCGGATCGAGAGAATTGATCGCGATTTTCCTAGCCATGATCATTGGTTTGGCGGCGGGATCGGGTTACCTCTTATTGGCGGTTTTGTTTACGGCCTTTCTATTAGCTATCTGGCTCTTGCTCGAAACCAAGCAAAGTAAGACTGACCACCAACGGCGCCGTCACCTGACGATTCAAGTAGAAAATCAAGAACGGATTGCCGACAAGATCAGCCGTTTGCTGGATCGCAATTGTACAGAAGTTGACTTGATTTCGGTCAATACAAGCCAAAATGGGGAACAGCTTACCTTGGATTATGAAGTAGATCTGAGACCAGAAGTTGACGATTTTGCCATGACGACCCTCCTAACAGAAGAAATTCATCATTGCGATGTATCCTTGACCAAGAAGGCTAAGAAAAGAAAGAATTTATAGAAGAGAGTGGGACAGAAATCGGTAATTCGTTAGAATTCGATTTCGTCGTCCCACCTCCGCACAGTTGAGTAGGGCTGTAAAAGCTGATGAAATCAGCGTAGTAGAGCCCACTCAACCACTGCGTCTTGCTCGACAATCCAAAGACAATTGAGAGGCTAGGACTTTTGTCCCAGCCTCTTTTTAGGTTTTTAAGAACTTTTTAAGGAAAAGTGGTATACTGTTTCTAAAAAATTGAAGGAATCCTTTATGAAAAAAACTGCTATTTTTGAAGATGTCGTCTCCATTATGACTCACGATTCATCTACCATCAAAGACCGAAAAGGATGCGATCCAGAGCCTTTTCGAGAAAAAATGACAGATGATATGACGGATGATGCCTTTCTTTATCAAGTCAGGTCCTACCTAGCTAGTTTTGGAATTATTGGCCATATCTCCTTTCAGAATAAAAAAGCTGGTCAAAAAGGCTTTCTCTTACGCGTAATGGACCATCAACTTTATGTTGAAAAGGCGAATGCAGATACGGGTCTCCAAGCAGGGGACCAGATCCTAAGTCTGGATGGAAGTGATTTGGAGCAGGTAGCGTCTCTTCATAAGGACTATTTTATCAGTAAGACCCCTGAAAGACACTATCGAGAATGGGCGGATTTGGTCTCTCAATCAAGAAGGGTCACTCTTCTCCGGAAAGGGGTAGAAAAGACCATTGAAGTAGCGCCCAGTAGAGAGCCGATCCAAGATCAGATCTTTTGGAAACGATTAGACGATGAGATCCTTTACCTTCGTCTGGATAACTTTATGGATGAAGGAGCTATTAGTCGGGTATACCAAGAGTGTTTACCGATGATGACGGAGGTCAAGTTCCTTCTCATTGATGTCCGACAGAACGGCGGAGGGACAGATTCTCTGTATCTCCCTCTATTACATCTAGGATTAGAGAAGGATCAGGGCTATGATTCGCTTGACTGGGACGATGATGGTATGGAAATTCTCTACACGGAACGCAATGTTGATCTGCGCTTGAAAGACTTTGAGGACTGGATGCAACAGGAAGAAATTAGTCCTGAAACCATTAAACTGCTTGGAGATATGAAAGAGGATTTGCTTTGCCATCGGGGGAAAGGCTATGTACCGTATCAGCAAGAAAGCGAGGAATTCTTCCCAGAGGTTAGAGGAGGCCACTATCCCGAACGGATCTTTATCTTATCAGATATCTATTGCGCTTCATCTGGGGATAACTTTGTCCAGATGATGAAGCAGTTTAAGAAAGTAACAGTTGTGGGTCGACCAACTCTCGGGATTTTAGATTATTCCAATTGTTGTACCGTTGATTATGGGGATTATCGATTGATGTTTCCTACTTCTCGTTGTCTATGCGTAGATCAAGGGAAAGGAATGACGGATCAAGGTGTGGAGCCGGATATAGAGGTTCCATGGAGTCCCGACCATTTTGAAAGAGATGTAGATCTAGACAAGTGTTTGGAGCTAATTCGTCAGAGTTGCGAAACGGCAAGATAATGCTTAGATAGCGGTTGGCTTAAATCAGGATAGCAATCGTCTCTTATGGTAACGTTTTCTAGTATTTTTTCCTTGTGTTTGGATTGCTATGACTGAACAAAAAATGGTAAAATAGTCAGTGAAAATCAAAATGAAGAGTGAAAAAGATGAAACATAAAACACTTTATAAATTTATAGGGCAAACAATTTTGTATTTCGCTATTTTCTTAGCCCTACTCTATTTCTTTAGTTACCTTGGTCAAGGTCAAGGCGGCTTTATTTACAATGAATTTTAAAGGAGATCCCTACCGTGTCAAACCAACCAATTACTGATATGATTGAGGCGATTGAACGTTACGCCCAACTTCAACCAGACTATCCTGTCTACAATGTCCTTGGAGAAGAGCATACCTATGGCCAATTGAAGACTGATTCAGATAGCTTAGCAGCCCATATTGACCAAATGGGACTTCCTGAAAAGTCCCCTGTTGTGGTCTTTGGTGGCCAAGAATATGAAATGTTGGCAACTTTTGTGGCCTTGACCAAGTCTGGCCATGCTTATATCCCAATTGATAGCCACTCTGCCTTGGAGCGCGTGTCTGCCATTGTTGAAGTAGCTGAACCAAGCTTAATTATTGCCATCAATGAGTTTCCAATTGAAAACCCAGCTGCTCCAATCATGTCCTTGGAGCAAGTGCGTCAAGCTTATGCGGCTCAGCATGCCTATGATTTGCAACATCCGGTCAAAGGGGATGATAACTACTACATCATCTTTACTTCAGGGACAACTGGGAAACCAAAAGGGGTGCAAATTTCGCATGATAACTTGCTCAGCTTCACCAACTGGATGATTACAGACAAGGAATTTGCGACGCCAGAGCGTCCGCAAATGTTGGCGCAACCACCCTATTCCTTTGACTTATCTGTTATGTACTGGGCACCAACTTTGGCTCTTGGAGGAACGCTTTTTGCACTTCCATCAGCCATCACTCAAGACTTTAAACAACTCTTTGCGACCATCTTTTCTCTCCCGATTGCTATCTGGACTTCAACACCATCTTTTGCAGATATGGCCATGCTGTCTGAAGATTTCAATGCTGAAAAGATGTCAGGTATTACCCATTTCTACTTTGATGGGGAAGAGTTGACCGTGAAAACCGCTCAGAAATTGCGCGAGCGTTTCCCAAATGCGCGGATCATCAATGCTTATGGGCCAACGGAAGCAACAGTTGCTTTGTCGGCAGTGGCTATCACAGATGAGATGCTAGCGACTTTGAAACGCTTGCCAATTGGTTATACCAAAGAAGATTCTCCAACCTTCATCATTGATGAGGAAGGAAACAAATTGCCAAATGGAGAGCAAGGAGAAATCATCGTTTCTGGACCGGCTGTTTCAAAAGGTTATATGAATAATCCAGAGAAAACAGCAGAAGCCTTCTTCGAATTTGAAGGTCTTCCAGCCTACCATACAGGAGATGTCGGAACCATGACAGATGAAGGCCTCCTTCTCTATGGTGGACGGATGGACTTCCAGATCAAGTTTAATGGTTACCGTATCGAACTAGAGGATGTTTCTCAAAACTTGAATAAGTCTCAGTACATCGACTCGGCTGTCGCAGTACCGCGCTACAACAAAGATCACAAGGTTCAAAATCTCTTAGCCTATGTCATCTTAAAAGATGGGGTCAAGGAACAATTTGAGCGCGAGATTGATATTACCAAAGCAATCAAGGAAGATTTAGAAAACATCATGATGTCTTATATGATGCCTTCAAAATTCCTTTACCGTGACAGCTTGCCGCTAACTCCAAATGGGAAAATCGACATCAAAGGGTTGATTAGCGAGGTTAACAACCGATGATCGAGTTCTTGAAACAGCTCCCTCATTTAGAACCCTATGGCACCCCGGTCTACTTTATTTATCTGATTGGGGCCTTATTGCCTATCTTTGTTGGTCTCTTCTTTAAGAAGCGTTTCCCAGTCTATGAAGCCTTGGTCAGCTTAGCCTTTATTGTTTTGATGTTGACAGGGACGGACTTGAAACAAATCTATGCGGTTCTTTTCTACCTCTTTTGGCAAATCCTCTGGGTCTATTCCTATAAATTCTACCGAAGCCAGCGTGATAACAAGTGGGTCTTTTACCTTCACTCTTTCTTGGTCGTTTTGCCCTTGGTTTTCGTGAAGGTGCAACCAGCCATTGATGGCACCCAGTCTTGGATGGGCTTCCTTGGGATCTCCTATCTGACCTTCCGAGCGGTAGGGATGATTATCGAGATGCGAGATGGGACCCTCAAAGAATTTAGTCTCTGGGAATTCTTGCGTTTCTTGCTCTTTATGCCGACTTTTTCAAGTGGGCCGATTGACCGCTTCAAACGCTTCAATGAAGATTACCTGACGATTCCAGATCGGGATGAGCTCCTCGATATGCTGGAGCAGAGTGTCAAGTATATCATGCTTGGCTTTCTCTATAAGTTCATTCTAGCTCATATCTTTGGTCATCTCTTGCTAGGTCATGTTAAGACTTATGCCCTTCTTCAAGGAGGCGTCTTTAACCTAGGAACCTTAGGGGTGATGTACGTCTTTGGTTTGGACCTCTTCTTTGACTTTGCAGGCTATTCCATGTTTGCCCTTGCGACATCCAACCTGATGGGGATTAAGAGCCCAATCAACTTTAACCTTCCTTTCAAATCACGTGATTTAAAGGAATTTTGGAATCGTTGGCACATGAGTTTATCTTTCTGGTTCCGTGACTTTGTCTTTATGCGTCTGGTTATGGTCTTGATGCGTAACAAGGTCTTTCAGAGTCGGATTACAACGTCAAACGTTGCCTATATCATTAACATGTTGGTCATGGGCTTCTGGCATGGAGTGACCTGGTATTATGTTGCTTATGGTCTTTTCCACGGACTTGGTCTTGTGATCAATGATGCCTGGCTTCGGAAGAAAAAAACAATCAATAAAGAACGTAAAGCAAAAGGACTAGAGCCCCTACCAGACAATCGCTGGACCCAGGCTCTTGGAATCTTTATTACCTTCAATACCGTTATGCTGTCCTTCCTGATTTTCTCAGGCTTCTTGGATCAGCAATGGTTTCCAAAAATGAAATAAGAAAAGGAAAAATGAAAAATGGATGTAAAATCACAAGTAATTGAAATTATTGACGAATTGTTTATGGAAGATGTCTCAGACATGATGGATGAGGATCTCTTTGATGCTGGTGTCCTTGATAGCATGGGAACCGTTGAGTTGATTGTGGAATTGGAAAACCGCTTCGATATTCGGGTTCCCGTATCTGAATTTGGTCGTGATGACTGGAATACAGCCAACAAAATCGTAGAAGGCGTCATGGAGCTTCAGAATGCTTAAACGATTGTGGCTGATTCTGGGTCCTGTCTTTTGCGCCATGGCTCTTGTCGCTACTCTTCTCTTTTTCTATCCGATTAACCACAAACACAATCTGACAGAGGAGAAAAAGGCTGCAGTGAGCTTGACAGCAGAAGGCTTTAAAAGTCGCGCCCGTAAGGAAGAAGCACTCGGGGATCCCAACTATCGTTTTGTACCCTTCTTTGGTTCCAGCGAATGGTTGCGATTTGACATCGTCCACCCAGCAGTACTAGCAGAGAAGTATGATCGCTCTTATCGTCCGTACTTTTTAGGACAACGAGGGGCGGCGTCCTTGAACCAATATTTTGGGATGCAGCAAATTCTTCCTCAACTAGAAGGGAAAACGGCTGTCTATGTGGTATCTCCCCAGTGGTTTACGAAGGACGGTTATGATTCATCGGCCTTCCAGCAATACTTTAACAGTGATCAATTAACCAGCTTTTTGGCCAATCAGGAAGCTAGACCAGCAAGCCAGTATGCGGCATCTCGTCTCTTGCAGCAGTACCCTAATGTTGCTATGCAGGGAGGAGTTCAAAAGCTAGCCAAAGGTCAAAATCTATCTAGTTTTGAAAAAGGTCTCAATCAGACCCTCATGCGCTTTGTTCGTCGGGAGGATGCCTTCTTTAGCACCTTTACGGCAATGAACAATAGCAACTATGAGAAGAAGGTTCTCTCTCGCTTAAATGATTTGCCAGATACATTTTCTTACGAAGCCTTGGAAGAAGTGGCGACGGCGGAAGCCAAAAAGAAAACCAATAACAATAAGCTTGGCATTAGTAACAGCTTTTATAGCCACCGTCTTGCGAGTAAGCTCAAGAAACTCAAAGGATTCCAAAAGAATGAATCCTATGAACAATCCCCAGAATACAATGATTTACAACTGGTCTTGGATCAGTTTGCTCAATCTAAAACCAATGTCATCTTTGTCATCCCTCCAGTGAACTCGAAATGGATGGCTTATACAGGTTTGAGTAAAGAAATGTATCAACGGACAGTTGAAAAAATCCGTTACCAACTAGAAAGTCAAGGCTTTACCCATATTGCTGATTTTTCTAAAGATGGTGATAATCCCTACTTTATGCAGGACACCATTCATATGGGCTGGAATGGATGGTTGGCATTTGACAAGGCAGTTGATCCTTTTGTCTCCAACCCTCAACCTACTCCTGAATACAAGATTAACAATCGTTTCTTAAGTCAGGACTGGGCTAAGTACAAAGGTCAGCCGGATCAATTTAAGTAAGATGCGAAGAGGTTGAGAATACCCAGTCTCAACCTTTTTCCTATGGTTTTGAAGAAACTTATCCCCATATTCACAGACTTATCCACAGACTTGTGGATAAGTCTATCTACTAGAAAGAGAGGAACTGGTAAACCATGAAAACAATGAAGAAAATAGCCTTTTATGCGATTCTTCAAGGAATCGTGATCTTTCTCATGACGGGCCTCATCACCCAATTAGTCAGAGGGGACTTCTTTTTCCGTGGCTTGGCTCCAATATTTGGAGTCTTGGCAACTGTCATGCGTTTTGGAACAGCTAGTCTGATGAAAATCTTGGCCCCTACCCTATATGATGAAGAGGCTAAACAAGAGAAAACTCCTACCAGGAAAGAAGCGGAATAAAAGAACTGTTTTTTCTGGAAAAATATCTGGAAAAGCACTTATCTGACGGGCTTTATGGTAAAATAGAAGGAAGAATATTAGTTTGGAGAGTAAAAATACAATGAAACGTTCCATGTATGCTGGGCGTGTTCGAGAGGAACACATTGGACAAGAACTAACCCTCAAGGGATGGGTGAGTCGACGCCGCGATTTGGGTGGATTGATCTTTATTGATTTGCGGGACCGTGAAGGGATTATGCAATTGGTCATCAATCCAGAAACTGTCAGTTCGGAAGTCATGGCAACGGCCGAAAGTCTTCGTAGCGAGTATGTGATCGAAGTGACAGGTCAAGTTGCTGCCAGACAGCAAGCCAATGATAAAATTGCAACAGGTAAGGTTGAAATGCATGTTTCTTCTTTGACTGTCCTTAATACGGCAAAAACAACGCCATTTGAGATTAAGGACGGCATTGAAGCTAACGACGATACCCGTCTACGCTATCGATATTTGGACTTGCGTCGTCCAGAAATGTTGGAAAACTTGAAATTACGTGCCAAGGTAACACATTCTATCCGCAACTACTTGGATAAGTTGGAATTTATCGATGTGGAAACACCATTTCTTTCTAAGTCAACACCAGAAGGGGCGCGTGACTACCTCGTTCCATCTCGTGTTAACAAGGGTCACTTTTATGCCTTGCCTCAAAGCCCTCAAATCACCAAACAGTTATTGATGAATGCTGGTTTTGACCGCTATTATCAAATCGTCAAATGTTTCCGTGATGAAGATTTACGTGGGGACCGTCAACCTGAGTTTACACAGGTCGATTTAGAAACCTCCTTCCTGACAGAGCAAGAAATTCAAGATATTACAGAAGGTTTAATCGCGCGTGTCATGAAAGAAACCAAGGGGATTGAAGTGACACTTCCTTTCCCACGAATGAAGTACGATGATGCGATGGCTCTTTACGGTTCTGACAAACCAGATACTCGTTTTGAGATGCTCTTGACAGACTTGACAGAAGTTGTAAAGGGCGTAGACTTCAAGGTCTTTTCAGAAGCTCCAGCAGTGAAAGCCATTGTGGTCAAAGGAGCAGCAGACAACTACTCACGTAAAGATATCGATAAGATGACCGAAGTGGCCAAACAATATGGGGCTAAAGGTCTTGCATGGGTCAAGGTAGCTGATGGTGCTTTAAACGGTCCAGTTGCTAAGTTCTTGACAGATGTGACAACAGAGTTGACAAGTGCTTTACAGTTGGAAGAAAAAGATTTGGTCCTCTTTGTAGCGGACACACTAGAAGTAGCCAACGCAACTTTAGGTGCTCTTCGTTGTAGAATTGCCAAGGAATTAGACATTATTGACAACAGTCAATTCAACTTCCTATGGGTGGTAGATTGGCCAATGTTTGAGTGGTCTGAAGAAGAAGGCCGTTACATGAGTGCTCACCATCCCTTTACACTTCCGCAAGCAGATACAGCTCATGAATTAGAGGGCGATCTTGCCAAGGTACGTGCCATTGCCTATGACATTGTGCTCAATGGTTACGAACTTGGAGGAGGAAGTCTCCGGATCAACCAAAAAGAATTGCAAGAACGGATGTTTACGGCTCTCGGTTTCTCAAAAGAAGATGCGACAGAGCAATTTGGTTTCTTGCTAGAAGCTATGGATTATGGTTTCCCTCCACATGGTGGATTGGCTCTTGGTTTGGACCGTTTTGTCATGTTGTTAGCTGGTGAGGAGAATATCCGTGAAGTGATTGCCTTCCCTAAGAACAACAAGGCAACAGATCCAATGACCCAAGCTCCTTCTACAGTAGCCACCAAACAACTGGAAGAGTTGAGTCTACAAGTAGAAGTCAAAACTGAGGAGTAAGAATAAAAGCGGAAAATCAGCAGAAGTAAGTTCTGGGATTTTCCCTTTATTTATAAATTGAGAGATAATCATGAAAAAAACTCACTTAGGCAAAATCTTGCGTTATTATATACGAAGAATGGCCTATAACTTTAAATTACTAAGGGTCTTAAAAAGTATTTCCCGAGAGAAGTATGATGAAAAGATTTCGGCTTCTTTGGTCTATGGCTTCTTGTCTGCGGTTGCCGTGAACTTCTTTTTCCAGCCTGGAAGAGTGTATTCCAGTGGTGCGACAGGATTGGCTCAGATTATATCCGCCCTTAGTGATCGATTTTTAGGCTTTACCATTCCAGTTTCGCTATCTTTTTATGCCATCAACCTCCCTTTGATGATCATCGCTTGGTATCAAATTGGCCATAAGTTTACTATTTTCACCTTTATCACGGTGTCTATGAGTTCCTTCTTTATCCAATTTATGCCAGTGGTTACTCTGACCAATGATCCTATTATGAATGCTCTCTTTGGGGGGGTTGTTATGGGGACAGGGATTGGATTTGCGCTTCGGAACAATATCTCCAGTGGGGGAACCGACATTGTTAGTTTGACCATTCGAAAACGAACGGGTAAGAATGTCGGGAAAATATCTCTCATCGTCAATGGGACCATCATGTTGATTGCCGGGATGACCTTTGGTTGGAAGTACGCGCTCTATTCGATGATTACGATTTTTGTTTCTAGTAGGGTGACAGATGCTGTCTTTACCAAGCAGAAACGGATGCAGGCTATGATTGTCACCAGCCATCCTGAGGAGATTATTGAGAAAATTCATAAACGTTTGCATCGTGGTGCCACCATTATCCACAATGCGGAAGGAACCTACAATCATCAGGAAAAAGCAGTCTTGCTCACCGTTATTACACGAGCAGAGTTTAATGAGTTTAAACTTCTCATGAAAAAGGCTGATCCTCAAGCTTTTATTACCATATCCGAAAACGTTCATATTATTGGACGCTTTGTCGAAGTGGAAGATTAAAAAATTCCTGCAAGAACTTCTTGCAGGAATTTTTTTATGCTTGTTCTACCAAAATCCAACCATGGGCTGGAATGGTAAATTCTTCTTGAGAAAGTTCTTGCTCTCTCCCATACACATGAGGGTAGGAAATCGCTAATTTTGCAGATTGTTTGAGTCGATAAGTCCAATCTTGATCCCCAAGGTTGACCAGGATAAGAAGCTTACGCCCATCTTTCTCGATGCTGTATGAGAAGATCTTCTCCGAAGTCCAAGTAACTTGACAATAATCTCGAATGTCTTGGGCATTTACAAGGCGGAGGAGTTCTTCCTTTTTACGATAGGCAATCAATTCGCGCAGGAACTGAATATCTGTTTCATAAGCTATAGAAGAAAGCCAGTCTAGTTGATTTAGAGCATCTGGAAGATTGTAAGTATTCTCTTCTAAGCCCTTGCTGCGATAGAACTCTTGACCAGCATGTAGGAAGGGAACTCCTTGAGCCAAGAGGACGAGGTGCAAGCCTAGTCGAGCTTTAGCCTGACGTTGCTCCTCTGAAATGTTTGGATCTTCAATCTTGAGATAGTCAAAGAAGGTCGCGTTATCGTGGCATTCCACATAGTTGATCGCCTGTTGAGGACGCACAAAGTGAGGGGCTCCTTTGAGACCGACGTTACCAGTCAAAATATTAGCCAGATCATTGGCCTGATAGCGACTGTCGATACGTCCTTCGTTCAGGATGCTTCGTTTAATGGTATCACGGAAATTGTCACTGAAGAAGCCATACGGACGGAGTTGACTGGCATTGTATTGATGGGCCAAGAGTTCAGGATCCAGTCCAGTATCCATCTTCCAGCCTTCTCCATAAAGGTAAATGTTGGGGTAAATGGCTACTAATTCTTCTTGAATTTCCATCATGGTTTGGCGGTCAAGAATGCCCATCAGGTCAAAGCGGAAACCATCAAAGCCGTAGAGTTGAACCCATTGCTTGACTGACTGCTTGATGTAGTTGCGAACCATGGCTCTCTCGCTGGCTACATCGTTGCCACAGAAGGTTCCGTTGGTTCGTTGACGGTCTTGGTCATAGCGATAGAAATAGCCTGGGACAATCCGCTCAAAAGCAAATTCATCAGAGAGGTAAACATGGTTATAGACAACGTCCATGATGAGGCTGAGATCTGCCTTATGGTAGGCATCAATTACTTGCTGTAGCTCGAGAATCCGTTGGTAAGGATCATTTGCCTGGGTACTAAAACTTCCTTCAGGAACATTGTATTGCACAGGATCATAGCCCCAATTGTAGCCAGAAGTAGGGTTGGTTTCATCCACGCTTCCGAAATCATAGAGGGGCAGGAGCTGAATATGAGTAATTCCCAAGGATTTCAAATAGTCAAAGCCAAAGGTCTGTTCTCCATGCTTAGGAGATTCTAAGAGGGCTGGGAAGGTTCCAGGATGATGGAAACCAGCTTCTTTTTGCATGGAGAAATCACGGACACTCAGTTCATAAATAATGGCCTCAGTCGGATCCAATTGCGTCGTTGCTCTCTGAATGGGGCGTTCAATCTTGTGTCGGTCGATGACATAGCTAGCTCCTGAATTGGCTTCAGAAGAAAGAGCATAAGGATCATGAACGATATGGGTTACACCGTTGACTTGATGTTGATAGTAGTAAGAGGATTTTTCCCAATCTCCCTCGAGTTCTAGACGCCAAACTCCTTTTTCTGTCCGCTCCATCGGGTAGGCAGTTTGGTTAATCAAGAGTTCAACCTCTTGAGAAATGGGAGCCCAGAAGGCAAAGGTCGTTTTTTCTTTTGAGTAATGAGCTCCTAAATCCTCTCCATCATAAGCATATAGCTGATCAAAGATGGGTTGGCGGACAATGTCCCGGTAGTGTAGGAGGCAGGTTTCTCCTTTAGCGTTGGAGAGAGTATAGCTTTGACTCATGTCGATGGGAAGGGGGCTTCGAAGAGTTTTTTCATCCTCTGTCGGCAAGAGTTCAATCGTTTTCGAACCAGACGTCAATGTAAAAGGAAGAAAGGCCGTTACGCTCTCTCCTCCTTCCATGCGAATCAAGTCTTGGTCATCTAAATAAGCAGCAAAGTGTGTGGTCATAGGTTCTCCTAAAGTTCAATAATCGAGTGTTCAATGAGCTGTCTGTAGCAAACAGTTTTGTTTTCCTTGTTGTCTTTAATAATTTGGAGTAAGGTTCTGACAGATTCGCGTCCCAATTCAACCGTATTGATATCAATATAGGCGTCAATAGGGATCCGCGGTTGAATGGAGTCGAAGGAAATAATCGGAAGGTCGACCTGTTTGTCGCTCAGGTATCTCCGAACCCCTTCGGCAACTAGAATATCCGTTGTCATGAGTGCTTCAAGTTCTTCAAAAGGCAGGGTATCCATGATTTGATAAGAATTTTCTTCTAGCAAGAAACCAAAGGAGAACTTGACCAATTCCTTACGAAGAGGGATCTGGTGACTGGCAAGAGCTTCTTGGTAGCCCTTGTAGCGGTCTTGAGAAACGGCCAATTCCTTGTTTCCTCCAACAAAGGCGATGTGTTGGTATCCCTTATTGATAAAATATTCGGTCGCGTCAAAGGCTGCCTTAACATTGTCGTTATCGACTAAGGATACAAAAGGTGAAGTTGCTTTTCCTAAAATCAAGAAAGGAAATTTATCTTGAATACAGAAGTCAACCAGAGGATCATTCAATTTGGAATAGAGGAAGATGAGCCCATCTACCCGCTTACCATAAATCATTTGTTTGAGTTGATCGAGGCGGTGGGTTTCATTCGCCCCTGTACAAATCTGAATGGCATAGCCATAATCAGAAGCAACCTGACTAATCCCACGGAGGACCGTAGGGAAGAAAGGGTTTTGGAAGAACACATCACTCTCATCAGGCAAGACAAGGGCAATCACCTGACTGGACTGGCTCACTAAGCTACGAGCATTGAGGTTTGGATGGTAATCTAGTTCTTTCATGGCAGAACGAACCCGTTCTTTAGTGGCTTCACTGATGGTAGATTTATTTTGAATCACTCGTGTAACGGTAGATGGTGCAACGCCAGCAAGTTTGGCTACATCTTTGATGGTGACACGCATAAAGGACCTCCCTAAGGTTTGTAATCTGGATCCCGGAAATGAGTCTTATAGAAAGCAAGTGCAAGGAACAAGACAAATAGGATATTTTGGATCAAGATGGTTGTCGTAAAGACTTGGTGGAATACTAAACTGATCAGGACGCTCGCAAGAATAGGCAATCCAAGACAGTTGAGAGTGAAGTTGAAGCATTCTTTGAAGGTCTTGAGAGAGAAGAGACGGGACTTCCGTGTCAAGAAGAGGAAGAAGGAAGCTCCAAATACTAAAATTGCAAAATTCACAGCAGATAAGAAACCTGAGAAGAGGACGAGGAAGAGACTAACTGCCAATCGATTGGCTTGGAACCAATCTTTGGAAATGGCTTGGCTTAAAGCATCTTTGTTTTCAAGACTCTTTTGATTGATTGCTTGATAAGGAATGCTTGCAAGTTCTTTATTTTCTCTGCTGATCACTAGTTGGGTCTTATCGAAGTAGAGGGTTAATTTTTCACCTAATGGAGTCCCTTCGTGATGACCAATGATAACATGGCCAGCTTTGTTCTTATGAACTCCAAAATGACTGTTATAGACTAGTTCATGCTGTTCAATACGGACATTTTCTTTCAAGTCCTTCATAACATCCTCTGTTAAGGGATCAAAGACATCGCTAACAAAGGTGGTTAAGGGGTAGGTCTGTAATTCCGCATTTTGAACGGCAACAGGAATCAGGGTCAAGGATAGAAGAAAGAGTGAGGTAAAGATCATTTGGAACCAGTTGAGTTGTTTGCGGTTCGCAAATGCTTTTCTTACCTGAAAAAGGCTGGAAAAATAATTAAATGGATAGGGCATGAAGAGACCTTTCTAATCTCCGGGATGGATTTCCCTTGTATGGAGAGCATAACAAGATTTTATCCTTAACCAAAGATGGGAGAGAGACCGGTAGCAAATCAATCAACTTGCTATCCTTGTCCCACTCCCATCCTTTCCTTAAAGATAAAATTTATGTGACTGGGAGAAAAGCACGAGAGGAGATCTCGTCCTTTTCATTATTGCTGGAAGGTTATAGAAAAGTTTATTTTATCCTTTATCCCCACCAGCTGTCAAGCCTGAAACAAAGTTCTTTTGAAGGAAGAAGAACAGCACACAGATTGGGACTGCAATCAGAATCGCACCTGCCGCAAAGAAGGCAATCTTTTGATTTTTTTGGTCGCTGATAAAGGTCTGAAGACCAACAGCTACCGTGTAATTGATTTCATCGCGAAGCAAGAATTTAGATAAGATGTAGTCTCCAAAAGGTCCCATGAAGGCCCAAAGAGCTTGGACCGCAATCATTGGGCGAACTAATGGAAGGACGATTTGCCAGAAGCGACGGAAGTGTCCAGCACCATCCAATTTTGCAGATTCATCAAGTGAAATTGGTACTGTATCGAAGTAACCCTTCATCAACCATGCGTTCATTGGGATTCCCCCACCGACATAGAGGAAGATCAGGAACCAACTGTGGTTCAAGGCATTCAACATAAGAGCCATAACGAAGAAGGCAGTCAAAGCAGCCATGGTAGGGACCATTTGGATAATCAAGAAGAAGACCAAACTTTGCTTACGAGCCAAGAAGTTGTAGCGGCTGTAAGCATACCCTGCCAAGGTAATGATGGATGTTTGAACAACCATGGTAATAATGGCGATAATCAAGGTGTTGAGGTACCAAGTACCATATAGGGTATCCGTAAAGAGTTTTTGGAAGTTATCAAAGCTGAGACTGCCACTGAAATCAAGCGTAAAGGCACTGACGTTACCAGTTTTGAAGGCTGAAAGAACCGTGATCAACAAGGGATAGATGATGATGATGGAAAGGACAACCAAGTAGAGGTAAGTCAAGAAATGATTCAGGCAGCGTTTAAATTGAACTGAATTTTTCATTTTACACATCCTCCATATCAAATGCGTGCAGTTTCTTAAAGGCAATCATCGAGATCGAGATCACAATCAGAGAGATAATCAACGTAACCGCAGCAGCCATTGAGTATTGAGGTGATGAGTTCGTTGTCAATTTATAGATCCAAGAAATCAAGATATCTGTCGAACCAGCATTTCCTCCAACAGATCCAGGTCCACCATCGTTAAAGAGGTAGATAATGGAGAAGTTGTTAAAGTTGAAGGTGTATTGGCTGATGAGCGTTGGTGCCGCAACCGCCAAAATCATTGGGAAGGTAATGTTGCGGAATTTTTGCCAAGCATTCGCTCCATCAATATAGGCTGCTTCGTAAAGGTCGTTTGGAATAGATTGCAAGATTCCGAGTGTCAAGACGTAAATGTAAGGGAAGCCGAGCCAACCTTGCATCATAATCAAAGCAATTTTCGTCCAAGTAGGATCTGTTTTCCAAGGAATAAGAACCCCATCCAAGAATGGGAAAATCTTCGCAAAGAGCGGAAGGACTTGCGCATTGATGGCCCCGATACTATCATTGAACATGTTTGAGAAGGTCAAGATCGTGATGAAGGCAGGAACCGCCCAAGGAAGAAGGAAGATAACACCGAAGATGCGTTTTCCTTTAATGAATGCTTGGTTGGAAATAATGGCCGTCAGGATACCAAGGACGATTTGAAGTGTTGAAGCTGCTAAAGCCCAGATTAAGGTCCAGCCCAATACAGATGTAAAGGCAGAACGGAAGGTACTCAAAGTCCACATGTTGGTGAAGTTTTGAAGTCCGATCCAATCGAGGAGTGTAAAGCGAGCTGTATGCTTAAAGTCGTAGTTGGTAAAGGCAATCATCAAGGTAACCAAAACAGGGAAGATGATCGCAAAGGTCATGGCAATATAAGAAGGGATGATCAAGAGATAGGGGAAGCCATTTTCATAGATAGCATTCACCATCTCTTTTAGGGTCTTCGGCACTCGAATACCATTATTAATCCGCTTAGCTACAGTACTCGCATCTTTGATATTTAGAGCGTAGAACATCAAATAAACGACGGTGATAATTAAGTGGAAGGCACCACGAATCAAGATAAAAAGAGAATTATCTTTTCCACGGACAGTACCGAGGGTAACGAGTTTGGACAATTCCTCCAAACCAATACCGAAAAAGTAAGCAAGAAAGACAAGTGTTACACCGAGGAAGATGTATCCTTTTGCTTTCTGTTTGTTATAGATTTGTCCCAAGCCAGGAATGAGGGATAACCACATTGCCTTTTTTGGATTTTGTTGTGTTTCCATATCGACTCCTTATAAGTGAGTGACCAGAGGCCACATCACAGCGAAAGGCTGGGAAAGACTCCCAGCCCCTTGGGAACTGTATTACTTGCCACCGAATTTTTGTTCGATAGTTTCTTTGATTAATTTCACAGCACCGTCAGCAGCATCTTTAGCAGATTTCTTACCACTTACAGCGTCGAAGAGCATAGTTGCAGCTGGATCCCATACAGTACTCATTTCAGAGATGTTTGGCATTGGTTGTGCATTTTCAAACTGTTTAACAACGGCAGTTGTCAATTCATCGTTTTTACCAACAGCGTATTCACGAGCTTCTGTGTTAGCTGGCACTTCGTTAGTCTTATCGTAGAAGGCTTTTTGTTGATCAGTTGAAGTCAAGAAATCAACAAATTTTTGAGCTGCTTCAGGGTTGTTAGCACCTGCAGGGATAACCCAAGCTTTACCACCACCGAAGGCAGAGTATGCTTTTCCGTTTGGAAGGGTAGGGATAGTTGCTACACCATAGTTTACTTTTGCTTCTTTCAATGAAGATGCTTTCCATGGTCCATCGATGATGGCAGCTGTCTTACCTTCTTGGAATTGAGTTTGGATGAAGTTTGCAGCACCTTTAGTGTCTTGCAATCCTTTAGGCCATTTAGCGTACCAAGTTTTCGCGTATTCGATACCGTCGATAGCACCTTGGTTGTTCAAACCAATGTCTTTTGGATCTGTACCATTTTTACCGAAGACATATCCACCGTTACCTGAAAGGAGTCCGTATGCATAGTAGAAGTTTGTCCAGTCAGCAAGGAAGGCAGTATTTTTACCATCTTCACCAGCGAAGTCATATTTGCTATCTTTTGCTAATTCTTCAAGTTCACCAAACGTTTTTGGAGCTTCTTGCAAGAGGTCTTTGTTGTAGTAAAGAACCAATGTTTCGATAACTGCTGGGGCTCCGTATACTTTACCACCGTTTGTTACAAGTGATTCAGTTGTTTTGTCAGTCTTGCTGTCTTTGTTCAATGCGACTTCAGCCAATTGACCATCGTTACCAAGACCACCTACACGGTCGTATGGTGCCATCATAACGTCTGGAGCTTTACCAGATTGGTTGTCAAGAGACAATTTGTCCAAACCACCAAGAGCGTCACCAGTCTTGATGTTTACTTTTGTGCCACTTTCTTTTTCAAAAGCTTTCGCAGCTTCTTCCATATAAGATTTGTAACCATTATCGACGTAGACGGTCAACTCGTTTTTAGCAGAAGAAGAATCTTCTTTTTTGCCTCCACAAGCTACCAAAAGAAGTGATGCGAATCCAACTGTACCAAGTACAGCAGCGCTTCGAAGAATTGTGCGTTTCATGATTTATTCCTCCTAAAGAATAAAAATAAGATTATTAGTTGAAAACGTTTTAGACAAACGTTTTCCTTAACACGAATAGTATATCACAGAGAGAAAACGTTTGCAAGCTCTTTGTGCAAAAATTTTTTAAAAATTTTTATCTTCTATTAAATACACACAAATAGTTGACAAGAAAATGAGAAAGGGATAAACTAGGCGTGGGGTGAACCTGCAGAAAAAATCATAAAAGTTTAGGAAACCTCTTGCATAAACCACAAGAATACTTTATAATGGACACGTAACGCAAACGTTTTCCTTGAACGTTGCATAACGATGATCTAAGGTCATTTATAAATAGGCTAAATTTATTTCTATGTCTGAAAGTTGGTCGCTTCTTATGCCTTCTAAGAGTCGGAATGAGAACTGGAACAGAACAGAGTAGAAAGTTGGTCTATTTTTCTTTGAAACAAAAAATATTAAACTAAAGGTGGTACCCTCAATGAAAAAACGCCAAAGTGGTGTCTTGATGCACATTTCATCCTTGCCTGGGAAGTATGGAATCGGTTCGTTTGGTCAAGCAGCTTACGATTTTGTCGATTTCCTCGTTCGGACTAAGCAACGGTATTGGCAAATTTTGCCTCTCGGAACAACCAGTTATGGAGATTCTCCTTATCAATCCTTCTCAGCTTTTGCAGGCAACACCCACTTTATTGACTTCGATCTCTTGATCGAGCAAGGGCTCTTGGATGCATCCGATGTCGAAGGTGTTGATTTTGGTCAAGACCCAACAGAAGTAGACTATGCGAAGATCTTCGAACAACGTCGTCCTCTTCTAGAAAAAGCGGTTAAAGCTTTTATTGAAAATGGTGATTGGGATGACTTCAGCCGTTTTGCTGAAGAAAATGCAGCTTGGTTGGAATTATTTGCTGAATACATGG
Source organism: Streptococcus australis (assembly GCF_047463015.1). Lineage (GTDB taxonomy): Bacteria > Bacillota > Bacilli > Lactobacillales > Streptococcaceae > Streptococcus > Streptococcus australis_F. The sequence goes on along the minus strand of NZ_JASHER010000006.1, from coordinate 113,747 downwards.
CTATTAAAGAGCACTTTGAATTAAAAGCATGGACAGAATGGCCAGACGCTGCGATTCGTGCACGTCAACCGGAAGCCCTTGCTTCATATCGCGCTCAATTGGAAGACAAATTGACTTACCATCGAGTAACACAGTATTTCTTCTTCAAACAATGGTTGAAATTGAAAGCATACGCTAACGACAATCACATCGAAATCGTAGGTGATATGCCAATCTACGTAGCGGAAGATTCAAGTGATATGTGGGCAAATCCTCATCTCTTTAAAACAGATGAAAATGGAAAAGCAACCTGCATCGCAGGATGCCCACCAGATGAGTTCTCAGCAACTGGTCAACTTTGGGGCAACCCAATCTATGACTGGGAAGCAATGGACAAAGATGGTTACAAATGGTGGATTGAACGCTTGCGTGAGAGCTTCAAGATCTACGACATCGTGCGGATCGACCACTTCCGTGGTTTTGAATCTTACTGGGAAATCCCAGCTGGTTCTGATACAGCAGCACCAGGTAAATGGGTCAAAGGTCCTGGCTACAAACTCTTTGCCGCAGTGAAAGAAGAACTCGGTGATTTGAACATCATCGCAGAAGACCTTGGCTTCATGACGGACGAAGTCATTGAGCTTCGTGAGCGCACAGGCTTCCCAGGCATGAAGATTCTTCAATTTGCCTTCAATCCTGATGATGAAAGTATCGACAGCCCTCACTTAGCGCCAAATAACTCTGTTATGTACACTGGTACACATGATAACAACACGGTTCTTGGATGGTACCGCAATGAAATTGACGATCCAACTCGTGAGTACCTTGCTCGTTACACCAACCGTAAAGAATACGAATCTGTTCCACATGCGATGCTTCGTACCGTCTTTGCTTCAGTCAGCTTTATGGCCATCGCTACCATGCAAGATTTGTTAGAGTTGGATGGCTCAGCTCGTATGAACTTCCCATCTACCCTTGGTGGCAACTGGGCATGGCGGATGACAGCGGATCAATTGACTCCTGCTGTTGAGCAAGAATTACTTGATTTCACAACCATCTATCGTCGTGAAAATACTGACTTGGTGAAAGAAGAAGCGAAAAAAGCAGAAAAATAATCTTTCCCCCTATCTAATCAAAACACAAGGAGACACTTAACCATGGAATCATTACAAAAATATGTGATTGATCATCATCAAAAAACAATTGCAGAATGTTCAAACGAAGAATTGTACATTGCTTTGCTTAATTACACCAAGCAGGCAAGTGCCCAAAAGAAATTAAATACTGGTAAGAAAAAAGTTTACTATATCTCAGCTGAGTTCTTGATCGGTAAACTCTTGTCGAATAACTTGATCAACTTGGGTCTTTACGACGATGTCAAAAAAGAATTGTCAGATGCTGGTAAAGACTTGATCGAAGTAGAAGAAGTGGAATTGGAACCATCACTTGGTAACGGTGGTTTGGGACGTTTGGCGGCCTGCTTTATCGACTCTATCTCAAGCCTTGGTTTGACAGGGGATGGGGTTGGTTTGAACTACCACTTTGGTTTGTTCCAACAAGTTCTTAAAAACAACCAACAAGAAACGATTCCAAATGCGTGGTTGACTGACCAAAGCTGGCTCGTTCGTTCAAGCCGTAGCTACCAAGTGCCATTTGCACACTTTACCTTGACTTCTACGCTTTATGATATCGATGTACCTGGTTACAAGATCGAAACCAAGAACCGCTTGCGCTTGTTTGACTTGGATTCAGTTGATTCATCCATCATTGAAGATGGTATCAACTTTGACAAGACAGATATCGCTCGCAACTTGACTCTTTTCCTTTACCCAGATGATAGTAACCGTCAAGGGGAATTGCTCCGTATTTTCCAACAATACTTCATGGTTTCAAACGGTGCACAATTGATCCTCGACGAAGCGATCGAAAAAGGAAGCAACTTGCATGACCTTGCTGACTACGCAGTTGTACAAATCAATGATACTCACCCATCTATGGTCATTCCTGAGTTGATCCGTCTCTTGACTGAACGCGGTATCGAAATGGATGAAGCCATCTCTATCGTTCGTAGCATGACCGCTTACACTAACCACACAATCCTTGCAGAAGCCCTTGAAAAATGGCCACTTGAATTCTTGCAAGAAGTGGTTCCTCACTTGGTACCAATCATTGAAGAATTGGACCGTCGTGTTCGTGCTGAACACAAAGATCCAGCTGTTCAAATCATTGATGAACACGATCGTGTCCACATGGCCCACATGGATATCCACTATGGATACAGTGTAAACGGGGTTGCAGCTCTTCACACTGAAATCTTGAAGAACTCAGAGTTGAAGGCCTTCTACGACCTTTACCCAGAAAAATTCAACAACAAAACAAACGGAATTACCTTCCGTCGTTGGCTTATGCATGCCAACCCAAGCTTGTCTCACTACTTGGATGAGATTCTTGGACGTGACTGGCACCATGATGCTTCTAAGTTGGAAGACCTTCTCTCATACGAAGATAAAGCTGCTGTCAAAGAAAAATTGGAAAACATCAAAGCCCACAACAAACGTAAATTGGCTCGTCACTTGAAAGATCACCAAGGTGTGGAAATCAATCCAAATTCTATCTTTGATATCCAAATCAAACGTCTTCACGAGTACAAACGTCAACAAATGAACGCTTTGTATGTCATCCACAAATACTTGGACATCAAGGCTGGAAACATCCCTGCTCGTCCAATCACAGTCTTCTTTGGTGGTAAAGCAGCTCCTGCCTACACCATCGCTCAAGATATCATCCACTTGATCCTTTGCTTGTCAGAAGTCATTGCAAACGACCCAGCAGTAGCTCCACACTTGCAAGTAGTGATGGTTGAAAACTACAACGTGACTGCAGCAAGCTTCTTGATCCCAGCATGTGATATCTCAGAACAAATCTCATTGGCTTCTAAAGAAGCTTCAGGTACTGGTAACATGAAATTCATGTTGAACGGAGCTTTGACGCTTGGTACCATGGACGGAGCTAACGTGGAAATCGCTGAGTTGGTTGGAGACGAAAACATCTATATCTTCGGTGAAGATTCAGAAACTGTTATCGACCTTTACGCAAAATCTGCATACAAATCAAGCGAATTCTACGCTCGTGAAGCAATCAAACCATTGGTTGACTTCATCGTCAGCGACGCTGTTCTTGCAGTTGGTAACCAAGAACGTTTGGAACGCCTTCACAATGAGTTGATCAACAAAGACTGGTTCATGACCCTTCTTGACTTGGAAGACTACATCAAAGTCAAAGAGCAAATGTTGGCTGACTATGAAGACCGTGACGCATGGTTGGATAAAGTCATCGTCAACATTGCCAAAGCAGGATTCTTCTCATCTGACCGTACCATCGCTCAGTACAACGAAGATATCTGGCACTTGAACTAATTTGTTTTCGACATTCTAGAAGCAATATACTTAGAAAGAAGAGCTCCTTTTGAATCATATCCTGATTTAGAGGGAGCTTTTTTAGCACAGGATCGCTGGGAAAATCTAAACTTGCGCTTCCCTAAGGTTCACGTTATAATAAATACTATGGATATTAGAAACGAGGAAATACAATGAAGAAAAATCCAATTTATATGTATGTCTTGCTAGCTCTATCAGCGATGGGAACTCTATTAACTGCTCAGTCCTTCTTTGGATTGGCTAAAGTGGAGCTCACAGATGAAATGGCAGCTTCTTTGAACTTAACCACTGCTCTTGAACGGGAAGAATACAAAGCCTTCCTTGAGAAATTAATCGTAGCCTTACGCGGACCGATTGCTTGGTTGTTGCTATCTCTTTTGATTGGGGGCTTGATTGCAGTTGCCTATTTCTTCCTGTCTAAAAAGGATATTGTTAAGGCGACCTATGCCTATATGGGACAGATTGGTGCCTTTGTCTTAATGAGCTTGCATAATTTCTTGTCTTATCGTTCTTCTATGTCTGTGATCACGTCAGACAAATTGCGGACCTTGTTACAGGCTTCTAGCTTATATGCACTTGTCTTGAGTGTGGTTGTAGCCCTTGTTTACTTGGGAATCCTCCTCTACAAATTGAAAAATAGACCAGCTAGCGACCTTCAAGCTTAGATCATAGCATTAAAAAACTCCTCAAGTCTGGAACAAAGAAGAGGAGCTGGTCTGATTGGAGAAGAAAATGAAAGTATGTTTTGTCTATATCAGTTTAAGTGGCAATACTGAAAGTTTTGTTCGTCGTCTCAGTGATTATCTATGGGAGCAGTACCCTGACTTGGTCATTGAAAAAATCCATGTCAAAGACCTAGTCAAAGAAGGGAAGCCCTTCTTTGAAGTTGATACACCTTTTATCGCCTTTTTGCCGACCTACCTAGAAGGAGGAAATGGTGTTGATAATGGAGATGTGGAAATTTTAACGACCGATGTAGCAGACTTTATTGCCTATGGAGACAATGCCACTAAATGCTTGGGAGTTGTAGGATCAGGAAATCGCAACTTCAACAATCAATATTGCCTAACGGCCAAGCAGTATAGCCAACGCTTTGGTTTCCCTGTGCTAGCAGACTTTGAGATGAGAGGGATGCTAGGGGATATCAAAAAAGTAGCGGCCATTGTAGAAGATTTGTATCGTCTTTAAAACAAAAGAGGCTGGGACAAAAGTCCTAGCCTCTCAATTGTCTTTGGATTATCGAGCAAGACGCAGTGGTTGAGTGGGCTCTACCACGCTGATTTCATCAGCTTTTACAGCCCTACTCAACTGTGCGGAGGTGGGACGACGAAATCGAATTCTAACGAATTACCGATTTCTGTCCCACTCTCTTATTTGTTACGGTTGAAGAGAGAGGGGTCATATTTTGTATGACTCCTCTTTTAGGGCTTATTTTAATTGATCTGTGATTTCTTTCGAGAGCAAGAGGCCGAGGCGATAGTCCTTATTGATGGCGTGGATAACATCGTTGATGTTTTCCGTCGTTTGGATTTGTTCCTTGATGCTTGCTTTGAAGGCTTCATCTTTTAAGAGTTGCTCTTGTAAAATCTTTTGTAGTTTTTCTCTCTCGTATTTATTGATTAAAAAGAGAATGAGCAGACTAACTAAAATAAGAATATAAACAGTTTGATTCATAGGGTTCTCCAAAGGATAAGATAATGGATAAAGGGAAGCGATAGCCCCTAAAAATATAGGTTTATTTAGCATGAGAAAAGGAGTGAGATGGAACTAAATAAGGTTTATTTAGCGATTCCTCTCACCCCTAAAAGAGATGGTTTCCTATCAAAAAGTAAGGAAGATATTACATTTTCTCAGGCGCATCTACACCCAATAGACGAAGCGCTTCTTTCAAGACTACTGCTGTTGAGTAGCTAAGAGCAAGACGGCTATCGCGTTCTGGGCTTTCATCCAAGATACGAGTGTGAGCATAGTACTTGTTAAAGGCTTGAGCCAAGTTAATCGCATATTTAGCAATCAAGGATGGATCATAGTTTTCAGCAGCACGTTTCACGACACGAGCAAAGTCTTGGAGAAGTTTGATGATTTCCCAGCTTTCTGGGTCGCTCAAGCTGTATGTTGCATCTGCAGATGGTGTGAAGTTGGCTTTGCGAAGGATGGATTGGATACGTGCGTATGCGTATTGAACGTATGGTCCTGTTTCTCCTTCGAAGGATACCATGGCTTCAAGGTCAAAGTCATACCCGTTGCGACGGTCTGTCTTCAAGTCGTAGAACTTAACGGCACCAACACCGACTGCATGTGCTACTTCTTCCTTGTTTTCCAATTCAGGGTTCTTTTCTTCGATTTGCGCTTTGGCACGAGAGATGGCTTCTTGAAGAGTTGGTTCGAGTAGGATGATATTTCCTTTACGAGTTGACAATTTTTGGCGATTCTTTGTGACCAAACCAAAGTCAACGTGGATCATATCGTCGCTCCAGTCAAATCCCATTTTCTTCAAAACAGCTTTCAACTGACGGAAGTGGTTGGATTGTTCTTGACCGACAGCATAGATGTTTTTCACAAAGTTGTAAGTCCGTGCACGGTAGATTGCGGTTGCGATATCACGAGTGATATAAAGAGTGGCACCGTCTGATTTCTTAATCATAGCTGGTGGAAGGTTGACATCATCCAACTCAACGATGCTAGCTCCCTTAGACTCTTTTAACAAGCCTTTTTCTTCAAGGATTTGGACAGCTTCATCCATCTTGTCATTGTAGAAGGCTTCTCCGTTTAAGCTGTCAAATTCAACACCGAGGAGTTTGTAGATACGGTTGAATTCTACCAAGCTTTCGTCACGGAACCATTGCCACAATTCAGTCGCTTCTGGATCTCCATCTTCCAATTTCTTGAACCAGAGACGTCCTTCCTCATCCAAAGCAGGATCATTTTCGATTTCAGCATTGATGCGGACATAGAGTTTCAACAATTCATCGATTGGATTGGCTTCGACAGCTTCCTTGCTACCCCATTTTTTATAAGCGACCATCAAGAGACCAAATTGTTTACCCCAGTCTCCCAAGTGGTTGATTTTAATGGTGTTGTAGCCCATTTTGCGGAAGATATTTGAAAGAGCATCTCCGATAACGGTTGAACGCAAATGACCAACTGAGAAAGGTTTTGCAATATTTGGACTAGAAAGGTCGATGGTAATATTTCCTCCATGTCCTTCGTCTTGCTGACCGTAGTCTGCACCTGCTTCGATAACAGATTTGATGACTTGATCAGAGATTTGTGATTTGTCCAAGAAGAAGTTTACATAAGGTCCAGTTGCAACGACTTTTTCAAAGTGAGAGGCATCGATTTTTTCCGCAATATCAGTAGCAATCGCTTGAGGAGCTTTGCGTTCGATTTTAGCCAAAGAAAAGGCAGGAAAGGCGATATCTCCGAGGTCTGAAGATTTTGGTTGCTCTAGTAAATTTAAGATAGTTTCTTGGTCTAAGCCTTCAATGACTTTTGCCAATTCACTTGCAATAAGTTCTTTATGATTCATAGTAGCTCCTTTGGTCTTTTGTTACTATTCTATCACAAAATTCGGCCTTTCTTCAAACTTTTTGGTATAATCAAAGTATAATTATTCAAAAGTGGAGCAAAAATGAAAAAAGATGAACGTCAGCTTTTGATTCGAGAAATTATTCAACATGAGAAGTTATCGACGCAAAAAGACATTCAAGACCGCCTAGATAAAAGAGGGGCGGGAGTGACCCAGACCACCTTATCCAGGGACCTAAGAGAAATCGGTCTGATCAAGGTAAAAGAAAAGGGTGGCCTCTATTATAAATTAGCAGACGAACCAGATCGAACAGATATTTTTAGACTGATTGCTCAATATGCACAAGTGGTCTCGAGAGCGGAGTTCACATTGGTTGTTCGGACGGAGCTGGGAGAAGCGGCTATTTTAGCCAACGCAGTCGATGAGATTTTGGATGATCAAATCCTTGGTACCGTGGCAGGTGCCAATACCCTCTTAATTGTTTGCAAGGACCAAGAAGTAGCACAAACAGTCCAGCAGACCATTCTCCAACATTCTAGTCACTAGTCAAGGGCGAGGGACCAGTCCAGAAAGGGATCGGCCCTCCTTTTATGTCAGTTTAGAGTTAGAGTAAGCACTCAAAATGAATGCAATGATATAGAAAAGGAGCGATATGGCAGCAGAAAAAATATCACCTGGCATGCAGCAATACCTAGATATCAAAAAAGACTATCCGGATGCTTTTTTGCTCTTTCGGATGGGGGATTTTTATGAGCTCTTTTATGAAGATGCCGTCAATGCAGCACAGATTTTAGAGATTTCTTTGACCTCTCGGAATAAAAATGCAGAAAATCCGATTCCCATGGCTGGAGTTCCCTATCATTCGGCCCAGCAGTACATCGATGTCTTGATCGAAAAGGGCTATAAGGTGGCTATTGCAGAGCAGATGGAAGATCCCAAGCAAGCCGTCGGTGTGGTCAAACGGGAAGTGGTCCAAGTCATTACTCCGGGGACCGTTGTCGATTCGACCAAGCCAGACAGCGCCAACAACTTCCTGGTAGCCTTGTCTCATGATGAGACGGACTATGGCCTTGCCTATATGGACCTAGTGACCGGGGAGTTTCAGGTCACCAGTCTGTATGATTTTGCCATGGTCTGTGGGGAGATTCGCAACCTACGGGCGCGGGAGATTGTCCTGACCTACTCCTTGTCAGAAATGGAAGAAAGAGTTCTTCTCGGCCAAATGAACCTCTTGCTCTCCCCTATCTCAGAAGTGGCGGAGGATGTCCAACTTTTAGGGGCTGAATTGACTCATTTGGAGAGAATAGCGGCAGGAGGCCTGCTCCAATATGTCCAGGAAACCCAGAAGCGGGAACTCCACCATATCAAGCCTGCTCATCACTATGAAGTCCGTGATTTCTTGCAGATGGATTATGCGACCAAGGCGAGTTTGGACTTGACAGAAAATGCTCGGACTGGCAAGAAACATGGCAGTCTCTACTGGCTCCTAGATGAAAGCAAGACAGCTATGGGAGGCCGTCTCTTGCGGGCTTGGATCCAGAAGCCTTTAATGGATCGCCATCGGATCGAAGAACGCCAAGAGATTATCCAGGTCTTCTTGGACCATTTCTTTGAGCGAAGCGATCTGGCAGATCGTCTCAAGGGTGTCTATGACATCGAGCGCTTGGCCAGTCGGGTTTCCTTTGGTAAGACCACTCCCAAGGACCTCTTGCAGTTGGGCGAAACCCTACGCCATGTTCCCTTGATCAAGTCGCTCTTGGTCGAGATGGGAGAGCCGGTGCTAGACCTCCTCATCGCCCAGTTAGATGAGCTACCAGAGCTTTGCCGTCTCATCGAAGCTGCGATTGATCCGGATGCCCCGATTGTTCTAACAGAAGGCAATATCATCCGTACCGGCTTTGACCCAACTCTGGACCAGTACCGTGTCGTCCTCCGGGAAGGGACCGGCTGGATTGCAGAGATTGAAGCTAAAGAACGGGAGGCCAGTGGCATCACCGGACTTAAAATTGACTACAATAAAAAAGATGGCTACTATTTCCATGTGACCAATTCCCAATTATCCCGTGTGCCAGCTCATTTCTTCCGCAAGGCAACCTTGAAAAATTCTGAGCGCTTTGGGACAGAAGAACTGGCTCGGATCGAAGGGGAGATGCTAGAAGCTCGGGAACAGTCGACTAGCCTAGAGTATGCGATTTTCCTACGGATCAGAGAGGAAGTCGGCAAGTACATCCAGCGCTTGCAGTCCCTAGCCCAAGCCCTAGCAACGGTGGACGTCTTGCAAGGCTTGGCCTGTGTGGCTGAAAGACAACAACTGACCCGGCCAGTCTTCCAAGAGGCGCGTGATATCCGGATTGAGAAGGGTCGTCACCCAGTTGTTGAGAAGGTGATGGGAGCTCAAAGCTACATCCCCAACAGCATTTCTATGGATGAGACCTGTGATATCCAGTTGATTACGGGGCCCAATATGAGCGGGAAGTCCACCTATATGCGCCAGTTGGCCATCATTGTCATTATGGCTCAGCTTGGTTCTTTTGTACCGGCACAGGCAGCGACCCTTCCTCTCTTTGATGCCATTTATACCCGGATTGGGGCTGCAGATGACTTGGTGTCCGGCCAGTCGACCTTTATGGTTGAGATGATGGAGGCCAACAATGCCATTCGCCAAGCGACTCCGGCTTCTCTTATCTTGTTTGATGAGTTGGGGCGGGGGACAGCGACCTATGATGGGATGGCCTTGGCTCAAGCCATCATCGAATACATCCATGACCGGACAGGGGCCAAGACGCTCTTTGCCACCCACTACCATGAGCTAACCGACTTGGAGCAGACCCTATCTCGCTTGCGCAATGTCCATGTCGCTACCTTGGAGAAGGATGGCCAAGTGACCTTCTTGCACCGGATTGAAGAGGGACCGGCGGATAAATCCTATGGAATCCATGTGGCCAAGATTGCAGGCCTGCCAAGCGATCTCTTGAAGCGGGCAGATACTATCTTGAGTCAACTAGAAGGCCAAAGCCACGAAGTGTCGATGGCGACTCCAACACAGCAAGCCTCTCCAGAGCTTGGAGAACAGTTATCTCTGTTTGCAGCAGATGCCACTCATCCAGTACTAGAAGAATTAAAAACTCTCGATATCTACAACATGACCCCGATGGAAGTCATGATGGCAGTTGCTGAGATGAAAAAGAGAATTTAAAAAACAGTTCATTCGAACTGTTTCAGATTGAAGACAAAGTAATTTTAAAAACTTTCCTTAGGTGAGTACGGACGTCAGCGAACTTCGTAGAAGTTCCATGACTAATCATTGAGCCTAAGGTCTCAATGATCCCGAGTGCCTGAAACACAGTTGTTTCAGGCACTTTTCTCACAGCGGAAAGTTTTTCATCTTCTTGAATGACTAAAAAATAAAAGTCATTTTTTTGAATTCTTCAGGCTTTCCCTTGCAACTGTTGGTTGATCTCTTCTACTTTTTTCTTGTAAATGCGATAAGAAACAGCCCAGATAACCAAGTACACAAGGCTAAACTCTATAATGACGGAGATGTAGAAGCTGATTTGGATTGGGAACCAGCCTCCCAAGGTTGCCAAAGGTAGAAAACCAAAGAGCATCAAAAGGTAGTGGCTGAGGGTCGCACGGAGGAGGCTCCAGTCTTTGTTGAACAGGTTTTTTCCTAAGCTGAAGAGCAAGCCGATGCCAGCCCATATAAGGATACAATAGAGCATGACAAGGGATCCATGCACGTCGTGGGCTTGCATCCATTGTCCAACGCCTGAACTTGGACTGAGAGGCATGTAAGTGGAAGGTGAGTTTAGGAAAGAAAAGACGATAGAGAGGGTAAGGCCGATGAAGATGCCTTTAGAGGCATTCGATAGATGAGTCTTTAACATGATAATTTCTCCTTAATAGCTTTTAAATAGCGACGAGACGAATAGGTGATGGTCCCGTTTTTCAGATTGATTTGGACCGATCCGCTGCTGGTAAAATGCAGATGATCGATTTCTTTGGTATTGATAATTTCAGATTGGGAAATTTTTAAAAAGTAGATGGGCAAGTCTTCAGAGAGTTGGTAGAGGGGACCGGTGAGGATGAAGTGGTCATCCTTTGTTTCCCCAACGACTTGACGGTTTTCAATATAGAACCGATGAAACAAGTGGGTCTCTACAAGATAGGTTTCCCCATCCTTTTTCGCTCGCAAGCGTTCCTTCTGGTCCAATTCCTCTATGAATTGTTGGACTTTCTGGATGTGTTCGCTAGGTTGTGGCGCTGTGATGGCTACGCCTTCTTCTTGAAAATGGGGGTCAATGGTAACTGTTACTTTCATACAAATCCCTTCTAAGTGATTGACGTCAGGTAAGCGATCCGCTAGCAGGACCTCTTGCTTACAATTCTATTAAACACTTTTTCAGGCATCAAGACAAGGTTTTTCGCATATTCGGTCATTTTCTCTGTTTATCTGGTAGAAGACGGTATCTTTAATGGAGCTGGAGCACAAGGTTTTATAAAGGGAGGGCTTCCTTGTAGATATGGTATAATAGTTCTACCTATGCGCGTATAAAACATAAGAGGGGAAGCTATGTCACAGATTATCGAATTACCAGAAATTCTAGCCAATCAGATCGCTGCCGGTGAGGTCATTGAGCGCCCTGCTAGTGTGGTCAAGGAACTGGTTGAAAACTCCATAGATGCGGGAGCTAGTCAGATTGTCGTAGAGATCGAAGAAGCTGGCTTAAAGAGCATTCAAATCACGGATAATGGACAAGGGATTGCCCATGAGGAAATGGAATTAGCCCTTCGTCGCCATGCCACTAGTAAGATCAAGAGTCAAGCCGACCTCTTTCGCATTCGGACACTAGGCTTCCGTGGCGAGGCCTTGCCGTCTATTGCCTCTGTCAGTGTCATGACCATCCTGACAGCTCAGGAAGGAGCTAGTCATGGGACCAAGCTAGAGGCTAAAGGGGGGGGAATCACTTCTCTTGAGCCAGCGACTAGCCCTGTGGGGACTAAAATCACAGTTGAGGACCTCTTTTTCAATACACCAGCCCGCCTCAAATATATGAAGAGCCAACAGGCAGAGTTGTCCCATATCGTCGACATTCTCAACCGCCTGAGTCTGGCTCATCCAGAGATTGCCTTTACCTTGATCAATGACGGCCATGAAATGACACGGACGGCAGGAACGGGGAATCTCCGTCAAGCCATCGCAGGAGTCTACGGGCTCGCTACCGCTAAGAAAATGGTTGCCATCGAGACAGGTGATTTGGACTTTGAAGTGTCGGGCTTCGTCTCTTTGCCAGAATTGACCCGGGCCAATCGCAATTACATTAGTCTCTTTATCAACGGTCGTTACATCAAGAATTTCTTGCTCAATCGGGCCATCTTGGATGGCTACGGCAGTAAACTTATGGTCGGACGCTTCCCAATAGCAGTGATTAATATCCAGATTGACCCCTATCTAGCCGATGTCAATGTCCACCCGACCAAGCAAGAGGTGCGCATTTCTAAAGAACGAGAACTAATGGCCTTGATCTCCCAAGCGATTGTCTCCGCTTTGAAAGAGCAGGATCTGATTCCAGATGCTTTGGAAAATCTAGCCAAGTCGACGCTTCGTCGAACAGAAAAACCAGTCCAAACCAGCCTCCCTCTAAAAGAAAATAGCCTCTATTACGACCGAGACAAGGGAGACTTCTTTGTCCGTCCAGAGGTCGGGGAATCCCAGCCAAGTGGTGAATTGACCCCAGAGCAAACGGTTCTCTTTGCCTCAGAAGAGGGAAATCAGGAGGCTAAATCACCAGCCATCAAATTTGCGGAGCGAAAGGCGCCTCAGTATGATCAACTGGACCACCCAGAGTTGGATCTAGCTAGTCTAGATAAGGCTTATGACAAGTTGGAAGGAGAAGAACATTCGACCTTCCCAGAGTTGGAATATTTCGGTCAGATGCATGGGACCTATCTCTTTGCCCAAGGCAATGGGGGTCTTTACATCATTGACCAGCATGCGGCCCAAGAGCGGGTCAAATACGAAGAATACCGGGAGAGCATCGGGGACGTAGACGGCAGTCAGCAACAACTGCTGGTGCCTTATATCTTTGAATTCCCTGCAGACGATCTGATCCGCCTGCAACAGCGTAAACACCTTCTAGAAGAAGTGGGTGTCTACTTAGAAGAGTACGGAGCCAACCAGTTGATCTTGCGGGAGCATCCGATCTGGATGAAGGAAGAAGAGATCGAGTCGGGTATCTACGAAATGTGTGACATGCTCCTTTTGACTAAGGAAGTGTCCATCAAGAAATACCGGGCTGAGTTGGCCATCATGATGTCTTGCAAACGCTCCATCAAGGCCAATCACACACTGGACGATTACTCCGCACGTGATCTCATCTACCAACTGTCCCAATGTGACAACCCTTATAACTGCCCCCACGGCCGTCCGGTTTTGGTTAACTTTACCAAGTCCGATATGGAAAAGATGTTCCGACGCATTCAGGAAAATCACACCAGTTTACGGGAATTGGGCAAATATTAAACAAACAATAAAGGAATCTTATGTACGAATACATTAAAGGAATTTTAACGAAAATCACTGCCAAATACATCGTGGTAGAAACAGCTGGAATCGGCTATCTCTTGCATGTGGCCAATCCCTATGCCTACTCTGGCAAAATGAATCACGAGGTGCAAGTTTATCTGCACCAAGTGGTCCGTGAAGACGCCCACCTTCTTTATGGTTTTGCGACCGAAGAAGAGAAACAGCTCTTTTTAAACTTGATCTCTGTCTCTGGGATTGGACCTGTCTCAGCTCTGGCTATTATCGCTGCGGATGACAATGCAGGCCTTGTCCAAGCCATCGAAAGCAAGAATATCACCTACTTGACCAAGTTTCCGAAGATCGGCAAGAAAACAGCCCAACAGATGATCTTGGATCTGGAAGGTAAGATCAATCTTGACCTAGAAGATGCACCGGCTCAGACAAAAGCTAAGGCGACAGAAGAGAACCAAGCCTTAGAAGAAGCCATGGAAGCTATGTTGGCATTGGGCTACAAGGCAACGGAGCTTAAGAAAATCAAGAAATTCTTTGAAGGCACGACCGATACAGCAGAGAACTATATCAAGTCTGCCCTGAAGATGTTGGTGAAATAGGAGGTTCCTATGCCAAAACGTTGTGGCTGGGTTAAAATGAACAACCCACTATATGTAGCTTACCATGATGAAGAATGGGGTCGGCCCCTCCATGATGACCAGGTGCTTTTTGAGTTACTTTGCATGGAGACCTATCAGGCTGGCCTATCTTGGGAGACGGTGCTCAATAAACGGCAGGCTTTCCGAGAGTCTTTTCATGGCTATCACCTTCAAAGTGTCGCGGAGATGACGGATGAGGAACTGGAGGCTTTGATGGACAATCCAGCTATCATCCGAAATCGAGCCAAGATCTTTGCGACACGAGCTAATGCCCAAGCCTTTCTACAAGTCCAGGAGGAATTTGGATCGTTTGATGCCTATCTGTGGTCTTTTGTCGATGGGAAAACCATCAACAATGATGTTCCAGATTACCAGCAGGCTCCAGCGAAGACAGCTCTTTCTGAGAAGCTAGCCAAGGACCTCAAAAAGCGGGGCTTTAAGTTTACGGGTCCTGTTGCAGTTTTATCCTTTCTACAGGCTGCAGGTCTGGTCAATGACCATGAGAATGCTTGTGAATGGAAAAGTGGAAATAAGTGACGTTAGATGTCTAGAACATCTGAGAATATAGAAAAAAAGCTGAGAGTTCTATCTCAGCTTTCTTTGTTATAGTCAAAGCGAATGACTTGCTCCGTTGCATCTACATGGGCGTGGACTCCGAAGGGGACAATTGCTCTTGGAGTTGCGTGTCCGATATTCAGATTATAGACAATCGGGATATTGCTGTCAATGATATCCAATAGTGCCTCTTTATAGTCGTCATAGAAAGTTTCATCCATAGGTTTTCCGACCAAGAGTCCACTAATAACCTCGAATATACCAGTTTCCTTTAAAGTCCGCAACATCTTTTTGAAGTCTTCAGGATTAGGCTTTTCTTCGCTTGTTTCTAGCAATAGAATCTTTCCTTCCCAGTCGGATAAGTCAGGGAAAAGTTTGTATTTTTGGCAGAGGTCTGTGCTATCTGCGTGTAGAGAGTTGTCAAAAATATCATAGAGAGACTCAAGACAACCACCGAGGATTTCTCCCTCAAACTGAGCATTGCCTTGTAACAAGTCAAAACCTGTATTTGCATGGCTGACACGAGGTGTTCCCAAGGCTTTGGGACTAAAATCAGTCCGTTCCTCATACCAAACGTTACTAGGGCGAATTTCTGATATTTTTCCAGTCTCAATCAATTCTTTAAAGTAGTGGCGGCTATATGGCAACATTTCTTTGTCTAACTCACAAATGTCTGCTAGAAATGATTGGCCGTAAAAAGTCTTGATTCCTAGTTTATGCAACATGAGATGGTTCATGGTTGTATCTGAGAAGCCAAGAAAAATCTTTTGTTTGATAACCTTTTGTAGTTGGTCATTTTCAAAAAGATAAGGTAGCAAGCGATAGGTATCGTTTCCACCAATGGCGCATAGGATCATGTCGATGCTATCATCAGAAAAGGCCTGAATCAAATCCTCCGCACGAGCTTCGGGATGTTCTTTGATAAAGTCTAAGCCTTTTAGTGAATGAGGTAAAAAGATAGGGTTGAGTCCGAGGTCCTTGAGACGTTGAATACCCAAGTCCACTTCGTGCTTGACAAAGTCTTCACCCATAGTCCCACTAGATAAACTTATAATACCAATAGTAGAAGTCATATATTATCCTCCTAAAAATAAATTGATGCTATTGTATCATAAAAAATGATAGAAAAATATAAGGAATAGCGTTAGAGATACGATTTTATGTCAATAAAGTAATATAAAAACAACCGCTCGATGTGCTTACTTCAGAATATAGGCAAGCCCTTTTAGAAGTTGGTTACCATGTAGTTAAATCTCTTAGGAATATTGATGTAACGGAATTTATAAGAGTTTTTTACTTTATAATACTCTAAAAGAAAAAGATTGAAGAAACTTGCCTAAAATGAACTTTTTCTTCAATCTGTTTTTAAAATAATTTAGGAAATTGTGTTACAATGAAGAAAAATTACGAATAGTATAAGTGGAGGCGTTATGAAAGCAGAGATCATTGCAGTGGGAACTGAAATTCTCACAGGACAGATTGTCAATACCAATGCGCAATTCTTATCAGAAAAGTTGGCCGGTCTAGGGATCGACGTTTATTTCCAAACTGCAGTTGGGGATAATGCCGATCGTCTCTTGTCGGTTCTTAAGATTGCGCGTGATCGAAGTGATCTCGTCATCCTCACGGGAGGCCTCGGACCGACCGAAGACGACCTGACCAAGCAGACCCTAGCCCAGTTCTTGGGTAGAGACCTGACCTTTGATCCAGAAGCGATGGCCAAGTTGGACCGCTTCTTTGCCAGTCGGCCAGACCATGTCCGAACTCCCAACAATCTGAGACAAGCGCAAATAGTGACAGGCTCAACACCGCTCCAAAATCTGACTGGTTTGGCAGTGGGAGGGCTGATTGAAGTAGAGGGCGTTAGCTATGTGGTCTTGCCTGGTCCCCCTAGTGAATTGAAACCCATGCTTACTGATGAGTTAGTGCCTCTGCTAGCCACAGGCGAAAAGCTCTACTCACGCGTCTTGCGCTTCTTTGGAATCGGGGAAAGCCAGCTGGTAACCGTTCTAGCCGATGTGATTGATGGCCAGACTGATCCGACGGTGGCTCCTTATGCCAAGACCGGAGAAGTCACCTTGCGCTTGTCGACCAAGGCTGCGTCACAAGAGCAGGCTAATCAGAAATTGGATCAGTTGGAGCAAGTGATTCTCCAACATGAGACCTTGGATGGTCAAGCCTTGAGCCAGCTCTTCTATGGCTATGGTGATGACAATTCCCTAGCCAAGGTTGCTTTTGAACTCTTGCGCGAGAGAGGCTTGACTTTGACCGCAGCAGAGAGCTTGACGGCCGGGATGTTCCAGTCGACTCTGGCTAATTTCTCAGGAGCCTCAGCAGTCTTACCAGGAGGTTTCGTCACCTACAGCATAGAGGAAAAGAGCAAAATGCTCCAAATCCCCTTAGCTGAGTTGCAAGAACATGGAGTGGTTTCTGCCCATACAGCTGAGCGGATGGCAGCGCAAGCCCGTCTCTTGACAGGGGCTGATTATGGAGTCAGTCTGACAGGTGTTGCTGGTCCAGACAGTCTAGAAGGCCACCCAGCAGGGACCGTTTTTATTGGAATTGCAGGTCCAAAAGGAGTCCAATCGATCAAGGTCAATATCGCTGGCCGGAGTCGTATGGATGTTCGGAAAGTTGCAGTCCTCCATGCCTTTAATCTGGTACGCCGGACTGTATTATTAGATGAAAATTTGCTATAATAAAAAGAAGGTGTAAAACATTACGCTTTGAATATAGGAGAAAAGAATGGCGAAAAAACAGAAAAAATTAGATGATATCTCTAAGAAATTCGGAGATGAGCGTGAAAAAGCGCTCAATGATGCCCTAAAGTTGATTGAAAAAGACTTTGGTAAAGGATCCATCATGCGTCTGGGCGAACGCGCAGAGCAAAAAGTTCAAGTCATGAGCTCTGGTTCCTTGGCGCTTGATATTGCCTTGGGTGCTGGTGGCTATCCAAAGGGTCGGATCATCGAAATCTATGGACCAGAATCATCAGGTAAAACAACCGTTGCCCTCCATGCAGTAGCGCAAGCACAGAAAGAAGGAGGCATTGCTGCCTTTATCGATGCCGAGCACGCTTTGGATCCATCTTATGCAGCAGCTCTTGGGGTTAATATTGATGAACTCCTCTTGTCTCAACCAGACTCAGGGGAACAAGGACTTGAAATTGCTGGTAAATTGATCGACTCTGGTGCCGTTGACTTGGTCGTTATCGACTCTGTTGCTGCCTTGGTTCCACGCGCAGAAATCGATGGAGATATCGGTGACAGCCACGTTGGTTTGCAAGCTCGGATGATGAGCCAGGCTATGCGTAAGCTCGGAGCTTCGATCAACAAGACCAAGACCATTGCTATCTTTATCAACCAATTGCGTGAAAAAGTTGGGGTCATGTTTGGGAACCCTGAAACCACACCTGGTGGTCGTGCCCTGAAATTCTACGCTTCTGTTCGTCTAGATGTCCGTGGAAATACTCAAATCAAGGGTACTGGGGACCAAAAAGATACCAACGTTGGTAAGGAAACCAAGATCAAGGTTGTGAAGAACAAGGTGGCTCCACCGTTCAAAGAAGCCATGGTTGAAATCATGTACGGGGAAGGAATTTCACGTACAGGTGAATTGCTAAAAATTGCAACAGACCTTGATTTGATCCAAAAAGCAGGGGCTTGGTATTCTTATAACGGTGAGAAGATCGGCCAAGGTTCTGAAAATGCTAAGAAATACTTGGCAGACCATCCAGAAATATTTGATGAGATTGATCACCAAGTGCGCGTGCGCTTCGGCTTGATCGATGATGACACTGCTGTAGTTGCACAAGATGAAGTAGCTGAAAGCCCACTTCTTGAAGAAGTAACACTAGATCTTGATGATGCTATTGAGATTGAAGAGTAATTTTTTTCAAAATAGGTCGAAAGACTGATGGTTTTTATGGTATAATATACTACAATGTTATTATCGTGTGGCGAAAGGAGTGCATGCATGATTAAAATTTACACAGTTTCAAGTTGCACCAGTTGTAAAAAAGCCAAAACTTGGCTAAATGCTCATCAGTTGATCTATAAAGAACAAAACCTTGGTAAAGAAGGGATTACAAAAGAAGAATTACTCGATATTTTGACCAAAACAGAAAATGGGATTGCAAGTATCGTTTCTTCAAAAAACCGATACGCTAAGAATCTAGGTGTCGATATTGAAGATCTCAGCATGAATGAAGTCATCGATATCATCTTAGAAACACCACGAATCTTGAAAAGTCCTATCCTAGTGGATAACAAGCGACTTCAAGTTGGTTATAAGGAAGATGATATTCGCGCCTTTTTACCACGTTCTGTACGAAATGTTGAAAATGCGGAGGCTCGCTTAAGAGCAGCCCTATAAGAACAAGTAGCCAATCGTTTAGCTACTGAGAAGAGTCGAGATGTCAGAATCTCGACTTTTTCTTTTTTATCCGATCAAAGAATCCACGAAAAAATGGATGTAAGAATGTTTTTGCGGGGCATTCTATGGTACAATACTTCTGTGGGAAAAATCCCTTTATAGAAGCTTATCAAAGGAGAAAACATGAAAAAGAAGCTTATTTGTCTAGGAGTCTTGCTTCTGGCGCTGACAGCTTGTGGACAGAAGAAACATGGGAAAACCGATTCTTCCAGTGTTCAAAAATCCAACAGTGCTAAAATTGAATCGTTCAATAAAGAAAATCGAAATTTGTTAGAGAAGGCAGAAGAGCAGCAAGTCTTTACCAAACACTTTGTTCTTCCAACAGATGAGAAAGGTATTCGCCAAGAGCAGACCATCACCTATCAAGGGGAACAATTACAAAAATTGGTCATGACCAATACCACTCCTGCTAGTGATGAATTGAAAAAAGCCATTCAAGAGGTCGGCCTCGAAGAAGCCCAACGATTGATGGTGGAGTCGATGGACAAGGATGAACAACTCAAACAAGCCCGGACTCTTCCAGGCTTTACCATTGAACTGACCGTACCAAATGAAAATGAATACCAAACGGTCATCACCTATGATTTCACCCAGTTGGATACTAAAAAAGCGGTTGAGTTAGAGTACTTCAAATCGGCTAATATTGCGGATTTGTTGAAGTTGACACCAACGGAATATATGAATAATCTACTCCGTAATGGAGCAAAAGAAGAATAAGGAGAAAACATGAAAAAATTTCTATTACTAGTCGTTGCTGGATTGCTTATCTTGGCAGGTTGTGGGAATTCTCAATCAAAAGGGGGCAAGTCCTTATCGAAAGATAGCGTCGTTACTCGGACCTTTAAGATTAACAGAGATGTCAATGAAGCTGACGAGGTAGCCAAACAGGAAATTACAGTAACCGTATCCTACCAAGGTAAGAAATACAAGAAAGTTTCTATCAAACTAGCGACTCATGTGTCGGACGAATTCAAAGATGAAGTCAAGAAATTGATCGATGCTGAGGATGATAAAGAAGGTGCCAAACAAGCCTTGATCGAAGGTTACGAAGGTGAAGGTGGCATTGATGAATTGAGAGACTACGATGGAATCACCGTGACATCAGATTGGACAGGTGAAGCAATGATCTCTGAGATTGAGATTGATCCTGATAAAGTAGACTTCGATGACATTAAAAACAGCGAAGACTTGGGAGAAATTTGCAAAATGATCAAGACCTATTCTCCAACGCTCTTCATCAAAAACATGGAAAAAAATGGTTTTAAAGAAGTAAAATAAAGTCATTGAAAACTGTAGAAGATTGCTTTCGGAAACAAGTGATGAAAAGTCCAAGAAAGCCCATGAAATCAGTAATTTTCGTTTGAGAAAGTATGGAAATTATGATATAATAGTATGAATATAAAGAAAGAGGGTGGTATTGTGGGATTTACAGACGAAACAGTACGTTTTAATCTTGACGATTCAAACCGTAAAGAAATTAGTGATACATTAAAGGATGTCTACTTATCTTTGGATGAGAAGGGCTACAATCCAATCAATCAAATCGTTGGTTATGTACTCAGTGGTGATCCTGCTTATGTACCTCGTTATAACAACGCTCGCAACCAAATTCGTAAGTACGAACGAGATGAAATTGTTGAAGAATTGGTTCGTTACTACTTGAAAGGGCAAGGGATCGATCTCTAATGAGAATTATGGGACTAGACGTTGGCTCGAAGACTGTCGGAGTAGCCATCAGTGATCCATTAGGTTTTACTGCTCAAGGTCTGGAGATTATTCAGATTGATGAGGAGAAAGGAGAGTTTGGTTTTGACCGTCTCTCTGAACTGGTGAAGGAATACCGGGTTGATCGTTTTGTCGTTGGTTTGCCGAAAAACATGAACAACACAAGCGGTACTCGAGTGGAAGCGAGTCAAGCTTATGGGAAGCGCCTTGAAGAGTTATTCAACTTGCCGGTTGAGTATCAGGACGAGCGTTTGACGACCGTTGCCGCAGAGCGGATGCTGATTGAACAAGCGGATATCAGCCGAAATAAGCGAAAAAAAGTAATTGATAAATTGGCTGCCCAGTTGATTTTGCAAAATTATTTAGATCGAAAATTTTAGAAAAAAGAGGAAATAAGATGGCACACAATCATGATCATGACCACAACCATGACGAACGCGAATTGATTACATTGGTAGATGAGCAAGGAAACGAAACCTTGTTTGAAATCCTTTTGACCATTGATGGAAAAGAAGAATTTGGTAAAAACTATGTTCTTTTGATTCCTGCAAATGCAGAAGAAGATGAAAACGGTGAAGTAGAAATCCAAGCTTACTCATTTACTGAAAACGAAGACGGAACAGAAGGCGACCTTCAACCAATCCCAGAAGATTCAGATGATGAATGGAACATGATTGAAGAAGTCTTCAACAGCTTTATGGAGGAGTGATACAGTCTGGGAGACTGTATCACCCCAACTCCAAGAGACTGGAAAGAGTTGGTAAGTTCAGTGAACATTTTTACCCTTGCGCTAGAAACAAGGACCGCAAGTAAGTCGGGGGACGTTTTTAGCCCAACTTCTAAAAATATTGGAAGTGAAATAAGAAACCAAAGAAATAGCAGAGCGTGAGCCAGCAACAAGGCTTGATCGCTCTTTTCTTTTAGGAGAAAGATATGAATCAAATTGAAGAATGGATGAATAGCCGAATTGGACTCAATTTTCGTTCAGGCTTGGGGCGGATGCAACAGGCTGTAAAGCTCTTAGGGGACCCTCGTGAAGCTGTTCCGATGATCCATGTGACGGGGACCAACGGTAAGGGCTCGACCATTGCGTTTATGCGCCAGCTATTCCAACAACATGGCCTAAAAGTCGGGACCTTTACTTCTCCGCATATTGTTAGTATGCATGATCGGATTTGTATCAATGGGCAACCAATTTCGGATCAAGATCTGATTCGCTTGGGTCAGAGCATCCAAGCGATGGAGTCTCAGCTTCTTGAGACTCACGACCAACTCTCTTACTTTGAAATCATCACCCTCTTGGCCTTTTTGTATTTCCATGAACAAAAAGTAGACCTGGCCTTGATCGAGGTTGGGATCGGAGGCCTCCTTGATACGACCAATGTCATCACAGGAGAGGTAGCAGTGATCACCTCAGTAGGGCTGGATCATCAGGAGACCTTGGGAGGAAGCCTAGAGGCCATTGCTAGGCAAAAAGCTGGGATCTTTAAAGCCGGGAAGCCGGCTGTTATCGGTCCACTGGCTAAAGAGGCTGAGCAAGTCTGCATAGAAAAGGCCCAAGCAATAGGCTGTCCGCTAGCTCGCTATGGAGAAGATTTCCAACTGGTGAAGGGCGTCTTTCAAGATGCGTACCATCGGTTTGACTCACTGAAAATTGGGCTCAATGGAGCTTATCAGGAAGAGAATGCTGCGGTGGCTCTCGAAGCCTTTCTCCTCTTCATGGAGCAGAGAGGTCTGGCGGTCGATGAAAACGGTGTTCGGGAGGCTTTGCAAGCGACTAGCTGGCCGGGTCGTCTGGAAAACTTTGACCAAGGCGTCTATCTAGATGGCGCTCATAACCCTCATGCCATCCATCGCTTGGTCGAATATGCCCGCACTTTTTCAGATAAGCGCGTGAAGATCCTCTTTGGTGCTTTAAAACGCAAGGATTACCAGGGAATGTTGGAGATCTTTGCAAACGATTTGCCGGAGGCGGACTTGACGGTGACGACCTTTGCTTATGGGGAAGTGGTCCAAGAGGCGGATAGCTTAGGCTATCCTTATGTGGCGGATTTCAGAGATTATTTGCAAGATTTTTATAGCCGACAAGATGGTCAAGAGGTGCTCTTTGTCACTGGCTCTCTCTACTTTATTTCCGAAGTTCGCGCATATCTATTAGAGCAGGGAAAGAATCCTTTATAGGTAGCAACTCTCATCGGCCAGTCATAAAGATTGACCAAAAACAGGCTCTAACGTATACTAAAGGTGAGCCACAAATGAACGGGGAAGTCCGTTGAAAAGTTGGCGCGAAAGGAGACCATCCATGACAAAGAAAGTAACTGCTTTATTAGCAACAGCTACAGTCCTCCTACTTGGAGCGTGTTCAAACCAGCAAACACCATCGCAAACGAACACGTCATCAAGTGCGACGACAACAACGGCAACTTCTTCTCAACAGACAACGACTAGTCCGCAGGTTAACCAAACAGTTCTGGACGGAACCTATATAGGAATGGATGAAAGCGATCAAGTGACCCTCGTCATCGCTGGTGATTCAGGGACTTGGACGGCTGTAGAGGTAGATGGAGAGCAAGAGCTGAAACAGGTCAAGCTAGATGCTGCCAACCAGATCCTCTTTATCGGAGATGATGGCTATCGCTATCAATTGGAGGGGCAACAACTGACCCTGAAAGAAGCGGATCAAGACTTGGGTAATCAGGATACGATCGTTCTGACCAAGCAATAAACTAGCAGAAGTGAGAGT
Source organism: Streptococcus australis (assembly GCF_047463015.1). GTDB lineage: Bacteria > Bacillota > Bacilli > Lactobacillales > Streptococcaceae > Streptococcus > Streptococcus australis_F. Next base: position 90,169 of record NZ_JASHER010000006.1, on the reverse strand, counting down.
GGGACAGAAATCCTAGCCTCTCAATTGTCTTTGGATTGTCGAGCAAGACGCAGTGGTTGAGTGGGCTCTACTACGCTGATTTTATCAGCTTTTACAGCCCTACTCAACTGTGCGGAGGTGGGACGACGAAATCGAATTCTAACGAATTACCGATTTCTGTCCCACTCTCTTTTTTCATTTTATCGGGTTTGCGCTCCCTTCTTAGAACTGGTATACTAGTAGGGATTATAAAAGAAGGAGAATGAGGGTGAGTTTTCGAAAGATTCGATTGTTAATGTCCAAATATGGGTTCAGTATCCTCTTTATGGGGTTTGAACTCTGGCTGTCCTTTGCGGCCTTCTTTTGGCTAAATGAATGGTTCCCAAATTGGATGTCTGTCACCATCATGGTTCTCTTGTATATCTCGACCATTTTGGCGATCGTCAACCGAAATATGCCTCCAGAGAGCAAGGTGACCTGGCTCCTGATTGCCGTCATCCCTGTCTTTGGTTCCCTTCTTTACCTCATGTTTGGGGAACGGCGTCTGTCCAAAAAAGAAATGGTCCAGTTGGAAAATATGGAATCCATGAATTTCCGTGAGGACAACAGCCGTGAGCTTCGCCTGCAATTGAAAGAAGAGAGTAAGAGCGTCTATGGGATGGTCAAGTCTATTCTGTCCATGGACCACAACGCAGACCTCTACAACGGGACGGCTTCGACCTTTTTCCCACTAGGGGACCAGATGCTCCCACAACTATTAGAGGATTTGCGCTCAGCCAAGAAATTTATCTTTCTCGAATTCTATATCATCGAGGAAGGTCTCATGTGGAACAGCATCCTAGAGATCCTACTTGAGAAAGTCAAAGAAGGGGTAGAGGTGAAGCTGCTCTACGATGATATTGGCTGTATGGCGACCCTGAAGGGAAACTACACCAGACGCTTGCGTAAGTTAGGCATTGATGCCCATAAGTTTAACAAGGTGGTGCCACGATTGACGGCGGCTTATAACAATCGAGACCACCGCAAGATCTTGGTCATTGATGGCCAGATTGGCTATACAGGTGGCGTTAACCTAGCGGATGAGTATATCAACCAGAGAGAACGCTTCGGTCATTGGAAGGATAGTGCAGTGCGCTTGGACGGCCGAGCCGTCAAGGCCTTGACGCGACTCTTTCTCATGAACTGGTACATCAACCAGGGAGAGATTGAAGATTTCGATAAATACCATATGGAAAACCAAGCGGTAGATGGAGAAGGCTTCTATATTCCCTTTGGGAGTGGACCGAAACCCATCTACAAGTCCCAGGTTGGTAAGTCTGTGTATCAGAATATCATCAATCAGGCAACAGACTATGTCTACATTACGACCCCTTATTTAATCATTGATTATGATTTGACGGAAGATATTCGAAATGCGGCTCTCCGTGGTGTCGATGTACGCATCGTGACCCCTTTCATTCCGGATAAAAAATTGATCCAAATCGTTACACGAGGGGCTTATCCAGACCTGATGGAAGCAGGGGTGAAAATCTATGAATACACCCCAGGCTTTATCCATAGCAAGCAAGTATTGGCCGACGATGAAGTCGCAGTAGTCGGGACCATTAACTTTGACTATCGGAGCCTAGTTCATCACTATGAGAATGCTGTCTGGATGTATCAAAGCCCAGAATTGACCAAGATCCGAGCGGATTTTGAAGAGATATTCTCCGTATCTCAGCAGATCCAGTTGGACACTTTCCGGATCACCTGGTATCAGCATTTGATCAAAGAAATTATGCAGTTATTTGCGCCCATGCTATAGTTGATAGGCGATTAGATCCCTTCTCAAGAGAAGGGATTTTTTTATTACGAAGGAGAGACAAAATATTACAATTTCCTTACATAGGCTTGTCTAAGAATGTTCAAGGGGGCTATTTTTGGTATAATGAACATAATCTATAAAAAATAAGGAGAACTTATGAAAAAGCTCGTAAAATATGGTGTCTTACCAGCCTGCTTGTTGTTGGCAGCTTGTTCGTCAAAACCAGCTACTGAGAAAAAACCAGCCAAAGAGGACAAGGTAGAACAATCTAGTGAATCAAAAGAAGAAAAAACAAAAAAACAAATTGAGAAAGATGGAGATATCATTCTTCGTGCCATCTTCACTGACCATTCTTCTGGTTTCACAACTTTGATGGGAACATCGGTTGACAAGTGGAAAAAACAAATTACTGAAAAATTTGTTGATGAAAATGCATCAAAATATCTACCTGCAGAAGACTTCACGCTTGAACTGACAACTGAAACATTCACTCCAGAAAAAATCTTGGAATTGTTTGACCAAGCTCGTTTCAAAGTGTTAGCAACGATTGGTGATGACTATGAAATCACTAAGGTTGAAGACGAAGGAGATACTGCGACAGTTACCTTCAAATCTCGTGCGATTGCAACACGTGACTTGGCTAACTTGATCAACCGTGCAAAATCTAGTCTGTTTGAAAACGGAATTGAAGATGTTAAAAAATTAGAAGACAACACAGATCCAGAACTAGAAAAACGCTTGTCTCTATTGAACAACTTCTTGTTCTATTATGCCTTTGACCGTTTGAATGAAGACTTTGGTTACATCGAACCACGCGAGTATACTTTGGAATTGACTAAAACCAAAGAAGGACGTTACATCCTTAGCGATGAAAGCTTCCTTGAATTGCGTAAGGAAATCTTTGTAAACGAATATTCTGCTGATGGAGCTGAAACTCGTAAAGGAAGCAATTCCTCACAGAGTGACTCAACTAGCAAGGATTCAGATACAAGTTCAACCTCAAAAGATAAAGTATAAATCCATAAAAAAGGTGAGTTTCCTCACCTTCAGATTGAAGATAAAGTCTTCCGAAAAACTTTCCTTAGGTGAGTGCGGACGTCAGCGAACTTCGAAGAAGTTCCATGACTTAGTTTTGAGCCCCCTCGCTCTTTAATTTCTGGGCTCGGGCTAAAACAGTTTCCCAAACTGTTTTACTCTCAAAACTCCCGAGTGCCTGAAACTATTGTGTTTCAGGCACTTTTCTCACAGCGGAAAGTTTTTAATCTTCTTAAATGGCAAAATAAATCATTTTTGAAGAGTAACTAGCTGTTTTATGTAAAATAATAGTTTATCTACATTCAAAAAGGTGAGTTTCCTCACCTTTTTTATTTACTCATTTCTTTGTCCCATATTGCTGTACAGAGAGCTCAGAATAGTATAAAATTAATAGTGGAGAATTGGGCCTAGATTCCAATTTTTAGGATGATTTTATGTTATAATATTTAAGAAAATAGTATGGGGGATAAAATGAATCAAAGCAGAAAAAACAAACGCTCAACTAGAACTAGCAGTTGGGATCAGCTACGGATTGTCAATAGCGGTCTCTGGGTCTTAACGCTACTTGTGGCTGGGCTCTTTATTTATAATGTCTTTAGCTACAATATCCTAGCCTTCCGTTATTTGAATATCCTTGTGACGGCCTTGCTGGTTGGCGGACTTTTTTTAACCTTGGGTTTGATCCTTGCAGGCAAGGCTAAAAAGACGACGCTATTTTTATTGGTCCTAGGCTTGCTAGGAACCTCTGTGGGAACCTATGTTACCCAACAGTTGGTCGATGTCGCTGGAAATGTGAACAGAAATGCCAATTATACAGAGTTTGAGATGGCTGTCTATGTTAAAGCAGATAGTCCAATCCAAGATATCAAAGAAATCAGCAGTGTGGCAGCGCCTACGGGGAATAATAATGCAGATGATCTGATGGCCCTAGTAGAGGAAGTGAAGAAAACGCGCCAGCATGACCTGACCATCGAAGATGTGGAATCTTATGCGGCAGCCTACCAGGCCCTACAAGAAGACAAGACGAAAGCCATCGCCTTGAATAGTACCTTTGAAGATACTGTAGCAAGTGTGGATGCTGACTACGCAAAAAAATTAAAGAAAATCTACTCTTACAAGATCCGTCGCCAAGTGGAAACCAAGGCGAAGGCAGATGCCAATGCGGATACCTTTAACATCTATGTCAGCGGGATTGACACTTACGGTCCAGTCACTTCGGTTTCTCGGTCTGATGTCAATATTATCATGACGGTCAATCGAAAGACCAAGCAAGTCTTGCTGACCACGACTCCGCGTGACGCCTATGTTCCAATTGCTGATGGCGGGAACAACCAAGGGGATAAGTTGACCCACGCTGGGATTTACGGAGTAGATGCGTCTATTCATACCTTAGAAAATCTGTACGACATCAAGATTGACTACTATGTCCGCTTGAACTTCACATCCTTCTTGAAGCTTGTCGACCTCGTCGGAGGGATTGATGTAGAAAATGATCAAGAGTTTACAAGTCTACACGGGAACTACCACTTCCCTGTAGGGAAAGTTCACTTGAATTCGGAACAGGCCCTTGGCTTTGTCCGTGAACGCTACTCTCTCGAAGGTGGAGACAACGATCGTGGGAAGAACCAAGAAAAAGTCATCGCAGCCATTATCCATAAATTAACATCGACCAAAGCATTGAGCAATTACAACGAAATCGTTTCTGGTTTACAAGATTCCTTGCAAACCAATATGCCCTTGCCAACCATTATGAATTTGGTCAATACACAGTTGGAGACTGGTGGAAGCTACAAGGTGACTTCACAAGCTGTCACTGGACAAGGACGAAATGACTTGCCTTCATATGCGATGCCAGGATCTGCTCTTTACATGATGGAGCTGAATGCTGATAGCGTGGCACAAGCCAAAGAAAAAATAAACCAAACCATGGAAGGAAAAAACAATGATTGATATTCATTCACACATTGTCTTTGATGTGGATGATGGACCAAAGACGATCGAGGATAGCAAGCTCCTCATCGAGGAAAGCTACCGTCAAGGGGTTCGTACCATCGTTTCGACGTCCCATCGTCGAAAAGGGATGTTTGAAACCCCAGAAGAAAAGATCTATCAAAACTACTTGGCAGTAAAAGGGATGGTAGAGACCTATCTGCCTGAAATGAAACTGCATTTCGGAGCAGAAATCTACTATACGCGAGATATCCTAGAAAAGCTAGAAGCCGGGACTATTCCAACGCTTGCTGATACCAGTTTTGCCTTGATCGAGTTTAGTATGGCGACCCCCTACAAGGAGATTCACCAGGCCTTAAGTGCAGTTTTGCGCTTAGGAGTGACTCCGGTGGTTGCCCACATTGAACGCTACCACTGTTTGGAAAAAAATGAAAAACGGGTGCGGGAATTGATCCGAATGGGATGCTATACCCAGATCAATAGTTCGAGTGTCCTCAAGCCTAAGTTGTTTGGTGATCGCTATAAGTTCATGAAACATCGTGCCCAATATTTCTTGGATAAGGACTTGGTCCATTTTGTTGCCAGCGATATGCACAATGTTGATCAGCGCCCTCCATACATGGACCAGGCTTATCAGTTGATTGAAAAACGCTACGGTAGTGACCGGGCGCGTGCCCTTTTTGTTGAAAATCAGCAAACATTATTGGATGACGAATTGTTTTAATCATCAAGTTCCATCACGGAGATTGAAAAGGAGAAAGTGAATATGAAAAACCAAGAGAGCAAAGAGATCGAATTGGATGTGGTCTCCCTCTTTAAAACCTTATGGCGTCGTAAATTCTCAATTCTAATTACGGCCTTGCTATTTGCGATCGGAGCCCTAGGCTACAGCGCTTTTGTAGCGAAAAAGATCTACCAAAGTACCAGCCGTATCTACGTAGTCAGCCGTCAGAATCAAGAAAACAATGCCTTGACCAACCAAGATCTTCAAGCGGGATCCTACTTGGTTAAAGACTATCGCGAGATTATCCTTTCTCAAAACGTCTTGAACCAGGCTATTGAAGAGTTGAAGTTGGAAATGACGCCAGCAGAGCTTGCTAAGAAAGTCTCAGTAGCAGTTCCGACAGATACTCGGATTTTGTCTATCACAGCATCAGATCCAGATCCCAAAGAAGCAGCTCGGATCGCGAATGGTTTGAAAGATGTAGCGGCAGAAAAAATTATTGCTGTAACCAAGGTGTCTGACGTGACGACTTTGGATGAGGCTGTCGTACCGCAAAATCCTTCTTCACCAAATATCAAACGAAATGTTGTCATTGGCTTTGTCCTTGGTGGTGTCTTGATTTCCATTCTGGTGATCTTGTCAGAGGTATTGGATGACCGTGTGAAGAAACCAGAAGATATCGAAGAAGTGATGGGCATCACACTATTAGGTGTGATCCCTAGTGTGAAGAAACTGTAAGAGGGAGAATTCATGGCAACCTTAGAAATTGTAAAAAGCAAATTAGCAGCGATGACTCAGGCTGAAGAGTATTTCAATGCCTTGAGTACCAATATTCAGTTGAGTGGGACCAATATTAAGGTCGTTGCCATCTCATCTGTGCAACCAAACGAAGGAAAATCAACCATTTCTACGAATTTGGCGACCGCCTTTGCGCGTGCGGGCTATCGTACCTTGTTGATCGATGCGGATATCCGTAACTCGGTCATGACAGGTGTCTTCAAGAGCCAAGGTCGTGTCGCAGGATTGACAGAAGTACTTTCTGGGAAGAGTGAGATCTCTCAAGCGATTGCGACGACAGATTATCCAAAACTGGATGTGCTCCTGGCAGGGCAGGTTTCTCCAAATCCAACGGGTCTCTTGCAAAGCAAAAACTTCGAGGTCATCATTGAGGCACTTCGCAATCACTATGACTATATCATTGTCGACACCCCACCAATTGGGATGGTGATTGATGCGGCGATTATTGCTCAACGCTGTGATGGTAGCTTGATTGTGACAGCAGCAGGAGCTGTTAGTCGCAAGGCTGTTCAAAAGGCCAAAGAGCAACTGGAGCAGACAGGGACACCATTCCTAGGAGTGGTCCTCAATAAATTTGATATTCAATTAGAAAAATATGGTTCCTATGGTAATTACGGGAACTATGGCAATTACGGGAAAAAGAGATAAGGGATAGGATAGGGATATTATGACAGAAGGAAGGGGATTTCACAAATTTGCTTTGGCCTTTGTTCAAAGCTTACCAGTCTTAGTTGTGGCTTATTTGTTTAGTTTTGTGACAGAGACAGAAATCCACTCTAATACAATTTTCTATCTGTATTTGTTGCATTACGTAGCCTTTTACGTCAGTGATTACAACCAAGATTATTTCAAGCGGGGGCACCTGGTTGATTTCTTACAAACCTTGAAATACAGCTTGTGTTTCGCGCTTGCCATCAGTTTTTCGAGCTTCTTTTTGGAGGAGAAGTTCTCCCTCTCCCGTCGGGGGATGATTTATTTTCTAGTGCTTCTTACTCTGACTCTTTACTTGATGAACTACCTCATCAAACGCTACTGGCGACGATTCTATTATAGCCTCAAAGGAAGTCACAAGATTCTCTTGATTACAGCGAATTCTCGTCTGGATAAAGTCCTGGATCGGCTTCTTTCGTCAAATGATAGCGGTGGGGAAGTGGTAGCGGTCACTGTATTAGACCGCCCAGACTTTCAACACCGCTCTGTTCGGGTTGTTCCAAAGGAAGACCTATTGACCTTTGCGACCTATGAAGTGGTAGATGAAGTCTTTCTCAATCTTCCAAGTGAAGAGTATGATATTGGGGAGTATGTCTCACAATTTGAGACGATGGGGATCGACGTTACCGTCAACCTCAATGCTTTTGATTTGAACTTTGCTGGTAACAAACGGATTCGAGAAGTGGCTGGGCTCAATGTCGTCACCTTCTCGACCAACTTCTACAAACCTAGCCACGTGACCGCGAAACGTGTGATTGATATCTGTGGTTCCTTGGTAGGCTTGCTTCTCTGTGGTTTGGTGGCGATTGTATTGGTTCCTTTGATTCGTAAGGATGGTGGTCCTGCTATTTTTGCCCAGAAGCGGGTCGGGAAAAATGGCCGCTATTTCAAATTTTATAAGTTCCGTTCAATGTATGTCGATGCAGAGGAGCGGAAAAAAGAATTGATGGATCAAAACACCATGACCGGTGGCATGTTCAAAATGGACAATGACCCTCGGATCACGCCGATTGGCCGCTTTATCCGCAAGACCAGTCTGGATGAGCTACCCCAATTCTTTAATGTCCTAAAAGGAGACATGAGTCTGGTTGGAACCCGTCCGCCAACAGTGGATGAGTATGAGAAATACACTCCAGAACAAAAGCGCCGCTTGAGCTTTAAGCCTGGTATTACAGGACTCTGGCAAGTGAGTGGACGCAGCGAAATTACAGACTTTGATGAAGTGGTTCGCTTAGATGTATCTTATATTGATGATTGGACCATTTGGTCAGATATTAAAATCTTGCTGAAAACGATCAAAGTTGTATTTAAACGAGATGGAGCGAAGTAGAAAATGAGTAAAGTAAGACAGATTCAATTAGGAGAGTTGTCCTTATTAGAAAAGTATATTGAGATTTGTTCAAAGTACAATCTTCGCTATTATGCTTTAGGTGGGACTCTATTAGGAGCGGTTCGTCACAAAGGATTTATTCCTTGGGATGATGATATGGATTTGGGAATGCCTAGAAAAGATTATGAAAAATTCCTGGAAATTTGCGAAAAGGAATTACCAGATCATGTTATCCTAAGAATCCATGACGATAATTTAGGTAACACCTCTATCATGGATACTTCCCTTCAAATTGAATTTGGTGGGGTTGTGTGTAGTCCGTTTATCGATGTGTTTCCTTTAGATGGTTATCCGTCAGATGGTTTCCACTATTTCTTGCATACTAATAAAATCAAGTATTACCGTGCCCTTTCAAAAATATCTGTCATCAATCGATTGCACAATCGGGACCGAGGATTCTTTGAAAATTCAATTGTGAAGGTTTCTAAGATCCTTCACTTGGACAAATTATTAAATACAGAAAAAATTAATCGGAAATTACAGAATACGATTAAACAGTACGACTTTGAGACAAGTGCTCTTGTCGGAAACGTCTTAGGATCCTATCGCGAGAGAGAGTTGGCCTATAAAGAGGTGTTTGGGGAGCCACAACTCCTTGATTTTGAAACCATTAAAATCAGTGGACATGCTGATCCGGATGCTTATCTGACAAAGATTTATGGCGATTATATGAAGTTGCCAGAAGAATCAGAGAAAAAAGGTCACTTTGAATCCACTTGGGGAGAATAAGCTTGAAAAGTTTTACAATGATGGGGGTCAGAATTGACCCTTTAACAATGGCAGAAACCGTTGCTGCTACAGAACAATTCGTACGAGATAAAAAACCGCTCCATTTGATGGGGGTCAACGCAGACAAGCTCAATCAATGTGCGACAGATGAGGCCATCAAGAAGATTGTCAATGAGTCTGAAATCATCAATGCAGACGGTGCTTCTGTTGTTCTCGCGGCACGCTATTTGGGCTATTCTGTGCCAGAACGCGTGGCAGGCATCGATTTGATGCAGGAATTGCTTCATTTGGCCAATGAAAAAGGCTACTCTGTCTACTTCTTCGGCGCAAAAGAGGAAGTCTTGACAGATATGTTAACTATCTTTAAAAAGGATTATCCGAATCTCCGAGTAATGGGGCATCGCAATGGCTATTTCTCTGCTGAAGAGGAAGAGGCTATTCAAGAAGATATTCGTGAGAAGAATCCAGATTTTGTTTTTGTCGGCATCACCTCTCCTAAAAAGGAGTACTTGATCCAGAAGTTTATGGACAATGGAGTGAACTCTGTCTTTATGGGAGTGGGAGGAAGCTTTGATGTCCTCTCAGGTCATATCAAGCGGGCACCTATGTGGATGCAAAAAGCCAATCTGGAATGGTTGTTCCGTGTGGCCAACGAACCCAAACGGCTCTTTAAGCGCTATTTTGTTGGAAATGCCACTTTTATTAAGAGAGTAGTACATGAAAAACGGAAAGCAAAAAAATAATATCCTTCACATTTCGCGAACCATGGATATCGGTGGGGCGGAACGTATTGTCTATCAGTTGGCGACAGATCTTAAGGATGAATTTGATCAGGTTCATGTCGCATCAACTGGTGGATTGTGGGAAGAAAAGCTAGCAGAGAATGGGATTCAACACCATCGCATTTTAGACGTCGATAGCAAACAGCCAGCTACGGTGCTCAAGATCCTTGCTAGTCTCTCCAAGATCATCAAAGAAAATGAGATTACTCTTGTCCACACCCATCACCGGATGGCTGCTTTCTATGTTCGTTTGTTGCAGATGCGCCATCCGAAATTGATCCATGTCTATACAGCCCATAATGTTTTTAAGGACAAATTGCCACTATACAAATTTGCCCTAGGCAAGGCTCGAACGGTTGCTGTCAGTCAAGCTGTCCAGGAAAATATCCTTAATGATGTAAGGTCGAAAAACTCTATTGTAATTTATAATGGAGTGAAAATGAAACAAAGTAAGCATACAGTAAATGAAATTACTCAGTGTGACGGTATCAAAATAGGTTGTATCGCTCGCCTTTCCGAACAAAAAGGTCTGCCCTATCTGATCCAAGCCATGTCACTAGTGGCAAATCCAAGTGTGTCCTTGTTTCTTGTCGGTGACGGAGAATTGAAAAATGATTTGATAAATCAAACAAAAGGGCTCGATCTGGAAGAAAGAATTCATTTTTTGGGCTACCGGAGTGACGTTGTAGAATGTATCAATAGCTTTGACTTTTGTGTTCTTCCATCAGTTTTTGAAGGATTTGGATTGGTTGCAATCGAGGCCTTTATGAACGGCAAAACGATGATCGCAACAGATATTCCAGGTGTGAACGAAGTAGTGAATTCTGAGAATGGGATCCTCGTCCCAGCTGAGAATCCACAAGCCTTAGCTCAAGCAATTAAAAAATTGGCAGAGAATCCTGAGGAAAGAGCCTCTTTAGCTGCTCAAGCAAAGAGAGATTATGATAACAAGTTTAGCTATCCGATCTTTTTAAACAACTATCGCAACTTTTACCAATCGATGAGGAAGGGCTCAAAATGAAAAAAGTAATGTTGGTGTTTGGGACGCGTCCAGAAGCCATTAAAATGTGTCCTTTGGTGAATGAACTCAAGCAGCACAATACGATTGAAACCGTAGTCTGTGTAACAGGGCAGCACAAGGAAATGTTAGAACAGGTCTTGGATGTCTTCCAAGTCACTCCAGATTATGATCTTGGTATCATGAAGGCCAACCAAACCTTGTTCACCATCACAACCTCTATTTTGGAAAAAATCCAACCAGTTTTGGAGCAGGAGCAACCTGATATTGTCCTCGTCCATGGGGATACCACCACCACCTTTGCGACAGCTTTGGCGGCCTTTTATATGGGCATCAAAGTGGGGCATGTGGAAGCAGGTTTACGGACATACAATCTTCAAAGCCCTTATCCCGAGGAGTTTAATCGTCAGGTTACCTCCATTGTGGCAGACTATAACTTTGCACCGACCCAAGTTTCAAAAGAAAACCTCTCAAAAGAGGGGCGTACCAATATCTTCGTTACAGGAAATACTGTTATTGATGCCTTAAAAACAACGGTAAGAGAAGACTACGACCACCCTATATTGGAGTGGGCAAAAGGGAGCAAGCTCATCATGTTGACGGCTCATCGTCGCGAAAATCTTGGAGAACCAATGGAACACATGTTCCGTGCGGTCAACCGGATTTTGGATGAGTTTGAAGATGTCAAGGTGGTCTATCCCATCCACAAAAATCCAAAGATCAGAGAATTGGCTAGCAAGATTTTTGGAGAGAATGAGCGAATGAAAATCATTGAGCCCTTGGAAGTGATTGATTTTCATAATTTCATGAACCAAAGCTATATGATTTTGACAGACTCAGGTGGCGTCCAAGAAGAAGCACCTTCTTTAGGAAAGCCTGTCCTTGTCATGCGCGACACGACAGAGCGCCCAGAAGGTGTGGCTGCAGGGACTTTGAAATTGGTCGGAACAGAAGAAGAAAACATCTATCGCAACTTTAAACTCCTTCTGGTAGACCAAGACGAATACAAAAAGATGAGCCAGGCAAGTAATCCTTACGGGGATGGAACAGCTTGTCAACAGATTGTAGAAATTATTATGAAGGGATTAGCATAATGGAAAAGGTTTCGATTGTCATACCGGTCTATAATGTCGAGGAGTATTTACAGTATAGTGTCGGTAGTCTTAGACAACAGACCTATTCAAATATTGAAATCATCCTGGTCGATGATGGATCAACCGATCGATCAGGAGAAATTTGTGACCAGTATGCTCAGGAAGATGACCGTATTCGAGTGCTCCATCTTCAAAATGGAGGATTATCTAATGCTCGAAATACAGGAGTAAAAGCTGCGACAACTGACTGGATTATCTTCCTTGATTCAGATGATTATTATGACATTAGAACAGTCGAATATTTGGTTGGCTTAAAAGAACAGTATAAAGTTGACCTTGTATCGACACCGGTTATTGAAGTCAGAAATCATGAGGACAAGGATTTTTCAGGAGATCTAAATGAAAAAAGTTCAAGGAAATTAGATCGTCATACAGCCCTCAAAGAAATGTTCTATGGTCACCACGTTGGAACTCATTCAGGAGGAAAACTATACAAGAAAGAGATCTTGCTCCAATACCCCTATCCAGAAGGAATGATCTACGAAGATTTGGCTGTTGCTTATGAACATATTGCTTGTTGTGAGGAAATTGCAGTTAGCGATCTAAATCTTTATAAATACTATCGAAGACCAGGGAGTATCGTCAATTCTTCTTATAGCGATCGGCTCTTGGATTTCTACAAGGCCATGGAATGGAACAGAGCCTATGTCGAGCGAGACTATCCTGATGATCCGGAAATGAAAAAAGCGCTCAATACCCGCTATGTCTTTAATGGCTTGCATGTGGTCCATGCTATGCTGGGTTCTCATATGTATGATCAGGTTAACAAAATTCGCAAAGAGTATCGTCGCTATTGGAAAGATATTCTAATCAATTCACATATTACAAGAAAAAATAAACTCAAATACCTTCTTTTGCTCCTTTCTCCTCATTTGTATCAAAAGGTAAGAGCAAGACTAGGCTAGATTGTTAAATAGCCATGTTCTATAGAAGGAAAAAGAGACAAAACAGGAGGTTTAGGATGATTTATGCAGGGATTTTAGCAGGTGGAACAGGCTCACGGATGGGGATTACGGATATGCCCAAACAATTTTTGGATTTGGGTGGACGTCCTATTTTAATCCACACGGTTGAGAAGTTCTTATTGGTTCATGAGATTCAAAAGATTGTATTGGGGATTCATCCAGACTGGGTGACCTACACAGAAGACCTAGTTGACAAATACTTGGCCTCTTACAAGGACCGGATCTTGGTTGTAGAGGGAGGAAGTGACCGCAACACTACCATCGAAAACATCATCCTGGCTATCGATGAGCTGCAGCCTTTGACAGATGAGGACATTATCGTCACCCATGATTCGGTTCGTCCCTTTGTCAGCCTAAAAACCATCCAAGAGAACATTGAATTGGCCAAGAGCCATGATGTTGTGGATACAGTGGTCGAAGCGACCGATACCATTGTTCAAAGCTTGGATAATACCTTTATCACGGATATCCCAGAGCGCCAATATCTCTATCAGGGTCAAACCCCTCAAACCTTCAAAATGAAAGACTTTCTTACCTTGTATCATGATTTAAGTGACCAACAAAAAGAAGTCTTGACTGATGCCTGCAAGATCTTTGTCATTAATGGCAAAAAAGTTGCCCTTGCCAAAGGGGAATATTCCAATATTAAAATTACGACGATTACAGATTTGAAAATTGCACGCGGTATGATTGAGGACAATTAATATGTTGAACCAAATCTTTCAGCTGACCCAGCCGAAAAATATTACCATCAAATACCAAGAAGAAGACATGAGCCGTGGAGACAAGGTGTTGATTCGCCCCTATTACATGGCTATTTGTCATGCGGACCAACGTTACTATCAAGGGAAACGGGATCCTAAGGTGCTTAAAAAGAAATTACCCATGGCCCTGATCCATGAGTCGTCTGGTATCGTGGTAGCGGATTCTACGGGAACCTATCAACCAGGACAGATTGTGGCTATGGTTCCCAATCAACCTCCTCATCAAACAGAGGGTGTCTTCTTTGAAAATTATTTGGAGGGGACGCACTTCTTGTCTAGTGGCTTTAATGGCTTTATGCAGGAAGTTGTTGCCTTGCCACTGGATCGTGTAGTGGCTTATCCAGAGGAAGTTCGGGGTCCTGTGACAGCCTTAGCGGAATTTAGTAGTGTTGCCATGCATGCCATTCATCGCTTTGATCTCATTGCCCACCAACGAAGAGAGTCCGTTTTGATTTTAGGAGATGGTAGTCTTTCATATGTGGTTGCGACTTCTTTGCACTATCTATACCCAGATTTGAAGATAACTGTAGTTGGGCGCAACAGTGATAAACTGCAATTGTTTAATTTCATTCATCAAGCAATTTTGACCAGCGAGTTGACAGACGACCAACGGTTTGATCACGCCTTTGAGTGTACTGGTGGCCAAGGAAGTGAACCAGCCATCAATGATATTATTGATCATATCAAGCCTCAAGGAACCGTGATGTTAATGGGGGTTAGTGATAACCGGGTCGCAGTTAATACAAGAGATGTTCTTGAAAAGGGATTGACCTTTGTGGGGTCTTCTCGCTCAGGTCGTGAAGATTTCGAGCGGGCTGTAGAGATGCTGGCTAATCGTCGAGTCCAAAGTCGTTTGAAAAACATTATTCACGTTGATGGAGAAGTTCAAACCATTCCAGATATTCACCGAGCTTTTGCGACGGATTTGATCACACCGTTTAAAACGGTCTTCAAGTGGGGATTGTAGACAGTCATGAAAGTGTTAAAAAATTACGCCTATAATCTCTCCTACCAGTTGCTGGTGATTATCTTGCCGATTATCACCACCCCTTATGTAACACGGGTTTTTAGCTCGAATGACTTGGGGACCTATGGCTATTTCAACTCCATCGTCACCTATTTTATCCTCTTGGCGACGCTAGGAGTGGCCAATTATGGAACCAAAGAGATCTCAGGACATCGGAAAGATATCCAGAAGAATTTCTGGGGGATTTATACCCTCCAGTTGGGGGCTACGATTTTATCTCTTACCCTTTATGTTCTTTTGTGTCTCACCCTACCTTCCATGCAAAATCCTGTTGCTTATATCCTAGGACTTAGTTTGGTTTCTAAGGGACTCGACATTTCTTGGCTCTTTCAGGGATTAGAAGATTTTCGCAAGATTACGGTTCGGAATATCACGGTCAAACTAGTTGGAGTCATCTCCATCTTCTTGTTTGTCAAATCTGCCAATGATCTGTATCTCTATGTATTCTTACTGACCATCTTTGAGCTCTTAGGTCAGCTCAGTATGTGGCTACCTGCTCGGGAGTTCATTGGGAAAGCCCATTTTGATATGGCTTATGCACGGGTGCATTTGAAGCCGGTCATTCTGCTCTTTTTACCGCAGATTGCCATTTCCCTCTATGTCACCTTGGACCGAACCATGCTGGGGGCTCTCGCCTCTACAAAGGATGTGGGGATTTATGACCAAGCCTTAAAACTGGTCAATATTTTGTTGACCTTGGTGACCTCACTGGGCAGTGTCATGTTGCCTCGGGTATCGAGTCTCTTATCCTCAGGAGACCACAAGGCGGTTAATAAGATGCACCAAATGTCCTTTTTGATTTATAATTTGGTCATTTTCCCCATTATTGCCGGCATGCTAATCGTCAATGATGACTTTGTTCAGTTCTTCCTAGGGAAGGACTTCCAGGATGCGCGTTATGCCATTGCCATCATGATTTTTAGAATGTTCTTTATCGGATGGACCAATATCATGGGGATTCAAATTCTGATCCCTCATAATAAAAATAAAGAATTTATGATTTCGACTACTGTACCTGCCATTGTCAGTGTCGGATTGAACCTCATCTTCCTACCAAAACTGGGCTTTATTGGAGCTGCGATTGTCTCAGTGTTGACAGAAGCTTTGGTATGGGGGATTCAACTCTACTTCACACGAGCTTATCTTAAAGAAGTGCCGATTATAGGCTCAATGATGAAGATTGTGCTCGCTTCAGGCCTCATGTATGGTCTCTTGCTACTAGTCAAGTCCATTGTCCATTTTTCGCCGACTCTGAATGTCGTTCTGTATGCTGGACTAGGTGGGGTCATCTATGGAACCTTGATTTTACTCTTCAAGGTGGTGGATGTGAAAGAGTTGAAACAGCAATTTACGAAACGTGCATAGAGCAAGACTCATCCATAAAGATGGAAGAGGTACTTGCTAGACGAAATAATGGTAACTATGAAAAGAGAGGCCGAGAAAGGAAAGATAAAAGATTCTTGATCAGCTTGGATATAAATAGTGAGATGGACACTTCTGTCTGGCACAAGACGAACCTGTCTCTTGTTATCCGTGCTTTCTTGTTTTTTATCAATGTATTATCAATATGTTAAAAATGAAATTTGACGACCTCCTCGTTAGTGTTGTCGTAGCTATCGTCATATTCTTTAATACCCTATCAACAACGATGTTGAATAAAGGGATTTTTCACATGAATGCAAGCACTCTTTTGTTAGTAGTCTTACTATTAGCATTGCGATTTTGGAACAAGATTCATGTTTCTTATACGTACTTGTTATTTTCATTAGCCTTACTATCAATTGGTGTCCTCGTATTTGTGAAAACTGGTAGACTCAATTTTTTAGTCTATTCCTTATTGATGTCCTTGTTAATAAGTGCAGATAGGAAGGTTGTTTTACGGACCTATATCTTTGTTGGTGGAAGTATTCTTGTATCAGTCTTCTTCCTGTCTCTTTTAAAAGTTATTCCGAACTTGCAATATAGTCGGGGAGGCGTTATTCGGAATTCCTTTGGGTTTATCTATCCTACGGATTTTGCCTCGCACTGTTTTTATCTTTTCATAGCGATTTCTTATCTGTTGAAGAATCGTTACATCTGGTTACGGACCCTGAGTGGGCTTTTCTTGGCCGTCTTTCTCATCAAGTTTTGTGACGCTCGGATGAATGCTTATTCACTGCTTGTAGGAACCTTGGTTTTTGTTTTCTTTTATTTAACCAAGGAAAAGAAAATTGGGCTCTATGCCCTCATGCCCTACTCAGCTGCGCTCTTTTCTTCCCTCATTCTCTATCTGACTTATCACTTCTCATGGACTTCGCCTTTCTATGTAAAAATCAATCAATTTATTACAGGGCGCTTAGCCTTAGGGAAAAATGCCTTTAATTTATACGAATTGAATTGGTTTGGAACCAGAGGCGTTCAATTTATTGGTTCAGGGGGAAGTACAGAGTCTGTTCTCAGCTACAACTATGTTGATTCTTCCTACGTTCAAATGCTCTTCACTTATGGTATTATTCCGGTACTTGCTTTGATTTTAATTTATGTTCTAGTATCTAGGGATGAATTCAAGAAAGGGAGATATCTTTACGTTGCTATTCTTTCTTTGATCACTGTCAACTGTATGATTGAAGCCTTTTGGTTTGTACCTTCTTATAATATTTTTATGTTTATCCTCTTCACTCGAAACACGGTGGATGTTAACTCATCGACAACAGTCGGTGAGTCAGCATTAAGTTAGTGATAATCTCAGCAGTCGTTGGAGGACTCATATAAGGTAAAAGAATACGATTGTTGGACATGTTTTTGTATCAGTTCGAAGCATGCTAAGTTAAAAACTGATGACTATATTTTTAAAGGGAGACAACTATGTACGATTATCTGATTGTTGGTGCTGGTTTATCGGGGGCAATTTTTGCTCATGAGGCGACCAAGCGTGGTAAAAAAGTAAAAGTCATTGATAAACGGGACCACATTGGTGGCAATATCTACTGTGAAGAAGTGGAAGGGATCAATGTTCACAAGTATGGTGCCCACATTTTCCATACGTCTAACAAAAAAGTGTGGGACTATGTCAACCAGTTCGCTGAGTTTAACAACTATATCAACTCGCCGGTGGCTAACTACAAGGGGAGCCTCTACAATCTTCCCTTCAACATGAATACCTTCTATGCTATGTGGGGCACTAAGACTCCTCAAGAAGTCAAGGATAAGATTGCTGAGCAAACAGCTGATATGAAGGATGTTGAACCGAAAAACTTGGAAGAACAAGCCATCAAGTTGATTGGTCCGGATATCTATGAAAAGTTGATCAAGGGCTATACAGAAAAACAATGGGGACGTTCTGCCACAGACCTTCCACCATTTATCATCAAACGTCTTCCGGTTCGTCTGACCTTTGATAATAACTACTTTAATGACCGTTACCAAGGGATTCCAATCGGTGGCTATAACGTCATCATCGAAAACATGCTGGGTGATGTGGAAGTAGAGCTTGGAGTTGACTTCTTTGCCAATCGTGAAGAGCTAGAAAGCTCAGCTGATAAAGTTGTCTTTACAGGGATGATTGACCAGTACTTTGACTACAAACATGGGGAGTTGGAGTACCGTAGCCTTCGTTTTGAACACGAGGTCTTGGATGAGGAAAACTATCAAGGGAATGCCGTGGTCAACTATACCGAGCGTGAAATTCCATATACTCGGATCATTGAGCACAAGCATTTCGAGTATGGAACTCAACCTAAGACAGTTATCACACGTGAATACCCAGCTGACTGGAAACGGGGAGATGAACCCTACTACCCAATCAATGATGAAAAGAACAACGCTATGTTTGCCAAGTACCAAGAAGAAGCCACTAAAAATGACAAGGTGATCTTCTGTGGGCGCCTAGCAGACTATAAATACTACGACATGCACGTGGTCATTGAGCGTGCTCTAGAAGTCGTGGCAAATGAGTTTGATTAAGAGAAACGATAATCTATGAAATACTATTTAAAAGAAGAATTCCTGCATGATGTCAACGCAAAGAACGCAGGAAATAAAGCACGCAATGACGTAGAAAGTATTGTGAAAGAAGAAGGCTATCATCCCTTGGTCCTTTCTGTCGACAATTGGTATCAGATGAGTACCCTTGCGGCTCAACGCCATAAGGCAAAGGCTTTTGGTCAAGCCTTGGATCAACTAAAGCAAGGAGATGAGTTGCTGATCCAGTTTCCAATGCTTCACCATAGTTTTTTCTCAACCCATTTGGTTAAAAAAGCACAAAAAAGAGGGATTAAAGTCTATCTCTTGATTCATGACCTAGAAGTGCTTCGCCATGCCAATATGACTTCACTACCTTTAAAACACAGAATTCGGATGTACCTTCAAGAAGCAAGTTTTCTCAAAACAGCTGATGGGATCATCGCCCACAATCCAGTTATGAAATCTGTCTTGGTAGACAAGGGAATTGCGGAAGATAAGATTGTCAGCCTTGGAATTTTCGACTATATGATTCCAGATTACCAAGAGAAAGATGGTCTATCAAAGGATCAACCAATCATTGTAGCAGGGAATTTGGCCCAGGAAAAAGCTGGTTATCTCTATGCTCTTCCTGCAAAACCTGCCTACAACCTCTATGGTGTTGGCTTTGATGAGAGTAGAGCCCTAGAGAATGAGACCTACTTTGGCTCTTTCCTACCGGATGAACTTCCTGCTGCTCTTGAGGGTGGTTTTGGACTTGTCTGGGATGGGGATAGTGCGGAAACCTGTAATGGTGTTTTTGGCGAGTACCTTCGCTACAACAACTCTCACAAGGCATCGCTTTATCTAGCATCGGGCTTCCCGCTTGTAGTGTGGAAACAGTCAGCTTTATCTCACTTTGTCCTTGAGAAGGGCTGTGGGATTGCAGTAGAGTCGCTCCATGACTTGAAGGAGACCATCGACAATCTTTCAGATGCCGATTACCAAGATTTGGTAGATAATGCCAAGCGTGTTGGTCAGGAAATCCGAGATGGTCACTACTTGAAGACAGCCTTAAATCATTTATCATAAGATCAAAAGAAGTCAGACTGACTTCTTTTTTTAGTTTTTCAAAAAATATCACTAATTTTAAAAATTCGCCTTATAAAACTTTTCATCGCTGAAACCGTGTGGTAAAATGATTAACGTATAAAATTTGTATAAAGGGAAGTTTATATGAAAAAGAAAGATCTTATTTTTTATGCCGGAGCGGCAGTCTTGATGGCTGTATCTGCTCAGGGAGTCAGTGCAGATGAGCTGGTTTCAAACGAGGCCACTACTACTGAAGGCAACCAAGTCCAAGCTGAAAAAGCGCCAGAAGTAGCCGTTGCTGAAAAGTCGGTAGCACCAATCGCAAGTAACTATGCTGCACCAGCAAATGTGACCGAACAGCCTGTAGCACCTGCGAGCAAGGTCGCGGCTTCAGAAAGTGGAACCCCATCTGTAGAGAAAGCGGTAGAAGCATCGACTACTGAGAAAGAAGAAACTCCTCTTCCATCTGATACAGGAAGCACGACCTTCTTTAACACAGGCACTCACGCTCCAGCTGGTCGCTCAACAGATGTAGCGGTTCAGCCAAAATCATTCGTTGATGTGAGTAGCCACAACGGAGAGATTAGTATTGGTGACTATCGTACCCTAGCTAATAAGGGCGTGGGCGGTGTTGTTGTTAAATTGACAGAAGACACTTGGTACAAGAACCCGAATGCGGAGAACCAAATTCGCAATGCGCAAGCAGCAGGTCTGCAAGTATCGACCTACCACTTCTCTCGCTATACTTCTGAAGAAGCAGCGCGTACAGAAGCACGGTTTTATATTGCAGCGGCGCAACGGTTGAATCTTCCAAAGAACACCCTCATGGTCAATGACTTTGAGGATGCTAAGATGCAGCCAAACATCAACCGCACCACCCAAGCTTGGGCAGATGAAATGCGTAAAAATGGCTACACCAATTTGATGTTCTACACCAGTGCTAGCTGGTTGGATGAAAACAATCTTCGCAAGAAAGGTCCAGTCAACACCTCTCAATTTGGCCTTCAAAACTTCTGGGTTGCCCAATACCCTTCTCCAAAACTGTCTGTAAACGATGCGAAAAGCTTGCGTTACAATGGGAAAGCTGGCGCGTGGCAGTTCACTTCTCAAGCGGAATTGCTTCCAGGAAAACACCTCTTTGACCACAGTGTGGACTATACCGGTCGCTTTACAGCGAACGCAAAACCTGCAGCGGATCCAACAGAAGGCAGCTTAAGTGGGAAGATTGACATTGTCAATAACGATACTATGACGGGTCGCTTTGACGTTGTCATCTCAAATGTCAAGGCACCAAATGGAGTTCGAACCGTTTCTGTACCGATCTGGTCAGAAACAGGTGGTCAAGATGACCTTGTTTGGTATACAGCCAATCGTCAAGCAAATGGGACCTATACCGTCAATGTAAAAGCGGCGGACCATAAAAACTCAACCGGTCTTTACAATATCCATCTTTACTATGTTCAGAACAATGGACAAATGACGGGTGTGGGTGGAACAACGACGACAGTAGCCATTGGAAAGAAAAATCAGACTCCGGTTTCAGCGGATCTGACTATTGCAAAATCAGAAAAAGACGGCACCTTCACCATTACTGCTAAAAATCTTCAAGGTTTCGATGGCTACAAGGAAGTGAAGATTCCATTCTGGTCTCATGCCAATGGGATGAAAGACATTATCTGGTACACTCCGACTCGCCAAGCAGACGGTTCTTATACTGTAACAGCCAAAGCAAGCGATCACGAAAACTCTGATGGCAAATACGAAGCGCAGGTCTTCTATGTAGATGCCAAAGGTCAAAACAAGTTTGTCAAGAAAGCCTTTATCGATTACACAGCTCCTAAACCATCTGCTGATCTAACCATTACAAAATCAGAGTCAGATGGCACCTTCACCATTACGGCTAAGAACCTCCAAGGCTTCGATGGCTACAAGGAAGTGAAGATTCCATTCTGGTCTCATGCCAATGGGATGAAAGATATCATCTGGTACACTCCAACTCGTCAAGCAGACGGTTCATATACTGTAACAGCCAAAGCTAGTGACCACGAAAACGCTGATGGCAAGTACGAAGCGCAGGTCTTCTATGTGGACGTTCAAGGCCAAAACAAGTTTGTCAAGAAAGCCTTTATTGATTACAAAAATCAATCTCGTCCAACCGGCACTCTCTTGATCCAAAACAACAACAAGGATACAGGTACCTTTGATGTCATCATCAAGGATGTCTACAGCCCCAAAGGGGTGCAGACCGTTCAGGTTCCTAGTTGGTCTGATAAGGACGGACAAGACGACATCCGCTGGTATGAAGCGACTCGCCAAGCGAATGGGGACTACAAGGTATCTGTCAAAGCGAGCGATCACAAGAACTCTACTGGTAAGTACCATATTCACCTTTACTATATTCAAAATGATGGTTCTCGTGTGGGTGTCGGTTCAACGACTACAGAAGTTGAGTTCCGAAATGCCCAGACCAAGACGCAAGCTGCTATTAAGAATGTCAATTCTGGTGCTGGAACCTTTACGGTAACGGTGGATCAAGCACCTCAGGGACGTCAGATTAAGAATATTCGTGTCGCAGCTTGGTCTAAAGCGCACCAAGAAAATCTTTACTGGTATTCCGCAACACCGACAGGTATGCATACAGAGATCACTGTCTCTGCCAATAATCACGGTAATGAAGCGGGCAACTATACCACTCACGTCTATGTAGATTACAAAGATGGGGGAGTTGAAGGTTTTAACCTCGGTCAGACAGCCTTGTCTCCACGAAATCAAAAGGTAAATCCACAAACAACCTATTATTCTCAACGGGACCCTCGTTGGGGAGCAAAATGGTATGGTGTGAGCAATATGGACCAATCCGGGTGTGTTCCAACTTCTTTAGCTATGGCATTTACGGATATTCTCGGAAGAGAAGTGCTACCCACGACAGTAGCGGATTATCTGTATTACAATACCAATTCCTTTAATAAAATTGCTGTAGCTGGAACTGATGCAGATGGACTAGTGGCTGCTACTAAGCATTGGGGATTGACGAGCCAAATGCTTACAGGGAAAGATGCAATTGCAGCTACCTTAGTATCAGGAAAACACGTTC
Organism: Streptococcus australis; assembly: GCF_047463015.1. Taxonomy (GTDB): domain Bacteria; phylum Bacillota; class Bacilli; order Lactobacillales; family Streptococcaceae; genus Streptococcus; species Streptococcus australis_F. Next base: position 67,235 of record NZ_JASHER010000006.1, on the reverse strand, counting down.
TTGCTGCAGTTGAGGAAAGCATCTTTATCAATGCTCCTTATACGCATGAAATTGTCTTGCAGGGCTACGATAATGGGAAAACTTATGTAAGAGATCCATTCAACCCTGCTAATAACGGTTGGCATTCTATTGATTACATCTTCTCGGTAAAAAGTACAGATCCAATTGATGCAAAATTAGGATCGCCATTTTTCAGTGTTTTTGCTTAGCTACTTCTAAAAAAGTAAGTAAATTTTATTCAATGGCAATCAGGTATAATCCATTTTGTTTTGGAAAAACGAGTATTCTCATAGACGGAGATGCTCGTTTTTAATTTAAAAATATAGGGACTTACTGAATCAACCAAGAACTTTTTTTTCTACTTCAACTTATACTTTTTATAGAGGTTCCTTGATCCGGTGGTTTGTGCTATAATACTATTACGTGGGTACAATCCGTAAAAAAATTGTAAGGGAAGATACATGAAAAAGAAAGATCTTATTTTTTATGCTGGGACAGCCGTTTTGTTAGCTTTTTCGACACAACAAGTCAAAGCTGATGAGCAACATGCGTCCGATCAAACACCAGAAAATACTTCAGCTGTTGTTTTGAAAACAACAACTTCATCAGAAGCGCAGAATACTGTGAACGAAGGAGTGGGAGTTGAGAAAGGTATTCAGACAGAGAATGTCGTTGCAACAGAGGCAGTACCTGACACACCGACTCTTAGTAATAACCAGTCTTTTGACAAGGGCACTAGCGACAAGGTTATATCAGAGCAACCAGCACCAGCTGTGGTAGCTAGTCGCGCTCCATATGGCGCACGCGCACGAGTGGTAGAAACACGAAATGAGAGTGTTCCTCAACAGGAATCTCCAGTTTCTGCAGATTTGAATATTGAAAAATCAGATTCAGAAGGTACCTTCACCATTACAGCTAAGAACCTCCAAGGCTTGGATGGTTATAAAGAAGTGAAGATTCCATTTTGGTCTCATGCCAATGGGATGAAAGACATCATCTGGTACACTCCAAGTCGCCAGGCAGACGGTTCTTATACTGTAACAGCCAAAGCAAGCGATCACGAAAACTCTGATGGCAAATACGAAGCGCAGGTCTTCTATGTAGATGCCAAAGGTCAAAACAAGTTTGTCAAGAAAGCCTTTATCGATTACACAGCTCCTAAACCATCTGCTGATCTAACCATTACAAAATCAGAGTCAGATGGCACCTTCACCATTACGGCTAAGAACCTCCAAGGCTTCGATGGCTACAAGGAAGTGAAGATTCCATTCTGGTCTCATGCCAATGGGATGAAAGATATTATCTGGTACACTCCAACTCGTCAAGCAGATGGTTCTTATACTGTAACAGCCAAAGCTAGTGACCACGAAAACGCTGATGGCAAATACGAAGCGCAGGTCTTCTATGTGGATGCCAAAGGCCAAAACAAGTTTGTCAAGAAAGCCTTTATCGATTACACAGCTTCTAAACCATCTGCTGATCTGACCATTACAAAATCAGAAAAAGACGGGACTTTCACTATTACAGCTAAGAACCTTCAAGGTTTCGATGGCTACAAGGAAGTGAAGATTCCATTCTGGTCTCATGCCAATGGGATGAAAGATATCATCTGGTACACGCCAACTCGTCAAGCAGATGGTTCATATACTGTAACAGCCAAAGCTAGTGACCACGAAAACGCTGATGGCCAATATGAAGCGCAAGTTTTCTATGTGGATGCCAAAGGTCAAAATAAGTTTGTCAAGAAGGCCTTTATTGATTTCAAAAATCAGTCACGTCCAACTGCTAGTCTCTTAATCCAAAATAATAACAAGGATACAGGTACCTTTGATGTCATTATCAAGGATGTTTACAGCCCTAAAGGTGTTCGGACTGTGCAAGTCCCAACTTGGTCTGATAGGGATGGCCAAGACGATATTCGCTGGTATGAAGCGACTCGTCAATCAAATGGAGACTACAAGGTATCAGTCAAAGCGAGCGATCACAAGAACTCTACTGGTAAGTACCATATTCACCTTTACTATATTCAAAATGATGGTTCTCGTGTGGGTGTCGGTTCAACGACTACAGAAGTTGAGTTCCGAAATGCCCAGACCAAGACACAAACAGGGATCAAAAATGTCAATTCTGGTGCTGGAACCTATATGGTAACGGTGGATCAAGCGCCTCAGGGACGTCGGATTAAGAACATCCGTGTCGCAGCCTGGTCTCAAACTCACCAAGAAAATCTTTTCTGGTATTCAACAGCACCTTCTGGTACACATACAGAAGTGCAAGTCTCTGTAGCCAATCACCAGTATCAATCAGGCAACTATACTACTCACGTCTATGTGGACTACGTCGATGGTGGCGTTGAAGGCTTTAACCTTGGTCAAACAGCCCTTCATCCCCGTGCAACAGTAGATCAGACCGCTTTTAGTCCTCGTGTAACGAATGGGCAACGGGACCGTGTCTTACGGGCAGCAGCTAGTTTAGTCGGTGCTCGCACAGGAAGTGCAGCTCACCAACAATTGGTCAATGATTACAACAGTATCAAACCACTTCCAGTTGGTTATGAGGTGAAGATGACTGATGACTGGTGTGACGTCTTTGTCACAACGGTCTTTCAGCGGGAAGGCTTGAGTGGTTTGATTGGCCGTGAATGTGGAGTTGAACGTCACATCCAAATTTTCAAACGCTTGGGCATTTGGAATGAAAATGGTGCCTCTACACCAAAAGCAGGGGATATCATCACCTTTAACTGGGATCAAGATTATCAATCAAATGATGGTTGGGCAGACCATATTGGAATTGTGGAACGCGTCGAAAATGGACTGATTCATACAATCGAAGGAAATTCCGGTGCAGTTGGAACTGTCAAACGCAATGTATACCGTATCGGACATGGCAATATCCGCGGATTTGCGACACCGCGCTATAAATAACATACATATTTTTCAGCATTTTTGCCTAATGATATTTCTAGAATAGAAAGACAACCAGCTCTATAAAGGGGTTGGTTTTTTGCCTCCCTTTGATGATTGGACGAGGAGTCGTTAGACAAGGAATCAATTTTAAAAACTCAGAAACACCCTAAATATATATATGCAACTATTTAAATGTAATTGAATAGGGTATAAAAAAGCTATGAAAACAGTGGGTAGAGCCGTATAATAGATCTTTGCAATCATATTTTCGGAGGACTTAACCTAAATTGGCTGGTTGATGAAAAAATCAAAAAAACTTAAAAAAACAAAAACATTAGGTTGATCATTTGTTCATTTAGCGACACTTTTTGTATAATCGTTGGCTTAATTGACTCATATATGATAAAAATGTAGTGTGGAACTTTTTGGGTTCAAAATGATAAAAGGAGATGAAAGAATGAAAAAGAGACCGTCCTTATGGAAAACCTTTTTGAAAAAAGGGTTTGCTCTCTTCACCATTTTGATGATGCTGGGTCAATTGGGTCAAGGTGCTGTAACAGCCCTGGCGCAAGAGCTAGCAGTCGGAGATAATGGTGCCTTAGATGTTAGCCTCTTGTATGGAGATAAGCAAGAGCATCCTGGCGGCATGGCCTACACCACATCTGATACCATGTCTGGCTACATTCAGATTACCCCTAAGAATCTGACGACAGATCTCGATGACGTGGTTGTCAATCTAGTGCTTCCAGGGAAGTACTTGGATGAGGTCAATGTTCCTGAGTTTAATAGTAGCTCACAACATGATGCACCAACAGTGACAAAGGTGGGAGATGACTACCATGTAAGCTTACATTTTACGAACTACCAAAAATCTGAAGTCTTGACCCTACCATTCATCGCCAAGTTTAAGTTGGGATTCCCTCCTACTAACTACTCGATGGATATTACAGGGACGCTCAATATTAACGGTGCTGAGACTGCTTTAAATAGTATCACTTGGAAACCTCAATACAAGGATTATACCTTGACCAAGTTTGTCAATCAGAACTATGATGCGACCATGTCCAGAGACTATGCGGAAGCCTCTCCAGGGATTGTAACTGGAGCAGATGGCAAAAAGTACATCGAAAAAGCTACTTCCGTTCCGTTTGCCTTCTTGTTAGATGGGATGCGTGGACAGTACAATGGTAGCTATCGTCAGTTGGAATCTGCAACAATCACAGATAAGCTGCCAACCTATACGGACAAAGATGGAAAAACTCGTACAGCGGTTCTAGATACAGAAAAATCAGAAGGTTGGGTCGATAATGGAGACGGAACTGTATCAAAAACTTTTGTAGCTGATGAAAATAAAAATGTTCAAAGTTACCACTCAGATTTGATGCAAAAAATCCAAGATAAGAGTTTCTTATACTTGAAATTCCCTGATTTGGTCATGGAAAAAGACCAAACCTTAGAAGATGTCTTAGTAAAAGATTTGACCAATACTGCAACTGTCGTTGGGATTCCTGCGGAACGCGGTGAGGGAGAACCGGATGTAACGGCTGAAGATTCTCTCATCTTCCGACTCACTTCACGTGACTTGGAAGGTAAAGGAGCCTTTGCTAAGCAAGCAGATGGAAATGTCTACGATTCGACAGACTACAAGGCGGCTAACTACAAGTGGCTCTTGAAATACAATAACATTACACCATTTGCTCAAAAGAATGTTGTCTTTTATGATGAGCAAGTAGACTCTCGCTTGAAGTTTACTAAGATTGAATATGCTCGTATGATGATTGGGAACTATGGAAATGGACCTCTGATCAATCAATACGTGAAACGCATCATCCTTACAATGGAAGATGGCTCGACTAAAGAAATCCAACCAGAGGCAGACAAGGATGGATTTGGAAGCACTGATTTGACCAAATATGGTACTGTTGTCGGCTGGAGACTGGAGATGAAGGACGACTTTGAACTTCCATCTGGTCAAGGGATTTATATTTCTACCTATACAGCCTTCAAGGATCCAGAAAAGACTCATATTGATGAGAACGATGAGGCTAAGAATGCCTATGAAAATACTGGACGGATTACTTACAAAACCCAGTCAGGGGCGGACAGAGACCAATCTGCTAAATGGCAGTTCAAGCTTCTTCCATTGACAGAAAATGTTAATCTGACCAAGAATACAGATTACAACAATGTCCAATTCACAGATGGAAGAACCATTCGTTTTGCCCTATCTGCGGAGAATGTGCGTTTGGATCCAGGTAAGGACTACAAAGACTTGCGAGTCATTGACCTCTTTGATCCAAATACGCTGGATATCGACTTCAATAACTTAGATCAATATTTTGATAAGAACGGTCGCTATTATAGCCCTTGGTATAAATCCTATGAGGTCATCGAAAACTACCACAACTCTGGACGTTCTGCCTTGATTATCCATTTGGATCAAAAGGAATTTATCAAACGTGCTCTAGAGACTGGTGGTCAAGTTCGTTTGCCGTTTATTTATACCAAGCTGAAAGGAAAGGCCGATGGCGGAACCTTTACCAACCATATCTATCTGGCAGGGGAAGGACTCTGGGATTTAGAAACTGCTAATCCGAATAGAGTCGCAGTTGATAGCTATGATTTAAATAACAACGGTTCAACAACGGACAAAATCCCTCATGCGGAATCCAACTATACCATTGTCGCAGCTGAAGGGGTTTATTCTCGTAAGTTCATCGCCAAGAACGATGACTTGTCTGATGCTTCAACAGTAACTCGTACCTTTAAACCAGGGGAAACCTTTAATTACAAGTTAACCATTAAAAACAACACAGATAACCCTGTTGAAAATACAGTTATCTATGATGTTCTTCCTAAAGTTGGGGACGTCAATACACTGGATGCTTCAGCCCGTAAGACAGAATACACCGTTAGTCTTCGTGGTCCTATCACTGCTCCAGAAGGATGGACAGCATACTACACAACAGATACCACAGTTACAGCTAGCACCATGGCACAAGCTGCAGACAAAGATATTTGGACAACAGATATCACAGACTACAGTCAGGTTACAGGTATTAAGGTTGTTGCTAACGAAGGAACCACTATTGGTGCTCGTAGTCAAGTAGATATTGCTATACCTGTTGTCAATCCAAGTGAATTGACAGACCAAGTTAAGCAATTGATGCTAGACCGTACAGAAGACAACAAGGACAACGGTGGCCGTTCAGGTGTCGTACAAGCTCATAACCAATTTGGTTACAAGGCTAAAGGCCATGAAGGAAACCGAGAATCCAACACCGTAACGTCTCAAATCTTTGCGGCGAGCTTCCATGTGAAGAAAGTAGACAAGGATGATACTAGCAAAGGCTTAGCTGGTGCGGAGTTCAGCTTGTCAGATGCGACTGGTACTGTCCTTGCGACTCAAGTTTCTGACAAGGACGGCGACCTTGCTTTTACCACCCTAACAGAAGGAACTTACACTCTTAAAGAGACGAAAGCTCCAAACAACTACAAGTTGGATGAGACAGAGCACGCAGTCGTTGTCACTTACGATGCAGATCAGCAGCTCTACCATGTCACGATTGATGGCGAAGCGACTGGTTCAAAAGCTTCACCAAAAGTAATCGCCAATGAGCAAGATATCCATTATATCGATCTGGAAGCTTCCAAAGTCTGGGATGACCAAGACAACGTCGAAGGTCTTCGTCCAGAAAAGATTGAATTCCAATTGTACAAGAATGGAACAGCAGAAGGTAAACCAGTAGCTCTTTCAGCAGGAAATGACTGGAAAGTAACCTTCAGCGCTCTTCCAGACAAAGACAATGATGGTAATGTGCTTACCTATACTGTAAAAGAAGTCAAGGTACCGACTCATTATACAGCTGATAGTCAAGAAGCTCAGTTCGTCGATGGAAAAGCAACCATTACAAACAAGCGTACTCCTGAAACTACAGAAGTAAGCGTGAAAAAAGTTTGGGACGATGCTCAAAACCAAGACGGTCTCCGTCCATCAACCATCACGGTCCATCTCCTAGCCAACGGAGAGGAAGTACAAACGGCTACTCTGTCTGGTGAGGGAGATACATGGAGCCACAGCTTCACTGACTTGCCAGTCTATAAGAATGGTCAAAAACTAGTCTATACGGTAACAGAAGATACAGTTGCCAACTACTCAACTGCTATCGAAGGATCAACCATCACCAACACCTACAAACCAGGAAAGACAAGTGTAACAGTAACCAAGAAGTGGGCTGATGCAGAAAACCAAGATGGCCTTCGTCCGAAGAGCATCAAGGTTCAGCTCTATGCTAATGACCAAAAATCAGGTAAAGAAGTAGAACTTTCTGCAGACAACGACTGGACTTACACCTTCTCTGACTTGGATGAGAAGAAAGCTGGTCAAACGGTTCAGTATACCGTGAAAGAAACAGAGGTGCCAGAAGGCTATACTCAAACTGTAGAAGCTACGAACCCGGGTCAAGTAGTGATTAGCAATACGCACACTCCTTCTAAGACGAAAGTTCAAGTAACCAAGAAATGGGAAGATGCTAATAACCAAGATGGTCTTCGTCCAGCGACGATTACGGTCAAACTTTATAAAGATGGAGTCGCTACAGACCAGACCCTTGAATTGTCAGAAGCGAATCAATGGCAAGGAACGTTTGAAAACCTTGATGAGAAAGCAGCCGGCAAGACCATTCACTACACTGTGAAAGAAGAGAATGTTCCAGAAGGTTACACCCTTTCAATTGATGACAAGGATCCAGCTCATCCTGTCTTGACCAATAAGCATGAACCAGCTGTCACTCAGGTCAAGGTCACTAAGAAATGGGATGACGCTCATAACCAAGATGGCCTTCGTCCAAAAGAAATTCGCGTCCAATTGTATGCAGGTGATCAAAAGCTAGGCAAGGAAGTTGTCTTGTCTGCTGACAATAAATGGACTCATACCTTTGAGAAACTTGCTGAAAAAGCAAACGGACAAGAGATTCATTATTCTGTGAAAGAAGTGGATGTCCCTGAAGGTTACGCCGTAACAGAAGAGAGCAAGGAGAAGGGCGATATCGTCTTGACCAATACGCACACTCCAAGTACGGTAGATATTCCAGTCACTAAGATCTGGGTGGACAATGACAACCAAGATGGTCTTCGTCCGACTAAGATCACTGTGAAACTTCTAGCCAATGGTGGAGAAGTGGCTCGCAAAGATATTACAAGCGAGACCGATTGGAAAGAAACCTTTACTGGCCTTCCTAAGTTTAAGGATGGCAAGGAAATCGTCTACACCCTTCAAGAAGAAGAGGTTAATAACTATTCACCAAGCATTGACCAAGAAAGCTATACTATTACCAATACGCACACTCCAGGTAAGAAAACCCTCTCTGTAACCAAACAGTGGGATGACCAAGAGGACAAAGATGGCCTTCGTCCGAAGAGTGTGAAAGTGCAACTTTATGCGGATGGTAAGAAATCTGGTGACGTCATTGAGTTGTCAGCTGAGAACAAGTGGACTCACACATTTGCGGATCTAGACAAGAATGTCAAGGGCAAAGCTGTCACCTATACGGTGGAAGAAGTCGATGTTCCAACCGGTTACCAAGTGACGAAAACAGATGACGGTCAAGGTAATGTTGTTCTGACCAATAAACATGAACCAACAGAGCCAGTGACACCAGAACCTAAGAAACCAGGTAAGAAGGTTGGTATCTTGCCAAGCACTGGTACCACTATCTCCTTGATTAGCTTGGTATTAGCCTTTGTAGTCGCAAGCGGTGCAGCTTATCTCCTTAAAAAGAAGAAAAAATAAGCGCATGGTTTGATTAATCTTGTCTAACTAATCAAGAGAATAGAAGAGGCCCCTAGGGGCCTCTTTTTTCTGTGTGAAAAAAAATACAAAAAAATTCTTGACAAACTAAAAAATTAACGTTATCATTAACTAGTTAATTAACTGTTTAATAAACCGATTAAGAAAAAAGAAAGGATTTATACATGTTTGGGAGGAAACTAAGGGCCTTAGGAATAGGATTCATCTGCCTTTTGTTGCTAGTGGCTTGTGGGAGCCAGAGGAGTTCGGGAGCTGGCTCTACTAAAAAGGGGCTTAAAATTGTGACGAGTTTTTACCCTGTCTATTCCCTGGTGAAGGAAATTTCAGGCGATCGAAACGAAGTATGGATGGTTCAGTCAGGTGCTGGGATTCATGATTACGAACCTTCGGCCAAGGAGACAGCCCAGATCTATGATGCGGATGTCTTCGTCTACCATTCTCAAACACTCGAATCTTGGGCTGGACGTCTAGATCCTAGCTTGCAAGACTCGAAACTGCGGGTCATCGAAGCCAGCAAGGGAATGGAATTGGATAAGGTCGCTGGCTTAGAAGATATTGAGGATACGGAAGGGAAGGATGCAAAACACTTGTATGACCCTCATACCTGGATGGATCCACTGAAAATCGCCGAAGAAGGGAAGATCATCGCCAAAGAGTTGGGAGACATCGATCCAGAAAATAGAAGTTATTATGAGGCTAATGCCCAAAAGCTTGCAAAACGCTGTGAGGCTTTGGTGGACAAATACCAACCTCTCTTTGAAAAAGCGACACAAAAAACCTTTGTGACTCAGCATACAGCCTTTTCTTATTTAGCCAAGCGCTTTGGTTTGAAACAATTAGGAATTGCAGGAATCTCGCCTGAGCAGGAACCAACAGCCCGTCAATTGGCTGAGATTCAGCAGTTTGTCAAGGACTATCAAGTTCAGACTATCTTTGTTGAGAAGCATACCTCTTCCAAGGTGGCTGATAGCATTGCCAAGGCGACAGGGGCAAAAGTGAAGGTTTTGGATCCTCTCGAAGCAGATCCAGAAAATAACAAAGATTTCTTGGAGAACCTAGAAGAAAATATGGCTAGCCTAGCCAAAGAATTACAGGAGTAAGTAGAAGAATGAAGAAAAAAGGAACAATCGGATTAGTAGCAACCCTAGGTCTGGGTTTATGTGCCTACGCTTTAAGTCAGCAAGCACCAGTCAAGGAAGGCAAAAAGAATCAGAACCAGGTGCAGTATTTACAAGGAGACAAGAAAAAGTCAGCTAGTAGCTCAAACAAGCAGGAAGAAAGCATTGAAACCGTCAACTCGAAGGAAAAGACCCAGGCAGAGCAGATTGTGGTCAAGATTACTGACGAGGGCTTTGTGACTTCCCATGGAGATCATTTCCATTACTACAATGGCAAGGTCCCTTACGATGCGATATTTAGTGAGGAACTGATATTACGTGATCCCACTTACCAACTGCAGCAATCGGATATTGTCACACAGGTGCGAGATGGCTATATTATCAAGAAGGATGGGACCTACTACCTTTATCTAACCGATCCGCAACATACACTGAATGTTCGTTCAGTGGAGGAAATTGCCCAACAGAAAAAAGGAGAGCTGGTTTCAGCTTCGAAAGATAGTGTCCAAAAAGCTGGGCAAACTCGTGATTTTAGTCAGCCAAGTCAGGCTTTACGAGAAGGGAAAACAGTAGCCAGTCTAACAGCAGGAGTCAAGCCTAGCCAAGGTGGCTACCGGACAGATGACGGCTATGTCTTCCATCCTGGGGATGTAATTTCTGATACAGGAGATGGCTTTATCGTGCCTCATGGGGGACACTACCACTATATTCCGAAGAGTGCCTTATCAGCTGGAGAATTATATGCTGCCTTAGCGGTTTTAAATGGAGGAGGAAAAAATGAAGTAAATCCTATTGCTCCACCTTCTAGCCAGCTAGCTTCATCGGTTAATCCGAATCAGCCAATCTCAGACCCGGTCACTCCAACGATTACAGCTTCTGTGCCTCATCCAACAGCAACTAATAAGGGGGGAACCTTGCCGAGCCTTTTGGAAGAGTTGCAAAAAACTCCGCTTTCAGAGCGCCATGTTGAGTCGGATGGTTCTGTTTTTGATCCAAGTAAGATCACCAAATGGACTGATCAAGGGGTAGTTTATCCTCATGGGGATCACTTCCATTTCATCCCTTATAGTCTCCTTTCGCCTTTAGAGCGGGAGTTGGCACGACAGTTCCAACTGTCCCGTACACAAGGTGGAAGTATCGCAAAAGAAGAGAGTCCAACACAACCTTCAAGCCCAGATACAAAACCAGTCGATCAGGACCACGACCATGAGAAGGAGGATCCTCATCACAAGCATGACCATGAGGACCATGAAGCCGATCATAATCATCATCATGAAGGCGAACAGGCCCATGAGCACGATCATGGATTCCATGCAGATCATGTCATCAGCAAGGATGACGAGGGCTATATGGTCGCTCACGGAGACCATGCTCATTACTTCTACAAGAAGGATCTCTCTCCACAAGAGATCGCAGCTGCAGAGGCAGTGTTGGCTGGTAAGAAGGAAGAGGACAAGGGTCAACCACTGACAGATGATGTGGCGACCTATTCGCGCGATGCTTCGGATGAAGAAAAAATTCAGTACATTAGCCAGACTTACGGCGTCCCTCGGGAAGCTATCAAGATTTCAAACGGTTTCTTTGTCTTTAACAATCCAGACCAAGAATATGATCCAACCCATATCCACCCTTATGCAGTACGGAAGGAGCATGTTCGGATTCCGCTTGAAACAGGGAATCCTGAGCTAGACTTTATCAACGAGCTCTATGCAACAGCGCTTCGCTCCGGTATTTCGCCATATACGATGCAAATCGAGAATGGTCAGTTTGTCATTCCGCATGGAGACCATAACCACTATATCAAGGTGCGCTCTGCAGGCCTGGCGGACTACTTAGCTCACCGTCTACCGACCATCCAAGCAGCTTACCAGAAAGGTGACTTGGACCAGAAAGCTATAGAGGACAAGGTCAACCAACTCCTAGCAGAAAGTCGGACTTTGTACGCTTCAGACCCTCTGCAACAAAGACGGATTGAGCTGAACTTGGGTCAATTCTTAGAAACTGTTAAAAATTTCCCAAGCAATTCAACAGCAGGCTACTTGGCTAGTCTTGACCAAGTTGACAAGGAATATATCCACGCGACCCAGGAAGTCAAACCGAAAGAAGAAACGGCCTTGGACCGTCGCTACCAGGAATTGTTGGAGCAGGTTCGCTTGCTAGATACCGAAGCCTTCCAACTCAAGAAAGAAAGCCTGGTTTCTCAGTTGCAGGAAGCCTATACGGCCAAAGATAGCCAACGATTGGAGCAAGAAGGAAAATTGTTGCAGGCCATTCAAGAGATGCAAGATCGGACCGGTGTGACTTCGGTGGACTACCTCAAGTATTTCTACCAAAGTTTAAGTGATGCGCGCTTGACACCAGAATTGCGGGCGACAGCAGCAGACCTTGCTTTGAAGCTTTACCGGGCTCAGGCCTTTGAAGAAGCTTGGGACTCAAAAGCCCATTTCATGGAACTCTACCAAGCCAAGCAAGCCATTGACCAACTAGTATCTCAGGAAAATGCTCCAACCTATCCAATTGAAAAAACAGTTCTGGATCAAAAGGGAGCAGATGCTCCGTCCTATAACCTAGCTGTTTACGACTTCCTCAAGGGGGTCTATGGCGACCTGGATGAAAAGACAGAGTCTCGTCAACGCTCTAATCTCCTGACAGCCCTTATCGATCAAATCTCTTCTCTTTTGCCACAAGTAGAAGAAAGCAAACGTCCTGCTTTTGAAGAACGTTTGGAACAGGTGCGCCAAGAGCCAGATGCTGATAAGGCTTTGACAACTGGGAAAACTCTTTTGCGTGAAGTTGGTGAAACGATTGAACAACAAAAGCAAAAGAAAACAGAAGAACCTCAACTTGGCGACGTAGCCCTCTATCAAGAGATTTATAACCAGTTGATCGCTCTCCACCAACAATTGGTCGAAAAAGGAGCCAGTGATGCTCAGTTTGAACGCTTAGAAGCCCTCTTTGATCAACTAGCTGATCCAAAGAGCGACAAGAAAGCCTTGTTACAGGCGATCCAAGCCCTTAGAAATGATTTGCTAGCGGCTCCATCGACAGCAGTGACAGTGGAAGCAGACCCAGCCCCTCAAAGTCCTGCCACGAGCGATTCTAATCTGAATAAGGAAGAAACTTCAGATCCTGCTCAGACTCCATCTCCAGAGTCAGAAAACACAGAAGTCAGCCCAGCCGCAAGTGAAGAAACGACGGACTAGGACCTATGTAGAAATAACAGAAAAGAGAGTGGGACAGAAATCGGTAATTCGTTAGAATTCGATTTCGTCGTCCCACCTCCGCACAGTTGAGTAGGGTTGTAAAAGCTGATGAAATCAGCGCAGTAGAGCCCACTCAACCACTGCGTCTTAATCGATAATCCAAAGACAATTGAGAGGCTAGGACTTTTGTCCCAGCCTCTTTTAGATGTAGATAATCTTACTTTTTACATAAAATAGCTAGATGATTTTCAAAAATGACTTTTTTTAGTCATGTAGGAAATTTTCAAAAATGACTTTGTCTTCAAACGGAAAGCTTTTTCTAGTCCACTAGATTAGAAACATCAGGAATTTGGCTCTATGGAGAAGTCTGCTCTTTTAAGCCTTTCTCAAAACTTGGAGAAGGGGCCTCGACTTGAATTTTCTCTAAAGTGAAGGGGTGAGTGAGTCGTAAGCGATGGGCATGGAGCATGAGGCGAGGAGCTCTTTCGGGGTTGTAGAGAGGATCTCCCACGATCGGATGGCCGTGGTGAGAGAGGTGGACGCGGATCTGGTGAGTGCGACCTGTCTGGAGCTGGCAGTTGACCAAGCTGGTGCGTTTGAAAGTCTTTAAGCTGGTCACATGGGTTTCCGCATAGAGGCCCTTTCGAGGATCAACAATGCGTTTGCGTCGATCGTGGCGATCCCGGCCCAATTTGTCCTTATAAACCAGCTGCTTTTTGGGTAAGTTGCCTAGGATTAAGGCCCAATAGTCTCGTTGGATTTTCTTGTCTTCCAACAGCCGATTCAGGACGGGTAAAACAAAGGGATTCTTGGCAAAGACAAGAGCTCCGCTAGTCTCCTTGTCTAAGCGATGGACTACATAACAGGTCTTCCCGACATAAGTGGAGACGTGATTGAGGAGGGCGATTTCATCTGGTTGATTGGCGTGCGTTTTCATGCCTTCCGGTTTGTTCACGATGATGAGGTGCTCATCTTCATAGAGGGCTTGGACCAGGCTAGCATCTCCTGCTAGGAGATCCTTTTCTTCATAATCTTCCGGATCAAAGGTGAGGGTCAGTTGGTCACCAGCCTTAAGCATGGATTGCCAATGGACAGTCTCCCCATTGACTTGAACATGTTTTTTAGTTCGCAAAAAATGACGAATCTTTCGTGGGATGAGAAAATAATCTTCAAGGGCCTCTTTAACCGTCATGGCGGGCAAGGCGCTTGGTATCGTAATTGTATAGTGCATAGTGTTATTGTATCAGAAAGCAAGAGGAAAGAAAAGGCGAGAAGGAGGAAGAGGGAGGGAGGAACAAGACGCTGAAACCCGCTCTAGTGTGGACTAGATGGCAACCTTAAAGAAAGCTAAAAGCATCCTTTCTTGCGAAGGTCTTTCTTGTCTAGACGTTAGGAAGGTGATAAAATAGGGACTATGAACAAATTAAAAGAATTAATGGAGGGAATGATTCGTCATTTCCAAAGAGAAAAAAAACCAACGAAAATTGCGGAAGAGGTTGAGTTATCAACAGACGGGGAGGAGCAAGCTCCAACCTATAGCCGCTTGGACAAGTCACGGAGAAAATCTCACTCCCAACATCCGATCAGACGCTTTTGGCGCAAGTATCACTTGACCAAGATCTTCTTACTGATTGGCCTGACCTTTAGTCTCGTCGTCGGAGGTTATCTTTTCTACATAGCCAAGACGACCAATGTAGCAGATTTGCAAAATGCCCTCAAGGCAACCACGATCATCTATGATAAAGATGGGAACCAAGCAGGTAGCCTAACAGGACAAAAAGGGACTTACGTTGAGTTAGATGCCATTAGCGAAAACTTACAAAATGCGGTTGTTGCGACGGAAGACCGGAGTTTCTACAAAAATAGTGGGATTAACTATGGGCGTTTCTTCCTGGCGATATTGACTGCCGGTCGCTCAGGTGGGGGATCGACGATCACCCAACAGTTGGCCAAAAATGCCTATCTTTCTCAGGACCAGACGGTTGAGCGGAAGGCTAAGGAGTTCTTCCTAGCCCTCGAGATTAACAAAAAGTATAGTAAGAAAGAAATCCTGACCATGTACCTCAACAATGCCTATTTTGGCAATGGGGTTTGGGGGATTGAAGATGCTTCTAAGAAGTATTTCGGTGTATCTGCTAGTGAGTTGACTCTGGATCAGTCGGCTGTCCTTGCCGGTATGCTCAAGGGGCCAGAAATTTATAATCCCCTTTATTCGGTCGAGAATGCAACCAATCGTCGCAATACGGTCCTACAAAATATGGTCGCAGCTGGCTATATCGATCAAGCGACAGCAGATCAATCCGCTGCAGTTGATATTCATGGCCAACTGGTGGATGCCTATGAAGGCAAGTCAGAAGATTATCGCTACCCGTCCTATTTCGATGCGGTTATCAACGAGGCTGTCAACGAATATGGCCTAACAGAAGAAGATATCATCAAGAATGGGTACCGGATCTATACAGAGATGGACCAGAATTACCAAGCCAGCATGCAGGTCATCTACGACAATGTGGATCTCTTCCCTGTTGCTGAAGATGGCACGCGGGCAGAATCTGGTAGTGTAGCTCTGGATCCTAAGACTGGAGGAGTGCGGGCAATTGTCGGGCGCGTGGCTAGTGACCAAGATGCTGGCTTCCGAAGCTATAACTATGCGACTCAATCTGCTAGAAGTCCTGGTTCTACCATTAAACCTCTCGTCGTGTATAGTCCAGCTGTTGCCAACGGCTGGTCAACCAACAAAGAATTGGACAATACGACCAAGGTCTACGGCAGTTATACAGTCGATAACTACGGCGGCATTCAAGGTAGCCCGACCGTACCTATGTACCAAGCCTTGGCAGAATCTCTCAACCTTCCAGCTGTAGCGACAGCCAATGAGTTAGGGCTCAATACTGTCTTTGATTATGGGAAAAAATTTGGCCTCAATATGGACAATGTGGATAAATCTCTCGGAGTAGCCCTGGGATCAGGCGTGACGACCAACCCTCTTCAGATGGCTCAGGCTTATGGAACCTTTGCCAATGACGGAGTGATGAACGATGCCCATCTCATTACCAAGATTGAAAATGCTAGCGGTCAGGTGGTGAAAAGTCACAGTCAGAAATCAAAACGAGTGCTCAGCAGCTCAGCCAATAAGAAGATGACCAATATGATGTTGGGAACCTTTACCAACGGAACGGGTGTCAACGCAGCACCGTATGGTTATACCATGGCTGGTAAAACAGGAACGACTGAAACGGACTTCAACCCCGATCTTTCCGGAGACCAGTGGGTCATCGGCTACACGCCAGATGTGGTCATTAGTCAGTGGCTAGGTTTTCCTAAGACGGATGAAACCCACTATTTGACAGGGACCAGTGCAGAGACAGCCTCAGTAATCTTCCGAAATGTAGCCAATAGCGTCCTACCTTATACAGAAGGAACCAGCTTTGATAATGAGGAAAATTCTTACCAGGAAAATGGCATTGCCCCTGTCGGTCAAGAAACAGAAACTGAGAGTCCAGAAGAGGACAAGGGCTTCTTTGATACAGTCAAAGAACGCGCTGCAGGTATCGTAGACGATGCCAAGAAAGCCATCGATGAAGCAGATATTCCTGGAAAAGCACAAAATGCCTGGGATACTTTCAAAGGTTGGTTTGGATTCTAAAAATAGATGCTTAAAAGATGGTAAGGTTCCTTGCCATTCACAGTCTTCTTAGAAACTTTCCTTAGGTGAGTACGGACGTCAGCGAACTTCGAAGAAGTTCCATGACTAATTATTGAGCCTAAGGTCTCAATAATTCCGAGTGCTTGAAACGTAATGTTTCAAGCACTTTTCTCACGGCGGAAAGTTTCTGAGAAGATGTTGAATGCAAAGAATTTTTTTCAATACTTTTCGATGCTCAGACAGCTGTCGATAGGGTAACAAAAAAGCCTTCAGATGATGATCTGAAAGGCTTTTGTTTTTAGTTTCATTACAAGTCTTCGTCGGAGACGCTGAAGGTATCTCCGTGTTCAAAGTCACCGTATTGGTAACCACGTTTGAACCAGCGCATACGTTGTTCAGAAGTCCCGTGGGTGAAGCTATCAGGAACGGAGTAGCCATAGGCTTGTTCTTGAAGGGTGTCATCTCCCACGGCGTGGGCAGCATTGAGCGCTTCTTCGATATCTCCCGCCTCCATGAGGCCTTGCTCTTCAATGTAGCGAGCCCACATACCCGCATAATAGTCAGCTTGAAGTTCCAAACGGACATTTAAGGCATTTTTTTCTGTCTCACTTTTCCCTCGGATGGCTCGCTGGTAACTTTGAAGAGTCCCCAATTCGTTTTGGATGTGGTGGCCGACTTCGTGAGCGATGACATAAGCCATAGCAAAATCGCCGCTAGCCTTGTATTTGGTGGTTAGCTCTTTATAAAAGCTGATATCCAAATAGATCTTTTGGTCTGTCGGACAGTAGAAGGGGCCGGCAGATGCTTGGCCTACACCACAGCCAGTTCGAGTTTGACCCGTATAGAAAACCAAGGTTGGCTTGTGATAGGTTCGGCCTTCTTTTTGGAAGGTTTGCCCCCAGAAATCCTCAGTAGTTCCAAGGACTTGACTGACGAATTTGCTATCTCCGTCACTCACCTGGGTATTGCCTTGGCGAGTGACTTGTCCTGAGTTATAGTTCTGCGTGGTTTGGCCCTGGTCAAAGAGCCCGCTCAATCCAGCTCCGCCACTCAAAAAGATGAGGACCAGGATCAAGATTAGTTTGCTCTTGAAGCTTCCAGGTGAGAGGAGGATTTGTAAAATACCACCCCCTAAATTCCCACCAGAGCGGCTAGATGAGTAGCTTCCACCATTTTGCCCGCGACGGTCTTCAATGTTTTTACTTTCTTTCAGATGATCGCTTTTCATAATTTCTCCTTTATCCTCTATATTGTACCAAATCGTAGAGAAAAGCCAAACAAAATGCGCTCCCAAAGAGCAGAAGAACTTGTCAAATAGTGGAAAACTTGCTATAATGGTGTGAATGGAGGCGTTATGGCATTAAAAAAAGCAAGTCTAGCGTGTACGGTTTGTGGGTCACGCAACTACTCAATCAAGTTGAGTGCGACGCCAAAACCCAAACGTCTAGAAGTTAACAAGTTTTGTAAACATTGTAGCAAATATACAATTCATAAAGAAACCAGATAGGAGAATGTTGTGAAATTTTTTAAAGATATTTTTGTCTTGCTGAAAAACACGACTTGGCCAAATCGCAAGGAAAGATGGAAAAATTTTATCTCAGTAATTGAGTACACCGCTTTTTTTGTAGCTTTGATTTATTTGTTTGACCAAGTAGTGGCTAAAGGTATTTTGAAGATCATCGATATGTTCTAAAAAAAGAAACAAATCTGCGTCCCATGTGGATGCTTTTTTTCTTGTCTTGCTAAAGAAAAACAAGAGAAACTTCTTTGATTTCTCCGGTTTTATGTTATAATGGAGCTAGGAAAACAAGAGCCAGAAGGCTTTTTTTAGTATCGTGATGAAACGAACCCCTTCTGGTAGATAAGAAAGGAAATAAAAATGGATAGTTTTGACAAAGGCTGGTTTGTCCTACAGACCTACTCAGGATATGAAAACAAAGTGAAGGAAAACCTTCTTCAACGCGCACAAACATATAACATGTTGGAAAACATCTTGCGTGTAGAAATCCCTACTCAAACTGTGCAAATTGAGAAGAACGGGAAAACAAAAGAAATCGAAGAAAATCGTTTCCCTGGTTATGTCTTGGTAGAAATGGTCATGACGGATGAAGCTTGGTTTGTCGTTCGGAATACACCAAACGTAACTGGATTTGTTGGATCACACGGGAACCGTTCAAAACCAACTCCCCTTTTGGAAGATGAAATCCGTAACATCTTGATCTCAATGGGACAAACCGTTCAAGATTTCAACATTGATGTGAAGGTAGGAGATACTGTACGCATCATCGATGGAGCTTTTGCAGATTACACTGGTAAGATCACAGAAATCGATAACAACAAGGTGAAAATGATTATCACCATGTTTGGAAATGACACTGTGGCAGAAGTCAACCTCAATCAAATTGCAGAATTGTAATGGATGAAAGAGAGTGGGACAGAAATCGGTCATTCGTTAGAATTCGATTTCGTCGTCCCACCTCCGCACAGCTTCAACAGTCTGGGAGACTGTTGAAGGTTGCAGATAAAGGAAACTTTGTTTCCCTCATTAGGTCATATTTGGAGCTTAAAAGCGAACAAAGACTTAGGATACTTGCTTCGCAAGTTCTATCCACCACCTCAAAGCAGTGCTTTGAGCACTCAACCACTGCGTCTTGCTAGACAATCAAAAAACAATTAAGAGGCTAGGACTTTTGTCCCAGCCTCTTATTCAAAGAAACCCTCCAAGACGTTGGTCTTGGAGGGTTTGTGTGTTATGAAAAGGACTTCTATCCCATCGGTGAGAAAAGCAGCTAAGCGCTTGAATAGGATTAGAAAAGAATCCCGAAAAAGGGATTTTTATGCAGGTTCAGAGACTTGGAAGACTGTTTCTTTGTCAAAACCGACAGAGTAGTCCTTTCCGTCTTCACCTTTCCAAGTAAAAATCGTCGCGTAGCCAAAGACGAAAACAGTTTCTGGACGGCCGTGTTTTTCAATGACTTCTTTAGCTGTCATTCCAGGTTGAATATCCTTGAGATTCGTAACCTTTTTAGAGTTAGGCAAGGTTGCAATTTTGTTAGTGGCTTGACCTTTTTCATTAAAATCAATCAAGATAGCACTGCCATCTCCATGCCAGTAAGCACCATTGCCAGAAGTGGAATCAGTAGGACCTAACTTGCTGATGGCTTCTTCTTTTGAAGTAGGAGCAAGGGCTTCATTTCCAACAAGGATTTCCACTTTAATTTCTTTGAAGGCAGCCCATTTTGGCATTTCAGGGATATCCCCGATAGCTTCCAGTGATTCTCCTTGGTCCATCAAACTCATTGTATAGTTAGGATCCTCGCGCGTGTTAGAGTCTGAAGAGCTAGAAGAATGATCGTCATCGAAACCTGATGAAAAATCCTTTTTGCTAGATGACTTTTTAGAGTATGAACTTCTAGAACTCTTAGAGCTTTTAGAGGTTTTTTTAGAGCTACTTACAAGAGGTTTTCTT
The DNA here is from genome assembly GCF_047463015.1 of Streptococcus australis. Taxonomy (GTDB): domain Bacteria; phylum Bacillota; class Bacilli; order Lactobacillales; family Streptococcaceae; genus Streptococcus; species Streptococcus australis_F. The sequence continues at coordinate 47,084 of NZ_JASHER010000006.1, read as the reverse complement.
TGTTGAGTCTCTTTTTGTGCTGGTTGGCAAGCGGCGAGCATGGCCAAAGAGAGGATGCTGAGAGCAGATAAGGTCACTTTTTTCATCATATCTTTTCCTTTCATAATTGGAAAACACGATCACTGACAAAGCAGCGAAAGTGAGATTCAATCAAGCTGATGTATCAAAAAAGCCCATTGCTGGGCTCATTGATATTTGTTTGTGAAGGCGGTAGACGGATTTGAACCGACGATCAAGCTTTTGCAGAGCCGTGCCTTACCACTTGGCTATACCGCCACAACATATTCTATTTTATCTTAAAAATCAGATAAGGTCAAGAAAAAATTTCAGACAAAAGGTCTGTGAAAGGGAAAGAATGAGAATTTTGCAGAAAAAATAAAGGAAGGAGGGAGACTCTGAAGAAAAGCAGGAAAGTCTAGGAATTTCTCTCAAATGACTTGCAAAAAGCTTCTAAATCTGCTATACTTATAAAGTTGCGTAAGGCAATAAATACTCATCCCGGAACCATTGTGGCACCGTTGCCCTTGTGGTCGTGTTGCAAGCTGACGTCTGGGAGAGGAGAAAAAAACAAAAAGGAGAATTTACTCATGGCAGTAATTTCAATGAAACAACTTCTTGAGGCTGGTGTACACTTCGGTCACCAAACTCGTCGCTGGAACCCTAAGATGGCTAAGTACATCTTCACTGAGCGTAACGGAATCCACGTTATCGACTTGCAACAAACTGTAAAATACGCTGACCAAGCATATGACTTCATGCGTGAAGCTGCTGCAAACGACGCAGTTGTATTGTTTGTTGGTACTAAGAAACAAGCTGCTGAAGCTGTTGCTGAAGAAGCTGTTCGTTCAGGTCAATACTTCATCAACCACCGTTGGTTGGGTGGTACCCTTACTAACTGGGGAACAATCCAAAAACGTATCGCTCGTTTGAAAGAAATCAAACGCATGGAAGAAGAAGGGATCTTCGACGTTCTTCCTAAGAAGGAAGTTGCACTTCTTAACAAACAACGCGCTCGTCTTGAAAAATTCTTGGGTGGTATCGAAGATATGCCTCGTATCCCAGACGTAATGTACGTTGTTGACCCACACAAAGAGCAAATCGCTGTTAAAGAAGCTAAGAAATTGGGTATCCCAGTTGTAGCGATGGTCGACACAAACACTGACCCAGACGATATCGATGTAATCATCCCAGCTAACGATGATGCTATCCGCGCTGTTAAATTGATCACTGCGAAAATGGCTGATGCTGTTATCGAAGGACGTCAAGGTGAAGATGCAGTTGCATCAGTTGAAGCTGAATTGGCAGCAACTGAAACTCAAGCAGATTCAATCGAAGAAATCGTTGAAGTTGTTGAAGGCGACAACGCTTAATTCGTATAAATAGTAATTACCTAGGAGGGCGGGGCTTAGCCCGGCTCTCCTATTTTTAAAAAAATATAGGAGAAACAAAATGGCAGAAATTACAGCTAAACTTGTTAAAGAGTTGCGTGAAAAATCTGGTGCTGGTGTCATGGACGCTAAAAAAGCATTGGTTGAAGTTGAAGGTGATATCGAAAAAGCGATCGAATTGCTTCGCGAAAAAGGTATGGCTAAAGCAGCTAAAAAAGCTGACCGTGTTGCCGCTGAAGGTTTGACTGGTGTTTATGTGAACGGTAACGTTGCAGCAGTAGTTGAAGTAAATGCTGAAACTGACTTCGTTGCGAAAAACGCTCAATTCGTTGAATTGGTTAACGCAACAGCGAAAGTAATCGCTGAAGGTAAACCAGCTAACAACGAAGAAGCTCTTGCTTTGACAATGCCTTCAGGTGAAACTCTTGAAGCAGCATACGTATCTGCAACTGCTACAATCGGAGAAAAAATCTCATTCCGTCGTTTTGCTTTGCTTGAAAAAACAGATGCACAACACTTTGGTGCTTACCAACACAACGGTGGACGTATTGGTGTTATCTCTGTTATCGAAGGTGGAGACGAAGCCCTTGCTAAACAAATTTCAATGCACATCGCTGCAATGAAACCAACTGTTCTTTCATACAAAGAATTGGATGAGCAATTCGTGAAAGATGAGTTGGCACAATTGAACCACGTGATCGACCAAGACAACGAAAGCCGTGCAATGGTTGGTAAACCAGCTCTTCCACACTTGAAGTATGGATCTAAAGCTCAATTGACTGACGAAGTTGTCGCTCAAGCTGAAGAAGACATCAAAGCTGAATTGGCAGCTGAAGGTAAACCAGAAAAAATCTGGGATAAAATCATCCCAGGTAAAATGGATCGCTTCTTCTTGGACAACACAAAAGTTGACCAAGCATACACTCTTCTTGCACAAGTCTACATCATGGACGACAGCAAGACAGTAGAAGCTTACCTTGAATCAGTAAATGCTTCAGTTGTTGAATTTGTTCGCTTTGAAGTTGGTGAAGGTATTGAAAAAGCTTCAAATGACTTTGAAGCAGAAGTTGCAGCTACAATGGCAGCAGCTCTTAACAACTAAGAATAAAAAATAAGAGGTTTCGCTGGAAACCTCTTTTTTGTAAGATAAAGTGATCTAGCTATTTTATGTAAAAAATAGGTTGTCTACATACTAAGAGGACTGAAACAGATGTTTCAGTCCTTTTAGTGATTAATGCGCAAAGGTATCCAGTCCAAAGAGGAGCGAGAGAAATCCCATGATGAGACCTGCTAGGACAACTCCCAGCATAACAGCAAGGACGCTCCGTTTGAAGTCCCAGTCTAGAATAGAGGCGGCGAGGGTTCCAGTCCAGGCTCCAGTTCCTGGTAAGGGAATACCGACGAATAGGAGTAGGGCCCAAAAGATTCCCTTATCCCCTGCAGCTTCTTCTAGTTTTTGTCCTCCACGATGTCCCTTGTTGAGACACCAGGTAAAGAAATTCCCTATAACAGGCTTTTCTTTCCCCCACTCCAGGATATGGCGAGCGAAAAAGAAAATAATAGGGACAGGAAGCATGTTGCCAACGACCCCAATCAGGAGGGCTTGCCAAAGAGGAATTCCGCTAGAGATGGCGTAGGGAACAGCTCCACGAAGTTCTACCAGAGGAATCATGGAGATCAAAAAAGTAATAATGTAGTTCATGTGTCATCCTTTCAATTCATCCTTTTCATTCTACCTTATCTCCGCTGGAATGACAACTGTTTCAAACAGGAGAATTCCTTTTGAAGGCATGTGAATAGAGGGAGCTCGAATCCTTTGTATTAAATTGGGATCATCCTCACGATTTCTTTCTCAAGTTCTCGTATATGAAAGAAGTGTTATTATAGATTAATTCTCCAGACAAGGCTATTTTTGCTAATAAAAATCAGTTCGACAAAGTATAGTTCTTTTAGTACAAACTATATATTCTTAGCTAGCTCTCTTGTTTAAGCCTCAACTTTTGGTATAGTTAAAATGTAGAGTTTCTTTTTTTGCAAACGCATTTTAGAAAGCGCTTACATTGTTAAAAATCCCAAGAGGAGGTTAAATATGGGAAAGTCTTTTTTTGAAAAGCGCAGTGTATTTAGTATTCGCAAGCTCGCGGTTGGAGCTTGTTCTGTATTAATCGGTGTATCTTTTTTTGGAGCTCCATCTGTCTTAGCTGAAGAAGAAGGAAGAGCTGTAACAGAAGAGGAGATGACAGCCACAAGGGAAGCGTCAGAGGTGACGAATGGAGAAGTTGGGACAAGTGATAAAGCTTCAACAACCTTAGAGGCACCTGCTGTGATTACCCCTGAAAGAAATGAGAGCGAAATCGAAAAGCCACAGGGGGAACCTCAAACAAGTGAACGTTCTGCTGGGGCTACTGAAGAGGCTACCAAGGATCAAAAACAAGTAGCGGAGGACATGGTGCAAGATCGCGAACGAGACTTTAACAAGGACTGGTATTTCAAGTTAAACGCAGCTCCTGGTGCAGAAGGGCGTCAAGTGGATGTCAAGGATTGGAAAAAATTAGATCTTCCTCATGACTGGTCTATTTTCTTTGATTTCGATCACAACTCTCCTGCTCAAAATGAAGGGGGGCAATTAAATGGAGGGGATGCTTGGTATCGCAAGACCTTCCGTTTGGAAGACAAGGACCTCGATAAGAAGGTGCGTTTGGAATTTGGTGGAGTTTACATGGATTCCAAAGTCTATGTAAACGGACAATTTGTGGGTCATTATCCAAATGGCTACAATGCCTTTTCTTATGATATTACTCCTTATTTGAATGCGGATGGAAGTGAAAACACCATCGCGGTTCATGTGGTCAACCAACAGCCAAGTAGTCGTTGGTATTCTGGAAGTGGGATTTATCGTGATGTCAAACTCAGTGTGACGGATAAGGTCCATGTAGCTAAGTATGGGACCACCATCACGAGTCCAAAATTAGAAGAACAACAGAATGGGGCAGTCGATACTCTTGTGAAGAGTCGTATTGTCAACCAAGATGATCAAGCCCACAGTGTGTATGCGGAATACGAAATCGTCGATCAAAATGGTCAAGTGGTCAGTGAAAAGGTGCGCAGTGAAGTGCAATCCGTTTTGGCTGGTCAAGAGATCAACCTGTCTCATACTCTTCATGTTGAAAAACCGACCCTCTGGGATGTCAAAACCAATAACCCAGCCCTTTATACTCTGTATACACGGGTCTATCGGGATTCGCAATTGGTCGATGTGCAAAAGGAACGCTTTGGTTATCGCTATCTCAACTGGACACCAGAAGGTGGCTTCTTCCTTAACGGAGCGGCTACGAAATTCCATGGTGTTTCCCTTCACCATGACCATGGAGCCCTCGGAGCTGAGGAAAATTACAAGGCTGAATACCGCCGTCTCAAACAGATGAAGGACATGGGGGTCAATGCCATCCGGACGACCCACAACCCAGCGAGTGAACAAACCCTGCAAATTGCGGCCGAGTTGGGCTTGATGGTCCAAGAAGAAGCCTTTGATACCTGGTATGGTGGCAAAAAGCAATACGATTACGGTCGATTCTTTGAAAAGGATGCAACACATCCAGAAGCTCGTAAAGGGGATAAGTGGTCTGACTATGACCTTCGGACCATGGTAGAGCGAGGCAAGAACAATCCTTCCATTGTGATGTGGTCAATCGGTAACGAAGTCGGTGAAGCAGATGGATCTGATAAGTCTGTCGCAACCGTTCGTCGTCTGGTCAAGACCATCAAGGAAGTGGATGCAACCCGCTATGTCACCATGGGAGCTGATAAATTCCGCTTTGGTGATGGATCAGGAGGGCATGAAAAGGTAGCGGCAGAGCTCGATGCAGTTGGATTTAACTATTCAGAGGCCAACTATGAAAGCCTACGCGCTAAACACCCAAACTGGCTCATTTATGGTTCTGAAACCTCTTCTGCAACGCGGACACGGGGCTCTTACTATCATCCTGAAAGAGAATGGGTCGGAAGCAACCAAGAAGACCGCCACTATGAACAATCTGACTACGGCAATGACCGGGTTGGTTGGGGTCGGACAGCGACAGCCTCTTGGACCTTTGACCGCGATCATGCCGGCTATGCAGGGCAATTTATCTGGACAGGTACCGACTATATCGGTGAGCCAACACCATGGCACAACCAAAATGACACACCTGTGAAAAGTTCTTATTTCGGTATTGTCGATACTGCCGGTCTTCCGAAGAATGATTTTTACCTCTACCAAAGTCAATGGTTGTCAGCTGAGAAACATCCAATGGTCCATCTCTTACCGCATTGGAACTGGGAAAATCCAGAATTGGCCAATCGTGTCATGGATGAAGAAGGTCGGATCCCTGTTCGTTCCTTCTCTAATGCCCACAGTGTGGAATTGATTGTCAATGGGGAATCACAAGGGGTCAAGACCTTTACCAAGAAGACCACAGCAGATGGCCGGACCTACCAAGAAGGGGCAAATCCGGATGAACTCTATCTAGAGTGGTTGGTTCCTTATGTGCCAGGTAAGGTGGAAGCTATTGCCCGCAACGAAGCAGGCGAAGTGATTGCCCGCGATCAAATCGAAACAGCTGGGAAGCCAGCCGGTGTTCGCCTGCTGAAAGAAGAACACGCCATTGCAGCAGACGGCAAGGATCTGACCTATATTACCTATGAAATCGTCGATGAAGCAGGTCGTGTCGTTCCAACTGCCAATAATTTGGTGCATTTCCATTTGCATGGACAAGGCCAAATTGTCGGCGTCGACAACGGGGAACAAGCCAGCCGGGAACGCTACAAAGCGCAGGAAGATGGCTCATGGCAACGTCGGGCCTTCAACGGCAAAGGGGTTGTCATTGTCAAATCGACTGAGCAGGCGGGTGCCTTTACCCTGTATGCAGACTCAGACCGCTTGCAGTCAGACCAAGTCAGCCTCTTTACTGGTAAGAAGGACCAGGAAGAACGCTCTGTCTTGGGAGTCGAACCGGTTCGAACTCAAGTGTACTTGGGACAAAATCCTGAACTTCCAAGTCACGTATCTGTTGTTTATAGTGATGGCAAGGCCCAAGAAGAAGCCGTCGAATGGGATGCGGCAGACTATAGTCGTGCTGGCCAAGTCCGGGTGACAGGTCATGTTCAAGGACGGACGGTCGAAGCTCTGGTCGATGTGATTGGTGTGGAGCAAGTCCTTCCAGTCATCAAACAAATCCCGCAGGGAGCAGATCTAGCGACAGTGGATAAGACTGTGCAATTGGTCTTTACAGATGGCCGAACAGTTAGCTATGAAGTTGATCAATGGACCTTGGAAGCTGGTCAAGAAGATCAGTTATCCACACCAGGTGCTCGCTTGAAGGCGACAGGTCTCCTAGGCAATGGGGAAACGGTCCAAGCGACGCTAGTGGTTGCAGGAGGAGATGTAGCCAAGGCTAAGAAACCAACGGTTCAGCTAGATGGAGATGGAGTAGCTCTTCCAAAATTTGGTAGTGGCAACCATACCATTTTCCGTTCCCTCGCTTATGGGCAAGAGCCAGGTCAAGTCACAGCAAGTGCAGAAAATGCCCAAGTGACAGTCCTACAAGCTAGCCGTGAAAATGGTTTGAAGGCTCAAATCTATGTTACCGCTAAGGATACGGGAGCTGTACAGACCTATGTGGTCCAATTCCAAGAAGAAAGTCCACAGATCCAGCGCCTAGAATTGCGTCTGCCAAAAGGGCAAGAACTCAAGGAAGACCAAACAGTACCACTTGAAGTCATTGCTCATTACCAAGATGGTAGCCAGGCAAGTCTCAAAGCAGATCAAATCGATGTGGCAACAGCAGCGGGAAGTCAAGGAAAAGCAGTCGCAACCAATAAAGGTTTGGAATTGCGAGAAGCAGGATTGGTTCATTTAGAAGCCAACTTCCAAGGAAAAACAGGGGAATTAACCTTTACCATCACGCCAAATCCAGAAGAAAAGACGGTTGTCAAGGTGCGTCCTGTACGGATCAGCACCGATCGAAACGTTTTGCCAGCTCTTCCGGAGACCGTCTTGGTCGAGTATGATAAGGGATTCCCGAAAGAAAAACGTGTGACCTGGGATGCCGTGACAGCGGATCAAGTCAAGGATTATCATAGCTTTACAGTCACAGGTCATGTAGAGGGTGTGGAAAAAGAAGCCCAAGCTCAAGTCACCGTTGAAGGCATTATCGCTGTAGAAGAAGTCAGCACGACAACGCCAGTTGGTGAAAAACCAGCCCTTCCAGAAAGCGTGCGGACTTATCACTCCAATGGCAAGACCTATGCTGCCAAGGTGGCCTGGGATGCGGTCGATCCGCAACTCTTGACCCAAGAAGGAGAAGTTGTCCTAGCAGGCCGTGTAGAAGGAACCAACCTTCCAACACGTCTTCATATTCGTGTTTCTAGCACCACAGTCAAGGGAGCCAATGTAGCTGAGCAATGGACAGGATCAGTCTTGCCACTCGCCTTTGCAAGTGACTCTAACGATGCGGATCCAGTTGCTAAGGTCAATGATAAGGTCATCTCCTTTACCGATGTTCCAGCTAACCGTTGGACCAACTGGGGCCGTGACAATGCGGAAGATTCTGTTGGTATCTTGTTTGGGGATTCTGGTATCTTGACCAAGCGAGCAGTGGACAACCTCCATGTTGGTTTCCACGAAGACCACGGCGTTGGCGCTCCAAGTGAATATGTGATTGAGTACTATACAGGGGAACAAATCCCAACTGTTCCAAGCAATCCAAATCGCGTCAAAGACGAAACAGACCATCCATTTAACAATCCAGCCAACTGGAAAGAAGTCAGCAACCTCACCGTTCAAGAACCGGTAGCAGCTGGCAAGATGAATCATTTTAGTTTTGATAAAGTCGACACTTATGCGGTTCGGATCCGAATGAAGACACCAGAAGGCAAACGTGGAAGCTCTATTTCAGAGATTCAGGTATTTGCCAATAAGGTTGCGGCAGAAGAAAAGAGCCAAGTGACCATTCGTGTCAATGGTGAGGTTTTGCCAGGGGTCAACCCAAGTGTGACAGATTACTACATAGATGCGCGTGATCGGGCTTATCCACAAGTGGAAGCCACAGCTAGCCATCACGGCCTTGCAACGGTTGTGCCAAGCGTCCATGAAGGTGAGCCAATCCGTGTCATCCACAAAGCGGAAGATGGCACCATCTTACAAGAATACCGCCTCCATCTCACAAGCGATGCAGAAAAACTGAAACAAGCTGTTCCAGTAGCAGTAGAAGCAGGCAGACGTTTTGTGAAAGTCGGTCAAGATCTAGTTCTACCATCTACAGTAGGTGTCTACTTTAAAGGGGACACAGGTTATGAACGCAAGGAACTGACGGTGGACTGGCAGGCTATCCCAGCTGATGCACTTTCTCATGAAGGCAGCTTCACGTTAGAAGGAAAAGTCCTCGGCTATGATCTGACAGCTCAGCTGACCGTTCGGGTGTCAGAAAAGACAGGAGAAATCCTCTCTGTGAACCGTGACTACAATGCAGAGGATACCAGAGCATTTGCTAGTGAAACCAACGATCTCGATCCAAATCAAATCGACTATATCGATTACATCAATGATGGTGGCTACAACGAGTACTACCGTTGGACCAACTGGAAGAGAGAGCCAGATCAAACAGAAGTGTTTGCTGGTCTCATCTTCAAGAAAAATGGTCAAGTAACAGAGCGCTTAGTCAATAAAGTAGCGGTCGACTTCTTTGCAGATCAGGAAACAGGTCTGCCAACGAAAACGGTTCTTGAACGCTATATTGGTCCAGACTTTGATGTCCCAGATGATTACGGCAATTTGAAGAATCTTCCAGATCATCCATTTAACCAGGCCTCTAACTGGGAAGAAATCCCGTATAGCTTGGATTATGCCTTTGAGCCTGGTTATATCTCTAACCTCAGCTTCAACGAAACCAGAACGAAAGCCATCCGTTTAAGAATGGTCCGTGATGAAAATCTTAAAGGAATTGGAATCATTGAATTGAGCACCTATGCCCCAACAGAAGAGGCCCAGGCAACAACTGATGTTACGATCCAAGTGAATGGCAAAGACCTAGAAGGTTTTAAACCAGATGTGACAGATTATCATCTAGAGTATGAGGGAGAACGTCCAATCGTTTCAGCACAAGGCAAGAATGGAACAGCCGTTACGGTCATCGATGCTAAAAGTGCCAATGCTCCGGTTCTTGTCAAGGTTGTCTCAGAAGATGGCAAGCTAGAAACAGTATATCAACTTTCTCTATCCGCAAAAGCACCTACAGGCTCAGCCATTCCTGAAGAAGGGGTTAAGAATCTGGTCCATACCAAACCAGAGTTGGTGATTGAGCCAGAAGAGATGGACTTTGAACGCTTAGAACGTCCAAATGCGGAACTTCCAAAAGGAGAGAAACGTGTGGTTCAAGAAGGTCAAAAAGGCCGCAAATTGCGCTTGGTGGAAGTTTCTCAAGAAAATGGTGTGGAAAGCCGGAAGAAACTGGATGCCTTTGTAGAGCTAGATCCAGTGGCAGAAATCACAGAGGTGGGCACGAAAGAAGTACTTCCAGACACTCCACAACCAGAGCCACAGCCAGAACCTCAGCCACAACCAGAGCCACAACCGCAACCACAGCCAGAGCCGCAACCACAGCCACAGCCAGAGCCGCAACCACGGCCAGAGCCACAACCGCTTCCGAACCCAGAACATCCTCATGGCTCAGAAGGACCAGTAGCTACCCCAACTCCTCAAACATCTCTTGAGGTCAAAGCAGTGCGTCAGGAAGGGACAGATGCAGCAGGGAAGGAAGTCGAGAAAACAGCTCAAACGCCAGCAGTTTCAGCAACTTCAGTTTCCGAAGGTAGATTACCAAATACAGGAACGGAAGAAAGCGTCGCAAGCCTTGTGGCAGGTCTCTTAGCAGCAGGTCTTGCCGGTGCTGTGCTGGATGATCAGAAAAAAAGAGCCGATAAGGCCAAGTAAAAAAGCTGGATAAACCAGCAAACATACGGTGAAAAGATCACAGGTAACAGAAAGAGGATGGGGAAAGTCTCCACCCTCTTTACCTGATGACATAAAGGAATGGAATATGGGAAAAAGATTATTTGATAAGAGAAATCGATTTGGCATCCGCAAACTATCAGTAGGGGTTTGCTCTGTAGTCGTAGCGACTTGTTTTTTAGGAGTCACTACCAGTTATGCAGAGGAACAAGCTGAGAGAAGTGAGACTCGTGAAGAACGAGTCGACACAAGTGATGTCGAGCATCAAGGGGAGGAGGAAAAAGCTGTGAAAGAGCACCAAGAAGAATCAGAACATTCCTCACCCGTAACGAGTGAGAAAGAAAACCGAGCAGTCAGCCAAGGGACAGAAGCAACCCAACCAGTAGCTACTGCAGATGAGGAGCCTGAAATTGCAGATTACGGACCGCTTCCTAGCAAGGCCCAAATGCAATACCATCGCGAAGAACTGGCAGCCTTCATCCACTTTGGGATGAACACCTACTACGATCGTGAGTGGGGAGATGGGCAAGAAGACCCTTATTATTTCTATCCAGAGCATCTGGATACTGATCAGTGGATCAAAACCCTGAAAGACGCTGGCTTCAAACGGACCATCATGGTCGTCAAGCACCACGATGGTTTCCTCTTGTACCCTTCTAAATACACCGACCATACCATTGCCAAAAGTGGTTGGAAGGAAGGAAAAGGCGATATCCTAGCCGAAGTTTCGGCTTCTGCTAGCAAGTATGACATGGATATGGGGGTCTACCTCTCCCCTTGGGATGCTCACAGCCCGCTCTACCATGTGGATACAGAGGACCAATACAACGAATACTATCTCAACCAGCTCAAAGAAATCCTTGAAAATCCTAAATATGGAAACAAAGGCAAATTTGTTGAAGTCTGGATGGATGGAGCGCGTGGCGATGGGGCTCAAAAAGTAACCTATACCTTCGATAAGTGGTTTGACGCCATCCGTAAAGCCCAAGGGGATATTGCTATCTTCTCAGCTGAGCCCACCAATGTTCGCTGGATAGGAAATGAAAAGGGAATTGCTGGAGATCCAGTTTGGCATAAGGTCAATCCGGATAAGATTCGCAACAATCCATCCAATAGCTATCTCAACCATGGAGATCCAGAAGGGAAACAATACTCAGTTGGAGAAGCGGATGTTTCCATTCGCTCTGGCTGGTTCTACCATGACAATCAAGAGCCTAAGTCCCTGCGTGAATTGATGGACATTTACTTCAAATCTGTCGGTCGTGGAACGCCACTCTTGCTCAATATTCCACCCAATCAAGATGGAAAATTTGCGGATGCCGATGTGGCCCGTTTGAAAGAATTCCGCCAGACTTTGGATCAACTCTACAGCGTGGACTATGCGGCGGGCGCTTTGGTAGAAGCTGACTCGACACGGCGCAATTCGCATTACGCAGCCAGCCATTTGACAGATGGCGATGAAAAGACCAGTTGGGCCCCTGCCGATGATGCCAAGACCGGCTCTTTTGTCCTCGATCTTGGAAAAGAGCAACATTTTGATGTGGTAGAGCTCAAAGAAACCATCGAAAAAGGCCAACGGATTTCCGGTTTCACCATCGATGTAGCGGTGAATGGCCAATGGGTTCCTTTTGGGGCTGGGTCAACCGTTGGATATCGCCGTTTGATCAAAGGGCAACCAGTTGATAGTCGCTACCTCCGAGTGTCAATTACTGATGCCCAAGCCACTCCAATCTTGAATGGTGTCTCTGTCTATAAGACACCAGCCAGCATCGAAGAAACCGATGGCTATCCGCTTGGTTTGACCTATCATTCCGATCGAACAGCTGATCGGGCCAATAGCCAATGGAATGAAGAGGGAGAAGGCATTCGAGGCACCTCGATGTGGACCAAGGAAGCGGGAGCTTCTGCAACCTATCAATTCGAAGGGACCAAGGCCTATGTGGTCGCAACTGTCGACCCAGGTCATGGGAAGATGGATGTCTATGTAGATGGGCAAAAACTAGCGACGGTCAATACCCAAAGTCCAACTCGCAAACGCAGCCAAAAGGTTTATGAAACACCAGATTTGAAAGCAGGTTCCCATACCTTGACCTTGGTCAATAGCAAGGGAGATGCTATCGCAACGGAAGGGATTTATGCCCTCAATAACCAAGAAAAAGGCCTCTTTGAGTTTGCTCAGCCAACCTTAGCTGTTAAAAAAGGAGAGCCAGCGCAAATCGTCGTCAAAAGAAAAGGTGGCTCTAAAGGAAGTGCCAGTCTTAAGTTAATCACAGAACCAGGAACAGGGGTTCATGGCAAGGTCTACAAAGATACCAATGTCACCCTTGAGTTCGCAGATGGAGAGACAGAAAAAACAGTCCAAGTCCCAACCCTTGATTTTGCAGGAAAAGCGACCGATGTCTATGACTTTAAGGCCAAATTGTTGCATCCGGATCAAGGCAGCCTGGTCGGCTTTATTCCAGAACTGACAGTCCAAGTGATGAACGAGGACCTACTTCCAGAAAATCGCAAAGAAGTGGATGATCAAGATCCAAAACTGCACTACAGTCAAGGCTGGAATCATGAGACGGACAATCGAGACTTCTCAAATGGAACGGAATCTTGGTCTAGCTTCAACCAAGTAACCGATGAAGAAGGAAAGAAACACATTGATGTGACCATCACCTTCAAGGGAACTGGTGTGGAAGTTCGAGGAGTGGTTGATCCAAGCCATGGTCTCTACAGCGTCACCCTAGATGGAAAAGAAATGGCCTTTGAAGAAGGGCGTGGTCATGACTATGAGATTGAAGGCGACCATTACTTCAGTGGCTATGGAGATCAACGCAAACTGGACCAGAGTTTGGTCAATCTGCAAGGTCTAGCAAAAGGCTACCACCAATTACGTCTGCACTTGGATCCATCTCTCAATGATCCTCAGTCATCTAGAGCCATTCAGGTAGACCGCTTTATCCTATCAGGAAAAGATAGTCAGTTGCTTAGTCAAGAAGAGCTCCAACAGGTTATCAAAGAAGGAGTAGAAAAAATCAAGGCTACTTCTCTCGATCGCTTGAAAGCAAATCTCAAATCAACTGTTCAAGAGCAATTGACGGAATTGACTCAGTTGTTGAATCAAGAGCGACCAGATTTGGTTGCTACAGCGAATCAAGTGGAAGCCCTTGAGACCATCTTAGAAGATGATCACAATTATGAACCACTGACGCAGACACGCCCAGACGAAGGTGTTCGGGATTTGATTCTTGAAAAGCCAGAACTTCTCATCGAAGCGGAGGAGATTCCATTTGAGAGTCAAACGCGTGAAAACAAGGATTTGGCCAAGGGTGAAAGCAGGATCCTTCAAGCAGGGAAGGTTGGACGCCGCTTGAAGTTGATCGAGGTTCGACAAGAAGAAGGTAAAGAAATTCGGACAGAAGTCGATGCCTTTGTCGAAGTGGAGGCCCAGGATCAGATTACGGAAGTCGGGACGAAGGAAGTAGAAGAAGCTCCTATTATTCCGGATCTGTCGCTACCAACAAAACCAAGTGAAGACTCACAAGAAACGAAACCGCTCCTTCCTCCAGAAGACAAAAAAGAAAGTGGAATTGCTCCAATTTTGAAACCGACGGCTTCGAAAGAGACTCCTCTTTCTCCTGAGGTAGAAGCAGTAACTCCGGACCCTGTGCAGTCCCAAGAAAAACTGCCTCAGACAGGATCAGAGAAGGCAAGTTTCTTAGCTTGGATCGGACTACTCGGCTTAGGCTTCTTAGGCGGAAGAGTAAAATTCGCTCGTCGGAAATCCTAATGCCCCTTCTATAAGAGAGTGGGACAGAAATCGGTAATTCATAAGAATTCGATTTCGTCGTCCCACCTCCGCACAGTTGAGTAGGGCTGTAAAAGCTGATGAAATCAGCGTAGTAGAGCCCACTCAACCACTGCGTCTTGCTCGACAATCCAAAGATAATTGAGAGGCTAGGACTTCTGTCCCAGCCTCTTTTTTGGCCTCCTTCTGGCTACCAACAAGGGGTCTTCAGATTCTATCTCGACGTAGTCTTTGCTTTATTTACAGGCGTAAAAATTGTATAATAGTCAGATAAGGTCAATAATGACATCATGGATGATGAGACCATTTTTGATCCTCTGAAAAGCAGAGAGCTTATCTAGAATGAAAACGTCAGAAAGGAGCATCATGGCAAGTAAAAATACATCAGATAGCATTGAGGCCTATATCAAGTCGCTACTGGCCCAAGCAGGCATCGCAGAGCTCAAGAGAAGCGAATTAGCAGATGTCTTCCAAGTTGTTCCTAGTCAAATCAATTATGTGATCAAGACCCGCTTCACCGAAAGTCGAGGCTATATCGTAGAGAGCAAGCGTGGAGGCGGAGGGTACATCCGGATTGGCAAGGTCCAATTTTCAGACCAACACCAGATGCTAAAAGAGCTTGGAGCAAGCATCGGAGAACAAATCAGTCAGACTGTTTTTGGCGATATCCTTCAAATGCTATTTGAAGAAAAACTCCTTACAAAGAGAGAGGCAGAGCTTTTGTCAGTGACGACGACAGACGAGGTTCTGGGAAGTGAAGCCCATCGCTTACGAGCCAATATCCTACGAAAAATTATCCAACAAGTCGATAGAAAGGGAATGTAATCTCCTTATGAACTATTCAAAAGCCTTATTAGAAACGATTGAAGCCGCTCAAATCTTGGCGGGTCATTTTGATTCCCAAACCCTAGATACCTGGCATATCCTAGTAGCCTTAGCCAATAATCCTTATAGTGTAGCTGGTTCTGTCTTAAGTGACTATCCTATGCAGATTGATGATTTTCAAGATGCGGCGGAGCACATTACGGGTCAAGTCTACCAGAGGGATGGCCGCTATGAGGTGTTTCCTTTTTCTTTCCGTGTCGAAGAAATCATGAAACGTTCCCAAGAGATTGCCCAGGCAGTCCATGCCAAAAGTCTTGGAACAGAGCATGTCCTCTTGGCGCTTCTATTAGAGAGGGGGACCTTGGCTTCTCAAGTATTGGAGTATGTCGGCTTCCGCTATGATGATCAGGAAGAGGGCATTAAAATCGTCGAGCTTCGGAAGAGCTTGGAGCAACGAGCAGGTTGGGACAAGGAAGCTGTCAAGGCCATTCGTTCGCTCTATCGAGCCCAGCAACCCAATCGTCAAACCATGGGAAATATGATGGGCATGCCAGCCTCTACCAGCGGTGGTTTGGAAGACTACACCCGAGATTTGACAGAAATGGCTCGCAATGGCAGTTTGGAACCGGTGATTGGTCGGGGTCAAGAAATCTCGCGGATGATTCAGATTTTAAGCCGTAAAACAAAAAATAACCCAGTTCTGGTCGGGGATGCCGGTGTCGGAAAGACCGCTCTAGCCTTGGGCTTGGCTCAACGGATTGCCAGCGGAGATGTCCCGACGGAACTGGCTAAAATGCGGGTCCTAGAATTGGACTTGATGAATGTTGTCGCAGGGACGCGGTTCCGTGGAGATTTTGAAGAGCGGATGAACAACATCATCAATGATATCGAAGAAGATGGACATGTCATCCTCTTCATTGATGAGCTCCATACTATTATGGGCTCTGGCTCTGGGATTGACTCCACCTTGGATGCGGCCAATATCTTGAAGCCAGCCTTGGCCCGTGGAACCCTACGGACCGTAGGAGCCACTACGCAAGAAGAATACCAAAAACACATTGAAAAAGACGCCGCTCTGTCACGCCGCTTTGCTAAGGTCTTGATTGAGCAACCCTCTGTTGCAGATAGCATTGCGATTTTGCAAGGGCTCAAGAAGACCTATGAACGTCACCACCGTGTTCATATTACGGATGCGGCTATTGAGACAGCTGTTGTTTATGCCAATCGTTATTTGACCAGTCGCCTCTTGCCTGACTCCGCCATTGACCTCTTAGATGAGGCGGCAGCGACCGTGCAAAACAAGGGGCCTCAAGCCGGTCTTCAGTCCGACTTGACAACTGCCGATCAAGCCTTACTCAAGGGGCAGTGGAAAAAAGTTGCTCAGTTGCTAAAAGAAGATGCCAGTCCAAAAGGCTACCAGCTAGAAGTTAAGGAAGAGGATATCCTGAAGACGCTCAGTCAATTGTCAGGCATTCCTGTGGAGAAACTAACCCAAACAGCAGCTAAGAAATACCTTGAATTAGAAGCAGAACTTCATAAGCGCGTGATCGGTCAGGATCAGGCTGTCTCAAGTATCAGCCGAGCGATTCGTCGCAATCAGTCGGGAATTCGGTCTCACAAACGGCCAATTGGCTCCTTCCTCTTCCTCGGTCCGACTGGGGTCGGAAAAACCGAGCTCGCGAAGGCGCTGGCTGAAGTCCTCTTTGATGATGAGTCTGCTTTGATCCGCTTTGACATGAGTGAATATATGGAGAAATTTGCGGCTAGTCGTCTCAACGGTGCCCCTCCAGGCTATGTCGGTTATGAAGAAGGGGGCGAGTTGACGGAAAAAGTCCGCAACAAACCTTATTCAGTCCTCTTGTTTGATGAGGTGGAAAAAGCCCATCCGGATATCTTTAACGTTCTCTTGCAAGTCTTGGATGACGGTGTCTTGACCGACAGCAAGGGACGCAAGGTAGATTTCTCCAATACCATTATTATCATGACTTCAAACTTGGGAGCTACCGCTTTACGAGATGATAAGACGGTTGGCTTTGGAGCTAAGGATATTCGCTTTGACCAAGCCAATATGGAGAAACGCATCTTTGAAGAGTTGAAGAAGACCTATCGACCAGAGTTTATCAACCGGATTGATGAGAAGGTTGTCTTCCATAGCTTGACCAGTGATCAAATGCATGAGATTGTCAAGATTATGGTGAAACCGCTGGTTCAAACTCTAGCAGAGAAGGGCATTGCTCTGAAATTCCAAGCGTCTGCTCTTAAATGGCTGGCGACTCACGGATATGATCCAGAAATGGGAGCACGTCCTTTGCGCCGGACCATCCAGACCCAGGTGGAAGACTACTTGGCAGAGATCCTCTTGAGAGGAGAAGTGGCTGAAGGGCAAACCCTCAAGGTAGGTGTCAAGTCTGGTCAGCTTAACTTCACGATTGACTAGGAGGATATGCAGTGCCTCTCAAACGCTTGACCCGAATCACCCTCTTAGCAGCCCTCTGTGTGGTACTGAGACAAGCCTTTGCCTTCTTGCCCAATGTCCAACCCATTAGTGCCATTTTCTTTTTACTGGTGCTATTTGAAGACTGGCAATTTGCCTGTTTGGTGATGGCGGTCACCATGTTTACCTCGGCTTTTCTCTTGGGGATGAGCCCAGTGGTGCTCGCTCAGATACTGGCCTTTGGCCTCCTCTTGACTCTTTGGCGGGGGCTTTACCGCCATCTGTCTTTGCAAGTTCAGACTCTAGTGGTCGGCACCTTATCCTTTCTCTACGGGGTGCTGATTGACAGTCTTTATGCTGTTCTCTACCACATGCCTTGGTGGACCTATGCTCTGGTGAATGGCTTTAGCTTTAACTTGGCCCACGCCCTTTCCACCGCCTGTTTTTACCCTCTACTTTATGTAGTATTTAGGAGATTGTATCATGAAAAAAACACTTTATAGTTTCTTTGCTGTCCTAGCAGCTCTTGTATTGGTCAGTTGCGGACAAAGCAAATCATCGACTACGGAAAGCTCAGCTTCTAGCTCACAAGTAGCGAAAGAAAAACAAATTACCATTACGGTCAGTATCGCCCCTGAAGGGCAAGAAGCTCAAAGCAAGACCTTGAAGGTTGCTGAAAAAGCCAACCTGATGGAAGTCCTGAAAGCTAACTACAAGATTGAGGAGAAGAGTGGCCTCATCACCTCGATCGATGGCGTAGCCCAGGACGAAAGCAAGGGACTCTATTGGATGTACAAGATCAATGGAGAGATGGCACCAAAAGGGGCAGCAGAAACAACTGTCCAAGATGGAGATACCATCGAATTTTATCAAGAAGTTTATCAATAAGAAAAAGAGTGAATGCTTGGACTAGGGCTCCATTTGTTCACTCTTTTTTTGAAACTAGTTTCTATTTTTTATAAGACTTGCAAATCCTCTTGACTTCCTTATAGATGAATGTTACAATTATATTACAAAATGTAACAAATGTTACAAAAGAGAGGTATTGCCATGAAAATGAAAGGAACTTTCTTTAGTCTATTTACCCTTGCTCTAACAGCTGCTCTTCTCTTAAGCGGATGTGGATCAGAAAAGAAAAAGGAAACCAGTCCATCTTCAACTAGTAAAATTGCGCAAGTGAAACAAAGCTCTACTAGTAAAAAAGAAGAGAAAAAGACCGCAAGCAAAACCACACAAAGCACAGAAGTTGCACAATCACCTGCCATGGCTTCGAGCGAAACACAAGCGAGCCAAGAAAATCCATCAACTCCAGTGACACCAAGAGTTCCAGAAGCCAGTCAAGGCCTGGTTCCAACTCCTTCCAAAGAAACAAAACCAGCAGTGAACTCAGCACCAGAAAAACAAAAACGTCCTAGCTTGGAAGAAGGTCGCACGACTGCCAAAGAACAAGCCTCTAAGACAGAGAACCCACGCTATAAAGGTGTCTTGAGTTATGCCTCAGGGGATTATTCAGGAGCAGCAGGTAGTTGGACCGACGGTCGCGATACAGGCGTAAGCATCGGACAAGGTGGACAAGTAACCATTCAAACTCCTGGTGGCGATGCAGTGGGCTATACAATTGGAAGCTATGAATACAACTTGGATCAAGGTCATTACCATGCTGGCTTGATTTCCACCCAAGATGGATCTGCAGCTAGCCTGGATATAGTTGTCGGTCAAGATGGTCAAGTGGCAAGTGTTCAAGTGACAGAAAATGGCCATGCGCATGCCTTGGTTCGGGAATAATGGCTCGCCACTGAGAAAATTAAAAAAATGATTGAAATCAGGGATTCAATTCTGTATAATAACATACAGAGTTGAATCTTTTTTAATTTTTGTTTTATAAAAATATATTTTTTTATAAAAAAGTATTGACAGATTGAAATTATAGTTTATAATAAAATCATAAGCAAAACATGTTTTGACATTATGATAAAGGAGCCAGTTAGATGAAAGAAAAAGTGGCAGTAGTATTTGGAACGTTTGCCCCCCTTCATCAAGGTCATATTGATTTAATTCAACGGGCAAAACGCCAATGCGACCGCGTTTGTGTGATTGTCTCTGGTTACAAAGGTGACCGAGGAGAAGAAGTTGGCCTTCCTTTGCAGAAACGTTTTCGCTATATTCGAGAAGGTTTTTCAAATGATGAACTCACCCAAATTTATAAATTAGACGAGACAGAACTTCCTCGCTATCCCTTAGGATGGGAGCCTTGGTTGAAAACAGCCTTAGAAACCATTCAATATGATGCTGAGAGAGAAGAGCTCATCTTCTATGTTGGGGAAAAAACGTATCAAGAGGAACTTGAAGCGAGAGGCTTTCAAGCGCACTTACAGGAGCGCCAGTTTGGCATCTCAGGAACCCTTATCCGGGAAAATCCCAGCAAGTATTGGAAATACATTGCGCAACCCTTCCGTCGTCAGTTTACCAAAAAGGTCCTCATTATGGGGAGTGCTAGTAACGGGAAGACGACCTTGGCAAAAGATTTGGCCCGCTTCTATGATGCGCCAGTGAGTTTGGAGTATGCTCGCGAGTACCAGATCAGAAATAATGTACGGGATGATGAGCTGACCCCCAAGGACTATTATTATCTCCTACTCGGACAATACGATCAAACCTCAAAATTAATCGATAGTAGTGCCAATCGTGGACTGGTCATTGCGGATACCAACTCTCTGGTGACCAAGGGCTATTACGACTACTATATGGAAGTAGAAGGCCAAGAGACCAGTGTGATGGATACCTTTGATAACTTATTCGTTAGTATCCTCGCTAAGGAAAAATGGGATCTGATCTTATTTGTCCAACCCATTGGATCCTATGTCAATGATGGTTTCCGTGATATGACCATGGCAGATGATGAAATTCGCAACAGTTTTTCAAATCACCTGGATCACCTCCGCCACCAATATCTCGCAGATATTCCTACAGCCTATCTCGGGCAGGACTACTTGGGGAATTACGAAGAAGCAAAGCGTGTCATCGATACGATTTATCAAGCTGATTAAAGGAGAAGCAGCATGAAACGACTACAAGAAAAAATTCAAACATTCGGGGAGCATTTAAAAAATGTCCATCGAGAAGCTGGCAAACGTGGCTTCGTAGGGATTATGAAACTCCTTTGGAAAGACCTATTTGCAGGTCGCACTCTGACACAATGGCTCTATTTGCTTGCTTTATCTAGCGTGCCCTTTGTCCTAGAGTTTACCAATCAGGAAGCAAGTCACGATTGGTTAGGGCTCTTTGCCTCCTGGACAGGAATCGTTTGTGTGATACTAGTAGCAGAAGGTCGGGCTAGTAACTATCTCTTTGGAGCAGTTAACTCAGCGATTTACCTCGTCCTAGCCTTGAACAAAAACTTCTATGGAGAAGTTCTGACAACCCTGTACTTCTTCGTGATGCAACCAATTGGTCTCTATGTTTGGTTGTCAAATCGGATCAATGACCAGGGGGATGCAGAAGAATCTCACTTTGAGTCCAAGAAATTAACCTTAATGGAATGGATCAAGTATTTGGTTCTAACAGCTCTGATTTGGATCGGGATGGGCTACGCCTATAAAAGCATCCACAGTGCTCGCCCTTTCCGTGATAGTATAACAGATGCGACCAATGGTGTCGGACAGCTTCTCATGACCGGTCTCTATCGCGAACAATGGATTTTCTGGATTGCGACCAACCTCTTCAGTATCTACCTCTGGTGGGGAAAGAGCATCCATATTCAAGGTATGTACTGGGGCTATACCCTTAACAGTCTTGTCGGTTGGTATCAGTGGAGTAAAGCAGTGAAAAAGGAGGTTGCTTAAATGACAGCAACAAGCATTCCGGAAGGGATGAACGAAAAGGAATACTACGAGACGGTCGTCAGCGAGGAAGAATTCCTCCGTTGGTATAAGGAGCAGGATCATCCCACCTATGAAAATCCAAGCGTGACAGCGGATATGGTGGCCTACTGCTTTGTAGAAGGGCGCTTGAAACTCTTGGTGATTCGCCGGAAAACCCACCCTTGTCAGCATCGGGTCGCCTTGGTTGGAGGATTCTTGCAAAAGCACGAAGATGCTATCCAGGCTTGTATCCGTGAAGTCCAGGAAGAAGTTGGACTAGAATTGACCCCTCAAAAGGTCGAGCAACTAATGACAGTTTCTACTCCTGGTCGGGACCCTCGGGGTTGGGTCATTACCATTGCTCACTTGGTTTATTTGCCAGCTGAAGCAGTAGATATAGTCCGAGCTGGAGATGATGCCAAAGAAGTTCTCTTTCTCGATGTGGACTTCAAACATGGGGAATGTTCCCTAGATGGACGTGTCTTGACGGCTGAAGATTTTGCCTTTGACCACTATGAGATTGTCCAAGAATCCATCAAGCGGATCCAAGGGCGCTTGGCCTGGAATCCAACCTTCCTCCATCTCCTAGAAGAGCCTTTCACCGTATACGAAGCAACCGAGTTGGTGAATCTGATCCATCCAGATAAAGAAATTTTGACCAATAATTTCCTTGTGACCTATGGCTCTTACGTTGAAGAAGTGGGGGTTAAGCGGGTACCTAAGAAAAAACCACGCAAGACCTATCGCTGGAAAGAAAGCGAATCTCAAGCGGATCAATAAGATACAAAAACAGCATCAAAAAGTTGATGCTGTCAAATGAAGATAAGTTCTTCTAAAAACTTTCCTTAAGTGAGTACGGACGTCAGCGAACTTCTTCGAAGTTCCATGACTAATTATTGAGCCTAAGGTCTCAATAATTCCGAGTGCCTGAAACATTTGTGTTTCAGGCGCTTTTCTCACAGCGGAAAGTTTTAGATTTACATAACTGACTAAAAAAATAAGTCAGTTTTTTTGAAAAACCAGCTAGCTATTTTATGTTAAAAATAGTTAGTACATATTTTAAACAGCATCAATATTTCGATGCTGTTTTTTTGTCATTAAGCTTTTTCTAATTGAAGAAGTTCTTCAATCTCAGCTAGAGTGCTAGCTTGCGAAATGGCTCCGCGGAGTTTGGCTGCGCCTGAGGTTCCTCGGAGGTAGTGAGGAGCTAAACCACGGAATTCGCGAACGGCAATGTGCTCACCCTTGAGATTGATCAAGCGCTTCAAGTGCTCATAAGCAATCTTCATCTTGTCTTCGAAGGTCAAATCAGGCAGGATTTCTCCTGTTTCAAAGTAGTGATTGATTTGGTTGAAGAGGTAAGGATTGCCCATGGCTGCACGGCCGATCATAACCGCATCGGCACCGACTTCTTCAATCCGTTGCTTGGCGTCTTGAACTGTACGGATGTCACCATTGGCGATAAATGGAATCTTGGTCAGAGCTTGTGCAACCTTGTGAAGGGTCTCAAGATCCGCATGCCCCGTATACATTTGTTCCCGAGTCCGACCATGCATAGCGAGGGCAGATACGCCTGCGGCTTCCGCTGCGAGGGCATTCTCAACTGCTAGAGAAGGGTCCGACCAACCTGTCCGCATTTTAACAGTGAGGGGGATATCCAGGACAGATTGAACCTTATTGATAATGGAATAGATCTTGTCTGGGTCTTTGAGCCACATGGCACCCGCTTCGTTTTTCACGATCTTATTAACTGGGCAGCCCATGTTGATATCCACGATATCAGTTTTGGTATTTTCTTGGATGAATTCTGCCGCGCGTGCTAAGCTGTCTTCATCACTACCAAATAGTTGAATCGATACAGGATTTTCTCCCTCATCGATATGGAGCATATGCAGGGTCTTTTCGTTGTTGTATTGGATCCCCTTGTCAGAGACCATTTCCATGACCACAAGCCCAGCTCCGAGTTCTTTCGCAATGGTTCGGAAGGCTGAGTTGGTCACACCGGCCATAGGTGCTAGGACCGTCCGGTTTGGGATCTCGACGTTCCCAATCATAAAAGGTGTATTAAGATTTGTCACGAATGAGTTCCTCCAAGTCGTTTTCATCAAAGTGGTAGGTTGTCTGACAGAATTGGCAAGTGATTGCAGCTCCATGGTCTTCGTCCTTCATTTCTTGAAGGTCTTTGGCTGGTAAGCTTGCCAGGGCATTCATGAAGCGTTCCTTGCTACAGTCACACTGGAAGCGGATCTCTTCTTCTGAGAGACGTTTGTAAGGATCTTCGCCATAGATGGCAGCAAGAAGGGCTTCAATGTGGTCGTCAGATGCTAAAAGGGTAGAAATGGCTGGCATTTCTTGGATCCGTTTTTCGAAACGGGCAATTTCTTCTTCCTTGGCATTTGGCAAGACCTGAACCAAGAACCCACCGGCTACCTTGACCTTGTCTTCTTCATCAAGTAGGACATTGAGTCCCACTGCAGATGGCGTTTGTTGGCTTTCGGTCAAGTAGTAAGCCAGGTCTTCACCGATTTCTCCAGTGACCAGAGGTGTCATGGAATGATACGGGTTGCCTGTGCCGTAGTCGGTGATGACTAAGAATTCCCCATTTCCGACGAATGGTCCGACCACGACTTCACCAGTCGCTGTTTTCTTGATATCCACCCCAGGATTTTGCACGTAGCCTTTGACGTTTCCTTGAGTATCTGCCACAGTGATGATAGCACCAAGTGAGCTAGTACCGAGGATTTTCACCGTTATCTTGGTGTTTCCCTTTTCATTGGCGGCGAGAATTTGACTTGCGATCAGGGTCCGACCGAGGGCCACAGTTGAGCTTGCTTGTGTCTGATGGTATTCTTGGGCTGCTCGCACGGTCTCTGTACTGTCTAGTACAAAGGCACGGAAGGAGCCACTTTCTGAGATAGTTTTAATAATTTTGTCCATAGCTTCTATTTTAGCATAAAATAGAAAAACAAGCGCGGGCCTGCGCTTGTTTTTGGGGATTAGGAAGAATTTTAAGACCAAAAATAGTATAATAAAACAAAGGAGGCTAGCATGAACCAATCTTTGAAAACGGCAGTCTATGGTTTGGCGGTAGCTGATGCATTAGGGGTTCCGTATGAATTTTTAACCCGAGGCAGTTTTAAAGCGGTTGAGATGGTGGGCTATGGAAGCCAACAGTAACTGGCTGGAACTTGTTCAGATGATACTAGCCTTGTATTCGCGACCTATGATTCTTTTTAGGAAAAAGGGAAGATTTCCTCTGCTATATGCAGGAGAGGTTTGAAATTTGCTTGTTAGAGGATGATTTTACAGCAAATGACTTGCTATTTTAAACTTGTAGGAGGACCATGCTTAATCTTTTTAGGTTATCATCTAAAACTCTACCTCGGTTACAAAACAAAAACGCAGAGACATCTTCTGCGTTTTCTTACTTTATAGGTCCATTTCTGGGAAAAGTTTAGCTAGTATTTTCGGAGTAATGCTTTGTCCCGGCCCCTCAGCACAATAGGTGTGCATATACATAGAAGGATTAAAGTTGAGCTCGATGCAGGTACAGTTGGGATTTTCCTTTGTGGAAATAGCAGAGCTGTCAGGGATGATGAGATCAACGCCACAGGCCCAGGCTCCCATAGCCTTTGCCATGTCCGCAGCGAGTTCCCTATAAGATGGGTGCATGCTGTCTGTGACATCAATCGAGTCTCCGCCAGTAGAAATGTTGGAATTGCGCCGCAAGTCAACCTTGACTCCAGCAGGCAGGATATCATCTGGTCCATAGCCTTGCTGGTCCAGCATGAGCAGTTCAATGTCCCCCAGTTCAATGATTTCAAGCGGTGAACGATGATCTCGGCCCCGCAGAGGATTGTCATTTTTGATGGTAATCAATTCTCTCACGGTATGCTGACCGTCTCCGACGACATTGGCCGCCACTCGCAAGAGGACTGCTTGGCATTGTCCGTCTAAGACAAAGAAGCGGTACTCCGTTCCAGCGATAAATTCCTCCACTAAGACGGCGACATCTTCTGAAAAAGCAATCTCCAGAGCCTTGTGATAAGCTTCCAGGCTAGCTGGCTCTTGGAAGATAGAGATGCCCAGTCCGAAGTTAGTTGACTTGGGTTTGACAACAATTTCTCGGTTCTTAATCAAAGGGTAGTAGGCCAGTCCCTCTTCTAGAGAAGAAAATTCTGCTCCAGCCGGAACGGGAAAGTCAGCTGCTGCCAAAATCTTTTTGGTGACTGTTTTATTGGCCATGGCCAAAGGGATGACATAGTTATCCTTGGAGGTCATATTACCGTTCTTGACATATTCTACATGACTACCATGCCAAAGCTTGAGAAATTGGTCCTTTTCATCTAAAATTTCGACATTTAGCCCCTTTTGAATAGCATCAAAGAGTAGCATCTGGGTGGACAGTTCCATATTTTCGTAGCCTTTGAGGGCATAAGGAGCAGTCCAGGCATAGCGGTGGTATTCTTCTGCTTTTTCTAGACCAAAAGCTGTTAAGGAATCTTGCTGGATATGGGGCAGGAGCTGTCCTGACAGTGTCAGCTGAGGATGTAAGAGAGCCTCTCTCATCTGGTCCAGCAAAGTTTGATAGTAAGTTGGCAGTTCAAAATGCTGGATGAGCCCTTCCATGGCTTGGAGAATGGCTGAGCTGTCTGCCTCATCTGGCAGGGCAGTCAGCGGGTGGCTACAAGCAATTTTCTGGTTCAAATCATGAGCATCTTTTAATACTGCATCAACATTTTCTACATCATCTAGCCAGAGCAGGCCCAGTAAAAAGAGATGGACAGTATCTAAGGTCTCTTGGCTAATGCCCAAATGGTCAAAAGGATTGAGATCGAAGCAGCGGAATTCCAGATAGGTGATACCCTGCTCCAGATAGGCGCGATTGTGCTTCTGTCCACGGAAGCGAACGGCTGAGTAAAATTCTTTTTCAGCACTGAGCTCGCCAGACTGAACGTAGTTGTCAATATCGGTTACATATTGCTCCAAAGAAGTGTAGGACACCTGAATATTCTCGTCATTGACATAGCCATAGTTGCTGTTGCGAAAAGAGCGGATAGGCTGCGGGTATTCCTGACTGTAGAAGCCGGCTTCTGCCAGAGGAGCAGCACCGTAGAGATAGGTTAAGAGCCATCGGAAACGCAGAAAGTTTCGAGCCAGTTTGAGATAGAGGTCATTTTTAAAGTCCTTGAGTAAATGATAGGAGCTGACTTGAAAGAGAGCAGCGACCAGATCTTTCCCTAGCTCCATGTTGTAGTGGATACCAGAGATGGCCTGTAGTTTTTTGCCATATTTTTTCGCTAAACCCTCTCGGTAGTGGCGTTCGTATTCGTTTTCCAGACGGGCGATGATAATATCTTCTTCAGTCAGCTGCGGTGGCATGGACAGAGGCCACAGGCATTCACTCTGGTCAATTGAGCGGCCTGCCACATCGCTGATAGCTCCCAGTAAGCGCCGCGCTTCCTTAGTAGAGTGAGCAATAGGTGTAATTAGTTCCAGTTGTTGTTCGCTGAAGTCTGTTTGGATGATCGGGTGGAAATTGCGGGAACCAAGCTGACTCGGATGAGCAGTTTGAGCTAAGTGTCCATCAGTTGTCACTCGCAGATTTTCCCTCTCCAGACCAAAGGTCGCTTGGAGAATAGGGCTTGATGTATCCAGTTTCTGCAGTAATTGATTAATCGTCATCGTTTCACCGTCCTATGGTAGTTATTTTAGTCTATTACAAACGGAAAAAGAAAGCAAATTTCCGCTACGATTTTACAAAAATTCCGAACTTTTATTTTAAATTAAGTACTAAAATTCAGAAAATACATATTTTGTAAAAATGTAATTCGTCTACATAAGAGAAAAAACAAATGAAATGATGAACCCTCCTTGAAAAATTGTCAAATTTTTCATATAATGAGGTATAAAACATAATCGCAGGTGAGATTCCTGCCTGCTTTTCAAGAAAGGACGAGCTATATAGCTCAGACAAAGATATGACATCAGTAGTTGTTGTAGGAACCCAGTGGGGAGATGAAGGAAAAGGGAAGATTACAGACTTCCTATCAGCCAATGCAGAAGTCATTGCTCGCTACCAAGGTGGGGACAATGCCGGTCACACCATCGTGATTGACGGCAAAAAGTTCAAGTTGCACTTGATTCCTTCTGGTATCTTCTTCCCTGAAAAGATCTCTGTGATTGGAAATGGGGTGGTGGTCAACCCGAAATCATTGGTCAAAGAGTTGGCTTATCTCCATGAAGAAGGGGTATCAACAGACAGCCTTCGCATTTCTGACCGTGCCCATGTCATCCTTCCTTACCACATCGAATTGGACCGTCTCCAAGAAGAGTCTAAAGGGGACAACAAAATCGGAACGACCATCAAAGGGATTGGACCAGCCTATATGGACAAGGCTGCACGTGTAGGAATTCGGATTGCGGATCTTTTGGACCGTGACGTCTTTGCGGAACGCCTTCGCATCAATTTGGAAGAAAAGAACCGTCAATTTACCAAACTCTATGATGCAGAGGCTTTGTCATTTGACGATATCTTCGAAGAATACTATGAATATGGTCAACAAATCAAACAATATGTAACCGATACTTCTGTTATCTTGAACGATGCTTTGGATAACGGCAAGCGCGTGCTCTTTGAAGGAGCCCAAGGGGTTATGTTGGATATCGACCAAGGAACCTATCCATTTGTAACTTCCTCAAACCCTGTTGCAGGTGGGGTGACCATCGGATCAGGTGTCGGCCCAAGTAAGATCGATAAGGTTGTCGGTGTATGTAAAGCCTATACCAGCCGTGTTGGAGATGGCCCATTCCCTACGGAGCTCTTTGATGAAGTGGGTGATCGGATCCGTGAAGTCGGCCATGAGTATGGGACAACAACCGGTCGTCCACGTCGTGTCGGTTGGTTTGACTCAGTTGTCATGCGCCATAGCCGTCGTGTGTCAGGAATTACCAACCTCAGCTTGAACTCCATCGACGTTCTGTCAGGTTTGGATACAGTGAAGATCTGTGTGGCTTACGACTTGGATGGAGAACGCATTGACCACTACCCAGCAAGCTTGGAGCAACTCAAACGTTGCAAACCAATCTATGAAGAATTACCAGGCTGGTCAGAAGACATCACAGGTGTCCGCCACTTGGATGAGCTTCCAGAAAATGCCCGCAATTATGTTCGCCGGATCGGTGAGTTGGTTGGTGTGCGCATTTCAACCTTCTCAGTCGGACCAGATCGTGACCAAACCAATATCCTGGAAAGTGTCTGGTCAAGTAAATAATTCAATAAAAGTTGGGAGTCTCTCTCAACTTTTTTGAGTCTTAAGAATACTTTAAGCCCTGTGGTCTATACTAAGACCATAAACAAAGACCTCCCAACTTTGTTTAGAATCCAAACTTTTTTTCATAATATCTCCCTATAAGAAGTCACCCATTGGTGGCTTTTTTTCTGGCTTCATCATATAATAGAACAAGAACATAAAAAGTAAGTGAGTGTACAAGTGAGAGACTATACCCTAGAAGAGAAAGAAGCTTTTATGCGAGAGGCTTTAAAAGAGGCAGAGATCGCCTTGGCCCATGAGGAAATTCCTATTGGCTGTGTCATTGTCAAAGACGGCGAGATCATTGGACGTGGGCACAACGCGCGAGAAGAATTGCAGCGAGCGGTCATGCATGCGGAGGTAATGGCGATCGAAGAAGCCAATCAGCACGAAGAGAGCTGGCGTTTGCTGGATACCACCCTATTTGTGACCATTGAACCCTGTGTCATGTGCAGTGGTGCCATCGGGCTGGCCCGGATCCCTCAGGTAGTCTACGGTGCGACCAATCAGAAGTTTGGTGGAGCAGGGAGTCTCTACGACATTTTGACAGATGAACGTCTCAATCACCGGGTGGAAGTAGAAACAGGAATCTTGGAAGCAGAATGTGCAGCCATTATGCAGACCTTTTTCCGCCAAGGCCGAGAACGAAAAAAACAAGCCAAGCTCGCAGCCAAGGCCGAAACACAAGAATAAAAACCGGACCTTTGCAAAATCCACAAATTATGATATAATACCTATCGGAGCAACAGTTCTGCGTGAAGCGGGTCAGGGGAGGAATCCAGCAGCCCTAAGCGAAGTGAACTGTGTGCTCTTTTCTATTGCTCTTGATGAGTCAAGTCCAAGGGACGCAGACGAATCTTAGAGCAATGGATGCAGTTTTTCCCGTTAGGGAAAAAGCTGTAAACCTATGATAGCCCTTAGTGAATCAAGTCCAAGGGACGAAGATGAACTTAGGTACATTGACGCAGTTCGAGCAAAGCGAGAACTACGTTCCGATAAATGAACGTAGTGAATCATGCCCGCAAATCGCAGATGAATTTAGAGATATTGATCCTGAGGAGCTTTGCGACGTGAGGGCTATAATTCACTAGCATTATCTCGAAATTCATTAGGGGATTCAAAGAATAATAGCGTAAAAATAGAGCTTCGGAATAGGCTCCTTTTTTTGTCTGTTCCGTTCAAAATAAGGCTCTATATGCAAACGATTGCTATTGCGTCGTTGCTTGATTTGTGAAAATAAAAAAATTAGCAAATGAAAACGTTTTACAGGATGGTTTCCCTTGATTAAATCCCAGTAAAGCGATATCATAGAGAAGAAGAAATTTTGGAGGAATAACATGTCTCATATTAAATTTGACTACTCAAAAGTTTTGGGTAAATTTGTTGCCCCACATGAAGTGGACTACATGCAAGCACAAGTTACAGCAGCAGACGAATTGATCCGTAAAGGAACTGGTGCTGGTAGCGACTTCTTGGGTTGGTTGGACCTTCCTGAAAACTACGACCGCGAAGAATTTGACCGCATCTTGAAAGCTGCTGAGCAAATCAAAGCAGACAGTGATGTTTTGGTCGTTATCGGTATTGGTGGATCATACCTTGGAGCGAAAGCTGCCATTGACTTCTTGAACCACCACTTTGCAAACTTGCAAACAAAAGAAGAACGCAAAGCGCCACAAATCCTTTATGCTGGAAACTCAATCTCATCTACTTACCTTGCTGACTTGGTAGAGTACGTAGCTGACAAAGACTTCTCAGTAAACGTGATTTCTAAATCAGGTACAACAACTGAACCAGCGATTGCTTTCCGTGTCTTCAAAGAACTTTTGGTGAAGAAATACGGACAAGAAGAAGCGAACAAACGGATCTACGCAACAACTGACCGCCAAAAAGGTGCTGTTAAAGTTGAAGCAGATGCCAACGGTTGGGAAACATTTGTGGTTCCAGATGACATCGGTGGACGCTTCTCAGTATTGACAGCAGTTGGATTGCTTCCAATCGCTGCATCAGGTGCAGATATCAAGGCCCTTATGGAAGGTGCGAACGCAGCTCGTAAAGACTACACTTCGGACAAACTTTCAGAAAACGAAGCTTACCAATACGCAGCTGTTCGTAACATCCTTTACCGTAAAGGCTATGCAACTGAAATTTTGGTAAACTACGAGCCATCCCTTCAATACTTCTCAGAATGGTGGAAACAATTGGCTGGTGAGTCAGAAGGGAAAGACCAAAAAGGGATCTACCCAACTTCAGCTAACTTCTCAACAGACTTGCACTCATTGGGTCAATTTATCCAAGAAGGAACTCGTATCATGTTTGAAACAGTTGTCCGCGTTGACAAACCTCGTAAGAACGTGATCATCCCTACTTTGGAAGAAGACCTTGACGGACTTGGATACCTTCAAGGAAAAGATGTTGACTTCGTGAACAAAAAAGCAACTGACGGTGTTCTTCTTGCCCACACAGATGGTGACGTGCCAAACATGTACGTAACTCTTCCTGAGCAAGATGCCTTCACTCTTGGATATACTATCTACTTCTTCGAATTGGCAATCGCCCTTTCAGGTTACTTGAATGCTATCAACCCATTTGACCAACCAGGTGTTGAAGCATACAAACGTAACATGTTTGCCCTTCTTGGAAAACCAGGATTTGAAGAATTGAGCAAAGAACTTAACTCTCGTCTTTAATCAATAGACAAAACGATCTCGCAAGAGGTCGTTTTTTAATCGCTTTCAATATCTCAGAATGAGGTGGAAAAATAGACTGTTTTATGATATAGTAGAACTACTATATTTATACTTTGCACGTCAAACTATGGTCACGAAAAGTGGGGAGAATGACGGGCGCAGGTTGTTAGTAAAGGAGAGATTATGACAACAGAAGACAAGACACCTTTTGGAACACAAGAGGAGAACGTTTCTCAAGAGCCTTTTGGAACACAAGAGGGACAAACTGTTCAAGAACCTTTTGGAGCACAAGAAGAACAAACTGTTCAGCAACCTCTTGAAGCTCAAACTGGTCAAACCGTCCAAGAACCTTTTGGAGCACAAACTGGTCAAACAGCTTATGAGCCATTTGGCGCACCAGGAGCGCAAGCCTTTCAACAGTCTTCTCCAGTAGAAGGACCACAAGCTGGTGGGCAGGGACAATTTTTCCAAAACCAAGCTCCTCAGGTAGAAAACAATCCTTTCTACCAACAAGGGAACCCTCAAGCCTTCCAATCGCAATGGAATGTTCAGCCAAAACCGAAGCGTGGATGGACGAAAATTGTTGTCTTCTCCCTTCTTGCACTCCTTCTTGGTGGCTTGATTGGTGGCGGAGCAGGCTATTTCTGGGGACATTCATCTAAGCCTCAAGCAGATGCTAATCGAACAAAACGCTTAGAACTCGCTAATGAAGAAGCAAAGAAGGTAAAGAACAGCTTCATTACAGAAAAGAAGGAGACTGTTTTCACCTGGACTCTTAAAGACCTTGCTACCTTGAGTTATACCAACAAGGATGGTTATGGGTTGACTGCTGATCAGATTGTTGAAACCTATGGATTGGCTTCCAGTGTAGAGTATGATAAGAATAGCCTTACTCTTTATTGGGATCGCGCAAAGAATGCTGAACATCAGAATGTTTATTTCCGATTTGAAAAAGTTGATGGCAACTATTATTTGAAAACTGTGGAAGCTTTTGATTTAGAAGAATTCTATGCAGACGAAGAAGACGATGAAGATGAAGATACTTCTGCAGATCGTGAGTTGAGTACAAAAGAATTCAAAAATCTGAAAACAGGAGATAAGAAAACTGGTGAAGGTGGAACTTCCCTATCAGAAGTTTTGAAAAAGCATAAATCAAATGTTGTTCGAATTGGAACAGAAACAAAAATGACTGAGGACGGAGAAAAGTATGACTCTACTCGTGTTATTGCAACCGTAAACTTTAAGGTCGGTGACGATTATAAGACATTGCGCTTCTTAGCACAACCAGATGGAGATTTCTTATACATTGGTCCAGAGCGTTATTAATATAGAGGAGATAGATGAAAGATGAATATGAATCAATCACAGGCACCATTTGGTGTGCCAGAAACTGGTAATCAAAAGAAGCCAGGGAAAGGTCTGTTAATCGCTTGTGTTAGTGTTTTTGCAGTCTTAGGAGTCATTGCAGGTCTATTTCTTGGTCGTTCTTTTGGTGCAACAAATGCTAAAAGTAGCGAACCGGCCCTTCACCCAACAGCTGACGCAGGGGAATCAAAACGTGATCAGTCTGGGAAGTATATTAATCCGGAAGAAGCAGAATTTTCTTGGAACATTGATGATTTAGCTGATTTGGAGTTTGGGACATACGAAACTCCAGATTTAGGAACAAGCATTGAAGATGTCGTGGATGCACATGGCAAGGCTTTGAAAGGCACGTTTCGAAGAGATAAAATTGATTTAGAATGGGGCGAGTTAGACGAAGATCAGGATGATACGCTGCCTTCTTATCATACTGTACGTGAAATGCGCCTTACGTTTCAGAAGAATGGAGACAATTATTATTTAAAAGACCTCTATTATTCAGGAAATTATAAAGAAGCTGAGGACGATTTTATGACCTCATCTTACTATGATAAACTGAAAGTGGGAGATGCCAAAACTGGTAAGGATGGTGTATCCTACAAGGAAGTGATTAAGGATCATACGATTTCTAGTCTTTCAATGTCTGCAGAAGAGGACTACAAAACTCATGATATTGTGACTACAATGAGAGTAAATATTAAATCCTCAAGTTCTTCTGAATATAGGTTGACTTTTGTGAGACAATCAGATGGTGATTTCCTCTTATCTGAAAAAGAATGATGATGAAGAAGGGCTCTTCATTCATTCTTTTCGAAAGAGGTAAGGGAGGAAGAATCCATTCACCTAAAACCCTAAAAAGATCTGGAATGGCATTTTCAGATCTTTTTCTGTTCTAGCGGGGACTGGCTATTTATGGTATAGTAGGATATGTTGACAAAGGAAACACGTGTGAACAGTTGGACGGAAAGGGATACAGATACGATCGCAGAATGGATAATGTAAAGGAAACAACAGGAAAACATCTGAAGACCCTCTTAGCTTTCATCCAAAAAAGAGGGATTATTTTCGGGGTCCTCGCAATGCTGGGAGTAGGCTATGGGCTTGCTGCTTCTGGGAGGCCACAAGACCAGCTAAATCCAGACCAGCAAGTGACCTTTCGTAAGGAAGAAGCTTATCTGCAGGCCTTCCTGGCGAAATCAGATCGACCAGAAGTTGGGGTGCATTTGGAGGAATTGCTAGAATTTAAAATAGGAGATGGGACTGGTGGGCCAAGCACCAAGGGAACGACACCAGAGACCCTGGTCAAAAAATTAGGGGGAGCCAAGCAAGCTCGGCTTGAATCAAAAGCTAGAACGCAGCTCCTTCGTCTCAGCTATGGAACGACACAAGATGGTCGAGATAGATACCAATTTGAATTTACCCATATGAAGGATGGCTACTATCTAACAGCTATTCAGGGCTATCAACCAACCTCTAAGCAGAATATAGAAAGTAAACAGCTGAAAAAGGCAGCCTTGACCAGTCTTGCTAGTGGGAAAGAGAAAACTGGCATGAAACTAGAAGACATTTTACAAAAGGTTGGCTTGCCACAATCATTGCTTATGAATCATAAGGATGGAAAGACAGTTTTGGTCCTAACCTACCGTGCACAAGAGGGGCTCGTCTTTCTCACTTTGCAAGCCCAAAAAGATGCTCGCTATCATCTAGTCAAGGTCGAATAAGGAGGAGTAAATGGATACAGTCATCAAGAAGTTAACAATTCCTGGTCTCCTGTTGCTAGCGCTCCTCCTAGGGATGGGGTTAGAGGTCCTTAGTCATCCGCCGAAAAATTCTACAGCGATAAGTGAAATAAGGAACTTATCAACTTTTGAAGCGAAAGAATTTCAAGGGGAGCGACTCTTAAAAGAAACGAATGAAAAAAAGGATTCGCCATGGACCTTGGAACAAATTAAGCATTTTTCTCTGTCGATAAAGAACCAAAACGGTAGCCTGAAGCAGACTGGAAGTCGCCTGGAGACCCTTCTGAAGGGGATGGGGCACCCCCAAGAGAAAGTTCTCTTTCAATCTACAGCAAGTAAGCAACCCAGTCTCTCCCTGCTCTATCGATGGGACGATAGGGGAAAGGGAGCCTCCATCCGTTTGCTTTTTAGCAAGGGGGCTGATGGGAGTTATCTGCTAGAAGAGATTGACGCCAGTCTAGCCAATCTAGACCGGGAGGGGGAAAAAGCTTTTTCAGAAAAAGTTTACCAGAACTTAGAACCTGGAGAAAAGATAGATCTGAAAGCACTTCTAGGTAGCTATCAGGGATTACAATTCCTCGTCCGACGCCAGATCGGGCCTGATCAGGAAGGTTTTCAACTATCCTTTCAGGATGAGAAGGGGAAATCTTATTTATTAGAGATTGAAATAATGGATGGTTCTTGCTATTTGTTGCGAAAGAGCCAGGTGGACTCTCAAGGGATTACAAGTCTTACCTGATAGAGGGGAGAAATTGAATGGAAAAAGGTAGAAAGATTCAGAGAGAATGGACTAAGGTCCCAGGTGGAAATAAAATCTCTTCAGAGCTCTCTTCAAAAAGTAATCTGCAGAATGATAGGATGGAACTACCAAGCAGGGTCAAAGAAGCAAAAACAGGGAAGCGAAATGGTGGAGAGAATCTTCAAAAAAGTGTGCTTAAGAAGTCTTACTTAGCTCATTTCTCTATTTTCTTCAAGCTAGTGCTAGGAGGTCTGTTCCTCTTGTTCCTTTTTAACATTGTGTCTCGATATGTGAAATCACCTGCGCATGATTCTCACTCTGTAAAATTAAGCAAGGGGACAGAGGCTCGTTTATCAGATAAGGAATTTAAAAATCTTTTTAATAAAAACTCTCGCTATACAGACCCAAATCATAAAGTTGATATCAATATAGAGGAGGTTGTCGCATACATTAGAAAAATTAATGATGCCAACCTTACTATGAATGATATTTTCAACCAATTAGGAAAAGCAAGAGATGGATATGTGAGTATAGACTCTGATGGTAGTCGAGGAAGTGTATTGACGTATCTCCTTACCGATAATAAAGCAGCACTGGACTTTGATTTTAGTGAAAAGGAGAATCGCCTCCTTCTGCATTCGATTCAGTATTTTACCCTAGAAAGCCAGAGAGAATCAACTGAAAGAACAAGTGATGATTATAGTGCTCTTATTCCTCAGCCAGGTCAAGAGGGGGTGGAGTTGATGGAAGCTATCAAAGAATTGGGAGTACCAGATTGGCTCTATTCCAGTTTTTTACCTGGGACGGAGGCTCAAATTGCTATCTCCTATAAAGCAAGTGATGAGATGCGAGTTACCTTGTATTTTGATCAAGATGGAGATTTTTTCCGTTTGGGAAGTATGACGAAATTGAAGGATAAAAAAGAATAACTAAAGTGAGAAGGAGGAGTCTCATTCCGTTTTCTTCCATCCTGAGAAACGAGAATAAGGGAGAGTGAAATGCAAAAAGGTAGAAAAATTCAACGAGAATGGTCAAAAGTGCCAGGGGGGAATAAAAAAGTACCGGAGGTGTTTTCAGAAGGTCAACCACAAGGAGAGGTATTTGAATCCAAAGATCAATTTGAGGAAGACAAATATTCGAGATCAGATCGAGTATACGCATCCCAAATGGGCCAGTTCAAAGCATCCTGGTTTTCTCGTCGCAGTGGTCTCCTGAAGCTAGGGATAGGTCTTGTCGTCATTGTGTGTCTCTTTTGTGGGGCTCTCCACTATGTAAGATACCTTTCCCATCAAAGAGATTCCTATTCAACCACTAAAAAGACTGAGAAGCTCCCAACAGATTCATCCGTAAAAACTGAATTTACATTTTTTGGAGAAGATTCTCCTTATATTGACAAGGACCACAGAATTGAATTGTCCATAGAGGATTTCATTTCTTTAGTGAGAAAAGCGAATGAACCTAATGTAACGCCAGAGCAGATTGTCGATCAGATTGGGAAAGCGGTCTCTGGTCACCTGTCCTCTAGCTCCGACGGTAGCCAGAGAATCGGATTAGAATATGAGCTCGTCGGGGATACAGGGCGCTTGTCTCTTAATTTTCAGAAAGAACAAGATTCTATGGAACTCAGTAGTGTGACCTATTATACTAGGAAAAGTTTTAGAGGAGAAGTCACGAAAACAAGTAAAGACTATAAGGCTTTGCAAGCTTCATCTGAAGAAGGTCTAGAGTTGACAGAAGCTGTAAAAGAATTAGGAACTCCTGACTTTATGCATAATAATTATGCTATTGGGGGAGTCAAACGAATTACAATCGTCTATACTACAAGGGATAAGATGAGTGTCTTTATGTCTTTTGATGAAACTGGGGGAAGATTCCGTTTGAAGAGTATAAGGAGTGTTGAGGATAAATCATAATCGATAAGATCATCTGAGAATTCCTATTTAGGGGTTGTCAAAAAATTCTGGCCTCTCTACTTGTCTCTATTGGTCCAGAACGTGTTGCTTTGATGAAATTTTTAGATGAGAAAGAATTCTTGCAAATTATGCTATAATAGTAAAATCTAAGAGTTCAAAAGGAGTTTATCTTCCTAGAGGACTGACTACAAAGAACAAGAGGTACTGACATGACTGCACAAAAAATGACTGCACAAGAAATTATCGCCTTTATCGGCAATGCAGAAAAGAAAACCAACGTAAAAGTGACCTTTGAAGGGGAATTGGCAGGAGAGCTTCCAGCATCCGTTGTAAAGCTAGGCAATGTCCTATTTGGAGACTGGAAAGAGATTGAGCCCCTTCTTGCCAACTTAACAGAAAACAAAGACTATATCGTAGAGCAAGATGGTCGCAATTCAGCGGTACCTTTGCTGGACAAGCGT
Organism: Streptococcus australis; assembly: GCF_047463015.1. Taxonomy (GTDB): domain Bacteria; phylum Bacillota; class Bacilli; order Lactobacillales; family Streptococcaceae; genus Streptococcus; species Streptococcus australis_F. The sequence continues at coordinate 9,581 of NZ_JASHER010000006.1, read as the reverse complement.
TATTTGAATGCCAGGATTGAACCGGGTGCGATCATTCGAGATCAGGTGACCATTGAAGACAATGCGGTAATCATGATGGGAGCCGTCATCAATATCGGGGCTGAAATTGGTGCAGGGACCATGATCGATATGGGAGCTATTCTTGGTGGCCGTGCAACGGTTGGTAAAAATAGCCATATCGGAGCAGGAGCAGTCCTTGCAGGTGTCATTGAGCCAGCCTCTGCAGAACCAGTTCGTATCGGGGATAACGTCTTGGTGGGTGCCAATGCCGTTGTCATCGAAGGGGTTCAAGTTGGCAATGGCTCTGTCGTAGCAGCGGGTGCGATTGTTACCCAAGATGTACCTGAAAATGTAGTGGTAGCAGGTGTACCTGCGCGCGTGATCAAGACGATTGACGAACAGACGCAACAAAAAACAGCGCTTGAGGATGCCTTGCGTAACCTATAATAGAGGAATAAGAAAAGGAAGCTGGGGGATACCTCGGCTTCTTCTCAAAAGAGGAAGATGGATATGACACTTGATTTAGTAAAAATTCGGCGGGACCTGCATCAAATCCCAGAAATTGGACTAGAAGAATTTAAAACACAAGCCTATCTCTTGGAGCGCATCGCAGAAATCACCGAGGGAAAAGAATTCGTCGAGCAGCGGACCTGGCGGACGGGGATCCTGGTTTTTCTGAAAGGATCCAATCCAGAAAAGACCATTGGCTGGCGGACGGATATCGATGGACTGCCCATTATCGAGCAAACTGGCCTTGACTTTGCCTCCCACCACGAAGGTCGGATGCATGCCTGTGGCCATGATGTTCATATGACCTTAGCCTTGGGCTTGTTGGAGCAATTGGTTCAAGAACAGCCTAAGAACAATCTCTTGTTCCTCTTTCAACCAGCCGAGGAAAATGAAGCTGGAGGCATGCTTATGTATGAAGATGGGGCCTTTGGAGACTGGCTACCTGATCAATTCTACGGCCTCCATGTCCGTCCGGACTTAAAGGTAGGCGAAATCGCGACCAATCGGGGGACGCTCTTTGCAGGGACCTGTGAAGTGAAGCTGACCTTTAAAGGAAAAGGTGGACACGCCGCTTTTCCGCATGAAGCTAAGGATGCCTTGGTTGCTGCCAGCTATTTTGTCACCCAGGTTCAAACCATTGTCAGCCGTAATGTCGATCCTATCGAGGGAGCAGTTGTGACCTTTGGTTCCATGCATGCGGGCACGACCAATAATGTCATTGCGGAGACGGCCTTTCTGCATGGGACGATTCGGACCCTGACCATGGAAATGAACCTCTTGACCCAGAAGCGACTCGAGACGATTGCGAGAGGAGCTGCAGCTGCTTTTGATATGGACATAGACTTGGAACTCAAGCAAGGGGGCTATTTGCCAGTGGAAAACAATCCAGACTTGGCAGATGAACTGATGACCTTCTTTGATCAAGCAGAAGATGTGACCTTGATGGATATCCTACCCGCCATGACCGGAGAGGATTTTGGTTATCTCTTGTCAAAAGTGGATGGAGTCATGTTCTGGTTGGGAGTGGACAGTCCTTATGCCCTTCATCACCCTCAGATGAGTCCCAAGGAAGAAACCCTGCACTTTGGTGTCAAAGCCATTAGTCCTTTCTTAAAAATGAAAGCCAACCAATAAAGAGAGACGGAAATGAAAGCAAGTATTCGAAAAAGTATATTGAAGAAGATGAAAGGCTTGGAGCCGGAGAACAAGCGAAAGGCTGATCGAGCCTTGATCCAGCGGTTACGCTCTTTGTCAGCTTACCAAGAAGCAAGCGTGATTGCGACCTATTTGTCCTTCCCGCATGAGGTGGATACGAGTTTTCTGATTGATGCAGCTCAAGAAGATGGCAAACAGGTTGTCATCCCAAAAACCTATCCCAAAGGGCGCATGGAATTTGCAGTCTATGATCCGCAGAAATTGAAACCAACAGCCTTTGGTCTCTTGGAACCAGAGGATGGGGCTCAAGTGATAGATCAGTCGGAGATTGACCTGATCCATGTTCCTGGAGTGGCCTTTCAAAAGGATGGCTACCGTCTGGGTTATGGAGGAGGCTATTACGATCGCTATTTGGCAGATTTCGACGGAGCGACCGTCAGCACTATCTATGCTTGCCAGGAAGTAGACTTTTCACCTGCTCCCCATGATATTCCAGTACAGGAGGTTCTTGTGGATGAATCAACTATTTGATAAGAAATACCCGGTGACCAGTAGCTTGCTCCTATTAACAACCGGCGTTTTTCTAGCCATGTTATTGCTTCGTGGCTTTGACTATGAATCGGTCCAAACTGTTTACGACTTTGGGGGTGTCTTAGGGGCGGAAATCCAAATGGACCCGAGCCAGAGCTGGCGTTTGCTTGCTGCCATGTTTGTTCATGTTGGCTTGCAACATTTTGTTTTAAACATGGTTACCCTCTATTTTCTCGGAAGAATCGCAGAGGATTTATTTGGCTCCAAAGCTTTTCTAGCCCTTTACATCTTGTCAGGTTTAATGGGCAATCTTTTTGTGATGATCTTTTCCCCAGAAGTCGTAGCAGCTGGGGCTTCTACCGCCTTGTTCGGCATCTTTGGGGCCATTGCCAGTTTGCGCTTCATTGCTCGGAGTCCCTACATTCAGTATCTGAGCCAAAGTTATACTTCATTGATCCTGGTCAATATCCTCTTTAGCTTTATGCCGGGGATTAGTCTGGCAGGTCACTTAGGAGGCTTGGTAGGAGGAGGGATTCTAGCCTTTGTCTTTCCAGTCTATGGTGAGCGAGATAGCGTGAAAAAAACTTGGCGCTTGGGAGCTCTGCTCCTTTATATAGCTGGGGCCACCCTTCTTTACGCTTGGCCTTTTATATTTTAGCCCTTCAAAGAATTTGTAACGAATTTGTAAATTATCTGAAAACTGAGTGAAGTCTCAGTTTTTTTGTATATAAAAACCAAAAACAAGCAGATACACCCAAAAAGATGCTCTAAAGGTGAATAAAGACAACATAAGAAAGCGCTTGCAAAAAGGGTTAAAAAGGAGTAAACTAGCAATTGTAAATATCTTTCTTATCCATTCATAAAATGGATAAAATATTAAATAAGAGGAGATTTGCAATGAAAAAATGGTTGATTAAGCTCTCGCTAGTAGCGATGGCTATATTGCTCCTTCCGTTTCAAGCTGTTGAGGCTTGCTGTGGATTTATCATTGGACGTCAGTTGACCAAGGATGGGACCACCCTGTTTGGCCGGACTGAGGACTATCCTTATTATCCAAATGGCGGAAAACACAACAAAAACTATGTTGTTGTTGATGCCAAGAATTATAAGGAAGGGGACCAAATTCAGGACGAATCCAATGGTTTCACCTATCCTCATGCTGCCAGTGAAATGAAATACACAGCTACCTATGACTCCGCTCGTGGAGACGGTAGCAACGGTGCTTTCGGAGAACATGGCTTCAACGAAGCGGGTGTTTCAATGACTGCCACTGTTACAGCAATCCCAAATAAAAAAGTATTAGCAAAAGATCCACTAAAAGAAGATGGACTTCCAGAAGCTGCTATGCTCGATGTGATTTTACCTCGTGCAAAAACAGCTCGTGAAGCAATCGAATTACTTGGAAAAGTTATCGAAGAAAAGGGATCAGCCGAAGGAAATACAGTTGTAGTTGCTGACCAAAACGAAACCTGGTATATGGAAATCCTTTCAGGTCACCAATATGTAGCGGTGAAGGTACCAGAAGATAAATATGCAGTCTTTGCAAATACCTACTACCTTGGTCACGTTGATTTGAATGATAAGGAAAATGTTATCGCTTCAAAAGATGTTGAAAAAGTAGCAAAAGAATCAGGAAGTTACAAGACTGATAAAGATGGCAACTTCCATATTGCTAAGTCTTACGGACCTGAAAAATATGCAGAAGGAGACCGTTCTCGGACTTATGCAGGGATTACAGTACTTGATCCAAATTCAAAAGTGACTTACGAGGATGATGAATACGAACTCTTCCGCTCACCAACTGATCCAAATAAGAAATTTACATTAGAAGATGCCTTTGCTCTCCAACGCAACCGTTTTGAACACTTGAATGGTCGCTTTGTACCGGACGATCAAATCGGTGTCAAGAAACAAGGTGACAATGGTGCAAACGACACAGTTCGCAAAGATCAATACAAATATGCACTAGGTAATGAAAATGTTATTGATGCCCATGTCTATCAAATCAATCCAAAACTACCAAAATCATTTGGTGGTACAGTTTGGCTAGGAATGGGACCATCACGGAACACTCCATATGTCCCATTCTATGGAAATGTGAAAGACACTCATGAAGTCTTTAAACCACAAACAGAAACCTATGATCCAAATTCTTGGTATTGGACTGTTTGGCATATTGACAACATGGCAATCAACAATCAAGATATCTTTGGAAAAACCGTCCAAGAACATTGGAAAGCACTAGAAAAAGGATTTATTGCTGATCAAGAGAAGAAAGATATTGAATATTATTCACTAAAAGATCAACCGGAAGCTGCAAAAGCTGCTGAAGATAAAGTAACGAAAGATGCCCTTGACTTGTCTGATCGCCTTTTCCAACACTTCAAAGATTATGAAAGATTAATGGAAAAACAATTAGAGGCAGCTGGACGCAAGTCAGATCCTTATCGTGCTTCTAAACCAGATAATTATAAAGATCCTGAAGAGTCTAAAGATCCTAAAGAGCCTAAGAAACCAGACACACCAACAGTTTCAGAAAAACCACAAGTTGACGGAAATATTACAAAAATTGAAATTCCTGCTTCTTATTATAGGGCTACCCCTTCTAATAAGGATATCCCAGCAAATGCAGAAGGAAATCCAAACAATCGCTTTGGCTATGCTGCTAACAAGGACAAACAACCATCTGCACCTACCCAAGTAGCAACCCCTGCGAAGCCTGAAGAAACTGTTCAAGCTCCAGCTGAAGCTCCTGTAGCAGGAAACAGTGTAAACAACAATAATCGCTTCGGTTCTAATTTCAATCCAGGTGAAATTGAGACTTACCCAAATACAAATTATTCTTACAATGTTCATCCTTAAAAAATAGATAAACAAGAGAATAAATGAAAGAGGAGGCTGGGACAAAAGTCCTAGCCTCTCAATTATGCGGAAGTGGGACGACGAAATCGAATTCTAACGAATGACCGATTTCTGTCCCACTCTCTTCTTTTTTACAAGAAAAAAGAGATTGACCATTTTGTAGAGTGGCGAACCACTTACACCATATGGTCAGTCTCTTTTGCATCCTTCAGATTCGTATATGGTTTAGTCCGAAGTTTGTTCAGATGTTTCTAATTTTTTTCCAAGATCAATGATGTATTGTTTGAGATCATCTTTAACCTGTGGGTGTTGCAAGGCATAATCAATAGATGTTTTCATAAAACCAAACTTATCCCCTACATCGTAGCGTCTGCCCTTAAATTCACGGGCAAATACTCGTTGGGTCTTGTTTAAGGTATCAATGGCATCCGTTAATTGGATTTCATTTCCAGCGCCTGGTTTTTGGTTTTCCAAAATCTGGAAGATTTCTGGAGTCAGTAAGTAACGACCGATAATGGCAAGGTCACTCGGTGCCTCTTCAGGTGCCGGTTTTTCGACAAAGGTTTCAACGCTATAGAGTCCGTTGATGCCTTCCCCTTGAGGAGCAATGACACCGTAGGCAGAAACTTCTTCATGGGGAACTTTCATGACAGCAATGGTTGAAGCATGTGTCTCATCGTAGTCATTCATCAATTGCTTGGTGAGCGTAGTCGCTGTATCATCTGTGATATCCATGAGGTCATCACCCAGCATCACGACGAAAGGCTCATTCCCAACGAAGGCCTTCGCCTGAAGGACAGCATCTCCAAGGCCGTTCGGATGTTTTTGACGAATGAAGTGGAGGCGCATCCCGGTAGTTTCATCGACCAGTTTCAACAGGTCATTTTTCCCTTTTTCCTTGAGGTTGTACTCAAGTTCGAAGTTTGAGTCAAAGTGGTCTTCAATCGAACGTTTTGATTTACCAGTGACAACGAGAATATCCTCGATGCCAGCCTTAAGGGCTTCCTCAACGATGAATTGGATGGTTGGCTTATCCACGATTGGCAGCATTTCTTTGGCCAGGGCTTTAGTAGCAGGTAGGAAACGAGTTCCAAGTCCAGCCGCAGGAATGACTGCTTTTCTAACTTTTGTCATAATAATTCCTTTCTAACTGAAGAATGATTGGTTGTTGATCTGATTGGGAAGGAAGAATTCCTTAGTTCCACTCATTTTCTTCTTTAAATTCGTTGCTCATCATGAAGTTGATGGCTTCACGAATATCTTGCCCTTCATAAATTACTTGGTAGATGGCTTGTGTGATTGGCATGTAGACGTCTAGCTCTTGAGCCAGTTCGTAGGCAGCCTTAGTGGTTGAAATCCCTTCGATGATCATGCCCATGTTGGCTTCGATATCTTCTAGTTTTTCACCGCGACCAAGGGCATCCCCAGCACGCCAGTTCCGAGAGTGGATGGAAGTCCCTGTCACGATCAGGTCTCCAACTCCGGATAGTCCACTATAGGTTAAGGGGCTAGCGCCTAGTTTGACACCTAGACGGGTAATTTCAGCTAGTCCACGCGTGATGATGGCAGCCTTAGCGTTGTCTCCGAATCCAAGTCCGTGGAGGGCTCCAGCTCCGACTGCGATGATGTTTTTAAGGGCACCGGCTGTCTCTACCCCAATCACATCTGTATTGGTATAGAGGCGGAAGTAGTGGTTGCTGAAGAGTTCTTGAACATAACGAGCTGTTTCTAAATCTTTAGAAGCCGCTGTGATCAGAGTGATATCGCGAACGATGGTTTCTTCAGCGTGACTTGGCCCAGACACGACCACAATCTCGCTACGGAGAGAAGCAGGGATTTCCTCTTCTAAGATTTGAGAAATCCGTTTGTGACTATTTGGTTCTAATCCTTTGGAAGCGTGCATGACCTTGACAGGATGGTCCAAGAGTTCAGCTACTTGCTTGGCAACGAGTCGTGTTACCTTGGTTGGAACGACAAAGAGGACCGCATCCACACCAGAAAGGGCTTCATTCAGATCGTGGTAGGCTTTGATCCCTGGATCGAGAAGGACATCCTTAAAGTAGCGTTTGTTGGTATGTTCTTGATTGATTTCGTCGATTTGTTCTGGGACATTTCCCCAGATCCGTACTTCATGGCCATTATCGTGGAGGACTTGAGAAAGGGCAGTTCCCCAAGAACCTGGACCGATGACCGCAACGGTTTGTTTATCCATAGTATTCTCCTTTGTGAAGATTTCATTTCTATTTTACCATACTATAGAGAAAAAAGCTTTGGAATCTAGCTGAATTTCATAGGAAAAGCAAATAATATGATAACTGAAAAATATTGGTAATTTTAGTAAATTATTCTTGCATTTATATTCTGAATATGGTAATATTGCTTTCGTATATTACTCTAGCTAGTGATATACGGGAGAAACAAAAAAGAAAAGGAGTTTATGATGAAAAAAAGCTTAAAAATAATACTGACCTTAGTATTAGTTTTAGCTAGTGTCTTTGGTTTGTCCAAAATTCGGTCGGCCCATGCTGATGGCTCAACAGGAAAGATCCAAATTACAAGTAAAACGATCACACCTGCTAAGTCACCCGTGGACCAGTACACGGACATTAAGGTTGATCTAACTTTCAATGTTCCGAACGGGGTCAAATCTGGGGATCAAGCGGTTATTACCCTCCCTCAGAATCTAAAATTTATTTCGGATCAAACATTTGATGTAATGAGTCCGGATGGTCAATCAGTGGTTGCAAAAGCAGTCATTAATGCTGCAAATAAAACCATCACCTTGACTTATGAAGGTTATGTGGAAAAGAAATCAAATATTTCAGGAAGCATGTTCTTTGCAGTTCGGGTAGAGCCTGCAACTGCATCTCCAAGCAAGGTACCCATCACCTTGAACGTGGACAACAATCCTGTCCCTGTAGGAAAAGTTGACTTTGTAGTTGACCCAGGGAATGCTGAAAAGACCTTGGATAAGGTTAGCTGGGGGACAGAAACCTTAGCAGATGGCAGCATCACTCGTCAATATGAAGTACGTGTCAATGCCGCGAAAGCGCCTTTAACAGAGACAGTTGTGACTGACCAATTGCAAACAGAAGGAATGAACTATGTAGAAGATTCCTTTGTGATTAAAAAAGGGAATTGGGCCGTTAACAGTTCGCATAAATTAGAATTGAAAAACGGGCAAGTTGTCTCTTTACCAGTTGAGTTTGGAGCAGATAAGAAGAGTTTCAAGGTTAGCTTGGGAAATGTAGCCCAAGGTGAAGGTTACTCGATTGTCTATAAGGTGAAGATTCCTTATACCCCTGCAAATGGGGAAAAGTTCCTCAACAATGTAACTTTGAATGCAAAAAAAGTTGTTGAAACTAAGAGCAACCCATTCGTTTATCAAACTGCTGGTGGGGAAGCCCAAGGATATACCTTCTCCATCAACCTCAAGAAAGTTGATAGCCAGGATGAAAACACTGCTTTAGCAGGTGCTGAATTTAACGTGATCCGTGTTGCAACAGGTGCAGTTGTCGGTAAGTTGACAACCAATGCAAAAGGAGAAGCAAGTATTGGTGGCTTGTTGAACACAGCTTACCAATTAGTTGAAACAAAAGCTCCAGAAGGATATGAATTGGATGCAACTCCAATTGATGTCAAAGCAGAAGATTTTGGAACAACAAAAACAGCCCTTAAAACAGTTACAAATAAGAAAATTGTCAAAGAACCGACACCAACCAGTGCGGTCATTGAATTAGATAAGGCCCTAACAGGTCGTGACTTGGTAGACGGTGAGTTTAGCTTTGAATTGTACGAAGGTGCAAACAAACTTCAAACTGTTACCAACAAATCTGGCAAAGTAACCTTTGAATCAATCTCTTACACAGAAGAAGGTGAACACACTTACACTGTGAAAGAGGTCAAAGGGGATAATGCTACAATTACTTACGATGCTTCTGAAAAACAAGTGACTGTTAAGGTTACTCGTGACGGAGATGCCTTGAAGGCAGAAGTCGTCTATCCAGAAAGCAAAACATTTACCAATGCCTTCACACCAAACGCAACAACTGCAACAATTGAGTTGACGAAAGAGTTGACAGGTCGTGACTTGGTAGACGGTGAGTTTAGCTTTGAATTGTACGAAGGTGCAAACAAACTTCAAACTGTCACCAACAAATCTGGCAAAGTAACCTTTGAATCAATCTCTTACACAGCAGAAGGTGAACACACTTACACTGTGAAAGAGGTCAAAGGCGATAATGCCACTATTGCTTACGACACAGCTGAAAAACAAGTGACTGTTAAAGTTACTCGTGATGGAAATGCCTTGCAGGCAGAAGTCGTCTATCCAGAAAACAAAACATTTACCAATGCCTTCACACCAAACGCAACGACTGCAACAATTGAGTTGTCTAAAGAGTTGACAGGTCGTGACTTGGTAGACGGTGAGTTTAGCTTTGAATTGTACGAAGGTGCGAATAAACTTCAAACTGTCACCAACAAATCTGGTAAAGTGACCTTTGACGCTATTTCTTACACAG
>NZ_JASHER010000005.1:0-171421 GCF_047463015.1 Streptococcus australis | reverse complement strand
ATCATTCAGAGTTAAGTGACGATAGCCTAGGAGATACACCTGTACCCATGCCGAACACAGAAGTTAAGCCCTAGAACGCCGGAAGTAGTTGGGGGTTGCCCCCTGTGAGATATGGTAGTCGCTTAGCAAGATAGGAAGTTAGAAGACTTCCTTTTTTGGGAGTTTAGCTCAGCTGGGAGAGCATCTGCCTTACAAGCAGAGGGTCAGCGGTTCGATCCCGTTAACTCCCATAGGTCCCGTAGTGTAGCGGTTATCACGTCGCCCTGTCACGGCGAAGATCGCGGGTTCGATTCCCGTCGGGACCGTAGAAACGAAGTTTCTAGCAGATAATGATACGACTCGTTAGCTCAGTTGGTAGAGCAATTGACTTTTAATCAATGGGTCACTGGTTCGAGCCCAGTACGGGTCATTATAGCGGGTTTGGCGGAATTGGCAGACGCACCAGATTTAGGATCTGGCGCTTTACGGCGTGGGGGTTCAAGTCCCTTAACCCGCATAAAAGAATAATAATGAGCCGGCTTAGCTCAGTTGGTAGAGCATCTGATTTGTAATCAGAGGGTCGCGTGTTCAAGTCATGTAGCCGGCATTTTTTTATATAAAGAAACAGATGCGAACGTAGTTCAGTGGTAGAACACCACCTTGCCAAGGTGGGGGTCGCGGGTTCGAATCCCGTCGTTCGCTTGAGGAGGCCGGGGTGGCGGAACTGGCAGACGCACAGGACTTAAAATCCTGCGATTGGTAACGATCGTACCGGTTCGATTCCGGTCCTCGGCATAGACTTAGGTTGGAGAAGAAGCACCCTTAGCTCAACTGGATAGAGTACCTGACTACGAATCAGGCGGTTAGAGGTTCGACTCCTCTAGGGTGCATGGTCGCAAGACTATGTAGCAATTGAATAGAAACGAGCACCCTTAGCTCAACTGGATAGAGTACCTGACTACGAATCAGGCGGTTAGAGGTTCGACTCCTCTAGGGTGCATAAAGCGTAAGCTTTAGTTCGGGAAGTAGCTCAGCTTGGTAGAGTACTTGGTTTGGGACCAAGGTGTCGCAGGTTCGAATCCTGTCTTCCCGATAGAGTAGAAAGGTCAGATGACCTTTTTTAATTTGTTTGTAACGAAAAAAGGCCGTGTGGCCTTTTTCTTTTATAATAATTGGTATTCGTCAATCAGCATGATGGTTTCTCGTCCCTTATTATCGACAATTCTGACTTGTCTTGGATAATAGGGGTCGAAGGGAATTAGGAAATCAACTGCAATTTCTAAGGGGAAGTCTTTTTGACTGAACCGTAAAGTTGTTTTTCCTTTTCGATTGATAAGTTCAAATTTTAGAACTGAGTTTAAGGGATAGACATGTTTAAGGTAGTTGTCAATGACATACCAGAAACTATCAATAATATCATCTGGTAAACTGGTCATAACCCCAAAACTAGCATAGCGACCTCGAGTATTCGTAAACGCCATAGTATCTCCCTTCCTCTTTTTATTAAGTACATAGTACTTGTTTTAAGTGGATATTGCAAGTATTAAGTTCGAAAAAAAGAGCTTTCGCTCTTTTCAACTTTATTTATTTCGCAGTTCAACATAACGGTTGTACCAAATTTTGATGTATTCCTCAGAGAAAGGACCTAATTGATTGTTGATCCAATCTACAAGGATTTTGACATTTTCTTTTAGGATAAAGTCAATGTCATCTGAATAGTTCATTTTACGTTTGTGCTGTTCGTATTCTTCTACGTCCAGCAGTTTCTTATCACCACCAGGAAAAACTTTGACATCAAGATCATAATCAATATACTTTAGTGCCTCTTGATCCATATAAAATGGACTGGCTAGATTACAATAGTAGGACACTTCATTTTCTCGTATCATAGCGATGATATTGAACCAATACTTCTTATGAAAGTAAACGATTGCTGGCTCTCTGGTAATCCATCTTCTACCATCGCTCTCTGTAACGAGAGTATGATCATTGACGCCGATCAGTGCGTTTTCCGTAGTTTTTAGTACCATGGTGTCCCGCCACGTTCGGTGGAGACTTCCATCATGTTTATAACTTTGAATTGTAATAAAGTCGCCTTCTTTAGGTAGTTTCATAACTTACCAACTTTCTACAATCTAAGTACATCCTCTATATTGTATCATATTTTCATGAAAATAAGGGATTTTCATGTGAATTTTTATTTAAAGGAATTCGCGAAGAGCTGTAGAAATGTCAGAGTAGTCGTAGCCTTTGCGAGCAAGTGCTTGAGTGAGGCGTTGTTTGAGCTCGTAGCCCTCATATTTTCTAGAATATTTTTGATGTTGCTTTTCCAGTTCCTTCATAATCAGGTCGAGTGTTTGTTCTTCATCTGGCTCGATATCCAACTGGTGATAGGCGTGCTTAGCAACTTCATAACTAAAGCCTTTATTGATAAGATTTTGTGTGATTTTATCTTTTAAGGCTCTTAGTGGAAGTTTTTTAGCGTATTGTTTGGCTAATTTTTGGGCAGTTCGTTGAGCTACCTCGGAAAAATCAAATTCTGAGGTGATCTGATCAATATAGTGGGAAGAGACTCCTTTTTGAATGAGCTTCTGCTTGAGGAGATAGGGTCCCTTGTCACCTGAGAGGTGATTGGATTGAAAGATAGCCCGAGTATAGGCCAAGTCGTCGATCCATTTGTCTTCTTTTAAGGTGTTTATGACGGTTTCAATAGTGGATTCGTCGATTTCATGCTTAGCTAAGTAGTCGCGAACTTCGCGAGCTGTACGGGCTTTAAAAGAAAGGTGATAAAGGGCTAAATTCTTAGCATGGGAAAGCTGAGCAAAGGTTTGGATTTCCTTGAGTTCTTCCTGGCTAATTTCCTTGTCTCGTGAGAGCATGAAGCGGACGATGGTGTCTTCTGTAATGTAGAGGGATTCGGCTTGATCCAGCTCTAGAAGGTAGAGACGTTTTTTCTTTTCTAATTTGGTGATTTTCATAGTTTTCCTGTTTCGTTTCGATTTTTTTGGGGGTTATGATCAATCTTTCTCTCTATATAATTCGTATTCTAATTGAGAAATATCTGTAATTCCTTGTTTTTCTTTTCAATTCTATCATATTCTAAACGAATGAGAAACTACATGGTATAATAGACATATGAATCTAAAAGTTAAACAAAGAATTCCTTTGAAAATCAAGCGAATGGGAATTAATGGAGAAGGGATTGGCTTTTACAAGAAGACCTTAGTCTTTGTGCCTGGGGCTTTAAAGGGCGAAGATGTCTTTTGCCAAATTACTGCGATTCGGAAGAACTTTGCAGAAGCCAAGCTCTTGTCTGTCAACAAGGCTTCCAAGTATCGGGTAACGCCAACCTGTGATATCTATGAGACCTGTGGGGGCTGCCAGATCATGCATCTGAAGTACAGCAAGCAGTTGGAGTTCAAAACGGACTTGCTGCAGCAGGCCTTGAAAAAATATGCTCCTAAGGGGTATGAAAATTATCTGATCCGTCCGACGCTTGGGATGGAAAAACCACAGTATTATCGGGCCAAACTTCAATTTCAGACGCGTAAATTTAAGGGGCAGGTCAAGGCTGGTTTGTACGCCCAAAATTCCCATTATTTGGTGGAATTAAGGGACTGTCTGGTCCAGGATCCGGTCATTCAGGAAATCGCTAACCATGTAGCGGAGTTATTGACCTACTACCAGATTCCGATTTCAGATGATCGGAAGCAATTGGGGGTCCGAACCATCATGGTGCGCCGGGCTCGTAAGACTGGACAGGTCCAAATGATCGTGGTGACGAGTCGGCAGATCAATTTAACAGACTTGGTCGCGGATTTGGTAGAAAAACACCCTGAAATTGTGACGGTGGCAGTCAATCTGAATACCTCCAAATCCAGTGAAATCTATGGAGAGAAGACACAGATTATTTGGGGACAGGAGACCATTCGAGAAGGGGTCTTGGATTATGAATTTTCCTTGTCTCCTCGGGCCTTTTACCAGTTAAATCCTGAGCAGACCGAAGTCCTCTATAGTGAAGCTGTCAAGGCCTTAGATGTATCGCCGGAAGATCATTTGATTGATGCCTACTGCGGGGTTGGGACCATTGGTTTTGCCTTTGCGGACAAGGTCAAGAGTGTCCGGGGGATGGACATTATCCCTGAAGCGATTGAGGATGCCAAGTACAATGCTAAGCAGATGGGATTTGCTAACACCCACTATGAAGCTGGGACGGCTGAGGAAATTATTCCTCGTTGGTACAAGGAAGGCTATCGAGCAGATGCAGTCATTGTGGATCCACCACGGACAGGACTGGGGGTTCAATTGATTGATACCTTGTTGCGCTATGCCCCTCAAAAGATGGTCTACGTTTCTTGCAATGTTTCCACCCTGGCGCGGGACCTCGTGGACTTGACCAAGGTCTATGATGTCGTCTACATCCAGTCAGTGGATATGTTTCCCCATACAGCTCGGACAGAGGCCGTGGTGAAATTGGTCAAGAAAGCTTAATCGAATAAGAATCAACAATGGATATTTGGCAAATCATGTATGAAAAGGCCAATCAGAGGGCCGAGGCTCTCTCCCAGGAGGAGCGTTAGATTCCCAGGAGCTTAGATGAGAGAAGAATGTGAGAGTGAAAGATGGATAATAAAATTGATGTATCGATTCCTGTTGCTCAAGTCATTGATCAACATCCGGAAGTATTGGACTTGTTGGTGGAATTGGGCTTTAAACCCTTAGCCAATCCGATCATGCGCAATACAGTTGGGCGCAAGGTTTCCTTGAAGCAAGGATCAAAATTAGAAGGTACTCCCATGGAGAAGATTGTACGAACACTAGAGGCTAATGGCTATGAAGTAGTGGGGCTAGACTAATGAGTGATGAACGAATTCATGTCTTAAGAGATATCTTATTAGACCTTCATCATGGAGCTTCTCCTGAGTCGGTCCAAGAGCGCTTTGATGCGACCTTTAGCGGGGTGTCTGCGATTGAGATTTCCCTCATGGAGCATGAACTGATGAACTCCGATACAGGTATCACCTTTGAAGATGTCATGGAGCTATGCGATGTCCACGCCAATCTCTTTAAGAACGCTGTACAAGGGGTCGAAGTGGCAGATACAGACCATCCAGGTCACCCAGTTCAGGTCTTTAAACAGGAGAATCTAGCCCTTCGGGCCGCTATGATGCGGGTCCGTCGCTTGCTGGATAATTATGAGACGACAGAGGATCCTGAGATGATCCAGGAGATTCACAAAGGCCTCTTGCGTCAGCTGGGCTTGGTGGGTCAGTTTGATCGGCATTATCGTCGCAAGGAAGAGTTGATGTTTCCGATTATGGAGCGCTATGGGCATGATTCCCCTCCTAAAGTCATGTGGGGAGTAGATGACCAGATTCGAGAACTCTTTGCGAAAGCGAGGGATGCGGCCAAGAAACTACCGGATTCTGGTATTTCTGAAGTCAAAGAGCGCTTTGAAGCCTTTGCGCAAGAGTTTGAGGCTATGATCTTCAAGGAAGAATCGATCCTCTTGATGATTTTGCTGGAGGCCTTTAGCCAGGATGATTGGCTTTCCATTGCGGAAGAAAGTGATGCTTATGGTTATGCCATTATCATTCCGAGTGAGAAATGGGTGCCGAAACGCGTGGACTTCAAGGAAGAAGGAGCAAGAGAGTCAGAAGATTCAACTGAACCACTTCCTTCTTCAAATGGAGGCGAGCACCGTCAGGTCATTGAGACTCCTGAGGGACAATTGACCATTACCTTCACGCCTAAGAAAAAAGAAGAGAGCTTCGACCGCCAGCAACCACAAGCTTTTGGCCATGGATTTTTATCGGTGGAGCAGGCGAATTTGATCTTGAACCATCTACCGATGGAGATCACTTTTGTCAATAAGGATGATATCTTCCAGTATTACAATGATGCAGCTCCCTTTGAGGAGATGATCTTCAAACGGACACCGTCGCAGGTAGGGCGCAATGTTGAGCTGTGTCACCCGCCAAAATACTTGGAGAAGGTCAAAGCTATCATGCAGGGGCTTCGAGAAGGGAAAAAAGACAAGTACGAAATGTGGTTCAAATCCGAATCACGTGGGAAATTTGTCCATGTCACCTATGCAGCAGTGCGCGATGAAGCGGGATACTTTCAAGGTGTCTTGGAATATGTCCAGGATATCCAACCTTATCGGGAGATCGATAGTGAATTTTATAGAGGATTGGAGTAAGAATGAGCTACGAAAAAGAATTTATGAAAGAATTTGAGGCCTGGATCAAGACCCAGGTCATGATCAATGAGATGGCCCTGACAGAAAGCAAGAAGGTCTATGAAGAAGATCAGGACGAGCGGGCCAAGGAAGCTATGATCCGCTACGAGAGTCGCTTGGATGCCTATCAATTCCTTCAAGGGAAGTTTGCTAACTACCACGAGGGGAAAGGTTTCCACGATCTTCCAGATGGCTTGTTTGGAGAGAGAACCTATTAAAAGCTCTTTGTGAAGGACTTTTACTGGCTGGATTTGGCTGAAAATAGTGCAATGACTTGATTTTTCGAGGGATTGTGTTACAATAAAAAAGTTGAACAGACATCAACGAATTATCGAAAGTAATATTGGTGATGAAACCTTGTTGCCTTAGGGATTGATCACTGGATACGTAGGAGGAAAAATGGCAAAGAAGAACGTTAACCGTGCGAAACAATACAAACATCAAAATAGACATCTTTTGAAAAAAGCTGTCGCAACTGTAGGAGCAGCTGTTAAAGAAGCACCTAAGAAAGTTGAAACAGCAGCAAAAGCAGTAGCGAAAGAAGTGAAACAAGCAGCTTCTTCAGTAGAAGAATTCGCTGCAAGCTTGGAAGGTGTAGCACTAGATCGTGCGCAAACATTCTATGATGAAGGTATTCGCTCTGTTGCGGACTTCGCAAACTGGACAGAGAAAGAGTTATTGGCCCTTAAAGGAATCGGCCCAGCTACTATCAAAAAATTGCAAGAACTTGGTGTCAAGTTTAAATAATCGCTTTTGTGATTTCTTGCTATTTCCAGAAAAACTTGATAAAATGAAGCTGTTAGAGGTGTTTTGAGTCCCACATTTTACAGAAAGTGGCGGTGCTGAGAAGTCCACAAATGTGTCAAAACTGGTAGCTAATGGATGAAAATGAAATAAACAAAGTTGCGGGCAAGAGCCCGAAATTGGGTGGTACCGCGGATAAACACATTCGTCCCTGTCAGATTAATGACAGGGGCGATTTTTTTGTAGAAAGCGAGGGAGAAGGATGACAAGAGCAGAGTTGCCAGAACGAATTGAAACGGAGCGTCTGGTCTTACGAGTCCGTACCGTGGCAGATGCAGAGGACATATATGCTTACGCTAGTCTTCCAGAAGTCTCCTACCCAGCAGGTTTTCCACCCGTCAAGACCTTGGAAGATGAGATTTATTACCTAGAGCATATCCTTCCTGAGCGCAATGAAAAGGAAAATCTTCCAGCAGGTTACGGTATTGTGGTCAAAGGGACGGATAAAGTCATTGGTTCTGTCGACTTCAATCATCGCCACGAAGAAGATGTGCTGGAGATTGGCTATACCTTGCACCCAGACTATTGGGGGCGAGGCTATGTTCCTGAAGCAGCGCGTGCTTTCATTGATCTGGCTTTTAAAGAACTGGGGCTTCATAAGGTAGAATTGTCTTGCTTTGGCTACAATATCCAAAGTCAACGAGTCGCTGAGAAACTTGGTTTTACCCTCGAAGCTCGCATTCGAGACCGCAAAGATGCTCAAGGCAAGCGTTGTGACAGTCTCATATATGGATTGCTGAGGAGTGAGTGGGAATGATTTGCAAAAAATGTAATTTAAATTCTTGTGTTATGAAAATATTTAAATTTTTATGTAATATACTGGCTTGGGGACCTGCTACTATTGTAATATCATCTTTGATATCAATACTTTTAATTCTACCTTTTACTTTATTACCAATTAAGGAAGTAACAATAATAAATGAGAAAAGTTTGCCATTTATTATTTTAGAGTTAATAATACTCGCTTTGATGGGTTACTATGGATATAGAATATACTCAAAAATTAACAATAACAAGATAGCATTATCCCTGTATTGCCTAGTTCTAATTATTAGTATAGTGTTGGTATTTTATTATAGGTTTATAATACTATTACAACCAGCACTTCCTCTAGTATATGCAATTATTTTTGAAGAGAAATTATTTAAAATTAGGGACTTTTTTAGTACTAGTAAAGTTATATGTGCATCTTTAAATATATTTGACCTTGTCTATATATTTATCTTTCAATGTTTTACAACATTAAAAGATCTATCTGATTTAAAATTTTATTTGTCTTTATTTTTCTTATTTATTTTATCGCCGATATTTAGGACACTATTGTTGTGTTTATATACCAAACAATTTAAAAAAGTTAAGTCTGGAGATAACACTTATTTCTCTTCTTACATTACCATGTTCCTTATATCGTTTTTCCAATTATTAATATTTGCAATGATGTTTGTGATTTATCAAATTTCAAAAGATAAATCAATTATAAATTTAGTTTCTGTGTACATGATATTGGAAACTATATTCATATATTTTTGGGCTATTTTAAAAACACAGATTGATAGAGGTGGCTTTAGGAAAAAAGATGAATTACTTAGATGGACTCTTGGTATTATAACTATATTATTCATTTTTGTTTATGATAAGATAGAGGGAGAATTTCTTGTAATTTTAAGTTGGCTACTGCCAGTATTAATATCTACAATTATAGGGGAATTACATTATCAATTTGTAAAAGACGAAACCTCACAACTTCCGAGGCTAACTCTGAAAATGAAACAACATGTATACTGGCTACAGTTGATTAGTTTCCTCACACTTTTTTGTTTAAATTTATTCTCTGCATTATTTACTATACAAAAGATAAAGAATAATGAAATTATTTCAGAAAATATAGCTAAGGCTAGTATAATCAATTTAATCAACCCTAGTGATAAAGAACTCGCTTCGGTATGGATGTCTAGTATTACAACTTCATTTATAATTATATCCTTATCTTTTATTCTAGCAATGGTACTTAGTGTAGGGTTAGTTAAACTTCTAAAACTAAATTATTCAGATTCAGCTAAGGGATATTATAAGTATAGAAATAGTAGGCTCAGCACTCTAATAAATCGTAGATATAAAAGAAATATTCATAAAAGGAGAAAAAATAATGTCTAAAGAACTTTCACCTAAATACAATCCAGCCGAGGTTGAGGCTGGTCGTTACCAAAAATGGCTTGATGAAGATGTTTTCAAGCCTTCAGGCGATAAAAAGGCTAAGCCTTATTCTATCGTTATTCCACCACCAAACGTAACTGGTAAACTCCACCTTGGTCACGCTTGGGATACAACGTTGCAAGATATCATCATCCGTCAAAAACGTATGCAAGGCTTTGATACGCTTTGGCTTCCAGGGATGGACCACGCGGGGATTGCGACCCAAGCTAAGGTTGAGGAGCGCTTGCGTGGTGAGGGCATTACGCGTTACGACTTGGGTCGTGAAAAATTCCTTGACAAGGTCTGGGAATGGAAAGACGAATATGCCACTACCATTAAGGAACAATGGGGCAAGATGGGACTCTCTGTAGACTACTCTCGTGAGCGTTTCACTCTTGATGAAGGTTTGTCAAAAGCCGTTCGCAAGGTTTTTGTGGACCTTTACAAGAAAGGCTGGATTTACCGTGGTGAGTTTATCATCAACTGGGACCCAGCAGCTCGCACAGCCCTTTCTGATATCGAAGTTATCCACAAGGACGTCGAAGGTGCCTTCTACCACATGAACTACATGCTAGAAGACGGCTCACGCGCCCTTGAAGTTGCGACAACTCGTCCTGAGACTATGTTTGGGGACGTAGCTGTTGCGGTCAACCCAGAAGATCCACGCTACAAGGACTTGATCGGTAAAAACGTCATCCTTCCAATCGCTAATAAACTCATCCCAATCGTTGGGGACGAACACGCCGACCCTGAGTTTGGTACGGGTGTCGTGAAAATCACACCTGCCCACGATCCAAACGACTTCTTGGTTGGTCAACGCCATAACTTGCCACAAGTTAATGTCATGAACGACGACGGAACCATGAACGACTTGGCCTTCGAATTTGCAGGTATGGACCGCTTTGAAGCTCGTAAAGCAGTCGTTGCTAAGTTGGAAGAAATCGGTGCCCTTGTAAAAATCGAAAAACGTATCCACAGCGTTGGTCATTCAGAGCGTACAGGCGTTGTGGTGGAGCCACGCTTGTCGACTCAATGGTTCGTCAAGATGGACCAATTGGCTAAGAACGCTATTGCCAATCAAGACACAGACGACAAGGTAGAATTCTACCCACCTCGTTTCAACGATACCTTCCTCCAATGGATGGAAAATGTCCACGACTGGGTCATCTCTCGTCAGCTCTGGTGGGGTCACCAAATCCCTGCTTGGTACAATGCTGAGGGTGAAATATATGTCGGCGAAGAAGCTCCAGAAGGTGACGGTTGGACTCAGGACGAAGACGTCTTGGATACGTGGTTCAGTTCGGCTCTTTGGCCATTCTCTACCATGGGCTGGCCGGATGTCGACTCAGAAGACTTTAAACGTTATTATCCAACATCAACTTTGGTGACTGGTTATGATATTATTCCGTTCTGGGTGTCTCGGATGATTTTCCAAGGTTTGGAATTTACTGGCAAGTCGCCATTCAAAAATGCGTTGATTCATGGTCTCATTCGTGATGAGCAAGGACGCAAGATGTCGAAATCTCTCGGTAACGGGATTGATCCAATGGATGTTATTGATAAGTACGGAACAGATAGCCTTCGTTGGTTCCTTTCAAACGGTTCTGCACCAGGGCAAGACGTGCGTTTCTCTTACGAGAAAATGGATGCTTCTTGGAACTTCATTAACAAGATCTGGAACATCTCTCGCTACATCCTCATGAACAATGAAGGATTGACCCTTGAGCAAGCAACTGCCAATATCGAAAAAGTGGTCAACAAGGAAGCTGGAAATGTCACAGACCGCTGGATTCTCCACAACCTCAATGAAACCATCGGCAAGGTCACTGAAAACTTTGATAAGTTTGAATTTGGTGTGGCTGGTCACATCCTCTACAACTTCATCTGGGATGAGTTTGCGGACTGGTACGTTGAGTTGACCAAGGAAGTCCTTTATAGCGATAACGAAGAAGAGAAAGTCATCACACGTTCTGTTCTCCTTTACACTTTGGACAAAATCCTTCGTCTCCTTCACCCAATCATGCCATTCGTGACAGAGGAAATCTTTGGACAAATCTCAGAAGGTTCTATCGTTACAGCAGAATACCCAACTGTCAACCCAGCCTTTGAAGACCTCGCTGCCCACACTGGTGTCGAAAGCCTCAAAGACTTGATCCGTGCCGTTCGGAATGCGCGTGCAGAAGTAAACGTAGCACCAAGCAAGCCTATCACCATCCTTGTTAAGACTAGCGATAGCGACTTGGAAGCCTTCTTTAACAGCAATGTCAACTACATCAAACGCTTCACAAATCCAGAACACTTGGAGATCGCATCAACCATCCCTGCACCTGAACTCGCGATGTCAAGCGTCATCACAGGAGCAGAAATCTACTTGCCACTGGCTGACCTCCTCAATGTCGAAGAAGAACTGGCTCGTCTCGACAAGGAATTGGCTAAATGGCAAAAAGAACTGGATATGGTAGGCAAGAAACTCTCTAACGAACGCTTCGTAGCCAATGCCAAACCAGAAGTCGTCCAAAAAGAACGCGACAAACAAGCCGACTACCAAGCTAAATACGACGCGACAATAGCGCGTATTGATGAGATGAAGAAACTCGTGAAATAAACATAGAAACACGGTGATGAGCCGTGTTTTTTTGGTATAATGAGGATAAAAAGATTTTAGGAGATAAGAGTTGCTTGATTTAAATAGCACAAAGGATATATTAATCAATTTTATTTCTGATTTTGTTTTTTGGATATTTTTAACAATAGTCGGGATAGTTTGTTGGTTATTTAAAAAAATAGTTTTCTCAAAATTTAAGAAAGTAAAAATTAAAAGGATTGATCTTAGAAATGTTCCTAAACTATCTAATGGGGTCGAGTCACCTATTTTTCAGAATCAAGGAGTTTTGAAAAATTATATTGAGAATGAATTAGTTATTGAAAATTCAAAAGACAATTTATTAATTCACAATTTAGTAGTGGATAATATTAGTGTTAGTGATTATTTATACGAAGATATTACGATACAAAATGGTTTTGATAATTTATCACAAGATATAGACTTTGTTATTTTTAACAATGGGAATAAGAATAGTTCATTAAGAAACTATCAAGTAAAAGGCCATTATTTAAATAAGGAGAACGGAAAGGATAAAATAATCTTTAGTTCAGATATAGAAACTGGTAATTTAAGTGGTGGTGATATCAAAAAAATATTTTCAAAAAGATTAACAGATCACAGTATTATTAAGTTCTTTCATAATAATGTGCCTGACTGTAAACAATTGATTAGAATTGAATTAATTAATAAAGTGAATCAAGAAATTGAAAGTGTGATTGAGATACCATATTTTTCATCAGAGAAATGTTTTCTTAGAAATTTAGGTGGAGGATGGAAGCCTGATAGAACTTTAACACCAATTATTGAATTGTTATCTCCTTATACTACTGATTCTTTTGATTTTTCAATAAATCATCATTTAGAAAAAGGGGAGAATACTTTGAGATTTAATATTCTTGTAGATGCTCCTTGTGTTATAAAGTATAATGTGAAATTAATTAGAAATAACAAAATACTTGACGAATTTTCTAGTAATTCAATTACGATACAATTTCCAAAATATAGCTTGACATCTTCTTATAAAGACGAGTTATATCATTATTTACATGATGAAAAATTAGAATCTAGTGATTTTGAAGAAGTGAAGCTAAGGAAACCGAAGTTGCTTAATGGTATTGATAATATAAAGAATGAATATAATTTGGGCTAGATTAATTAAATAGGTTTAGCAAAGTAGATATTATTATGAATTATGGTATTTAAATAATTTTAGAAAAGAGACGATCTATGCCAGAAGGCGTTACTTTATTTCAAGACACTCTTATTAAATCATTAAAATATGGTTTTGTGGATAATGTCCAGTATCAAGAGGGAGGGTATTCTCCGCAGATTCTGATCAACGATCATGAAATGAAGCGATATGTTTTGACGGATTTGCAAGAGGAGTTGAGCAAGTGCAAGGCTTTTTACATATCAGTGGCCTTTATTACACAGTCTGGGATTGCCTTAATTAAGTCGCAATTGTCTGATCTGATGGATAAAGGAATCAAAGGTAAAATTCTGATTTCTCCTTATCTTGATTTTAATGATCCAGTAGCTATGCAAGAACTACTCAAGTTAGAGAATGTAGAAGTTCGTTTGACTCCAGAGAGTTTGCAGATGCATGCCAAGTTTTATCTTTTTGAGCATGAGGGAAGGCAGGACTTGATTTCGGGTAGTTCGAATCTGACCCATAATGCTCTTAAGATCAATTATGAGTGGAATATTAAACTGACATCTACCCATAATGGCGAACTTATTCGAGCCACTAAAGCTGAATTTGATAAAATTTGGGAGAAGTCTGACCTTTTGACAGATGAAAAGATTGCTTCTTATGCGCGAAAACGTCAGAATGTCATTCGAGTGGACCAGATTCGCGAAGAGAAGACGGCTCAATATCAGAGTGAAACGATTAGTCCCAACGAAATGCAAAAGGATGCCTTAAAAGGTTTGCAAGCGATTCGTGATTCTGGAAAAAAGAAGGCTTTGGTCATCAGTGCCACTGGGACAGGAAAAACCTTTCTATCAGCTTTTGATGTTCAACAGTTTAAACCAGAAAGAATGCTTTTCATTGTCCACCGAGAGCAGATTTTACAGAAGTCGTTAAAGGATTTTCAAAAGGTCTTGCAGTTTTCAGATGCAGAAGGTCTCATTTATCACTCTGGGGCTGATTTGACTGGCAAAAAATATGTCTTTGCCACTATTCAAACCCTATCACGTGATCAGCACTTAAATCTATTTTCAGAAGATTATTTTGACTATATTCTGATTGATGAAGTTCATAAGGCTGGTGCTGATTCTTATAAAAAAGTGATGGCGCATTTTCAACCAGAATTCTTTTTAGGGATGACAGCTACTCCCGAACGAACTGATGGGCAAAATATTTATGAACTATTTGATTATAATATCGCCTATGAAATCCGTCTACAAGATGCTCTGGATAATGATATGCTTTGCCCATTTATTTATTTTGGGGTAAAGGATATCGAAGTCGAAGGACAGTTAATCAATGAGAATACTACGATCGCAAACTTAACATCCGAAGAGCGCGTGAAGCATATTATTAAAAAGATTGATTTTTATGGAGTTAGTGGAGAGAAAGTGAAGGGCTTGATGTTCTGTTCTTCTAAGCAAGAAGCCCATGACTTAGCATCTAAACTGAACCAAAAGGGAAAACGATGTCGAGCCTTAACAGGTGAAGATAATATGGAGACCCGGAATGAAGTCGTTGCCCAACTAGAAAAGGGAGAGCTAGACTACATTTTAACAGTAGATATCTTTAACGAAGGAATTGATATTCCATCGGTCAATCAAGTTGTGATGTTGCGTAATACTCAATCAAGCATTGTTTTCGTACAACAGTTAGGTCGAGGGCTACGGAAGCATGAAAGCAAAGAATATGTGACCATTATCGATTTTATTGGAAACTATAAGAATAACTATCTAATTCCTATTGCTTTGTTTGGTGATAAAACGATGAATAAAGATAATTATCGTCGAGAGCTTCGAGAACCAAATATTCTAAAAGGATTGACGACCATCAATTTTGAAGAAGTAGCTAAGGAACAAATCTTTAAGTCCATCACTAATACTTCCTTATCCAATTTGAAAATTTTACAAGAAGCATACACGGATCTGGAAAATAAGTTAGGTCGAAGTCCTCTTTTAGTTGATTACTTGAACTACAATAGTATCGATCCATTAGTATTCTTTGAAAATACTAGCTTTAAAAATTATGTAGATGTCTTAAACAAATTTTCTAAAAATAAGATAGTCTTATCAGAAAATGAAGCAAAATGGTTGAATTTTTTGACCTTTGAGTTATTATCTGGTAAACGGAAGCACGAGCTCCTCCTATTAGATCGTTTGATTAAATATGGAAAAGTGGCAAAACAAGATTTTATTAACCTTCTTCAAGAAACGAATCTGCCTTTTGATAAAGCAACGATTGCTTCAGTCGAATCAATTTTAACTCTTACTTTTCTTAAGGCACAAGAGGTAAAGAAATTTGGGACTAGCCCACTGCTTATTTGCCGGGGTTCTATATATTTTCTACAAGAAGAATTTGTTCAGTTATTAAAGAAGGTTGAATATAGGATAGCTATTGAAGATATTATTCAGGCAGGACTTATTAAATCTTTGGATTATCCAGATACATTTACGATTGGTCAAAAATACTCTCGTCGAGATGTTGCAAAATTACTTAATTGGGCCAAGGATGAACCACCATTGAATATTGGTGGATACAAAATTGATAAGGAAACGAATTCTTGTCCAATTTTTATTACATATCATAAAAATGATGAAATCAATGATACTATTAAGTATGAAGATGAACTTTTAAACGAAACGACATTAAAATGGTTTTCAAAGAATAAACGTACATTGATGTCTCCGGATGTAAAAGCGATTGTTTCCTCTCCCACAACTGGTCTAGATATAAAATTATTTGTCATCAAAGATGATGCTGAAGGAGGCGAGTTCTACTATCTAGGAAATTTGAATTTGATTCCTTCCTCGGTAAAAGAAATGATTCGTCCGTTAGAAAAAGGCGATGAAAGTATTGTAACAATGCAATTTAAGTTAGAGAAATCCATCTCAGATACGCTTTATCGTTACATCACAAATAAATAAGAACATGGTGTTAAGCCATGTTCTTATTTATTTGTTAATAATTCTACAGCTGGACGATCGACAGGTGCCCAGTTAAGCGATTTTAATTCATGTGGTGCTAGCCAAGTAGAATTTTGGTGTTCTAACAACTCTAGGTTTCCTGAGAGTAACTTGGCGTGATAGGTTTTCATAACGACAGTCCCGAAATCATAATCATAGGAGGCCTCGTTCACAAAGGAGATAATTTCAATTTCAGAATTTAATTCTTCCTGTATTTCACGAATGAGCGCTTGTTCAGGAGATTCTCCTGCCTCTAATTTTCCACCTGGAAATTCCCAAAAGCCTCCTAAGCTTTTTCCTTCAGGTCTCTGAGCACAAAAGATTTTTCCATCTTTTTCAATAGCAGCTGCAACAACGTGAATAATTTTTTTTGACATGATTTTCCTCCTCTTTCATTGTATCAGAAATTGGTTGAAAGAAGCAATTAAAGAATTAATCCAAATTCAAAAACGGTGAAATTGGTATGGATTTCATCTGGATCGATGTGGACAATCCTCCTGCAGATGCGATTGGTTGGGTTGCGAAAGCTTCTTCATACACATGATAAAAGAACCTCCTAGTTTTCTAGGAGGTTGCTTTGTATTCTGTGGTAGGACTGTGGCCTAGGTAGGTATAAATCCGTGTCAGTGGGGATTGGGGATGGGTGGAGACGCGAAAGTGAAAGTAGTGGTCACGGTGGTCGCGACTCTGAGTATGGTGGAGTCTGAAATAGTTGCGCTGGCCTGTCGACATGGATCTCAGCAGGTCATCTTCTAAAAAGACCAAGGGGGTAGCAGTCGTTGCCAATCGGTAAAAATCTTGCTCGAACTGCTGGTAATTGTCTGAAAAATAATCAAATTGGAGTTCGTGTTTATTCAGGGCTGGTTTCATAGCTAGAATCTCCTGGTTCAATAGAAAAAATAGTCGAAAGAAGGAGAGAGTGGTAGTGCTGGCCGTTTTTAATGAGGACTTCGGAAGGGCTTAAGGTATAGACCTGACCGTAGTAGACGGCGATTTGATTGTCCTGGAGGGTAGAGAGGGAGAGGGAGGTCTCTTGCTGATAAGCCTGCTCAAGGAGGTGACGGATTTCTTGGTTTGAGAGGAGGCGAAGCTCTTCGAGAGAGAGCTGGTTTGTTTGTAAGGCTGTCGAATGCTCAGAGAGGAAGAATCCGGCCCACTTGGCCATGCCCCGGTCTTGGAAGTCGCGTGCCGACTGATAGGGGAGATAAGAACGATCAATCATGCTAAGCCATCTAAACCTCCTGCAGAGTGGCCTCCGGTCAGCTTGCTTCGAGCCAGAGCGCGCGAATTTTCTAATAGGGCAGATCCCTTCTGTAGAGAAGCAAAGCCAAATCGGTCACGGATGTGGTCAATGGTCCCTTGGAGAGCTTCTTCTTTTTGGGTTTGCTCAGGGTCATCAAATAGGGAGATCAGCTGGAAGCTCTCCTCTACGAGATTCCCATAAAAGACTCCTATCTGCCGGATGGCTCCTCCCTGGTAGTGGGAGCGAAAGAGCTGGATGACTTCCTTGGCTAATTGAGCGGTAGAGTTGGTCGGCTCAATCTTTCGTTGGCAGTGGATGGAGGGGAGCTGTTCTTGCTTGGAGTAGCTGGCGTGGATGGAGACCAGTTGTGTCTTTTTCTTTTCCCGACGTAAGCGGATAGCGACTTGCTCAGCCATCTCTAGACAGACCAGTTCAATATCGCTTTGACGGTGGTAATCACGGGGAAGGATTTGCGAATTTCCCAGACCGTGAGACTTTGGCCGATAGGGACGATGGACATTGCTTTCATCGATCCCATGGGCGTGAAACCAGAGCTGGACGCCCATGACTCCAAATTCTTTTTTGAGCTGGTCTGGATTGGCCTGAGCCAGTTCATAGATGGAGTGAATGCCTAGTTTGTTAAGGCGTTTTTCTGTTCGATGGCCGATCCCCCAGAAATCGGTCAGTTTTTTTATCTGCCAGACTCGACTGGGGACATCTTCGTAAGACCAGTTAGCCCGCATGGTTTTCTGGTGCTTGGCTTCGTTGTCCAGAGCTAGTTTGGCCAGTAGGGGATTGGCATTGCTCATCCCGACAGTAGCGTAGATCCCAGTTTTTTGCCAAATGCGCTTTTGGATCCGAGCAGAAAGAAGATCCAGCTTGGAGCGTCGGTCCAGCTGAGGATCGGGAATAAAGTAGTTGAGAGAGCTGGTCAAATCGATAAATCCCTCATCAATGGAATAGGGGTAGATGTCATCTGGAGCAGCAAATTCTTGAAAGACTTGCTGGATCTCCATGTTGACCTGGATATAGGCATTCATGCGAGGGGGCACGATAAAGGTGCGCTTGGCCCAACTTTCGATATAGTGTACAAAGGATGGATCCGTCGGCAGACCTTGCTTACGGGCCAGGTAGTAATTGAATTTCCTCGTCTTGAGATCGAAGGGCAGATCATAGCTCCGCCCGACATTTTTCTTCCCAAAGATCTGCTTGAAAACGGGGGAACTGGCTAAGATGAGGCCAGCAGAATTGTCGCTCCGACTCATGACACAAAGAGAAGTAGTCAAGGGATTGAGGCCGAGACGGACGCATTCACAGCTGGCATAGAAACTTTTCATATCCACAAAAGCAATATCAGACCGAGGCTCACGTGAATAATCAAAAAGCATGTCTAAACCTCCAGAGGGAGGAAGTGGCCGACCACGATACCGACGATTTTTGGTTCATCTTCGTAGGGGGCAAAGAGGTCATCATAGGCTGGGTTGATGGATTCTAGGCGGAGGCCCTCGTCTTCTCGATAGACTTTTTTGATATAGGTCTTCCCGTTCCACATGAGGGCGTAGACCGCTCCATCATAGTCAAATCCGGTCTGTTTCATCAAGGCAACGGAACCGTTTGGATAGCTTGGTTCCATAGAATCTCCAGACACCCAAGAGGCAAAGTCGTGTTGGATCTCTTGGTCAAAATAAACGGTCTCGTAGTCAGTCTCATTGTCATAAAAGGTATGACCATGCCCAGCTGCCAAGTCGATAGAGAGGACACGGTAAGGGATCAGTGAAACCACTTTTTCTTGCTCTGCTAAGAGTTGGCTAGCCAAGAGATCGACCTTCTTCTGATGGGGTGGCGTTAGTAAAGGGTAGGTGAAAAGCGCTGAGCTCTTGTCGACAAAGTAGTCCTCTTTAACGGAGAGGCGCTTGGCCAACCTCCTGAGATTTTTATCGTGTGGCTCTGCTAAGCCATTCTCCCAACTAGAGTAGGTCTTGCGACTAATCTCTAAGGATTCGTAGACCTGGGCTTGGGTCAGGCCCAGCTCAAGTCGCCGGTCTTTTAATTTTTTTGCATCAAACATCTGCATTCTCCTATGTAACGTTTTAAAAGTTACGTATAGTATAGCAAAAAATAATTCGGACTTCAAGAGAAAAGTGAGAGGATTTTTCTTTAGGAGTGAAAGGGATTTAACTTAAGCGGATCTCAGATGGGAGAGGTGGGTGTTTTTGTATCTTTTATCCAAATTTTGATATAATAATCTCTATGAAGATTGTATCAGGTACCTATGGAGGGCGTCCTCTTAAGACGCTCGAAGGAAAGACAACAAGGCCCACTTCAGATAAGGTGAGAGGGGCTATGTTTAATATGATCGGTCCTTATTTTGATGGGGGTCGGGTCTTGGATTTATATGCTGGCTCAGGCGGTCTGTCCATCGAGGCGGTGTCTCGGGGGATGGAGCAGGCTGTCTTGGTCGAGAAAGATCGCAGAGCCCAAGGGATTATTGCTAGCAATATCCAAATGACCAAGGAAAGCTACAAGTTTCAATTGCTGAAGATGGAGGCTCACCAGGCTCTCGGCCAATTGCAGGGGGCCTTTGATCTCATTTTCCTGGATCCTCCCTATGCCAAGGAGCAGATCGTAGCCGATATTGAGGCCCTGGCTGAACGTGGTTTACTTGGAGAAGAGGTCATGGTCGTCTGTGAGACAGACAAGGCAGTGGACTTGCCTGAGGAAGTTGCTTGTCTAGGAATCTGGAAAGAAAAAATCTACGGAATTAGTAAGGTGACGGTTTATGTCAGATAAAATCGGATTATTTACAGGTTCATTTGACCCAATGACCTTGGGACACTTGGATTTGATAGAGCGGGCTAGTCGCTTGTTTGATCGCTTGTATGTCGGTATCTTCTTTAATCATGAGAAGAAGGGTTATTTTACCATTGAGCAAAGGGAAGCCATAGTGACAGAAGCAGTGGCTCATTTGCCCAATGTAAGAGTCATCACCTCAGAGGCAGAGTTGGCAGTAGAGGTGGCTAGACGGTATGGGGTGACGAGTTTGGTCCGAGGGTTGCGCAATAGCCAGGACTTCCTCTATGAAAGCAATATGGACTACTTCAATCACCAGCTGGCTCCAGAGCTTGAGACCATCTATCTCTGTGCCCAGCCCCAGTACCAGGCCTTGAGCTCGACGAGAATTCGCGAGTTGCTGACCTTCCAGCAGGATGTCAGTGCCTATGTCCCAGAGAGTGTTATAAAGGAGATGAAATAAAACGAATGAAAGAATTTGAGAAACCAAGGGCTCAGCTACCAGAAAGCCCATTTGAACCTGTGCGCAAAAAAGATAGTGTGTGGAGAACTTATCGTTGGCCGATGATTGGGACCCTGCTTCTAATTTTGGCCTTGCTAGCTTTCTTTGTTCCCCTGCCTTACTATCTGGAAATGCCAGGGAGTTCAGAAGATATTCGCCAAGTCATGCGTGTCAACCAGAAAAATGATGAAGCATCCGGTTCGTATGATTTTGTCACTGTTGCCGTCAAGCAAGCGACCTTCTCGGATATAGTCTATGCCTGGGTGACTCCTTTTACAGATATCTACTCTGAAAAAGAAATGACAGGTGGCAGTTCCAGTGAGGAATTTTTCCGGATCAATCAATTTTATATGGAAACCTCTCAAAATACTGCCAAATACCAAGGACTGAAAACGGCTGGAAAAGATACAGAGATGGAATTCCTAGGTGTCTATGTCATGCAAGTGGCAGAAGACTCTACCTTTAAAGGCGTTCTAAATATTGCGGACACGGTTACGGCTGTGAATGACAAAACCTTCAAGAGCTCAAAAGAGCTCATCGAGTATGTTGGTTCCCAAAAAATCGGGGACAAGGTCTCAGTGACCTACACAGAAGATGGTCAGACCAAGACAGCTGAAGGAAAGATTATTAAGTTGGTCAATGGCAAGAATGGGATTGGGATTAGCTTGATTGACAGGACAGAAGTGAAGAGTGACGTGCCAATCGAGTTTGCGACAGCTGGCATCGGTGGTCCAAGTGCCGGGATGATGTTTAGTTTGTCCATCTATACTCAAGTAGCGGATCCAGACCTTCGTCAGGGACGCCATATCGCGGGGACAGGGACTATTAACCATGATGGGACTGTCGGAGATATCGGTGGAGTGGATAAAAAAGTCGTAGCGGCAGATCGCGCTGGTGCTGAAATCTTCTTTGCCCCTGATAATCCAGTGACAGAAGAAGTCAAAAAGAACAATCCGAATGCCAAGAGCAACTACGACGAAGCGGTAGAAACAGCTAAGAAAATTAAGACCAAGATGAAAATTGTCCCTGTCAAAACCTTGCAGGATGCCATTGACTATTTGAAAAAGAACTAAAGTAGCCTGTTTGACAAATTTCGTACTTGAACGTATGACATCGTGTTAGCAGAGGGGAATATTCACCTTCTAATTAAATTCAAGTTTTTGCTTATCAATCTCTCTATTTTTAGAGGGATTTTTTCTTTATACTGGTGTCAGAAAGAAAGGGAGGTAGTGAAATGATTCAAACCAGTTTGTTTTCCATTTCAGTATTCTTAGCGGGAGTTCTATCCTTTTTCTCCCCGTGTATTTTGCCACTGATGCCAGTCTATGTAGGGATTCTATTGGATTCTGAGCATGAAAAAACGGTGCGTATTTTTGGAAGAGACATTTCTTGGTATGGCCTGGTGAAGACTCTTTGTTTTATCGCAGGTCTATCAACTGTTTTCCTGATTCTAGGATACGGTGCAGGGGCCCTTGGCCAGGTGCTTTATGCTCCCTGGTTCCGTTACCTACTAGGAGGGATTGTCATCTTATTGGGAATCCATCAGATGGGCCTCATCAATCTTCAGCAACTCCAAAAACAAAAGAGTATCCAACTGAAGAAGGACGAAAAACGCAATGAATTCTTCAATGCTTTTCTGATAGGGGTCACCTTCAGTTTTGGTTGGACCCCTTGTGTCGGACCAGTTTTGAGCTCTGTTTTAGCCATTGCAGCTTCTGGAGGAGATGGTGCATTGCAAGGTGCTCTCCTGATGCTGGTATATACATTAGGCTTGGCTCTGCCTTTCTTGCTTTTGGCCTTGGCTTCTAGCTGGGTTCTACAACATTTTGCTAAACTC
Organism: Streptococcus australis; assembly: GCF_047463015.1. Lineage (GTDB taxonomy): Bacteria > Bacillota > Bacilli > Lactobacillales > Streptococcaceae > Streptococcus > Streptococcus australis_F. The sequence goes on along the minus strand of NZ_JASHER010000005.1, from coordinate 149,075 downwards.
AAGCCCCATATGGGAACCTTGAAAAAAATTGGTGGTGCCCTCATCATCTTGATGGGCATCTTGCTGATGCTAGGAAATCTTAATAGCCTCGCATCCCTGTTTCACTAATCTTGAATGATTAAAGGAGAAAAATCATGAAAAAAATTTTTGCACTTTCTATTGCTACACTTAGCATCGTCACTTTAGCAGCTTGTTCTGGACAGAAATCAGATTCAGACATGAAAAAAACGGACGATAGTAGTATGATGAAGAAGGACGATATGAAGAAGGACGATATGAAGAAGGATGACATGAAGGATTCATCCATGTCCGATGATAAAATGAAAAAAGAAGACATGAAAGATTCATCTATGATGTCTGACAGCAGTTCTGAAATGAAGGACGATATGAAAAAAGATGAGATGAAATCTAGCGATTCAGAAATGAAAGATGAAAAGAGTGAATCATCTGATATGAAGTCAGACAACTAATGAAAGAAGGGAGAGGTCATCTGAGGATGACTTTCTCCTTGTTTAAAGAGGTAATAATGATGAAGAAATTAGCTTTAGTAGCTGCAGGATTCTTGTGTACTGGACTTTTGGGGGCTTGCTCTAACCAAGGAATGGAATCATCCAACAAAAGTGAGACTAAGCAGACATCCACAACGGGATCTTCAGAGCAAGCTGGAAAGAAGGTTCAAGAGTTTAACCTGCAAGGAGTAGACGGTAAGACCTACCGCTTATCTGATTACAAAGGGAAGAAAGTTTACCTCAAATTTTGGGCTTCCTGGTGCTCTATTTGCCTATCGACATTAGAGGATACCAATGAGTTGGCAAAAGAAGAGGCGGGTAAGGATTATGTGGTCTTATCCGTTGTAGCTCCAACTTTTAATGGTGAAAAATCAGAAGCAGATTTCAAAAACTGGTACCAGTCTTTGGATTACAAGGATTTCCCAGTCTTGCTAGATAGTAAAGGGGAACTGCTAAAAGAGTATGGGATTCGTTCTTATCCATCGGCACTCTTTATTGCAAGCGATGGAACTCTCGCTAAGACCCATATCGGTTATATGAGCAAGGAAGACATCGTCCAGACTCTAAAAGAAATGAAGTAAGGAGGACATAAAATGGAAACAAAATGGAAACTCATTTCCATTCTTTTAGTGGGGCTATTTTGTTTTGGAATCTTTTTCCTTGTCAAAGGATCCATGGCCTTGGATACATCAGATGCGACGACTGAGCAGATCAAAAAAGCGTCCATGAGTCAGACACCAGTAGCAAACAAAAAGCAGGAAGAAAAAGTCAATCCAGAAGACCAACGAGAAATCTATCTAGCTGGTGGTTGCTTCTGGGGTGTGGAAGAGTATTTTTCCCGTGTTCCGGGTGTCATTGATGCCGAATCAGGTTATGCCAATGGAAAAGGGGATACCACCAAGTATGAATTAGTCCCTCAAACAGGCCATGCTGAAACAGTTCATATCACTTACAATGTCAAGCAGGTATCTCTGAAAGAATTGCTCCTGCATTATTTCCGGATTATCGACCCAACGTCGAAGAATCGTCAAGGAAATGATCAAGGAACTCAATACCGAACAGGTGTCTATTATGTCTCTCAAGAGGATCTTCCAACTATTAACCAAGTCTTTGAAGAGGTAGCAAAAAAATACGACAAACCGTTAGCAGTGGAAAAAGAGCCACTGACCAATTTCATCAAGGCGGAAGACTACCATCAGGACTATCTACAGAAACATCCGAATGGCTATTGTCACATTGATGTGAATCAAGCTTCTTATCCAGTTATTGACGCTAGTCGCTATCCAAAACCGAGCGATGAAGAGATCAAGAAGAAGTTATCGCCCGAAGAATATGCAGTGACGCAAGAGAATGATACAGAGCGTGCTTTTTCTAATCGCTATTGGGATAAGTTTGAAGCGGGCATCTATGTGGATGTCGTAACAGGAGAGCCTCTCTTCTCCTCAAAAGATAAATTTGATTCTGGTTGTGGTTGGCCAAGCTTTAGCCGACCGATCAGTCCGGATGTGGCAACCTACAAGGAAGATAAGAGTTTCAATATGACTCGGACAGAGGTTCGGAGTCGAGTAGGAAATTCCCATCTAGGCCACGTATTTACTGATGGACCTAAGGAAAAAGGTGGCCTTCGTTACTGCATCAATAGCTTGTCAATCAAATTCATCCCTAAAGCAGAGATGGTGGAAAAGGGCTACGGTTATTTATTGGACTATGTCTGAGACATTTGGAACTACAATTTGCTATAATAAGCATAGCAAAAACAAGTAGGTGAAAGACATGTATTCGATCATGATTGTGGAAGATGAAGAGCTTATCCGGCAGGGTCTGACTTCCTTAGTAGACTATGAACAGTTTGGAATGGCCGTCATCAACCAGGCAGAAAATGGCCGTGAGGCCTGGGAGAAGTTTCAAGATCAACCAGCTGATATCCTTCTAACCGATATCAATATGCCACAAATGAATGGCTTGGATCTGGCCCATCTCGTTAAAGAGCAATCTCCGTCTTGTCATATCATTTTTTTGACAGGTTATGATGACTTTGAATTTGCGAGGAAAGCCATCAAGTTGGGTGCAGATGATTATTTGCTGAAGCCTTTTTCAAAAGATGATATTGAAGAGATGTTAGCAAAGGTGAAAGGAAAACTCGATCAAGAGCGAAAAAAGGCGCAAGTCGAAGATTTGGTCAGTCATGGTTATTCGACAGACTTAGAAGAAGCCATTCATGCTCGTTTAGCAGATTCCCAGCTAACCCTGAAGGATTTGGCCTATCAACTTGGTTTCAGTCCCTCTTATCTAAGTGTATTGATCAAGAAAAAATTGGGACTCCCCTTCCAAGAATACCTTATCCAGGAGCGAATGAAGAAGGCTCGCCTCTTGCTTCTCACGACAGATTTAAAGATTTATGAGATCGCCGATCAGGTTGGTTTTGAAGATATGAACTATTTTTCTCAACGCTTTAAGCAGGTTGTTGGGGTGACGCCAAGGCAGTACAAAAAAGGAGAGCATGAATGAAACGATATCCCTTGCTGATCCAGCTGATCCTCTACTTTTTTCTCTTCATTCTCCTACTTTTTGGTCTCATCGGTAGCCTTTACTATCAAACGAGTTCAGGGGCGATCCGCCAGCTAACGGAGCGGACGACAAGAAATAGTATCGACCAAAGTAGTCAGTTTATCACGTCTTATCTAAAAAAATTAAAGCAGACCACAACAGTGCTTAGTAAGGAACAGGCTGTTCGCCAATTTGCCCAAGATAGAAGTGCGGATCAAGAAACGGTTCAGCACCTGATGCGAACGATGATTGAAACGGATCCGGACCTAGTCTCAGCAGTCCTGGTGACTAAGGACGGACGTCTGGTAGCGACAGATACCAAAATCAGCATGCAGACTTCTTCAGATATGATGAATGAAAGTTGGTATCAAGAGGCGATTAAGGAAAGAGCCATGCCGGTCTTGACGCCAGCTCGAAAGGAATCCTTGACCTCGGAAAAAGAAAAATGGGTGGTTTCTATTACCCAAGAAGTGGTCGATCAGACCGGACAAAATCTCGGAGTAGTACGCTTGGATATTGGCTACGATAGCCTTCAGGCTTACTTGGATCACCTTCAACTAGGGAAGCAAGGCTTTAGTTTTATCATTAATCAAAAGCATGAGTTTGTCTACCATCCTAAAAAGGCGGTCTATTCCTCCAGCCAAGAAATGCAGGCCATGCAGCCCTATATTGCTGTGAAAGATGGTTATGCAAAAGGCGGGCAGAATTTTATCTATCAGGTTCCGATTCCAAATAGTGATTGGACCTTGATTGGAGTGGCTTCGCTTGAAGGGCTTCAGATGCTTCAGTCGCAGCTCCTGTACTCTTTCATTGGCCTAGGATTGCTAGCTTTGATTATGTGTTTAATAGGGATTGGCTTTGTTCTGCGTTTGTGGATCAAACCCTTACGAGACCTTCAGACTATCATTTTGAGGATTGGAGCAGGAGATGCTCACGTGAGAGCTGTAGCAAAAGGATCTCCAGAATTGGTGGATCTCGCTCAAGCTTTTAATGCCATGTTGGACCAAATCGATAACCTCATGCAACAGGTTAAGGAAGAGGAGCAGAACGCACGGCGTTACGAGTTGCGGGCACTTTCGGCTCAGATTAATCCGCATTTCCTCTACAATACCTTGGATACGATTGTCTGGATGGCGGAGTTTAACGATAGTCGGCGCGTAGTCGATATCACCAAATCTCTGGCTCAATATTTTCGACTGGCTCTCAACCAAGGCCAGGAACAAATCCTACTGAGAGATGAAATTGACCATGTCCGCCAGTATCTTTTCATTCAGAAGCAACGTTATGGTGAAAAGCTCAATTATGAAATTCTAGAAGATGAACGGTTGGGCGACTATCAGCTCCCCAAATTAGTGCTTCAACCCTTAGTGGAAAATGCGATTTACCATGGCATTAAAGAGATCGATCGGCCAGGTCTCATTCGAGTGACGACTGAAGTCAGTGGAGACTACGCCTGCGTCTCGATTTTTGACAATGGACGAGGGTTTGACCGATCAGAGTCAACAGATCAAACCCTTCTTCGTTTAGGAGGTGTTGGCTTGAAAAATGTGGACCAACGATTGCATCTTCAATTTGGCGAAGCCTATCATATGGAGATTGATTCTAAGGCCAATAGCTATACCAAAATCACTCTTTATTTGCCCCTTTCATCATCTGATGAACATGTATAGAGACAAAGATTGCCATCTTTGTCTTAGTTAGATAGAAGACTTTTCTTCCATCTGAGCAGGCTTTGAAAAAAGCCTGCTTTTTATAATGTGACAGCAAGAAAAGGTAAATTAAATCGTCAGACTTTTTACAGATTTTCTCTTTTCCGTTGAAATTCTATCTAAAGATAGGGATTTATGATAGAATAAAGTGTTACAACTAAAGGTATGAATAAAGGAAGGCTATGCGCAAAGAAATATCCCCTGAATTATTTAATTACAATAAATATCCTGGACCGGAATTTCGTCTGGTTGGCAGTCAAGTGCTAGCAGAACAATTGACATTTGAGCTGGTTGAGAATCAAAATGATGCCTTTGATGCGACGGTCTTTGGCCAGCGTTTTTCAGAGGTTTTGACCAAATTTGATTACATTGTCGGTGATTGGAGCAATGAACAGTTGCGTCTACGTGGCTTCTATAAAGATGATCGCCCTGTCACAGATGCAGAGAAAATCAGCCGTCTGGAAGATTATTTATTAGAATACTGTAGCTATAGCTGTGCTTATTTTGTTCTAGAAAATGCAGAACCCCGTCGAGCATCCTTTGACAAGAAATCTTCTCCTAAACAACAGGAAGAGGGGAATCGTTCTGCTAAGCGTGGCGGTCGTCAAAATCGCCGGAATCGCTCTAAAAATCAGTCACGGGAACGTGAACAAGAGCAAAAACAAAAGACTTCTCAACCAAAGAAAAAGAACCGTCAGCGGTCTAGAAAAAAAGATGCACAGGGTGAGCAAGAACGCCACTTTGTCATCCGTCAAAAGTAAAGAGAGAAAAGAGATAAGATGAAACCTTCAATTTATGGCTTGACTCGACAAGAACTGATCGAGTGGGCAGAAGAAAATGGTGAAAAGAAATTTCGAGCGACCCAAATCTGGGAATGGCTCTATCGGAAACGCGTCCAGTCATTTGAAGAAATGACCAACCTATCGAAGGACTTGATTGAAACCTTGAACGACCAGTTCGTGATTAATCCTTTGAAACAACGGATCGTTCAAGAGTCAGCAGATGGGACTGTCAAATACCTCTTTGAATTGCCAGATGGCATGTTGATCGAGACAGTTTTGATGCGTCAACACTATGGCTTGTCAGTTTGTGTCACCACTCAGGTAGGGTGCAACATCGGCTGTACCTTCTGTGCATCTGGTTTGATCAAGAAGCAACGCGACTTGAACAGCGGGGAAATCGTTGCCCAAATTATGTTGGTTCAAAAATACTTTGACGAACGTGGACAAGATGAACGTGTCAGCCATATCGTTGTGATGGGAATTGGTGAGCCGTTTGACAACTACAAGAATGTCTTAAGCTTTGTCCGTACGGTTAATGATGACAAGGGGTTGGCTATCGGTGCCCGTCATATTACCGTTTCAACGTCTGGCTTGGCTCATAAGATTCGTGACTTTGCCAATGAAGGGGTTCAGGTCAATTTGGCAGTATCACTCCATGCTCCAAACAATGACTTGCGTTCTAGCATCATGAAAATCAACCGGGCCTTCCCGATTGAGAAATTATTTGCGGCCATTGAGTACTATATCGAAACGACTAACCGTCGGGTGACCTTCGAGTACATCATGCTTAACGAAGTCAATGATGGTGTCGAGCAAGCCTTGGAATTGGCAGAACTCCTCAAAAAGATCAAGAAGCTATCTTATGTCAACTTGATTCCATACAACCCAGTTAGTGAGCATGACCAATATAGTCGGAGTCCAAGAGAGCGCGTGATGGCCTTCTATGACACCTTGAAGAAAAACGGAGTCAACTGCGTGGTTCGTCAAGAGCATGGAACAGATATTGATGCCGCTTGTGGACAATTGCGTTCCAATACGATGAAGAGAGACCGGGAGAAAGCCATTGTTGAAGAAGCTCAACCGTAACAACTGGCTGATAGAAGAAGGGCAATTAACAAAAAAAGGAAGACAACTGCTACTAGGTGGCAGTTTCTTCTATTTTGTCCTGCTCTGCCTCATGTGTTTTCTTCCCCAGCGACCTGAACCAGGGATGGAAACACCTGGGATTCAACATTTTGGTCGTGTAGTCGTATTACTGATTCCCTTTAATTCTCTCATCAACCTAGGTCAAGTGACTAGTCTGCTCCAGCTAATCAAGGTGCTTGTACAGAATATAGCCAATATTTTTCTCTTGTTCCCTTTGGTTTTTCAACTATTGTGGCTCTGGCCTTGGCTAGGTACTAGGAAACGCGTCCTTTGCTTTAGTCTAGGGATGAGTGTGTGGATCGAGCTTAGTCAGATTGTGTTAGACCTCTTGTTTGATTTCAATCGGGTGTTTGAGATAGATGATCTGTGGACCAATACTCTGGGAGGCTACCTGGCCTATCTGTGTTTTAAATGGGTGCAAGCTTCTATAAGTAAGGACAACCTATCTTAGTTTGGTACAAAATCCGAACGATTGAAGACGATTTCAAATTTTGGGTTGACAAAGTCAGAAGCGGGAGCTATAATAGCTTCAAGACATCAGAAAAGTAGAGGTTTTTCTCACTTCCAGGGAGCTTGTGGTGATTGCGAACAAGCAGTGGTGAATCTTGAAATGGGCTGATGCGTTTATGATGATGAATTTGAAACAATAAAAATTCGGTGAGCACACCTTATCGTGCACCCTGTTGTTAGACAGGTCAGAGATGTAGGAGAAAGAATGTCTTCCTACAATTGAGGTGGCACCGCGGTATCGAATCGTCCTCACACAGATTTTTCTGTGTGAGGTTTTTTGTATCTCAAAGGAATCCAGTGAGACTGCAGCTCAAAGGGCCAGCGAGAGAAAAAATCATAAACAGGATTGAAAATATAGAAAAGAGGACACAATCATGACAGAAACTAAAGGCTATTTCGGACAATTTGGTGGATCTTTCGTACCAGAACCCATTCAAAACTTGCTGGATCAATTAGAGGCAACTTTTGAACAATACAAAAATGACCCAGAATTTATCGCAGAATACAAACATTACTTGAAAGATTATTCTGGACGGGAAACTCCGCTCTACTTTGCGGAAAGTTTGACAGAACATTTAGGTGGGGCAAAAATTTATTTGAAGCGCGAAGATCTGAATCACCTAGGTTCGCACAAGTTAAATAACGTCTTGGGGCAAATCCTCTTGGCCAAACGCATGGGCAAAACGCGCGTGATTGCCGAAACAGGAGCCGGTCAACACGGTGTGGCTACAGCGGCCGCAGCAGCTAAGTTCGGTATGGCTTGTGATGTCTACATGGGAGCAGAAGATGTGGAGCGTCAACGTCTCAATGTCTTCCGTATGGAAATGATGGGGGCAACCGTCCATGCGGTTGAAACAGGAACGAAGACCTTGAAAGACGCTGTTGATGCTGCGTTTGGAGCATGGATGGCGGACCTGGATGCCTTTTACGTTTTGGGTTCTGCTGTTGGCCCTCACCCTTACCCAACCATTGTGCATGAATTCCAAAAGGTGATTAGTGAAGAATCTAAACGCCAAATCTTGGAAAAAGAAGGTCGTTTGCCAGACTATGTCATTGCCTGTGTCGGTGGTGGATCCAATGCCATTGGTGCCTTCTCCCAGTATGTAGGTGAAGAAGAGGTCAAATTGGTCGGAGTTGAAGCGGCAGGCCATGGATTGGATACAGATCAGCACGCAGCGACCATGACCAAGGGGACTGTTGGAGTTGTCGATGGAATGAAAACCTATGCTGTCTTTGGCGAAGATGGAAAAGTAGCGCCAGTGTACTCAATCTCTGCTGGTTTGGACTACCCAGGGGTTGGTCCAGAGCATGCCTTCTTTAAAGACTCTGGTCGTGTCGAATATGTAGCTGCGACAGATGATGAAGCAGTTCAAGCGCTTCTTCTTCTCAGTAAGACAGAAGGAATCCTCCCAGCCATCGAAAGTTCACACGCGATTGCAGAAGCGGTCAAACGTGCTCCACAATTGGACAAAGACAAGATCATCATCATCAATGTTTCTGGACGTGGGGACAAGGACGTAGCTGCTATTGCAGATTATCTAGAAGCGAAAGCTACAAAATAAGAAATCTTATCTGCTAAAAATTGTAAAAAACAGTAGAGCATGATAACTCAGAAAAAGACAGGGAACGAAAGGAATCCGGTCTTTTTCTTTTTTAAAGATAAAGACTAGGAGGCCAATGAGGGAAGCCCCTTGCATGACTAGGAGAACTTGGACAGCTGAGAGGGTCAAAGAAAAAGTAGCCAGTAAGAGAAAGTCCCCTGCTCCAATGCCAATGGAGTAAAGACAAGATAGAATTCCTAAGAAGAGAAAGACTCCCATTAAGAGGGTAGGACCGGTGCAAAGTAGGCAAAGAGTGTGGAGTATTAGCCAGAGAAGGAGAGGGTACTCCATGGAGCGCAAATCATAGATAGCCAAAACACAACTGCCAAGCAGAGGCAGGAGATGAGGAATGGGAAGAAAGCCCTGATAGCATAGCAAAAAAAGGAGGCCACTCCAGCCTTCAAAAAGGGCATACCAATAAGAAAGAGGACTCTGGCAGTAGCGACAACGGAATCGAAAGAGGACTTGTGAGAGAATGGGAATCAGGTCCAGAGGTCTTAAGGTCTGTTGGCAATGATCGCAGTGGCTTCTCGGACAGATGATGGAGCTTTCTGGAAAGCGGTCGATCACAAGCCCTAAAAAGGAGGCGATGCAGGCACCGACTGTAAAAAAATAAAAGTTAATCATACTTATATAATTCGTAAAAAAGATGACGAATAACGATTAGAACTGAAACAATTTTCTAACTTTTCTTATTTAAGCATTTTCTCTTGCATTTCTTAATTAGAAGGATTATAATATAACTAAATTAGAATAATTCTAAAAAAGGAGAATTTAGTTATGACAACAATTAAAAAAGAAGCAGCAAAAGATGTAGCAACATTTGCAACAATCAGCGAAGTAAGCAAGAGTTTAACCGATACAAAAGCGGTTTTGAATCAAGTGGTGGCAGACCTTTATGTCGCTCATATTGCCTTGCACCAAGTGCACTGGTATATGCGTGGCCGTGGTTTCCTCGTATGGCATCCAAAAATGGATGAGTACATGGAAAGCTTAGATGCGACTCTTGATGAAGTGAGTGAACGCTTGATTACCTTGGGTGGTGCCCCATACGCTAGCATGGTTGAGTTCTTGGAACACAGCAACATCCAAGAAGAAAAAGGTTCATTCGAACGCTCTATGGAAGAAAATTTGGGACGTGTTCTTTCTATCTTCCGCTACTTGGTAAGTCTTTATCAAAAAGCCTTGGATATCACAGATGCTGAAGGAGATGACGTGACCAACGATATCTTTGTTGGTGCAAAAGCTGAATTGGAAAAACATATCTGGATGATTGCCGCTGAATTAGGTCAAGCACCAGGTTTGTAATCTGAAAATAAACAAACGAGCCTTCCTTGCTTGGGAGGCTCATTTTTGTTTGGATGAGATTTTTCCTGTAAATAAAATAGGGGCCATCTTGAAAATACTTGAAAGATTTGATAGAATAAGCACATGAAAACCCTGTACGACGTTCAACAATTTCTGAAAAAATTTGGAATCATCATTTATGTCGGAAAACGACTTTACGACATCGAATTGATGAAGATTGAATTGAAAAGGATCTATGACGCTGGGCTGATGGAAAAATTGGATTATCTAGAAGCAGAAGCCGTCTTACGTAGAGAACACGCACAGGAATTACGCTATTTAGAAGAGGAAAAAGAAAAGTGAGTTTAACAAATATTTTAGTATGGTTGATTGTTTTAGGGATGTTTGGCTGGATGGGCTACAATTACTTCCGTATCCGTCGGGCAGCAAAAATTGTGGACAATGCAGAGTTTGAAGAATTGATCCGCAAAGGCCAATTAGTGGACTTGCGTGATCCAAATGAGTTCCACGCTAAGCATATTTTGGGAGCTCGGAATATTCCTTCCAACCAGTTAAAAGTGAGTCTGTCTGCTCTTCGAAAAGATAAACCAGTCTTGCTCTATGAGAACAGTCGTGGGTCCCGTGTGACCAATGCAGCCCTCTTCTTGAAAAAACAGGGCTATAAAGATATCTATATCTTGTCCTATGGTTTGGATTCTTGGGATGGAAAAGTAAAAACCAATTAAGATCAAGGAAAATTTTGCTAAAAATCCTTGATGTGCCATCATGAAATGATATTAATTTTAAGGAGATTATAAAATGATTCTATTTTGGGGTTCAAAAGGTTACCAAAAATTATTGGGACATACACAAACTGCTATCGAATGTGGCCATTGTAACAATGTTGGTACTTGGGAAATTACGGAATACGGACGCAAGTATACTCTTTACTGGATTCCGCTCTTTCCTTACGGTAAAACTTATTTCCTTTCTTGCCCGATTTGTCACTACGGAAAAGAAATCCAAAAATCCGAAATTGAACAATATCTAAACTATTAATAAAAGATAGGTTATCAGTGTACTGACCCCAAAAAGTTAGATAATTAATTTATCCAAAGGATTTAGTTCTGTACTGTACTGTACAGGACTGAGTCCTTTTAGTTTTACCTTAATTCGTTTGTTGTTGCAATAATCAATATATTCTACAATAGCTTGTTCTAATTGGTTAAGCGACTTAAATGTATTCTCGTAACCATAAAATATTTCTGATTTCAAAATGCCAAAGAAAGATTCCATCATGCCGTTGAATAAGGTTGACTGCTTTCTTACCAATCTCTCCTTGGTATGAAGAATACTTCCGTTTACGACGAATTCGAGCACTTAAACCAAGGACCTTCATCAGGCGTTGAACTCTTTTGTGATTGACCACATAACCACGATTTCTCAATTCAAGAGTCATTCGGCGATAGCCATAATTTCCTTTGTGCTCAGTAAAAATAGATTGAATTTCAGCTTTAAGATCTTTATCTTTGTCAAGCCTATCCAGTTGCTTCAACTGATAGTAGTAAGTTGAGCGAGGTAAACGAGCCACTTCAAGAAGTAAATCTAGTCGAAATCCTCCTGAAGCCATTTCTCTAATTGTCTCTGCCTTTCTCGTTGTAAGGCTTCGTCCCTGCCTTCTAGCTCTTTTAACTTTTTTAAGTAAGCCACCTCGGTACGTAAGCGTTCATTCTCTTCTTGGAGTCGCTCTAGTTCTGTCATTTCTTCCCAAGTTTTCTTACGTTTACGTCCCATTTTAGGTACTCTCCCTCTCGTTTTTTCAACAATAGTATACCCGTTTTTCTTGTATTGTGCCATCCAATTTGGAAGCATACCACGATTTGGGAGAGCATATTCGAGAGAAATTCTATCTTGAGACCAGTTTTCATGTAGAACTTTATCAATCATTTCTTGTTTTAATTCAGGAGAGTAGTAACGATTTTTTCCTTTTTTGACGAACTCTATTCCGTAACAATCAATCAATTTAATCATGTACCTAAGATTAGAATTGTTTATCCCAAATTTATTTGAAAGCTGCTCTAAGCTATATCCTTGTTTTCTAAGTTCATAGATCTGAACTTTATCCTTATAAGTCAATTTCATAATAAAAACACCCCAAAAGTTAGATTTTTTCTGTCTAACTTTTGGGGTGCAGTTCAAACTAAAGCTTTTTTTGTTTTATCAATTGTTTTCTAAATAGTTTTTAATAATCTGTAATTCATCTTGGTTCAAGGGGCGGTATTGACCTTCTGCTAGGTTAGGGTCTAATGAAAAATCTCCAAATTTGATTCGCTTGAGGCTAGTTACCTTGACACCGACAGAGAGAAACATCTTTTTCACCTGATGGAATTTCCCTTCAGACAGGGTGACCAGGGCCTGGCTTTCTTTGGGACTGGAGTTAAGGATTTTTAGTTTGGCGGGCTTGCATGTTGTCCCATCTAAGAAGGTGATTCCTTCTTGAAATTCTTCTATATGAGCGGGTTCGAGAGGGCCGTTGACTGTTACCTCGTATTCTTTTTCGATATGGTATTGGGGATGAAGTAGTTGGAAACCTAGAGGTCCATTGTCTGTGAGTAGGAGGAGTCCGGTCGTATCCCGATCCAGTCGACCGATAGGATAGGTCTTGGGGGTCCGGTCTTCTGCTCGGAGGAAATCCAACACTGTAGGATGTTGGGCATCCTTGGTAGCCGTCACTAGCCCTTGAGGTTTATGAAGAAGAAAATAGTGATGGGAACAGTCGGTAAGGACCTGATCCTTCCAGCGAACTTCTTGGAGACCTGTATCGACATTTTGGGATAATTTTGTTGTAGCAAGTCCGTCGACTAGGATCTGCTTTTTGGCTAGGCTCTGTTTGATTTCTTTGCGGGGAATTTGGTAGTGGGCCAGTAATTGATCTAATCTCATAAAAGACAGGATAGCATGAAATGGAGAGAATCACAAGTATTCGGAAAAAGGATGAAGAAAAGGGATAAAGAGGTGAAAGATTTTCATGAATAGAGTGGTTAGGAGTGGGAATGAGAAAGAAGGTTTTCGAAAGAAAGCATGAAAACATTTACACTTGTCTGAGTTATGCCATTTGCTTAAAATTGTGGTATAATCGTTCAGTTAGAAAATAAATTTTTGAATACAATAGAGGAAATCATGACAAAATTAAGAGAAGATATCCGTAATATCGCGATTATCGCCCACGTCGACCACGGTAAAACAACCCTCGTTGACGAATTGTTGAAACAATCTGAAACTCTTGACGCGCGTACAGAGTTGGCAGAGCGTGCAATGGACTCAAACGATATTGAAAAAGAGCGTGGAATCACCATCCTTGCGAAAAATACAGCCGTTGCCTACAACGGAACTCGTATCAACATCATGGACACACCAGGACACGCGGACTTCGGTGGAGAAGTTGAGCGGATCATGAAAATGGTTGACGGTGTTGTTTTAGTCGTAGATGCCTACGAAGGAACCATGCCACAGACTCGTTTCGTATTGAAAAAAGCCTTGGAACAAGACCTTGTGCCGATCGTTGTAGTTAACAAAATCGATAAGCCATCTGCTCGTCCAGCAGAAGTAGTAGACGAAGTCTTGGAACTCTTCATCGAGCTTGGTGCGGATGATGACCAACTTGACTTCCCAGTTGTTTATGCGTCAGCGATCAACGGAACATCTTCCTTGTCAGATGATCCAGCAGATCAAGAAAAGACCATGGCGCCAATCTTTGACACTATTATCGACCACATTCCAGCTCCAGTTGATAACTCAGATGAGCCCCTTCAATTCCAAGTGTCTCTTCTTGACTACAATGACTTCGTAGGACGTATCGGTATCGGACGTATCTTCCGTGGTACAGTAAAAGTTGGGGACCAAGTAACCCTTTCTAAACTAGACGGCACAACGAAGAACTTCCGTGTTACGAAACTCTTTGGTTTCTTTGGTTTGGAACGTCGTGAAATCCAAGAAGCTAAAGCAGGTGACTTGATTGCCGTATCAGGTATGGAAGATATCTTCGTTGGGGAAACCATTACTCCAACAGATGCAGTTGAAGCTCTTCCAGTTCTTCATATCGATGAGCCAACCCTTCAAATGACCTTCTTGGTCAACAACTCACCTTTTGCAGGTCGTGAAGGAAAATGGGTGACATCTCGTAAGGTTGAAGAGCGCCTTCAAGCAGAATTGCAAACAGACGTTTCTCTTCGTGTAGAACCAACAGACTCACCAGATAAATGGACCGTTTCAGGACGTGGGGAATTGCACTTGTCTATCTTGATCGAAACCATGCGTCGTGAAGGATACGAGCTTCAAGTATCTCGTCCAGAGGTTATCATTAAAGAAATCGATGGTGTGAAATGTGAGCCGTTTGAACGTGTGCAAATCGACACACCAGAAGAATACCAAGGGTCTGTCATCCAAAGCCTTTCTGAACGTAAGGGTGAAATGTTGGATATGGTTGCAACAGGTAACGGTCAAACTCGTTTGGTCTTCCTTGTTCCTGCGCGTGGTTTGATTGGATACTCAACTGAATTCTTGTCAATGACTCGTGGTTACGGGATCATGAACCATACCTTTGACCAATACTTGCCATTGATTCCAGGGGAAATCGGTGGTCGTCACCGTGGTGCCCTTGTTTCTATCGATACTGGTAAGGCAACAACCTACTCTATCATGTCTATCGAAGAACGTGGAACTATCTTTGTTAACCCAGGTACTGAGGTTTACGAAGGCATGATCATTGGTGAAAACTCTCGTGAGAACGACTTGACTGTTAACATCACCAAGGCTAAACAAATGACTAACGTTCGTTCCGCTACTAAGGACCAAACAGCGGTTATCAAGACTCCTCGTATCTTGACGCTTGAAGAATCACTCGAGTTCTTGAACGACGATGAGTACATGGAAGTAACACCTGAATCAATCCGTTTGCGTAAGCAAATCCTCAACAAGGCAGAACGCGAAAAAGCAAACAAAAAGAAAAAATCAGCTGCAGCTGAATAAGAAATAAGAAAGGAGTGACAAAATGGTTTATTTAATTATAGGTATTTTGATCCTCCTTTTTTACCTTTTTGCAGCTCCAAAGAGCATCAGAGGAACTCTGAATGTAGTTACCCTAGTCGTATTGTTGGTCTCTTTGGTCATCCTCCTTTGCTTAGCGATTTTCCAAATTTTCCAATTGCCTTCAGAATTTTTTGTGGGCGCCTTCCTTGCTTTTGTAGGCTACCTGGCCCTCGTTGATATTTCGCGATTGCCGACCAAGTCTTCTAAACGCTTGGATAAATCAGAATAAACAGGAGAGCTTGTCTCCATAAAATAGAGTTGTTGTGATATAAAATCATGGCGACTCTTTTTTTATGAAAGATGCTGAAGAGGTCATTTTTGCTGTCTTTAGACTTTTTAATTTGTCTAAAAAAGGGTAAAATAGAAGGTGAACAAATTGGAGAGAAAAATGCTATGAACGTCATTGAAACATTTAAAAATAAAAAAGTCCTTGTTTTAGGATTGGCTAAGTCTGGAGAATCTGCAGCACGACTACTCGATCGCCTAGGAGCTATCGTAACGGTGAATGATGGCAAAGCCTTTGAAGAAAATCCTGCAGCCCAAAGCTTGCTGGAAGAAGGAATCAAAGTCGTAACAGGAGGACATCCTTTGGAACTCTTGGATGAAGACTTTGCAGTGATGGTGAAGAACCCTGGAATTCCTTACATGAATCCTATGGTTGAACGGGCCCTTGAAAAAGGCATCCCTGTTTTGACCGAAGTTGAATTGGCCTACCTCATTTCAGAAGCACCCATCATCGGAATCACTGGTTCTAACGGAAAAACAACCACCACTACCATGATTGGAGAAGTATTAACGGCTGCTGGACAAAACGGTCTCTTGTCTGGAAATATTGGTTTTCCAGCTAGTCAAGTCGCTCAAACAGCGACAGCGAAAGACACATTGGTAATGGAATTATCTTCTTTCCAATTGATGGGGATTGAAGCCTTTCACCCAGAAATCGCAGTCATTACCAATTTGATGCCGACCCACTTGGATTACCATGGATCTTTCGAAGGCTATGTAGCTGCAAAATGGGCGATTCAAAAGAATATGACTTCCAAGGATTTTGTGGTACTAAACTTTAACCAAGATCTAGCCAAAGACTTGGCTCAGCAAACAGAGGCTACTGTGGTGCCATTTTCAACCCAAGAAAAGGTGGACGGAGCATATTTAGAGGATGGTGTCCTTTACTTCCGAGGTGAAGCTGTTATGCGAGCAGACCAAATTGGAGTACCAGGTAGCCACAATGTAGAAAATGCTTTAGCTACCATTGCAGTGGCTAAACTTCGTGGCATTGACAATCAAACTATCCAAGAAACCTTATCAGCCTTTGGCGGGGTGAAGCACCGCTTGCAGTATGTAGCTGAGATTGAAGGGGTGAAATTCTACAATGATAGCAAGTCTACCAACATCTTAGCAACCCAAAAAGCCTTGTCTGGCTTTGATAACGCTCATGTCATCTTGATCGCTGGTGGCTTGGACCGAGGCAATGAGTTTGACGAATTGGTGCCAGATATTACTGGTCTTAAAAAGATGCTCATCCTTGGAGAGTCTGCTGAACGGGTGAAACGAGCAGCGGATCAAGCGGGTGTTGCCTACCTAGATGCGACGGATGTGGCAGATGCAACGCGCAAAGCCTTTGAAATAGCTGAGCCAGGTGATATCGTCTTGCTTAGTCCAGCCAATGCTAGCTGGGATATGTACGCGAATTTTGAAGTGCGGGGCGATGAGCTTCTTAAAACAGTAGAAGAGTTGAAAAATTAATATGAAAAAAATAGTATTTACAGGGGGAGGTACAGTTGGGCATGTGACCTTGAACCTTCTCCTCATCCCTCGCTTCATCGAGGACGGTTGGGAAGTTCATTATATTGGAGACAAGAAAGGGATTGAACACCAAGAGATTTTGAAGTCTGGTTTGGACATCCATTTCCATTCGATTGCGACGGGCAAGTTGCGCCGTTATTTCTCTTGGCAAAATATGTTGGATATCTTCAAGGTCTTCTGGGGAATTCTCCAATCAATTTGGATCATGCTTCGTGTACGGCCGCAGGTTTTGTTTTCTAAAGGAGGCTTCGTTTCAGTTCCTCCGGTAGTGGCTGCACGACTCTGTTTTGTTCCTGTATTGGTCCATGAATCCGACCGTTCCATGGGTTTGGCCAATAAAATTGCCTATAAGTTTGCGACAAAAATGTTCACAACCTTTGAGCAGCCGAAAAGCCTAGTGAAAGCCCAACATGTGGGAGCTGTGACCAAGGTTCGTCAGGAACAACTTCCAATCCCACAAGAATTGGAAGCAGTATTTGCTCAATTTGATCCACAGTTGCCAACCCTCCTCTTTGTGGGTGGCTCTGCTGGCGCGCGAGTGTTCAATGAGTTTGTCACAAAAAATCGAGAAGCCTTGTTGGCAAGCTACAATGTCATTAATTTGACAGGGGACTCCTCTTTGAATGAACAAGCACCTCATCTTTATCGCGTGGATTACGTAACGGATCACTATCTTCCTTTGCTCCAAAAGGCAGACCTAGTAGTGACTCGTGGTGGTGCCAATACGATTTTTGAACTCTTGGCCATGAATAAGCTCCATATCATCGTTCCCCTAGGGAAAGAAGCTAGTCGAGGAGATCAGATTGAAAATGCTCAATATTTTGTGGAAAAAGGCTATGCAGAAACCATCGCCGAGCCAGAATTGAGCATGGATCGGTTGCAAGAAATGATGGATAAAATGTTCCAAGAGGCTGAAAGCTACCATCAAGCGATGAAGGCTTCGAATGAATTGCTTTCCTTGGATGAATTTTACAGTCTAGTTCATCAAGAAATTAATAAAAGGAAAAAATGACGGATAAGAAGAACCAAAATACTCCTAAAGAAGTCACAAAGCTCTCTGAATGGCAGAGACGAAACCAGGAGTATCAAAAAAAGAAACAATTAGAAGAGCAAGAAGAAAAAGAAAAGAAGGCACAAGAAGAGAAGGAAAGACAGGAACTTCTGAATCAAAAAACTCCCTCTGAAGATTTAAATGCAGAAGAGCAAGATACCGAGACTGCAGAAGAAGAAAAAGAGAAGGAGGCTAATCTGGCTGAGGAGGAAGTGCAAGAAACTCTTCCTGACGAAATAGACGAAGAGGATGAAGAAGAAAAAATCATCTACCTAACAGAGCCTTCAGAAGAAATGTTCGAAGAAGAGGAACTAGCGAAGAAGGCCAAAAAGGAAGGTCAGATTGCGAGACGTCACATCTATCGAGCTATTCCTGTTTTGGTGATCAGTACCTTGATTGCAGTCTTTTCTGCCTACCTTTTAACACCCTTAGCTAAGCAAAAAATCATCGAATTCTCAGGGAATAAAAATGCGGATCAGACCTTGTTGTTTGAAAAAAGCCGCATCCAAGATCGGGATTATACCTTGACAACCTTTTTAAATCGGGATCGCTATCTTGCCAATATGAAGGCGGCAAGTCCATGGGTCAAAGATATTTCGATGACTTATGCCTTCCCTACGACGTTTAAGGTTCAGGTTGAGGAATACCAGGTCTTTGGTTACTATGTGACGGAGGAAGATCACTATCCTATATTAGAGAATGGGGAAGTGGTAGAGACACCAGTTGCTGCGGATCAGCTTCCTAAGACTTACCTAGCCGTTCGTTTTTCTGATCGAGAATTGGTCCGACAATTCGTCAAACAATTGGGGAAAATACCATCTTCTGTGCGCGATAAAATTGAGTCAGTGGACTTGACACCGAGCAAGGTGACTAAGGATTTGGTGACGCTGACCATGAAGGATGGCACTAGGGTCCTAGTACCGGTATCTCAAATCAAGCGTAAATTGCCATATTACAATCAAATTCGCAAGCTGATTGAAGATGACAGTGTCATTGACATGGAAGCAGGGATATATAGTTACAATGCAGAAACAATGGCCACTTTAGCTCAGGAAAAGAAAGAAAAAGAAGAAGGGGAAGGGAACAAAACAGAAGAAGCTGATGCTAACTCGACAGATTCTGATGAGAGTGCAGTTGTAACCGAGCAACACGAAGAAGTTCCCGCTGAGTAAACCCTCATAAATTATCTGAAATAAATAAAGAAAATATGCCCACTATGGGCATTTTTGTGTTATAATGAAATTTGGATAGTTCTAACTAAAACGGAGCTATTAATTGACGTATAGGAAAACAAAAGAGAGAGGACTGGTGTAATGGCTAGAAACGGCTTTTTTACAGGTTTAGATATCGGTACTAGTTCAATAAAAGTATTGGTGGCAGAACATGTCAATGGAGAAATGAATGTAATTGGAGTCAGCAATGCAAAAAGTGCTGGCGTCAAAGATGGAATTATTGTTGATATCGAGGCTGCTTCTAATGCGATTAAAAGTGCAGTAAGCCAAGCAGAAGAAAAAGCAGGAATTTCAATCAATCTTGTGAACGTTGGGTTGCCAGCGAATCTTCTTCAAATTGAAGCAACTCAAGGAATGATTCCTGTAACCAGTGATTCAAAAGAAATTACGGATGCAGATGTAGAAAATGTTGTCAGATCTGCTTTGACAAAGAGTATGACTCCAGACCGTGAAGTCATTACCTTTATTCCAGAAGAATTCACAGTTGACGGTTTCCAAGGAATCCGCGATCCACGTGGAATGATGGGAATCCGTTTGGAAATGCGTGGTCTCTTGTATACTGGCCCTAGAACTGTCCTCCATAATTTACGGAAAACAGTTGAACGTGCTGGTTTGCAAGTTGAGAACATCATTATTTCACCACTTGCAATGATTAAATCTGTATTGAACGAAGGAGAACGTGAGTTTGGTGCGACCGTCATTGATTTAGGTGGAGGACAAACGACAGTAGCTTCTGTTCGAAATCAAGAACTTCAATTTACAAATATCTATCAAGAAGGTGGCGATTACGTTACTAAAGATATTTCTAAAGTATTGAAGACTTCTCAAAAATTAGCAGAAGGCTTGAAGTTCAACTATGGAGAAGCTTATGTTCCATCAGTTGGCGACGAAGTCTTCCACGTTGAGGTGATTGGTGAAGTAGAACCTGTTCAAGTATCTGAAAAATATTTGGCAGAGATTATTTCAGCTCGAATCAAACACATCTTCGACCAAATCAAACAAGATCTTGAAAGAAGACATTTGCTTGATTTGCCTGGAGGAATTGTCATCATCGGTGGTGGCGCTATTCTCCCTGGTATTGAAGAATTGGCGCAAGAAGTCTTTGGTGTAAATGTGAAATTGTATGTTCCAAATCAAATTGGTATCCGCAATCCAGCTTTTGCCCACGTGATTAGCTTGTCTGAATATGCTGGAAATCTCACAGATGTAGATATTCTTGCTCAAGCTGCTGTACATGGAGATCAACGTCTACGTCAGCAACCAGTTCAGTTTGAACGACCAGTACAGCAACCAGTTGTTCCAGCATATGTACCGGAAGAAATTGAGCCTGTAGTAAACGTCGAGCAACAACATCCAGTTGAAGAGCAAAAACAAGAAGAAAAAACTACCTTTACAGACCGAATGAAGAATTTAATCGGTAATATGTTTGATTAAGGAGTGTAAGTATTTATGACATTTTCATTTGACACAGCAGCGGCACAAGGTGCAGTTATTAAAGTAATCGGTGTCGGTGGCGGTGGCGGTAATGCCATCAACCGCATGATTGACGAAGGAGTTGCTGGTGTAGAATTCATCGCAGCAAACACAGACGTACAAGCACTTTCAAGTGCAAAAGCAGAAACAGTTATCCAATTGGGTCCTAAGTTGACTCGTGGATTGGGTGCTGGTGGTCAACCTGAGGTTGGTCGTAAAGCCGCAGAAGAAAGTGAAGAAGTATTGACAGAAGCTTTGCAAGGTGCAGACATGGTCTTCATCACTGCAGGGATGGGTGGAGGATCTGGTACAGGTGCTGCACCAGTCATCGCTCGTATTGCTAAAGCTGTTGGTGCTTTGACAGTAGCCGTTGTAACTCGTCCTTTCGGATTTGAAGGAACAAAACGCGGAAACTTTGCCATCGAAGGGATCAATGAACTTCGCGAGCATGTGGATACCTTGTTGATCATTTCCAACAACAACTTGTTAGAAATTGTAGATAAGAAAACACCACTTCTTGAAGCATTGAGCGAAGCAGATAATGTCCTTCGCCAAGGGGTTCAAGGTATCACTGACTTGATCACAAGCCCAGGATTGATCAACCTTGACTTCGCTGACGTGAAGACTGTTATGGAAAATAAAGGAAATGCCTTGATGGGTATTGGTGTAGGTAATGGTGAAGAGCGTGTCATTGAAGCAGCTCGTAAAGCTATCTACTCACCACTCCTTGAAACAACCATTGACGGTGCTGAAGATGTGATCGTCAACGTTACTGGTGGTTTGGATATGACCTTGATTGAAGCAGAAGAAGCTTCTGAAATTGTTAACCAAGCAGCTGGTCATGGCGTAAACATTTGGCTCGGTACATCTATTGATGAATCAATGAAAGATGAAATCCGCGTAACGGTTGTCGCAACTGGTGTTCGTCAGGACAAAGTTGAAAGAGTTAGTGGAATTGCATCTCATGCACCAAGTTCAGCACGTTATTACCAAACTGGACCACGTGAACAACGTCCACAAACTCCACAATTCGATCGCGAATTCGATTTGAAGGAAGAAATCGAAATGCCTTCTCCTCAATCACGTGCTAAACAAGAAACACCTCGTGGATCTGCGTTTGGAGATTGGGACATTCGTCGTGAAAACATTGTACGTCAGTCTGATACTAGCGCTGGTCGTCAAGTTGAACGCTATGTGGATTCTTCTTCAGAAGATGATGAGTTGGAAACACCACCATTTTTCCGTAATCGTTAAGAATGAATCTGATTGAAAATAAAGAGCGAATATTCTCGCAGGTTGCACAAGCAATGGAAACAGCAAACCGCACGGATCAGGTCAATGTGATTGCTGTTACTAAGTATGTTGGTATCGACCAAGCTAAGGCTTTGGTTGATACAGGAGTCTGTCATATCGGTGAAAACCGTGTTGATAAATTTCTAGAAAAATACCAAGCTCTAAAAGTTGAGGGACTGACCTGGCATTTGATCGGTAGTCTCCAACGTCGTAAAGTAAAAGAAGTTATCAATTATGTAGATTACTTCCATGCTTTAGATTCTATGAAGCTTGCCCAAGAAATTCAAAAAAGGGCGAGTCACCCAATTAAATGTTTTATACAAGTCAATATTTCTGGAGAGGAAAGCAAGCATGGATTTGCTCCTGAAGAGCTCGATGCGATTCTTCCTGAACTAGAAGGCTTGGATAACCTACAAATTGTTGGCTTAATGACGATGGCTCCTTTTGAGGCAAGTCAGGACGAGTTGCAAGCTATATTTGCAGCAACTCACCAACTTCAAAAAGAATTACAAAAGAAACAGTTGAAAAATATGCCCTTTACAGAGTTAAGCATGGGAATGAGTCGTGATTATGATGTGGCGATTGCTAACGGTGCGACTTTTGTGCGAATTGGGACCTCATTTTTCAAATAGGAAAGAATTATGTCATTTAAAGATAGATTTGATCGATTGATTGATTATTTTACTGAAGATGGAGATGAGTACGATGTGCAAGAAGCGCCTGCTCAAGCAGTCGGAGCTAGCCAACCTGTAGCATCCCCTAAACCAGTACAACCATCATCAAAACCACGTCAAAAAGCTGTGGTAGCTGCCAAGGAGCAGAAACCTACTCCTGTTGCAGCAAGTCGTCCACAAGTAGCTTCTACAGCAGTGGTTGAATCAGCTTCATCTCAAAAATCATCTTCTGAAAATATTACTCGACTTCATCAACGTCAACAAGAGTTGGCAAGAAATCGTTCTGCTGCAGATGAAAAGATTACAATTGATGTTCGCTATCCTCGTAAATACGAAGAAGCAACTGAAATTGTCGACTTGTTGTTGGCAAACGAAAGTATTCTTATTGACTTCCAATACATGACAGAAGTTCAAGCAAGAAGATGTTTGGATTATTTGGATGGTGCTCGCTATGTATTAGCCGGGAATCTACGTCGTGTTGCAAGTACTATGTACTTATTAACACCAATCAATGTCGTTGTGAATATTGAAGATATTCGCCTTCCAAATGATGTCGAAGTTGCTGAGTACGACTTTGATATGAAACGAAATCGTTAATATGTTTGTCCTACAATTAGTTAGAAATTTCTTTCAGGTTTTTGAGCTAGTACTAATCATCTATGCTTTGCTTAGTTGGTTTCCAAATGCATCAGAATCGGCTTTAGCTAAAATGGTTCAACGGATCGTCGAACCATTTTTGAGCCTATTTAGAAAGATTCCTTTGCAATTTGGTGGGTTAGACTTTACAGTCATGTTTGCCTTACTTGCTCTATCCGTAGTGGAACGGTTTGTCCTTCAATTTTTGGTGCAATTTATATGACCAAGGGATTTTATCAACACTATAGTCCAGAAGACCACGTCTTTATAGATCGAGTTCTAGAATTAGTAGCTCGAGTGGAGCAACAGTATAGTTTTGAACTGACTTCCTTTTTAAATCCACATCAGGTTAATATTTTACGACAAATTGGTGCCCACCACGGTTTGCAGGTGTTTTCAAGTGCAGAAATCTATCCTACAGAATATGCACGAGTGATTCTGGCTCCTAGCTACTATCAGTTAGAGGCATCTGATTTTGAAATAAGCCTGTTAGAAGTTCTTTATCCGGATAAGTTTTATCGGTTAAGTCACTCTCAAGTTTTGGGTTCGCTTCTCCATCAATTAGGCATAGAAAGAAAGTCTTTTGGTGATATTTTAGTTGGACAAGGGAAGATTCATATCTATGTGGATGAACGTTTCTCCTCCTATTTCAAAGAGAATCTTAAGAAGATCGCAAAGGCATCTGTGAAGATTCGTGAGATTGACTGTCGAGAACGGATCACCGTAGATGAACCATCCAAACTCAAAGATCTATTGGTTACTAGTGTTCGACTTGATAAACTAGTAGCTTCTACCTTTAAACTTGCTCGGTCTGTAGCTGTTCAATTAGTTCAGTCTGGCCAGGTGAAGGTAAACTATGCCACTATTGATAATCCTAGCCGGATGATCCAAGTAGCAGATTTAATTAGTGTTCGAAAGTATGGCCGATTTAAAATACTATCAGAAAATGGCCTATCAAAAAGTGGAAAATACAAATTAACGGTTGAAGTATTTTCCAGTAGAAAATAAGGAGGAACTATGGCACTTACAGCTTTAGAAATCAAAGATAAACGCTTTTATGTAAAATTTAGAGGCTACGATGCTAAAGAAGTTGAAGAGTTTCAAGACATGGTCTACCGAGACTATGAAAAATTAGTTCGTGAAAATCATGAATTGGAAACAAAAATTAGTGCGTTGGAAGAGCGCTTGAACTACTTTGACGAAATGAAGGACTCTTTGAGTCAATCAGTATTGATCGCTCAAGATACAGCAGAACGTGTGAAACATGCGGCAAATGAACGCTCAGAAACCATCGTTCGTCAAGCGGAGCAAGATGCTCACCATTTAGTTGAAGAAGCAAAAGCAAAAGCAAATGAAATTCTTCGTCATGCTACAGACAATGCCAAGAAAGTTGCCGTAGAAACGGAAGAATTGAAGAATAAGACGCGTGTCTTCCACCAACGCTTGAAATCAACTATCGAAAGCCAATTGAGCATCATTGATACACCAGAATGGGATGAAATTCTTCGCCCAACTGCTATGTATATTCAAACAAGTGATGAAGCTTTCCGTGAAGTAGTCGAAAAAGCTTTGGAAGAAACAGTTCATCATAACTACGATGATGAAGCAATTGATTTAACTCGTCAATTCTCACGCGCAGAAATTGAAGAATTGCAAAAACATATTGAAGCTGTAAACCGTGAATTGTCTGCGACTCAAGCTTTTGAAGGATTGAATGAAAAAGTTCAAGAAGCTTTGGAAGAAGCAGAAAAAAATCAGGTAGATCAAGATTCTATTGATGAAATTGTTGTAGAAACTCCTCTAGTTGCTGATATTGATGCACCAGAAGTGGAAGAACAACGGGAATCTGTTTCAATTTTATAATCTGTAAAAACAGTGATCTTATCAAATAGTTTTAGCGAGCAGGTGATGGTGGAAGACCTGTACTTCCTTTGATAGGATTGATCCTTTTACAAATCTTAGTGGTGAAACGAGTAACCACTAACGCTGGTCAGCGTTAGCGACAAAAGAGGAGAAAGAGAGGATTCTCTTTCTTGAATGAAGGTGGTACCACGACTTGTCGTCCTTTTTGGCGAGGTCGTGGTCTTTTATTTTGTATGATTATTTTTTAGAGGAGACACCATGAAACTCAAAGAAACACTGAATTTAGGGAAGACAGAGTTCCCGATGCGGGCTGGCCTGCCTACAAAAGAGCCAGTTTGGCAAAAAGAATGGGAAGAAGCAAAGCTTTACCAACGTCGTCAAGAATTGAACCAAGGAAAACCACATTTCACCTTGCATGATGGCCCTCCCTATGCCAACGGAAATATCCACGTAGGACATGCCATGAACAAGATCTCAAAAGATATCATTGTTCGTTCTAAGTCTATGTCAGGTTTTTATGCACCGTACATCCCAGGTTGGGATACACACGGTTTGCCAATCGAGCAAGTCTTGGCTAAACAAGGTGTCAAACGCAAAGAAATGGACTTGGTTGAGTACTTGAAACTTTGCCGCGACTACGCCCTTTCTCAAGTAGATAAACAGCGCGAAGACTTCAAACGTTTGGGTGTTTCAGGTGACTGGGAAAATCCTTATGTGACCTTGACGCCTGACTATGAAGCGGCGCAAATCCGTGTATTTGGTGAGATGGCTAACAAAGGCTACATCTACCGAGGAGCTAAGCCAGTTTACTGGTCTTGGTCATCAGAGTCAGCTCTTGCTGAAGCGGAAATTGAATACCATGACTTGGTTTCAACTTCCCTTTACTATGCTAACAAGGTCAAAGATGGCAAAGGAATCCTAGACACAGATACTTACATTGTTGTTTGGACAACAACTCCATTTACCATCACGGCTTCTCGCGGGTTGACTGTTGGTGCAGATATTGATTATGTCTTGGTGCAACCAGCTGGCGAATCTCGTAAATTTGTGGTCGCTTCAGAATTGCTGAACAGCTTGTCTGAGAAATTCGGTTGGGCGGATGTTCAAGTGTTGGCAACTTACCGTGGTCAAGAATTGAACCACATCGTGACAGAGCACCCATGGGATACAGCAGTAGATGAACTCGTTATCCTTGGTGATCACGTTACAACAGACTCCGGTACTGGTATCGTCCATACAGCCCCTGGTTTTGGTGAGGATGACTACAATGTCGGTGTTGCCAATGGTCTCGAAGTTGCTGTAACTGTCAACGAACGCGGGATCATGATGGCCAATGCTGGTGCAGAGTTCGAAGGTCAATTCTATGACAAGGTTGTGCCAACAGTTATTGAAAAACTAGGTAGCCTGCTCCTTGCTCAAGAAGAAATCTCTCACTCCTACCCATTTGACTGGCGTACGAAAAAACCAATTATCTGGCGTGCTGTGCCTCAATGGTTTGCTTCTGTATCTAAATTCCGTCAAGAAATCTTGGATGAAATTGAAAAAGTCAAGTTCCACTCAGAGTGGGGTAAAGTCCGTCTGTACAACATGATCCGTGACCGTGGTGACTGGGTTATCTCTCGTCAACGTGCTTGGGGTGTCCCACTCCCAATCTTCTACGCTGAAGATGGCACACCAATCATGACAGCTGAAACCATCGAGCATGTGGCTCAACTCTTTGAAGAACATGGTTCCATCATCTGGTGGGAACGGGATGCCAAGGACCTCTTGCCAGAAGGATTTACCCATCCAGGTTCACCAAATGGTGAGTTCAAGAAAGAAACAGACATCATGGATGTATGGTTCGACTCAGGTTCATCATGGAATGGTGTCGTAGTGAACCGTCCAGAACTCAAATACCCAGCTGACCTTTATCTAGAAGGTTCAGACCAATACCGTGGTTGGTTCAACTCATCACTCATCACATCTGTAGCCAACCATGGTGTCGCACCATACAAACAAATCTTGTCACAAGGTTTTGCTTTGGATGGTAAAGGTGAGAAGATGTCTAAATCTCTTGGCAACACCATTGCTCCAAGCGATGTTGAAAAACAATTTGGTGCGGAAATCTTGCGTCTCTGGGTAACCAGTGTAGACTCAAGCAACGACGTGCGTATCTCTATGGATATCTTGAGCCAAGTTTCTGAAACTTACCGCAAGATCCGTAACACTCTTCGTTTCTTGATTGCTAACACTTCTGACTTTAACCCAGCTGAGGATGCAGTAGCTTACGAAGAACTTCGTTCAGTTGATAAGTACATGACCATCCGCTTTAACCAACTTGTCAAGACCATTCGTGATGCTTATGCAGACTTTGAATTCTTGACAATTTACAAGGCCTTGGTGAACTTTATCAATGTTGATTTGTCTGCCTTCTACCTTGATTTTGCTAAAGACGTTGTTTACATTGAAGGTGCTAAATCACTCGAACGCCGTCAAATGCAAACTGTCTTCTATGACATCCTTGTGAAAATCACCAAACTCTTGACACCAATCCTTCCTCACACTGCGGAAGAAATCTGGTCATATCTTGAGTTTGAAGCCGAAGATTTTGTTCAATTGTCAGAATTACCAGAAGCTCAAACATTCGCTAATCAAGAAGAAATCTTGGATACATGGTCAGCCTTCATGGACTTCCGTGGACAAGCTCAAAAAGCCTTGGAAGAAGCCCGTAATGCCAAAGTCATCGGTAAATCCCTTGAAGCTCACTTGACTGTTTATCCAAATGAAGTGGTCAAAACTCTACTCGCAGCAGTAAACAGCAATGTAGCTCAACTCTTGATCGTGTCAGACTTGACCATCGCAGAAGGATCAGCTCCAGAAGCTGCCGTTAGCTTCGAGGATGTAGCGTTCACAGTTGAACGCGCTGCAGGTGAAGTATGTGACCGTTGCCGTCGTATCGACCCAACAACAGCAGAACGCAGCTACCACGCAGTCATCTGTGATCACTGTGCAAGCATCGTTGAAGAGAACTTTGCAGACGCAGTTGCAGAAGGTTTTGAAGCAAAATAATAGATATCAAAAGAAGTTCCATAATGGAACTTCTTTTTGAATGCAGACAAACTATTTTTTTATAAAACAGCTGGATGATTTTCAAAAAATGACTTTCATATTTTAGTCATTTAAGAAGATGAAAAACATTCCGCCGTGAGAAAAGTGCCTGAAACAACTGTGTTTCAGGCATTCGGGAGTTTTGAGAGTAAAACAGTTTGGGAAACTGTTTTAGCCTGAGCCCGGAAATTAAAGAGCGAGGGGGTTCAAAACTAATTGAACACGGGCACGGGCTGCGGATGGTGTCAAAAAGATAAGTTCTCCTAGAATCTAAAGATTCTGCGTCAAACTTCCTATTTTGACTTTATCCGCAAACGCCCTTCGTATCTTAATTAGTCATGGAACTTCGTAGAAGTTCGCTGACGTCCGTACTCACCTAAGGAAAGTTTCTAAAATTACTTCATCTTCAATCTGAAAGAAGCTCCGATTTGGAACTTCTTTTTTGGTGGCTAGAATGATGTATCGTGTCCATCGTCAGGGCAATAAAAAAGTAAGGCGGAATAGCCTTACTAAATAATTGGGAAAGAAATTTCGATTAGTTTATCAGAGTAGAGGGTCTTAATAGCAGATTGGTCAATGATTTGAAGATCAATCTTGCGTTTTAAAAAGAACTCACGAATTTTTTCAACTTCTGTTTCACGAATGGCACGGTGTTTGTTACTAATCAGCAATTCGTAATGTGTAGGAGCTTTGGTAAAGATAACGTCGGTGTTACCAGCTGAATAGACCTCAACAAGGGTAGCATCGGTACTTTCTAATTGACTTTTGACCAGAGTAGCATGACTATTTGTTGTATTCATAAGCTTCATGTGAGATCCTCCTAAGCTCTTTCTCCATTTATTATAGCACTTTTTTTTATTTTGTGAAAGAAGTCGCTTACAATTTTTGGGCAGATTTCCACATTTTGATGCCCCACTTATGACTTCCTCTTTTTAATCTGTCAATGGCTTCATCGATGTGGAACCAGGCAATGTTATTGAAATCCTCTAGCGGTTTTTGAGCTTCTACAAAGTCAGTTACTTCATAGATATAGGCAGGATTATAGTAGTGGGTGTCGCGGTGACTAGAATAGAAGTACTCGTCTGCTTGGCCATAATACTCGCCGATGGTCGCAGTGAAACCCAATTCTTCGATCAGTTCGCGCTCGAGTGCCAAGAAATGATCTTCTCCTTCCTCGATTTCACCACCTGGTAGGAACCAAGCTCCATTTGGTGCTTGGACTAGGATGATTTTATCCTTGGTTGGATTTGGAATCACCGCATAGACTCCATAACGATTGACATAGTCAACATTTTCTTCTTTTGTCCCAAAAGTTGCAACAGTCATATTAAAACTCGCTTCTTATTTTTTTATCATTATAACATAGTTGGACATAAAAAGCAGTAGGAGATAAAAATAAGAGAGTGGGACAGAAATCGGTAATTCGTTAGAATTCGATTTCGTCGTCCCACCTCCGCACAGTTGAGTAGGGCTGTAAAAGCTGATGAAATCAGCGTAGTAGAGCCCACTCAACCACTGCGTCTTGCTCGACAATCCAAAGACAATTGAGAGGCTAGGACTTCTGTCCTAGCCTCTTTTAAATGCAATTATTCAGTTACTTTTTCTGTCGCATTAGCTGGTTTGTTCTTTCCTTTAATGCAAATCTTTCCATTGCTGGTCATGACAGCCTTCAGATCTTTTTCACTAGGATTTTCTAGGTAGTAATCTGTAATGGCATCTTCGATATAGTCTTGAATGGTGCGTCGAAGAGGACGAGCTCCCATTTTCGGATCGTAGCCCAAATCAACCAATTTTTCCTTGACCTTATCGGTAACATCGAGGTGGATATCATTGTGGGCCAGGCGTTGATTGACATCATCGAGCATGAGAGTGACGATTTGAAGGAGGTTTTCCTTAGACAAGGCTTTGAATTCAATGATGCCGTCAAAGCGGTTCATGAATTCTGGACTAAAGAAGTTCCCCAGTTCACCTAGGATCGAATTGGTACGACCTTCACGAGCTGCCCCAAAACCGACGTTAGCCTCCGCTTTTCCAGTTCCCGCATTGGAAGTCATGATGATAATGGTATCCTTGAAACTCACCGTTCTGCCTTGTCCATCTGTCAAGCGACCATCATCTAAGACTTGGAGGAACATATGCATGACATCAGGATGGGCCTTTTCTACCTCATCTAAGAGAATGAGAGAGTAAGGGTTGCGACGTACTTTTTCAGTCAGCTGACCAGCTTCTTCATAACCGACATAACCTGGAGGGGCACCGACCAGTTTGGCGACGGCATGTTTTTCCATGTATTCACTCATGTCAAAGCGAATCATACTGTCAGCAGAACCGAAGAGTTCGATGGCCAATTGCTTGGACAACTCGGTCTTCCCGACACCAGTTGGTCCAACAAAGAGGAAGCTACCGATTGGACGGTTTGGCGTTCCAAGTCCTACCCGATTACGACGGATAGCCTTAGCAATTTTTTCAACAGCCTCATCTTGGCCGATGACATGAGCTTTTAAATCAGCAGCCAAATTAATCAATTGAGACTGTTCTTTTTCTTTC
Source organism: Streptococcus australis (assembly GCF_047463015.1). GTDB lineage: Bacteria > Bacillota > Bacilli > Lactobacillales > Streptococcaceae > Streptococcus > Streptococcus australis_F. The sequence continues at coordinate 118,231 of NZ_JASHER010000005.1, read as the reverse complement.
AAATCTCCAACTGGAATATTGGTCTTTTGCTCAACAATGTGTTCGATAGTCTTTTCGCTAATGACGGGCGTATCTTGGTCGGTGACCTGTTGCCCTTGCATTTCTTTGTACTTAGCGATTTGGTCACGGAAGTAGGCTGCTTTTTCAAAATCTTCATCCCGCGTCGCTTGGGCCTTGAGATTTTCGGCTTCAATTAAGCGCTGGTCAATGACTTTGGGATCGACAAAATTGAGGGTCAAATTCATCTTAGAGCCTGCTTCGTCCAAGAGGTCAATGGCTTTGTCGGGCAAGAAGCGGTCTTGGATATAGCGATTGGAGAGGAGAGCTGCAGCCTCAATAGCACCATCTGTGTAGTGGACGTGGTGGTAGTCTTCGTATTTCTTTTGAATGCCTTTAAGGATGGTAATGGTTTCTTCAACCGTTGGTTCATCCACCTTGACTGGTTGCATCCGGCGTTCAAGAGCAGCATCTTTTTCGATAATACGATACTCATTGAGTGTTGTGGCACCAACTAATTGCAATTCACCACGAGCGAGAGCCGGTTTGAGGATATTTCCTGCATCCATGTTGCCATCACCTGCAGATCCTGCTCCTACAATTTCATGGATTTCATCGATAAACAAAATGACATCTTCACGGCGACGGATTTCTTCCATTAGTTGTTGCATCCGTTCTTCAAATTGTCCACGAATCCCAGTCCCTTGAACCAGGCTAACAACGTCTAACCGAATAACTTCCTTGTCTTGTAATTTATAAGGGACATCGCCATCGACAATCTTCTGGGCCAGGCCCTCTACGACAGCTGTTTTTCCGACACCAGGTTCTCCAATCAGAACAGGGTTGTTTTTGGTTCGGCGGTTTAAAATTTCAATAACTCGGAGAATTTCGCCGTCACGGCCAATGACTGGATCAATGTCCCCACGGCGAGCGATTTCAGTAACATTAATTCCAAACTCTTCTAGGAGTCCTTTTGGTTGTTGTTTGGCTTGAGGTCTATTTGGTCCAGTAGCTCGACCGTTCCCATTTTGTCCGTAGCCATTTCCACCTCCATATCCTCCTCCTGATTGGGTCGGTGGCGTTTGAGGTTCTTGGGGAGCTTGGAAGTTGCCCAGTTGATTGAAGAAATCTTCAAAAGGATCCCGCCCTCCGCGATTTTGTTGGTTTAATCCTGCCAGGAGACTATTGTTAGGATCGGTTTTCATAATTTGATAGCAGTTCTGGCAAAGGTCTACTTGTTGTTGGTGACCATTCACATTCGTATAAAGATGAATGGTTGAATCGTTTATTTTACAGTTTTGACAAAGCATTCTCTTACCTCTTTCTCTAGGGTAAAAAGTGTAGAAACTATTGGTCAGAAATAGTCAAACTTTTATAGTTTCATTATATCAGTATTCTAAAAGTTTGCAAGAATTTAGTATGAAGTCCGGTTTTAGGCATGGAATAAAGAGGAAAAAAGCGGAAAAGTTGATTTTTATTGGAATTTCCTCCTTCTTTTATGATAGAATAGGAGAGTAGAAAGTAAATAGGAGAATCAAAATGGAATCACATTTGGTACGAATTATCAGCCGTTTGGAAGCAATGACAAAAGACGGTGGAAACTTAAAACGTAATTTTGAACGTGAAGGAGTTGTAGTCGCTGAAGTAGCCTACAACCATGATGAAGAAAATGGATCAGTATTTACTCTTCGTGATGTAGAAGCGCGTGAGACCTATACATTCGATAGCATTGACTTAATTGCAATGGAAATCTACGAATTGTTGTACTAAGAAGTATCAATCAAGAGTCTAGAGCATCTAGTCTCTTTTTTGTTGGAAGAAAACTGTTATAGTTTCTTCCTATAATCTTATCTAATCAAGAAGTGTTAGGAGCAGGTCCACAAATCTGATATAATAGAGAAGATATTGAATAGAAAAGAGATTGAGATGACACATGTGATTGATGGGAAGGCCTTGGCAGTAAAATTACAGGGAGAATTAGCTGAAAATACAGCACGTTTAAAAGAGGAAACAGGGGAGGTACCTGGTTTAGTGGTGATTTTAGTGGGAGAAAACCCAGCTAGTCAGGTCTACGTACGAAATAAAGAACGCTCGGCTCTTGCTGCGGGTTTTCGTAGCGAGGTGGTCCGCTTACCAGAGGCTACTACACAAGAGGAACTCTTGGCACTTATTGACCGCTACAATCAGGAACCGCTCTGGCATGGAATTTTGGTCCAGTTGCCTCTACCAGCACATATCGACGATGAGGCTGTCTTACTAGCCATTGATCCCAATAAGGATGTCGACGGCTTCCACCCCCTTAATATGGGCCATCTTTGGGCGGGTAATCCGGTCATGGTTCCCTCAACTCCTGCGGGGATCATGGAAATGTTCCGGGAATACGATATCGATGTTGAGGGGAAAAGTGCAGTCGTTATTGGTCGCTCCAATATCGTTGGAAAACCCATGGCCCAGCTTCTATTAGCTAAGAATGCGACGGTGACCTTGACCCATTCACGGACCCATCATTTAGCAAAAATTGCAAGAAAAGCGGATATCCTAGTGGTGGCTATCGGCCGTGCCAAATTTGTTACAGCTGACTTTGTCAAAGAGGGAGCAGTCGTCATTGATGTGGGGATGAACCGCGATGAAAATGGCAAACTATGCGGAGATGTCGACTACGATACCGTGGCACCACTTGCTAGCCATATTACGCCTGTTCCTGGTGGAGTGGGTCCTATGACCATTACTATGCTGATGACTCAGACCTATGAAGCGGCTGTTCGGGCTTTGAAAAAATAAACCAGCTTGGATGAAGTCGGGACAGTGTTTGGAGCGATAGACAGATTAGAAAAAATTTTGAAGGTTGGAACTTACTTTCCTGCCTTTTTTTAGTCTAAACGTGATAAAATAGAGGAAGAAAGAAGGAAAGCTTATGTTAAGAGTTGACCAAACATTGCTGCAACAAGTTATTGTTAGTCGTCAGTCAGACTCCTACAAGGGTGACTATGGTCGTCTTCTCTTGATTGGAGGAACCTACCCTTACGGGGGAGCGATTATGATGTCTGCTTTGGCAGCTGTGGAGAGTGGAGCGGGGCTTGTCACGGTTGCGACAGATCAGGAGAACATCCCTGCACTCCATAGTCAGCTACCCGAAGCCATGGCATTTGCTGTGACTGACCAAGAATTATTGGCTGATCAAATCGCAAAAGCAGGCGTTATTTTATTGGGGCCAGGCCTCAAGGACAATGATCTAGGGACACACCTTGTACAGTTAGTTTTTGACAGGGTTCAGTCTCACCAAGTGTTGATTCTAGATGGCGGAGCAATTAGTATCTATACTCGCTTAGCGTTGCCTCTTCCTCAAGCTCAGTTGGTTTTCACTCCTCATCAGAAAGAATGGGAGGCGATGTCAGGTCTAGCAATTGGGGAACAAGGAGAAGATAGGACACAAATGGCTGTGGGAAAACTTCCAGAAGGATCTATCTTAGTTCAAAAGGGACCTCAGACCAAGATTTGGCAACAAGGACAACCAGACTATTACCAACTAACAGTTGGGGGACCTTACCAGGCAACTGGAGGTATGGGCGATACCTTGGCAGGCATGATTGCAGGATTTGCAGGCCAATTTCCACAGGTTGGACTCTATGAGCGCGTGGTGGTGGCTACTCACCTTCATTCGGCTATTGCTGAAGACTTGAGCAAGGAAGTCTACGTGGTTTTGCCGACAGCGATTAGTAAAGAAATTCCCAAATGGATGAAAAAAAATAGCCAATAGGAAAAGTCGATAGAATAGGAGCTTCAGATCATGAAATCTGGGGCTTTTTCCGTAGGTAGAATCAGCTTTTTCCGCTTATTTTTGGTATAATTTATACTAGAATTTTCCGTATGAAAGGGGAACCATGTCAGAGTATTTATCGGTATCCAGTCTGACCAAATACCTCAAGTTAAAATTTGATAAGGACCCCTATTTGGAGCGGGTCTATTTGACGGGTCAGGTCTCGAATTTCCGGAAGCGTCCCAACCATCAGTATTTCTCTCTAAAGGATGAAAAAGCCGTGATTCAGGCGACTGTTTGGGCGGGGATCTATAAGAGTTTTGGCTTTGAGCTAGAAGAAGGCATGAAGATCAATGTCATCGGTCGGATCCAACTCTATGAGCCAAGTGGAAGTTATTCCATTGTCATCGAAAAGGCGGAGCCAGATGGCGTCGGTGCTTTAGCTATTCAGTTTGAGCAGTTGAAAAAGAAACTCCAGGAAGAAGGGCTCTTTCAAGAGAAGTTCAAACAGGCCATTCCCCAGTTTTCCAATAAAATCGGGGTTATTACCAGTCAGAGTGGGGCAGTTATTCGGGATATCATCACCACTGTCACTCGGCGTTTTCCTGGTGTGGAGATTCTCCTTTTTCCAACCAAGGTACAAGGAGAAGGAGCTGCCCAAGAAATTGTCGCCAATATCCAAAAGGCCAATGCTCGGACGGACTTAGATGTCTTGATTATCGGTCGTGGTGGTGGGTCTATCGAGGACCTGTGGGCTTTTAATGAAGAGCCGGTTGTGCGGGCTATTTTTGAGTCCAGAATTCCCATCATTTCCAGTGTGGGCCATGAGACAGACACCACTCTGGCAGACTTTGTAGCAGATCGCCGGGCAGCCACTCCTACAGCTGCGGCTGAGCTGGCAACGCCTGTGACCAAGTTGGACCTGCTTAATCATTTGCAGAAGCAGGAGGGGCGGATGGCAACCGCTATGCGCAACCGCCTAGTATATAATCGGGAGCGCCTGCAAAAACTGAGCCAATCGGTCATCTTCCGTCAACCAGAGCGGCTGTATGACTCTTATCTGCAAAAATTAGATCAGATTCAATTGCGACTGAAACAGGCCGTGTCAGAGTCAATTACCAGAAATAGCCGTCAGTTACAAGAACTCCGCCATCGGCTGGCTTCTCAAGCGCCCCAGCATCAGCTGGAGCGCTATCGAGACCAGATTCTCCAAATGGAGCGATTGATGATCTTGAAAATCAAGGAGCTCTACCAAACAAAAGCAGCAGATGCCAAGCGCCTATCAGAAGCTCTCTTGATGTTGGATACCAGTCGCATTGTGGCTAGAGGCTACGCCTTGGTACAGGCTGGAGATCAGGTTTTGGATAGTGTGGATACAATCAAAGAAAAGGATGCCTTGACGCTAGTCATGCGGGATGGGCAAGTAGAAGTAGAGGTAAAGCATGTCGAAAGAAAAGAAATTTGAAGAAAATTTAGCTGATTTGGAAGCTATTGTCCAAAAATTGGAAAGTGGGCAAGTGCCTCTCGAAGAGGCCATTTCAGAGTTTCAGAAAGGAATGAAGCTATCAAAAGACTTGCAAGAAACGCTGGATCAGGCTGAAAAGACCTTGGTCAAGGTTATGCAAGCAGATGGCTCAGAAACGGAACTGGTATGATCTTAGAAGAAAAACTGCAAGGGGTCGAAAAAGCGATTGAAGGCTTCTACGAGGCCAAACAAATCGCTCCCCGTTTGGTAGAATCCATCCTTTATTCAGTCCATGCAGGGGGCAAACGGATTCGGCCTTTGCTCTTATTGGAGTTGCTGGAGGCTTTTCATGCTCCAATCCTTGAGGCTCATTTTCAGGTGGCAGCCGCTCTTGAAATGATCCATACGGGAAGCTTGATCCATGATGATCTACCAGCGATGGATAATGATGATTACCGTCGTGGTCAATTGACCAACCACAAAAAATTTGGGGAAGACCTAGCCATCTTAGCAGGAGACTCTCTCTTCTTAGATGCCTTTGGCTGTGTGGCAGAAGCGGACCTTCCAGCTTCTATTCGGGTGCAACTGATTGCCTTATTATCGGATGCTTCAGGGACAGCTGGGATGGTGGCAGGCCAAGTCTTGGATATGGAAGGGGAAGGAGCGAGCCTGAACTTGGACCAGTTGCAAGTCATCCATGCCAATAAGACGGGACGACTGCTAGCATATCCTTTCCAAGCTGCGGGGATCCTCTTAGAGCTTGAGCCAGCTGTTGCGACTCTCTTAGAGGAAATTGGCCTCCATTTAGGCTTGGCCTTTCAGATTCGGGATGATATTTTGGATGTGATAGCCGATTTTGCCTCTTTAGGAAAAACCCCTCAGAAGGACCTGCAGGCAGAAAAGTCGACCTATCCTGCGCTACTTGGTCTAGATGGAGCTCAGGCTTATTTGGATCGAGAGTTGGATGCCTGTGAGGACTTGCTCGATCGCATTTCTAATCAAGTTTCCTTCGAAGGGACTGGAATCAAGAACATAATAGAAAGACTGAGAATTCATGGTCAAGGAAAGAGTTGACGTACTGGCCTACAAGCAGGGACTATTTGAAACCCGGGAGCAGGCCAAACGCGGTGTGATGGCTGGTTTGGTCGTTGCGGTCCATAATGGCGAGCGCTTCGATAAACCAGGTGAAAAAATTGATGAAGCGACTGAATTAAAACTCAAGGGTGAAAAACTCAAATATGTCAGTCGAGGTGGTCTCAAGTTAGAAAAGGCCTTGGCCCTTTTTGAGATTGACTTGCAGGACAAGATCACGCTAGATATTGGTGCCTCAACAGGGGGCTTTACGGATGTCATGCTCCAAAATGGAGCTGCCTTGGTCTATGCAGTGGATGTAGGGACCAATCAGTTGGCTTGGAAACTCCGTCAGGATCCTCGTGTCATCTCGATGGAGCAGTTCAACTTTCGCTATGCGACGTCTGAAGATTTTGAGCAAAGACCAAGTTTTGCTAGTATTGATGTTAGTTTTATTTCCCTCAACCTTATCTTGCCTGCTCTTCATGGGATTTTGCAAGAAGGAGGCCAGGTGGTCGCTCTAGTCAAACCCCAGTTTGAAGCTGGTCGGGAGCAGATTGGAAAAAATGGGATTATCAAGGATGCCAAGGTCCATCTGTCCGTCTTGGAACAGGTTCAAGGCTTTGCGATAGAACATGGCTTCTCCGTCTTGGGAGTGGATTATTCTCCGATTCAAGGGGGCCATGGCAATATTGAATTTTTACTTTATTTAGAAAAAAATACCGGGCAAAATCGTCTCGATCAGCAAGAGTTTGTAGCTGTCGTCGACAAAGCCCACACTGATTTTAAACATGAATAGTAAACAAAACCGATTAGAAAAAATACGACGCTTTATCCGAGAAAATAAAGTCGGCACTCAGGATGCAATTGTCGAACATCTGAGGGAAGCGGGAATTTCTGCGACACAAGCGACTGTTTCCCGTGATATTAAAGAGTTGGGCATTATTAAAACGCCATTAAAAGGTTCAGCCTATGTCTATGAATTGCCACGTGTCCAACATAGTGGAAAATTAGCAGAAAATAATCTTCAATCTTTTGAACGCATGGGGAGTTTTCTGACCCTCAAGCTTGTCCCAGGGACAGCCTATTTAGTCAAGCGCCATCTACAGGAAGATTTCGATGACATCATCTTTAGTATGATTTCAGACGACAATAGTATTTTCATTGTGGCCCGCTCGGAAGAAAAGGCACAGTTTATCGAACAACGATTGATGGAATGGTAGGAGAGAGATGCTATTAGAAATTTCAATTAAAAACTTTGCCATCATTGAAGAAATCGCTCTGAATTTTGAGACGGGGATGACGGTTTTAACCGGTGAAACTGGTGCAGGAAAATCCATCATTATCGATGCTATGAATATGATGCTGGGGAGCCGGGCGACGACTGATGTCATCCGCCACGGTGCTCCTAAGGCTGAGATTGAAGGCCTCTTTGCGATTGATGAAAACCGTGCTCTTCAGCAGTTATTTGAGGAGCAGGGCTTAGAATGGGCAGAGGAGTTGATTATTCGCAGAGAAATTTTCCAGAATGGCCGGAGTGTCAGTCGGATCAATGGGCAGATGGTCAACCTCTCTGTCCTCAAGGCCGTTGGTCAGCATTTGGTAGATATTCATGGTCAGCACGATCAGGAAGAACTGATGCGGGCTCCATTGCATATCGCTATGCTGGATAGCTTTGGGGAGGATGCTTTTTTTGCGACCAAGAAGGCCTACAGAGAGACCTTTGAGAATTATAAGTCCTTGCGCAAGCAGGTCTTGCAGATCCAAAAAAACAACCAGGAAAACCAAGCTCGAATCGAAATGCTGGAATACCAAATTTCGGAAATCGAGGCAGCTGCCTTGTCCCTGGATGAAGATGTCCAGTTAGAGCAGGAACGGCAACGCCTACTCAATCATAAGATGATTGCGGATACCCTAAGCAATGCCTACGCTATGCTGGATGCAGAAGACTTCTCCAGTCTTAGCAATGTTCGATCGGCCATGAATGATCTGCAAAGCATCGAGGAGTATGATCCGGACTACAAGATCTTGTCTGATCAAATGGCTGAGACCTACTATACTCTGGAAGATCTGACCAAACGCTTGGAGGATCTGGTAGATGGCTTGGACTTTGACGGCAACCGTTTGATGCAGGTAGAAGCTCGATTAGACCTGATCCACTCAATTACGCGTAAGTACGGCGGTCAGGTAAAAGATGTCCTTGATTATTTGGAGCAAATCAGTAAGGAATATAGCCTGTTAACAGGAGCTGGAACCTCTTCTGAAGACTTAGAGAAGGAACTCAAGTCTATGGAAGGCCAGCTGGTTGCCTTGGCCAAGGAACTGAGTCAAGGGCGCCATGCCTTAGCTCAAGAGCTGGAAGCAGAAATTCAGCAGGAATTGGCGGATCTCTACATGGAAAAAGCCCGTTTCCAAGTGCGTTTTACTCCATCTAAGTTTAATCGGGAAGGAAACGAAACAGTTGAATTTTATATTTCGACCAACCCTGGAGAGGACTTTAAGCCTTTGGTAAAAGTAGCCTCAGGTGGTGAATTATCCCGTCTTATGTTGGCCATCAAGTCCGCCTTTTCTCGAAAAGAAGGCAAGACCAGTATCGTCTTTGACGAGGTGGATACAGGGGTATCTGGTCGGGTCGCTCAAGCTATTGCTTCTAAGATCTATAAAATTGGACGTTTTGGTCAGGTGCTAGCCATCTCTCATTTGCCTCAGGTAATTGCAGTAGCCGATTACCAATTCTTTATCGAAAAGGTGAGTGATGAATTTTCAACGGTTTCGACCGTTCGCTTGCTCAGTCATGAAGAACGGGTAGAAGAAGTAGCCAAGATGCTTGCTGGTGAAGATGTGACAGAAGCAGCCCGCCTGCAGGCGGAGCAATTGCTAAAACGGCCAAGCTAAGAAGAAAGGAACCGATATGGGAAGCTATTTCGTAGTGGGAGATATTCATGGAAAAGCAGGCATGTTGGAGGAACTGATGACCCATTGGGATGGTCAGTCCCGGCTGGTTTTTCTCGGAGATTTGATAGACCGTGGGGAAGATAGTTGTAGAGTTATCGAACTGGTCAAAGATTTTGTCGACCATCAAGGGGCAATCTGCCTCTCTGGTAACCACGAATACATGTTTTTAGCCTGGATCGATAACCCGATTGAACGCTATGACCATTACCGACGAAATGGTGGTGATACCACGATCAACTCTCTGCTTGGTCGTCCCCTCACGGCTCCAGTAGATGGAGTAGAGGATGCTCGGCGCGTGCAAGAAACTTGTGGGGACCTCGTCGCTTTCATCCGTTCGCTTCCTTTTGTTTATGAAACAGAACACTATATTTTCGTGCATGCTGGGATTGACTTGACTCTAACGGACTGGCATGAAACGACGGATTACCAAAAAGTCTGGATTCGCCAGCCCTTCCATGAAGCAACCAATCAGACAGGAAAGACCATTGTTTTTGGCCATACCCCTGTCCACTATCTCTTGGATCAAAAGATTGGAACCAAAGAACTCTGGGTGACCGAAGATGGGAAGATTGGCATGGATGGTGGGGCTGTTTATGGTGGTGTCCTCCATGGTATTCTCTTTGATGAAAATGGAATGAGGGCCGATGTTGCTTTGGTTAATGATGGATTTGCAGCCATCGATGATTAAGCAAAAAGGACTTTGTCCCACAAAAGCCTAGAAAATTTGATATAATAGAATGGATATATCTAAGAAAAGATTGTAGGAATGTTATGTCACAAGTAAAAATTGTTACAGACTCATCCGTAACGATTGAGCCTGAAGTTGTTGAAAAATACGGAATTACCATCGTTCCCCTCTCTGTTATGGTGGACGGTGTTCTCTACTCAGATGCGGAATTAACCGAAGGTGAGTTCCTTCAGTTGATGAAATCCAGTAAAAACCTTCCAAAGACTAGCCAACCTCCAGTAGGTGTGTTTGCGGAAATCTTCGAAGGATTGGCTGAAGAAGGGGCGCAAATTATTGCAATCCATATGTCTCATGCCTTATCTGGTACAGTGGAAGCTGCACGTCAAGGAGCTACCTTAGCCAATGCAGATGTAACAGTTATCGATAGTAGCTTTACGGACCAAGCCATGAAATTCCAAGTGGTCGAAGCGGCGAAACTGGCTCAAGAAGGTGCTAGCGTAGAGGAAATTGTAGCTCGCATTGAAGAGGTCAAGCAAAATACTAGACTCTATATTGGGGTTTCTACTTTGGAAAACCTGGTTAAAGGAGGCCGGATTGGACGCGTAACTGGTTTATTGAGTTCACTTTTGAATATTCGGGTCGTCATGGAAATGAAGAACGATGAACTGCAACCGATTGTCAAAGGACGCGGACAGAAAACCTTTAAAAAATGGTTGGACGAGTTGATGCAAGACTTATCCGGTAAAGAAATCGCTGAGATAGGAATTTCCTATGCTGGTGGACCTGACTTTGCTAACGAAATGAAGGCGCAATTACAGCCTTTGGTTGCAACTCCAATCTCTGTTTTGGAAACAGGTTCGATCATTCAAACCCACACTGGTGAAGATGCTTGGGCAGTTCTTGTCCGATTTGCATAGAAGCCCGTCAATAAAGGAATTTATTCCTACATAAAAGTTTATAAAAACAGGTTTAGTACTTGACCTAAAAGCATTTTTTAGATATGATAGAGATGTTAAGGGTAAAACCTAAAAAAATTTGGAGGATTTGTTAAATGGCTAACAAACAAGATTTGATCGCAAAAGTGGCAGAAGCTACAGAATTGACTAAAAAAGACTCAGCAGCAGCAGTTGACGCTGTATTTGCAGCTGTTTCAGAATACCTTTCAAAAGGTGAAAAAGTTCAATTGATCGGTTTCGGTAACTTCGAAGTTCGTGAACGTGCAGCTCGTAAAGGTCGCAACCCACAAACTGGTAAAGAAATCAAAATCGCTGCTTCTAAAGTTCCAGCATTCAAAGCTGGTAAAGCTCTTAAAGACGCAGTTAAATAATTGTGATTACGAAAGTTCCTTCTAGCTTGCTAGAGGGAACTTTTTGTATTGGAGTCCTTTCTAGACAGGGCCTATAAATAGGAGTATAATAGAAAAAAGTGAGAAATGGAGGGTGGGCCATGAGATGGATTTTTGGAATCTTTGTTCTACTCATGATTAAACCAATTATTTATCTATTGAAAGGTCTCTGGTTTATTGTGGAACTCTTCTTTATGTTCCTCTTTGTTAAATTTTTACTAGGAACCATGAGATGGATCCTTAATTGGGGAAGTTAAGAATAGAATACAAAAGAGAGTGGGACAGAAATCGGTCATTCGTTAGAATTCGATTTCGTCGTCCCACCTCCGCACAGTTGAGTAGGGCTGTAAAAGCTGATGAAATCAGCGTAGTAGAGCCCGCTCAACCACTGCGTCTTGCTCGACAATCTAAAGATAATTGAGAGGCTAGGACTTTTGTCCAAGCCTCTTTTCTTATTTACAAACATTCTAATTAGGCAAAATTTGGCATTCGTGATATAATAGTTTTAAAGAAGAGACAGAAAGGGGGAAGACCATGCTAGCTTGTTTAACACTTGATTCCGTTCAACAACAAAAAGTAGAAGATGTATTGCAACACTTGCGTGAAAAATCTGTACGGATTACAGAGACGCGTCGAGCGGTCCTTTCCTATCTTGTCAAAAGCCAGGAACATCCAAGTGCGGATGCCATCTACCAAGATTTAAAACCAGCCTTTCCCAATATGAGCCTGGCAACCGTTTATAACAATCTCAAGGTCCTCATTGATGAAGGCTTTGTCTCTGAGATAAAAGTACGCAATGATACCACGACCTACTTTGATTTTATGGGACACGATCATTTGAATCTGATTTGCGAGTCTTGTGGGAAGATTGACGATGTTGACATCGAAGTTCCAGACGTGAGAGCAGAAGCGAGAGAAAAAAGTGGCTACATCATTACCAAGTGCCAAACCACCGTTTATGGAATCTGTCCAGAGTGTCAGAAGAAGCAATTATAAGCAAACCTCTTGTTAGAGGTTTTTTTGTTTGGTATGGTTTGCGGAAAAAGATAGAGAGGAAAGATTTAGAAGCTGATGAGTGAAAAATGTAAATGTCCATGAAAAAGAATTGATATAATTTCACTAAATCTCCGTTCAGACTTTTTTTGTGAGAAATTGCACTTTTCTATGGTCACCACTAGATTTTTTACTGAAAATCTAGTAGAATAAAATAGATAAACGGGGGGAAACCTCGGAGAATAAAAAGGAGATCCATCTAATGGTAAAATTGGTTTTTGCTCGCCACGGTGAGTCTGAATGGAATAAAGCTAACCTTTTCACTGGTTGGGCTGATGTTGATTTGTCTGAAAAAGGTACACAACAAGCGATCGACGCTGGTAAATTGATCAAAGAAGCTGGTATCGAATTTGACCAAGCTTATACTTCAGTATTGAAACGTGCGATCAAAACAACTAACTTGGCTCTTGAAGCTTCTGACCAATTGTGGGTTCCAGTTGAAAAATCATGGCGCTTGAACGAACGTCACTACGGTGGATTGACTGGTAAAAACAAAGCTGAAGCTGCTGAACAATTTGGTGATGAGCAAGTTCACATCTGGCGTCGTTCATACGATGTATTGCCTCCTGCAATGGATCGCGATGATGAGCACTCAGCTCACACTGACCGTCGTTACGCTTCACTTGACGATTCAGTGATTCCAGACGCTGAAAACTTGAAAGTTACTTTGGAACGTGCGCTTCCATTCTGGGAAGATAAAATCGCTCCAGCTCTTAAAGACGGTAAGAACGTATTCGTAGGAGCACACGGTAACTCAATCCGTGCCCTTGTAAAACACATCAAACAATTGTCAGACGATGAAATCATGGACGTGGAAATCCCTAACTTCCCACCATTGGTATTCGAATTTGACGAAAAATTGAACGTAGTTTCTGAATACTATCTTGGTAAGTAAGATAGCAGGATTCGTTATCAATAATAGAAAGCTGACTTCGGTCAGCTTTTTTGTTTATCTTGTCTAGTCCCCTAGCGCTTTTTTGGTTTTCAGAGCCTCCTAAAAATGATATAATGAAGTGTTAGTACATAAGGTTTCATTAGCCTTGAAAGGAAAAGAAAATGACAAAATCATTCTACATCACAACCCCTATCTATTACCCATCTGGTAAATTGCATATTGGTTCAGCTTATACAACCATTGCCTGTGACGTCTTGGCGCGTTACAAACGCATGATGAACTACGATGTTTTCTACCTGACTGGTCTCGATGAGCACGGGCAAAAGATCCAGCAAAAAGCAGAGGAAGCTGGGATTACGCCACAAGCTTATGTAGATGGGATGGCGGTTGGAGTGAAAGAACTCTGGCAGTTACTCGATATCTCATACGATAAATTCATCCGTACGACAGACGATTACCATGAAAAAGTGGTGGCCCAAGTCTTCGAACGCTTACTGGCTCAAGATGACATCTACCTGGGTGAATACTCTGGTTGGTATTCAGTCTCTGATGAAGAGTTCTTTACAGAAAGCCAATTGGCTGAGGTTTACCGAGATGAGAATGGTAAAGTCATCGGTGGGATAGCGCCATCAGGTCACGAAGTAGAATGGGTTTCTGAAGAATCTTATTTCCTTCGCCTCAGCAAATACCAAGACCGCTTGGTCGAATTTTTCAAGTCCCAACCGGATTTCATCACGCCGGATGGCCGTCTCAATGAAATGTTGAAAAACTTCATCGAACCCGGTTTGGAAGACTTGGCGGTATCTCGGACCACCTTTACCTGGGGAGTCCCAGTCCCATCCAATCCAAAACACGTAGTCTATGTATGGATTGACGCCCTTCTCAACTACGTGACGGCACTTGGTTATGGCCAAGATGAGCATGGCAACTTTGACAAATTCTGGAACGGAACGGTCTTCCACATGGTTGGAAAAGATATTCTTCGTTTCCACTCTATCTACTGGCCAATCCTTCTCATGATGCTCGATATCAAATTGCCAGATCGCTTGATTGCCCATGGTTGGTTTGTCATGAAAGACGGCAAGATGTCTAAGTCTAAAGGAAATGTCATCTACCCAGAAATGTTGGTAGAACGCTTTGGCTTGGATCCGCTTCGCTACTACCTCATGCGCAGTTTGCCAGTTGGTTCAGATGGTACTTTCACACCAGAAGACTACGTGGCTCGTATCAACTATGAATTGGCCAATGACCTTGGAAACCTCCTCAACCGGACGGTGGCCATGATCAATAAATACTTTGGTGGTCAAGTCCCTGCTTATGTCGAAAACGCCACTGCATTTGATGCAGATTTGGCCAAGGTGGTCGAAGAAAGTATTGCAGAGTACCATAAACAAATGAATGCAGTTGATTACCCACGCGCTTTGGAAGCAGTATGGAACATCATCTCTCGTACCAACAAGTACATCGATGAGACAACTCCATGGGTACTTGCTAAAGAAGATGGTGACAAGGAACAATTGGCAGCGGTCATGGCTCACTTGGCAGCAAGTCTCCGTGTCGTGGCTCACTTGATCCAACCATTCATGATGAACACCTCAAATGCCATTATGGAACAACTTGGCTTGGGCTTGGACTTCGATCTTGAGAACTTGACCCTAGCAGGCTTCCCTGAAAATGTCACAGTAGTTGCCAAAGGAACTCCAATCTTCCCTCGCCTGGATATGGATGAAGAAATTGCCTACATCCAATTTCAAATGACTGCTGGTAAAACAGAAGAAAAAGAATGGATTCCAGAAGAAGTGGAACTCAAGTCTGAAAAAGATGAGATCAAATTTGAAGACTTTGACAAGGTCGAAATCCGTGTAGCAGAGGTCAAAGAAGTTGAACGCGTCGAAGGATCTGACAAATTGCTTCGCTTCCGCCTAGATGCAGGAGATGGCGAAGACCGTCAAATCCTCTCTGGTATCGCTCAATTCTATCCAAATGAACAAGAATTGGTCGGCAAAAAACTTCAAATCGTGGCTAACCTCAAACCACGCAAGATGATGAAAAAATATGTCAGCCAAGGCATGATTCTTTCCGCAGAACACGGGGATCAATTAACGGTCTTGACCGTTGATCCATCTGTACCAAATGGAAGCATCATTGGCTAAACTGATGATTGTATACTAAAAGCACTCCCCGTGGGAGTGCTTTTGTTGTATCGCTATAGTTTTCATCAGTGAGAAAAGAGTCTGAAACAGTTTCGTTTCAGACTCTCGGAAGATTTGAGACAGTAGGCTCAAATTTTAGGTATGGAATCCCAGAGGGATTCGCTACCGTCCGTCCTCACCTAAGGAAAGTCTCCAATTACTTTTCTTAAGATATTTCCTATTCATCTGGCCGGTATTCCAGGATATCTCCGGGCTGGCAGTCCAGTTCTTTGCAGATGGCTTCAAGGGTGGTGAAGCGGATAGCTTTGGCCTTGCCTGTCTTAAGGATGGAGAGGTTGGCGGTAGTGATACCGATTTTATCAGCCAGCTCATTGGATTTCATCTTTCGCTTGGCCAGCATGACATCTAGATTGACGATAATCATGGTCCCCTCCTTAAATGGTCAGCTCATTTTCTTCGGCGATCGCAATTCCTCTCTCTAAAATCTTGCCAAGGACCCAGACAATTGGGACAGCGAGGAGGAGTCCCGTATTAAAGGTCAATTGGAAGGTAAAGGGAAGGAGATAAACGTCGCCACTGGTTTCAAGTGTACCAGACATAAAGGACAAGACCAATAAGATCTTCCAAGCTCGGTTGCAAAGATCAATGTTGGAGTGAGAAAAGATCTTTTCTTGGTAGAGATTTTGGAGGAAGCTACGAATGGTGATGAGAAGAAGAATATAAATAGCACTTGAGGCTAGTGGGAAGAGCAACTGCCATAGGGGTTGCAGATGTTTTGGGAAAAGCTGGATGCCATTCACCTCAAAGGACAAGCGCCCAGATTGAACGAGATCCTTAAACACACCCATCCGTGAAAGAAGGTGGATGACCAGTGCTGCCACGGTCATAAAGCCACAGAAGTAAATGAAAGCCGTTAAGACTTCAATAACATTTTTTAAGGTTTTCGAGTTTTTCATCGCAAGCCTCCTGAAAGTTTATTTATTATTTACTTATAGTATACTCCTTATAAAAAATAAGTCAATAAAAAAGTATCGAAAAACGATAAAAAATTTATGAAATTCGGTCAAAGTTTGCTTTAAATAGAATTTGAGGTATACTAATAGGTAACTACCATTTCAAGGAGGTATTGAAATGATCAAAAAGTTAGATAAAAAATATCTTTGGATGATCATCGCTTTTGTGAGTGCAGTGGTTCTAATTGGTGGAGTCTATCTCTACTCTAGCTCCAATATCCAACCGGATCATCAAAAAGAGTTCAATCAGACCTCGAAGACCTCGTCCTCATCTAAGGAAAAAGCCATCGATTTGTCTGGTGAATATGTCTCTAGCGCGCGTGATAAGGCCAAGATTCAAAAAGATGGGAAATCTTGGAAGATTGATTATGAGACAGAAGATGGTCCTGTATCAGCAACTTTCTCAACGGATTTCAAAGTAGAAGGAGCCAATAAAGTTTCTACCAGTCAGATGAAAAAGTCAGATGGAAATACTGATTTTACCATCACTGTTCGTATCTTTAAATACCAATCAGATAAAGATCCTCTCATTACGGTCACCATGTCAGACAATGATCCAGATCACGAAATGGTCTTTGCCAATCGGAAGGATTTCTTCAAGTCGACGAATCCAGATGATGGGGTATTGGATGGGGATTTGACAACCTTCTCAGGAAGCTATTCCAATGAATCGATTGAAAAGCAGATTGCTGATTCTGGCTTTAAGCTGTATGGCTATAGTCCAGAAGATTATTACAATCACCGGACTACTGTCTTTCCTTCTATCTACTCTGATAAGGACAATGGATGGAGCTTCTGGAGTGGAGCCACCAATGTCCAATTTGTCCTCAATAAAGATAAGAAACCTAAGAAAGCAGGCGCGACCTATCAGGTTTACTTTGTCCAAGCTGGTACAAGTGGAGAAACTCCTGGTCAGGAATTGATTGTCACCTTGATTCCTGAAAACGTTCAAGGTCCTGATGGTGTCGTGTCGCCTTTGAGACGCATCTTCTACCACCAAGCCTCCTTCCAAGCCTACCAAGACAAATGGTGGGAAGCCTACCCAGAGCCTAAGAAGGACGCAGACCTTGATATTGCGGCCATCAATAATGGAGACTTCTCAAGTCTGGCAGGGACATGGCGCAACGCTAAAGGCCAGGAGATGGTCATCCAAGAAGATGGAACTGTAAAGGGCCAAGGAAGATTAAAAGCAGTGCCGAACTCGGATAAGACAAGTAAAGTCCCTTATGTCGATCTACGTGTGGGAGAAACAGGAGTGGCAGTTGGCCTCTTTAAGATTGGTTTTGAAAATCCTGATGGAGACCAATCAGATAAGAGCAAACCTCGCTTGGTTGTTACCCAATCATCTGGGAACTATCCAGCGGATCAATACTTCTATCGTCAATAAGATTGAAGAAAAAGTCATTTTTAAAACTTTCCTTAGGTGAGTACGGACGTTAGGTGAAATTATCCAGTGGATGATTTCAGCAATCCAGGAAGTTCCGTGACTAATTATTGAGCCTAAGGTCTCAATAATTCCGAGTGCCTGAAACAACTGTGTTTCAGGCACTTTTTTCACGGCGGAAAGTTTTTCATCTTCTTAAATGACTAAAAAATAAAAGTCATTTTTTGAAAATCATCCAGCTGTTTTATGTAAAGTGATAGTATTTCTACATTTAAAACCCAGGAAATTCAATTTCCTGGGTTTTGTTTTGCTTCAATTGTTTATCACTAAGTGCTGAAGGAGTTGATTATTTCTTACTTCAACCTGTCTCTTTAAACTAACTCTTTGTGCTCAAGGAGCAGTGATGGGGTGGTCTCGACTGCTTGTTTTCGCTTGAAAAATGCAGCCATTTGAACCAGGATACGAGGAACTGTTTGCCATTTTTTCCATGCTTGGACACGGGTGTCGATGAGTTGCTTGGCTAGACGTTCCAGCATTTCCCGCTCGGTGGAGTCTAGGTCCTGAGCATTTTGAAAGATATCTTTGATTTTGGAGAAATTTTTCAAGTTCATCAAATCATTAATCGAAGTAATGCCTGCATCCAAGAAGAGGCCAAAGAAGGTATCGAAAAATTTCTTGAGTTGGCTATCAGGGACTTCTTGTACCCACTGTTTTAAGGTTTGGACCATCTGTTGACTATCGGGACTGGTTTGATCCAGTGTCACAAATCCATCCTTTTCAACCATCCAAGTAAAGGCGTCATGCTGGGCAAATCCACCAAAAGCTCGACTTTTAACAATCGTAGCAGGCTCTGGGACTTCCAGCATCATACCGACAATGGATCCTTGTGGGACAAAGCGATGAATGAGGTGTGCGATTCGTTGGTAGCCCTCTGTTTTGATAATGGACTTGTTGAGACCAGGAGCGTCGTAACAGAAAATGGCGTCGACTTGTTCGGACAGCTGGTCAGGAAGGTAGGAGCAGGCGTAGGCTGCGAGATTACCCCCTTTGGAGTGTCCGGCTACCATGAAGCGTCCTTTTGGAAACTCCTTCATGACATGTTGTAGGTAGCTGGCTGCACGTCTCTGAGCTGGGATATGGTCCATGTAGGTCATGTGGAAATCTTCCTTCCAACCGATCAAGGTATCATCCGTCCCTCTGAAGACAACCAAATAAACATCCATGGTAAGACGATAAGTCATCGCCGCAAACTGCTTCTGGACATCGGGGTCATATTCGTCGACATAGTTGAGCAGTTTGATATTCTTAAAGCGTTTCGATGTGGCCAAGCTATCGACTATCTGCAAGTGCTGGTTCGTCACGATAAAATCGGTGGTCCGATCGACCAGCTCTGCTGCATCAGACAAGCGGACTTCAATATTGGTCGTATCTCCTTGGGGGACGATCCGATCAAAAGGAAGATAGGTCAGCTCTGTCAGTGCCAGGACATCGAGTTCCTTAAAAGGGCGATCGTAGATGGAATCATAGGCGACATAGTCTAGATAATCAAAAATCGTGGACATGAGATTCTCCTTTGTATCTGTATGTTCAGTATAGCATAAAATACCTGAAAATCCCCTCTGTAAAAAACAGGTAATTGACGAAAGGGAGTAGCCTGTCAGTCGATATACCGAAAAAAATGTATGCTTCTTGGATAATTTGATATAATGAAAGGGTAATACTCTAGTAAGAAAGAGCAGGAAAGAGCATGCATAAAATTCTTCTTGTCGAAGATGATGAAACCATTCGCCAACAGGTAAAGAAAATCATGGAACAGTGGGGCTTTGAGGTCATTGCAGTTGATGATTTTATGGATGTATTGGGGAGCTTCGTCCAGACCAATCCTCATCTGATTCTGATGGATATTGGCCTTCCTCTTTATAATGGCTACCATTGGTGCCAGGAGATTCGTAAGGTGTCTAAGGTCCCTATCATGTTTTTATCCTCACGAGATCAAGCTATGGACATCGTCATGGCTATCAATATGGGGGGAGATGACTATGTGACCAAGCCATTTGATCCCAATGTCCTTCTGGCAAAAATTCAGGGTCTCCTTCGCCGCTCCTATGAGTTTGGAACTGATCAAGATTTGTTAGAACACCGGGGCGCCATCCTCAATCTCAAATCCATGGATCTGGTCTACGAGGGAGAGGTGATTAATTTGACCAAAAATGAATTTCAAATTCTTCGCATCCTTTTTGAAAAAGCTGGAAGTGTAGTGGCTCGGGATGATCTAATGAAGGAATTGTGGAACAGTGATTTCTTTATTGATGATAACACCCTCTCGGTCAATGTAGCTAGACTTCGGAAGAAACTCGAAGAAGCAGGACTGGAACATTTTATCGAAACGAAAAAAGGGATAGGATACGGGTTGAGCAATGGATAATCAATTCTTATTTGTCAAACACTATCTGATTTCTCATCGCCGCTATCTCTATTTGATTGGTTTACTCCTTTCATCCCTGGTCTTGTTTGCCTATATATTCGAAGGCTACCGCAATTTTCTCCTTTACCTGACAGGAATTTTGGCTTTTTTGAGTCTTCTTCTGGTCATTTGGGATGCTGTGGCTAGGTATCAGGCCTGTCGGAAGGAAGTGCTCTATGGGGAGGGACTGCCTGAGACCCCTCTAGAACTGGTCTTGAGTCAGAAACTAGCAACCAGTCAGCAAGCCCAGCGTGAGCAAACCACGGTGAGTCTAGAGGCCTATAATGACCTGATGGATTACTATACCCTCTGGGCCCACCAAATTAAGACACCTATTGCGGCCAGCCAGCTCTTGGTTCAAAATATAGAAGACAGCGACCTGAGAAAACAAATGGAGCAGGAGCTCTTTAAGATTGACTCCTATGCTAATCTGGTTCTCCAATATCTGAGACTCGAAAGCTTTCACGATGATTTGGTGCTTAAGCGTGTTCCACTCGAAGAGCTAGTAAAAGAAGTGGTGAGAAAGTACGCTATCTTCTTTATCCAAAAGGGATTGACGGTGGATCTGCATGACTTAGATGTCGCCGTCATTACCGATCGCAAATGGCTCTTGGTCATCATCGAGCAATTGCTGTCTAATAGCCTTAAGTATACCAGTACTGGCGGGATTGAGATCTTTTTCAATGACCAGACCCTTTATATCAAAGATAGTGGGATTGGAATTAAGGATAGCGATATATTCCGTGTCTTTGAGCGGGGCTTCTCCGGCTACAATGGTCATCTGACTCAGCAATCTTCGGGACTAGGCCTCTACCTAACTAAAAAGATTGCCGATCAGCTAGGACATCAGATTCAGATGACGTCTCAAGTCAGCCAAGGGACGACTGTTGCCATTCACTTTGAAGAGAAGAAGTTGGTTATGGATTAGGGGAAATCGTCGATACATGATGTTTTTCTCCCTAAAATTCTCTTTTATTTGAAAATGACAAAAATGTAAGATTTAATTTTAAAAATGAAAGGTTAGGTTATGGTGACCGCCTTTTGTTTTTTATACAATAGTCTCATCAAATGAAGGAGGTCAAGAAAATGAAACTCTTGAAATGGATGAAAGAACCCAAAATGATTAAAAAATCCAATAAGCAAACTGATTTGGAAAAGGCGGAATTTGGTCGCCAAGTCCTACAACAAACCTAAGAATTTTTCTTGATCTACTAGTAAAAGGAGAAAAGTATGTCATTGCTAGACGTTCAACACATCAAAAAAATCTACAAAACCCGCTTTCAAGGGACACAAGTCGAAGCCTTAAAGGATATTCACTTCACCGTGGAAAAAGGGGAATACGTCGCCATCATGGGAGAATCAGGATCCGGCAAATCGACCCTTCTCAATATCCTAGCCATGCTGGACCAGCCGACGGAAGGGCGGGTCTACCTAAATAGCATAGACACCTCGACCATCAAGAACAAGGATGCTTCGAGCTTCCGTCGCGAAAAGTTAGGCTTTGTCTTTCAAGACTTTAACCTGCTCGACACCTTATCCGTCAAGGACAATATCCTCCTTCCTCTAGTCCTCTCTCGCAGACCGGTCAAGGAAATGATGAGTAAGGTCGATAGCGTCAGTCGGGAGTTGGGCATTCACCAACTGCTTGAAAAATATCCTTACGAAATCTCTGGTGGGCAAAAACAACGGGTGGCTGTGGCACGGGCCATCATCACCTCACCTGAAATCCTCCTTGCTGATGAGCCAACCGGGGCGCTGGATTCCAAGTCTTCAGCTGCTTTGCTAGATGTCTTTGAAGATATCAACACCATGGGGCAAACCATTCTCATGGTGACCCACTCAACCGCAGCGGCAGCTCGGGCCAAGCGCGTGCTCTTTATCAAGGATGGAATTCTCTACAACCAGATCTTCCGTGGAGAAAAGACAGAGCGTCAGATGTTCCAAGAAATCTCGGATACCTTGACGGTCATGGCAAGTGAGGTGGAGTAGATGTTTCGATTAACCACTAAATTAGCTTGCTCCAATCTTATCAAGAACCGCAAGCTCTATTATCCCTTTGCGATTGCAGTCATTCTAGCAGTGACCATCGCCTACCTCTTTGACTCCCTGACCTTTAATCCCCATATTCACGAGCTTCGTGGGGGCTCTTCTATGCTCTTCACCCTAGGCTTGGGACTGTTTGTGGTCAACGCTGCGGGGGCCATCATTGTGCTCTATGCCAATAGCTTCGTCATGAAAAACCGCTCCAAGGAGCTGGGGATTTATAGCATGCTAGGCCTTGAAAAACGCCATCTCATTAGCATGATCTGCAAGGAGCTCTTGATTTTTGGCTTTGTGACTATCTCAGCTGGTGTTTTGATTGGAGCCCTCTTTGACAAGCTGATCTTTGCCTTTCTTTTGAAACTCATGAAGATGAAGGTCCAGCTAGTATCTACCTTCCAACCTGGGATTGTGGTCGCAGTCTTTGTCACCTTTGGTCTCATCTTTGGCCTCCTAGTTTTTCTCAATGCTTGGCGCATTCTTCGTTTGAATGCCCTGCAGTTGACGCGTGAGAAAGCCAGTGGTGAAAAGAAAGCTCGCTTTTTGTGGCCCCAAACCATCCTGGGTTTAGCTTCTCTTGGTTTTGGCTACTACCTAGCCTTGTCTGTCAAAGACCCATTGTCTGCGATTGTGATCTTCTTTCTAGCAGTTATCTTGGTCATGATCGGAACTTATCTGCTCTTTAATGCAGGGATCACTGTCTTCTTGCACCTGCTTAAGAAAAAGAAGGGCTATTATTACCAACCCAACAATATGATTTCGGTCTCTAACCTCATCTATCGCATGAAGAAAAATGCAGTGGGCCTTGCGACCATTGCCATCCTCTCAACCATGGTATTGGTGACTATATCTGCTGCCACCAACATCTATATCGGTGGTGAAATGATCAAGAAAATCATGAATCCACATGATTTCTCCATTCAAGGAAAAGGCGTGGATTTGGAGTTAATCAATCAGAAATTTGATGAGTTTGCTTCTGAGCACCAACTTGAGATCAAAAATCGTGACCTGATGAACTATGCCACCTTTGGGGTCGAATCCCAAAAGGGCACAGACTTCACGGTCTATCCTGATGATGAACACGATGTCAGACCGAGAACAGTCTTTCTGGTCTTTGATGCAGCTAGCTATGAGCAGATGACAGGAGAAGACGTCGATCTGACTGGCAACCAAGTCATCCTCTTTGCTCATAACGAGGCTCTGAAAGGGCAAAAGCAGTTTACTATTAATGGGCAAGACTTTCAAGTCAAGGAAGAAGTGACCAAGGATTTTATCACCGATCATGTCCCAAACATCTTCAATATGCTGACAGAGGATTTCAATTACCTGATCGTGCCTGACCTTTCAGCCTTTGTCGCTCAGTTTCCGAACCTTGCTGTCGTTACCCAAATCTATGGTGGTTTCAATGTCAATGTAGATGAAGAACACCAACTTAAGTTAGCTGACAGCTATGACAAGATGATCGATGAACTGAGTAGCCAACAGGGGCAAGGGACATTTGTCTATGGGGGCAATCGAGCATATAATGTGAGAGAAATGAATAGCCTCTTTGGTGGTATCTTTTTTATTGGTATTTTCTTGTCATTGATCTTTATGGTCGGAACAGTCATCGTCATCTACTACAAGCAAATCTCAGAAGGCTATGAAGACCGTGACCGCTTCGTTATCCTCCAACAGGTGGGACTTGATGAAGATGAGGTCAAACGGACCATCAACCGTCAAGTGCGGACCGTCTTTTTCCTACCTCTCATCTTTGCCTTTGTCCACCTGGCCTTTGCCTACCATATGATCCGCCTGATCCTTAAAGTGCTCGGTGTCATCAATAGTGGCCAAGTCCTCATCGTGACCCTCAGTGTCTGTGCCGTCTTTCTCATCACCTACCTGATCGTCTTTTGGATCACCTCTCGGAGCTACCGCAAGATTGTACAGATTTAAGGAAAGAGAAGCTCGCTCATGGCGGGCTTTTTTGTACGAAAACCGACTGCGATTGTTTTTGTTTTTCAAAGGGATACACGAAAAAGACTGAACCAGTCGAGTTCAGTCTTTGTTCGCTTTCTATTAAAGTGATGTAAGGAAAGTCAATCCCCCTAGGATGACACCTGCCGAATTCGGAATAATCAAAATCCAGTCTTTTTTAGGTTCCTTTGTCCAACCATAAATGACCCAGATCAAGCAAGAAATAGCAGCTGACAAGGGTTGGAAAGGTTGGGCCTTATTTCCCTGTAAATTAGCAATAATTTGTGGGATGTAGGCAATGAAAACGATAATTCCAATAAAGGCACCGATCGAGCCAACGATTTGGTTGATTTTTTGTTTATTCATTTATTTCTACCTCCGAATATTACTTTACCAGAAGAAAAGGTCTTGTGCAATAAAATTGCACGATATTTCGCTTGAAAACTATTACATTTACGCAAAATTAGACAATGTGTCTATTTTTATGGTGTTAGAAACAAGAAAAATCAGGGTTAATAAATAACATTTTTCATCCAAAATCACAAGATTGTGACACTTTACAGTTCGGTAACATTTGAAAAAAGCACTTGAATTTTAAGAGGGCAAGCGTTAGAATAGTGCGTACTCAAAAAAATAAAAGGTGTTTTGAAAATGAATGAAAAACAAATGAAAATTCTTGGTTGGGTTGCAACCTTTATGTCTGTGATGATGTATGTGTCTTACTTCCCACAAATCATGGATAACCTCGCTGGTCACAAAGGAAACTTTGTCCAACCTTTAGTTGCCGCTATCAACTGTAGCCTTTGGGTCTATTATGGACTCTTTAAAAAAGAACGCGATATCCCACTTGCTGCAGCCAATGCACCAGGGATCATCTTTGGTTTGATCACAGCCATCACAGCCTTATAAGAAGGAACTAGCTCCCGCAAGGAAGCTAGTTTTTTAATACCTTACAGAAATGTAAGAAATCAGGGTAAAAATGAAAGGTTAGCTTATTGTAGATCTCTCTTCAAATCGTTACAATAGAGGTGTAAAAAGTTCTATTAGTATCAATCATATAACTAGATGGAAATGGAGAATGGAAATGGCCTTATTAGATGTACAACATGTGAAAAAAATTTACAAAACCCGCTTTCAAGGGACGCAAGTCGAAGCCCTAAAGGACATTCACTTCACTGTGGAAAAGGGTGAATATGTCGCCATCATGGGGGAGTCAGGATCTGGGAAATCGACCCTCCTCAATATCCTAGCTATGCTGGACCAGCCGACGGAAGGGCGGGTCTACCTAAATAGCATAGACACCTCGACCATCAAGAACAAGGATGCTTCGAGCTTCCGTCGCGAAAAGTTAGGCTTTGTCTTTCAAGACTTTAACCTGCTCGACACCTTATCCGTCAAGGACAATATCCTTCTCCCTCTGGTCCTTTCTCGCAGACCGGTCAAGGAAATGATGAGTAAGGTCGATAGCGTCAGTCGGGAATTGGGCATCCACCAACTGCTTGAAAAATATCCCTACGAAATCTCTGGTGGGCAAAAACAACGGGTAGCCGTAGCACGGGCTATCATCACCTCGCCAGAAATCCTCCTTGCGGATGAGCCAACAGGGGCGCTAGATTCCAAATCATCTGCTGCGTTGCTCGACGTCTTTGAAGACATCAATAGCATGGGGCAAACTATTCTCATGGTGACCCACTCAACCGCAGCAGCAGCTCGGGCCAAGCGCGTGCTCTTCATCAAGGATGGGATCCTTTACAACCAGATTTTCCGTGGGGAAAAAACAGAGCGTCAGATGTTCCAAGAAATCTCAGATACCTTGACGGTCATGGCGGGAAAGGAGGATCGTGATGTTTAAATTAACAAGTAAATTAGCTCTTTCCAACCTCAAACAAAATCGCAAGCTCTATTATCCCTTTGCCTTGGCTGTTATTTTAACGACTATGATCCTTTATAGTTTTATCGCCTTGTCATCGACCCCTCATTTAGAGGATTCTTACGGAGGGGGAGCGGCGAGAACTGTTCTTGGTTTTGGTAGTTTCGTTGTCCAATTAGTCGTCATCATTTTAGTGGCTTATGCCAATGGCTATGTCATGAAAAATCGTTCCAAAGAATTGGGACTGTACAGTGTTTTGGGGATGGAGAAGAAGCACCTTCTCGTCATGACCTTATGGGAACTGCTCTCCTTCTATGTTCTCACAGTTGGAGTAGGACTGGGCTTGGGACTCTTGTTTGATCGCTTGATTTTTGCCTTGCTCCTAAAATGTATGGGGCTACCAGTCGTCATTCAATCAACCTTCCAGATAGAGGCTGTTCTTAACACTTTACTTGGGTTAGCCTTAGCTTTTGGTCTCATTCTTTTGTTGAATTCTTTCCGTCTCTTGCGCTACAGTTCCCTCCACCTCATGCAACAGAAAAAAGCAGGAGAGAAGAAGGGACGCTTCTTGCTGGTCCAAACTCTGTTAGGACTTGGGCTCTTAGGAATTGCTTTTTATATAGCGCTAACCGTTGAGCGTCCGGTAGCGGCTGTTCAAGGATTCTTTATTGCTGTCATTTTGGTCATTCTGGCGACTTATCTCTTATTCAATGCAGGATCCATTACCTTCTTAAGATTTCTCAAAGGTCGGAAATCCTATTATTACAAGCCAGAGAATTTTATATCCGTCTCTAACTTAATAGCTCGGATGCGAAAAAATGCAGCGGGCCTCGCGACCATTAGTATTCTTTCCACCATGGTCTTGGTCACCTTAACCGGGTCGCTCAATATCTTTATTGGAGGGCAGAATTACCTAGATACTGTTTACCCTTCTGATTACATGATTAGTGTGGGGCATATGCCTTCAGATGCTGAGACAGAAACGGTTATTGAGGATGTTCAAGCCCAAATTAAGAAAACAGCCGATGTGACACATCTATCAGATTATCAGGTGGCACAGACAACATACTGGTCTGCTGAAATTCGAAAGATTGATGGAAGGAGCTTAGAGGTGTTTGAGCAGTCCTATCAAGAAGCTGATCAGGAGATGAAGACAGAGGGAACAGTCTACTTTTTTGATCAGGCAACTTACGAGCAACTAACGGGTCAAAAAGTTGAGCTTGGGGAAAATGAAATCCTAGCCTATGGGTATCAGTATCCTGGAAGATTAGACGCACAATTAGAAATCAATGGGAAGACCTTCACGATTAAACAAAAACTAGACTCCAACTTTATCCAAGGGAAGATCCCACAAAACGCCCTGTTTCAACACCAAATGGGCTTGTACCTTGTTCTTCCTGACTTGAACCAACTGGGTCTAAAAGTTGATAAGAATTTAGAATTCTCTATTAATGCCAAAAATAAAGACAACAAAGATTTTACTGGTGGCGTGACCAAAGAGCTGTATTCGACAGACAAAATGAGTCAATATGGTGCGACTTATTTTGGTGGATATGAACGATACAGTATAGAGAAGGAGTGGCGTGAAACAGCAGGGACTCTCCTCTTTATTGGGATTTTCCTATCGATCATCTTTCTATTAGCTACAGTACTCGTCATTTACTACAAACAGATTTCAGAGGGTCATGAGGATCGGGATAATTTTGTGATCTTGCAACAAGTCGGATTGGACCAAAAGCAAACCGGCACCACCATTCGCAAACAGATTCTCACTGTCTTTTTCCTTCCTCTATTCTTCTCCTTCCTTTACCTAGGAGTAGCCTACAAGATGATTGCAAAAATCGTTGCCATCTTAGGAGCGACCAATGCGGGCTTGGTCCTTCAAACAACTCTCTTTATCTGCGCTGTCTTTTTCATCTCCTATGTCCTCGTCTTTCTTCTGACCTCCAGAAGTTATCGGAAGATTGTCGTGAGATAGCGATGTCTCTGTCAAGGATTGAAAAATGAGACAAGTTGCTGAACAAAAAACACCGAGGATTTGATCCTCGGTGTTTTGACGTCAACCATTATTTGACGTGTTTTGCAAGTTCTTCTTGTGCTTTTTTATTGGTTTCTTCTTTTTCTTTCAACCAATTCTTATAAGCTTTGTCGTAGTCAGCCGTTGTGACTGTATCACTTTGTAATTCCATGTACTTGTAGTAGCTAGCCCCGTCTTTGATACCAATCAAGGAGAAGGCTTTTGTAAATGGTTTGATCTTCGTGATAGAAGGAACAGCACCTTTAGAGTAGACAGGAAGTGCAAAGGCATTGTCTGTCAACCAAGCTTGAGCAACAGCATATTTTTCATAACGAGTTTTGGTATCCAATTGTTCTGCATTGGCATCATCCAATAGTTGTTTGTACTCGTTCAAACCTAGTTTTTCAATTAGGGCTTGGTCAGTTGCCGGATTGATTCCCATACCTGCTAAGGCTGAACCATCGACTGGATTGAAGATATCCAAGTAAGTTGATGGATCTTGGAAGTCAGGTCCCCAACCAGCGATATCCATATCAAAGTCTTTTTGATCAGGACTTTGAGCGAAGTAGGTTGCATTGTCCGCATCTTCCGTAGACAATTTCTGAACATCCACGACAACATTTTCTTTTCCTAATGTTTTTTCGATGGAGTCTTTCATTGAATCAGCTTGTTGCACAATGCTAGCAGAAGACTGGTCAACCACATAGTCGATGTGGATTGGGAATTGGACACCTTGTGCTTGGAGCTCTTCTTTGGCTTTAGCAAATTGTGCTTTAGCCTTGTCCGCATTGAACATGCTATCTTGTGCATCAGCTAGGCTGACATCCTTCCAATCATCTCCTGTTGCAGCAAGTTTTTCTTCAACAACAGTACCGAAGTCTTTGTTGTCTACTTGCACAAATGTTGGAGGTACAAGAAGCGTACGAAGGGTTTTACTAGCCCCATCTTTCCCGTTTGATTGGGCACTTAGAGAAGTACGATCAAGGGCAAAGTTGATGGCTTGACGGAAGTTTTTGTTTTGAAGAGCTGTTTTGGTTTGGTTCTTCTGGTCGTCTGTTGTCTTCTCAGTATGACCGTAGTTTTGACGGTTTACGTTGAAGTAGACATAGTAGACAGTCGCATCTTGCGGTGAATAAACGATATTGTCCTTGAATTTTTTCTCAATGGTACTGAAGGTTGAGCTCGTTGGGAAGAGACGCGCAGTGGTCAAGTTTCCATCAGAAAAGTTACGAGCTAGGTAGTCTTGGTCAGAACCATCGAAGTAGGTCAATTTGATATCATCGATCTTCACATTGTCTTTGTCGTAGTAGTTCTCGTTCTTAGTGAACTCCATTAACGATTTTGAAGTGAAGGATTTCAAGTAGTAAGGACCGTTGTAGAGGATTCCAGAAGGTTTGACGCTACCAAAGTCTTTACCTGCAGACTTGAGGAATTTTTCATTGACGGGCATCATGGTCGAAGTTGTCAATTTAGAATTCCAGAAAGACTCAGGTTGAGCCAAGGTGTATTGAAGGGTATGGTCGTCAACGGCTTTTACTCCAACTTTAGAGAAGTCCGTATTTTTACCAGTGACATAGTCATCCAGGCCAGCTACGGAGTTTTGAACCAAGTAGAGGGCATCTGATTTGTTGTCCGCTACGTATTTCAGAGAAGTGACGAAGTCCTGTGCAGTGACATCTGCATATTCGTTCCCTTCTGAGTCATACCATTTTGCATCTTTACGAAGTTTGTAAGTATAAGTCAATCCATCCTTAGAAACAGACCAATCTTCTGCTAGGGCAGGGACCAAGTTACCGTATTGGTCGTTTTCAAAAAGTCCATCTACTAAGTTAGTTGTGACATCACTTGTTGTTGAACGGTTTGAAAGGAGGTAGTTCAAAGAGTCTGGATCAGTGCTATACACGTATGAAAAAGTGTTCGTCTGAGAAGACTTTGCAGATGATCCACAAGAAGCAAGGAACAGGGCTGAAGCAGCCGTGACACCTGCAAGGAAAGCTAGTTTAGATTTTTTCATCACTTATCTCCTTTAATAAAGATTTTGTATTATTATACACCTTTTTTTATAAAAAGCAAATTTTTTTTGAAATTAATTGTATATTTAGTCATAATGTTCGTTTTTATAGAGTTTCATGCAGTATTTTTAACTATTATGCTTTACAAACTAGCTAAGGAGGAGTATACTAATAATGAAAGGACTAGTATGTAAAACAAACTAGCCAAAAAGAGGCGGTATAGAAGGGGGAGCAGGATGAAAGAGTCGCAATTGCTCAAGGGTGTCCTGGAAGGTTGTGTTTTAGAAATTATTTCAAAAAAATCTATTTATGGCTATGAATTGATCCAAAGTCTCAAGGAAACCGGCTTCGATAAGATAGTTGCGGGGACCGTTTATCCCTTGCTTCAGAAGCTAGAGAAGCAGGGAGTCATCGTAGGAGAGATGAGGCCCTCTCCGGGTGGACCTGATCGCAAATATTTCTCTCTAACCATGGAAGGAAGAGAGCGCCTAGAGGAATTTTGGTACCAGTGGCAGGATCTGGTCATTAAAGTAGAACGCGTGAAAAAGGAGGGGAAAGCAATATGACATCAGCTATTTATTATGAAGAAACGCAGGCTTTGGTTCAAACCTTTAGCCAGGAGGACCAAGCTTACTTCCAAGATCTCTGGGATTATTTCAATTTCGCTGGTTTCTTATATGAGGAGAGGGCTTTAAGAGAGCAGGTCTATAATTTGGCCCTAGATTTTTCGCAAGCGAGCGGAGATGGATTGACGGCTAAGGACTATTTTGGACAAGATCCCAAGGGAATGGCAGACCAAATCCTAGAGAATATGCCCAAAGAATCCACGCAATCCGTTTTGAAATATGGCGCGATCATCTCGGGAATTGTGATTTTTTATCGCCTCTTAAGTGATTTTGCTTCGCAAGCAGTCCTGGTGCTCAAGCCACTCGTCTATCTAACGGATAGTATTTTAGGTATTTTAGTCGTTGGGTTACTATTCTATCTCCTTCGTCGCCTTATTTTTGCAGAAGAGAAGTCAAAAAAAGCAATTTATGTAGCAGTCGTTTTCGTTCTAGGATTCTATTTCGCTAGTGAGATAGTGGGTGTCCGTTTCTTGCCAGCTATTGCTTGGTTAACAGTGCCAAATCCATGGGATACCTTCCTCATTACAGGGGCTTGTGCAGGACTTATCCTGTGGCAGTGGAAAGAAGAGTTTGCTCGTGCCTTCATCTTTCCTATTCTGTCCTTCTTAGTAGTGGGATTCTTGCATCGCTGGACCTTGGCGCAAGGAATTCAGAATTCTACCATGACTATCATTCTGCCTACGGTAATCATTGTTATAGGATTGATGATTTACTATTGGTTCACGATTCGCGCCTTGAAAAAGAACAAGACAGAAAATGGTGAATAGAGTGAAAAGGGGGAGGAAACTCCCCTTTTTCTGTTGAAAAACAACGAGCAAGCTTGATTTTTGTTATAATGAAAGGGACTATAAATCAAAGGAGAAGATGATGACATTTGAAGAAATCTTGCCGGGACTAAAGGCAAAAAAGAAATATGTCCGTACGGGTTGGGGTGGAGCAGAGAACTATGTTCAGCTTTTTGATACCATCGAGCAAAATGGAGTGGCTCTAGAAGTGACGCCTTATTTTCTCATTAATGTCTCTGGTGAAGGCGAAGGATTTTCCATGTGGAGTCCAACTCCTTGTGATGTCTTAGCGACAGATTGGGTGGAAGTCCATGACTAAACGGGTCTTGATTACGGGCGTGAGCTCCGGGATTGGTTTGGCTCAAGCTCGTCTCTTTCTAGAAAAGGGCTACCAGGTTTATGGGGTGGACCAGGGAGCTGATCCCCAGTTGCCAGGGGCTTTCCATTTTTTGCAGCGGGACTTGACCTTGGATTTGACGCCGATTTTTGACTGGTGTCCTGAGGTCGACGTCTTGTGCAATACGGCCGGCGTTTTGGATGACTACAAACCACTTCTTGAGCAAAGCGCTCAGGAGATTCAGGAGATCTTTGAGATCAACTATGTGACTCCGGTAGAGTTGACAAGGCATTATCTGACTCAAATGTTGGAGAAGAAGCAAGGGATCATCATCAATATGTGCTCCATTGCATCTAGCCTAGCGGGTGGAGGCGGTCACGCTTATACCTCCTCCAAGCATGCCCTAGCGGGCTTTACCAAGCAGTTGGCCCTAGATTATGCAGAAGCTGGTATTCAAGTCTTTGGCATTGCACCAGGTGCTGTCAAAACAGGCATGACCGCAGCGGACTTTGAACCAGGAGGCCTAGCAGACTGGGTGGCTAGTGAGACCCCTATTAAACGCTGGATAGAGCCAGAAGAAGTGGCAGAAGTCAGCCTCTTTTTGGCCAGTGGGAAGGCCTCTGCCATGCAGGGGCAAATCCTGACCATTGATGGTGGCTGGAGTTTGAAGTAAGGGCTGAGATAAGCATAAAAGATAAGAATGAAATGAGTCTAGTTGAACAGCTGGACTCATTTTCTATTTTAGCTTTATGGAAAGGAAATCTTATGGTATGATAGCCTAAAAGGGACCTGTAATATGGAGGTCAAATAAAAAAAGCCTTTGGGAAGAGAGACTCAAAAGGAGACGGGATGCGAAAACACCAAGAACTTTCACTAGAGCAGATAATTGAGCAGGTGCGCGTAGATCAATTAGTATCAGATGATTTTTGCCTCTATGGCAAGGAGGATGGAGAACTGGCACTAGCTAGGCTCTATTGGGTATCCGATTATCCGGATGTCGTGGAAGACCGTGATGTCTACCCGACAGAAGTGACGGAGCAAGATCTGCAGCTAGTCTACTATGGAGAGCAGTTGATTGATGTTCTTGCAGTCGCACTTGAGGAAAAACCAAATGCTAGTCACAATGACTTGGTCGAGGCTTTTAATTATTATCAGCAGCATGATAGCTTTATGCCATTTGAAGATTAGCTAGGCCGATTAGAGAAATGGTATTCAATGACTGATAGTGATAAGGAGAAAAATGACAGTCAATATCGATGAATTCGTGAAGGAGCACGGCTTTTCTGTGGTAACTTCAGAGGAGAAACCATTTCGTCTTGATGAGATTCGTTTCAACCTCTTTGCTTATTTAGAAGATTATTCCAAAATGGGTTTTTCTTTTGTTAAAGCAGGTGACGAACTAGTCGAACTAAGGAAAAATCAGGAGAGTTATAGGTTTGTTGGCCAGTGTTTTTTAGGTGCTTTTGTCATTGGAAAACAGGAGCAAATCTTTTTACTTTGCAATCAAGAAGGAAGGGAAGTTTTTCAAGAAGCGAGGATTTATGTCAATTCTTCCTTGCAAGCTTTTGTTTCCTCTTATTCGCTTTTTCTATCAGCACTCTTTCTTTTAAAAGCAAAATTTTATGAAATTGAGCAAGTTGAAGTCGAAGAGATTGCAGTAAACTTGAAGAATCAAGTACTTGCCTTGGAAGCTCACCCTGAACAAGAATTGCCCTTCTGGGAGCACATGGCCTATTTGATAGAAGACGATGGAATTGTACTAAGAGATGATCTCTTTCATATCTTAAATAAAGAGCAGTAGGAATAGAATTAAATTAATCATGGAGAAAAAATTGCCCCAGATAAAGATTCGTGAGTGGAATGAAAAGCCAAGAACAAAACTCCGATTTATTAAAATTGGTGATATTTTTTGCTATCAATTTTTGGAGAAAATTTTTGTATTTGGTCAAATTATTGGAAAAGTGAACGTTGGTCATGTCATCCAATTTTTCGATATCTTTCAAGCAAGTCCTACTATAACAGTTGAGGAGCTAAATCGTGCTCAATTTATAGGTAAGCCCATCATTGTAGATTCTTACACCTTGTTTGATCGAAGTCCAGTATGGTCTTGGCAGATAATTGGTCACCAAGCGGATTTTGATCCAATCCCTTTTAAGGATTTAGCCTTTAAGTGGGGAGATCCAAATGGTCTTCACTTTGGGAAGGTCTGGCTAGATGGTAGGCGCGAACCTAAGATTTTTTCTAGGGAAGAAGTTGACGATCTGGACTGGGAAGCCTGTGTCGGAAGTATAGTTTATAACAGAATATTGGAAGAAAAACTGGACAAGCAAATGAAATAAAGGAGTTTGAGATGGACTATGTAGATGAGTTAACTTCAGGACGTACGCCCTTGGTAAAAAAAGCTGCGAAAAAAATTTTAAAGGGCAGACTAAAAGGATATGGACCATTTTTACATCAAGCCTTGGAAGGCGAGATGGAAAAACCTAAATCATGGGAATCACAAATGTACTTACTCTACGCCATAGCCGCAACGGATTGTACAGAAGAAGTCCCCTATCTCAAGTCATTGCTGCTGAGAGATATTCCAACACCTGTAACCTATCGCTCTCTAGCAGTAGCGATTGCTTATCTAGAAAATTTAGAAACAGAGAACTTGTCTTTTGTTTATGAGTCCTTGGAATCGAATAACTTATTGCAAGCTGCTGGCGCTTGTGCAGCACTCTATATGAGAAAGATCGTGCTGAAAGATGACGATTTTGAGAAAATCATGACCTTTATCACCAAGGATGTTTATTTGGAAAATATAAGAGGAACAATCGCTCCTTTTATGTTCATTTTGGCTGCATCTTATCTATATCCAGAACAGAATCGCCAGAAAATTGTAGACTTTTCTCGTCAATTTAATGAAGTACATATAAATACAATCATTGATGATGTATCCAAAGGAAAGGACGGCAGGAGGGTCAGTCTATTCTAAAATCTCCTTAAAGAGCGAAACAATAACTCTTAAAAACAAGACTTTTATTCATTTTTAAAAAAGGAGTTCATATTGTGAAATGGTTTGAAAAAGCAGTGGGCAGGGAAAAGATTATTCATCTGTTTGATGGGGATTTGGAATTGAAGAATGTATTTCTTGATACTGTGTTATGTTACGATTACAAATTAGATCTTGTCTTTTATTTATTTGATTTGCCAACTAATTTCCCTGAAAAGTGGCAGAAAAGTGCATTTAATGCCATAAAAATTAATTTAGAGTTTTTTAATTTAGATGAAATCCATTTTTATTCCAAGGGGATTCATCAGGTGAATGGCCAACTGGAACTGCTTTTTTTAGAGAATAAGGTTGAATTCAATTTTAAAAACCAAAATGATGTGATGTTATCAGGATCTTCTGACCTTATTAGAATTGCTGAGATTGGGCCAGTGAAGATTGATACTTAAAGATGAATTCCTAGCTTATTTGCGGAGATTCTGGATGATCAAACAATCCTCCATTGCCAGGAGGGACACCACGACTATGGGAAAATGGTCAAGAAAGGGAAATCTCTTTTGAGGAGAGTAAACAGTATGTATCCTAAAGGAGTTGGAATGCCTAACAGGTAGAAAAGCAAATCATTACATATTTAAAAAACTACAAACAACAGACCTTGACCTAAGGATAAACCTTTCTACAAGAAAAAAACTACGAGACCACGAATATGAAGTTACAGTATTTTGAATTAGATAAGCCCTATATGGAAAATCAACAGAGGATTGAGGAGCTGATGGACTCAGCTGTGCTAACTTACGAGGAAGCTAGAATTAAGGACTATCGACAGAATTGGAAAGACCTGCGAAGAGCGTTCATATATGAATCCAAATGTATGACCTCTATGGTAGAGCGCCTCTTCAAACCAGTTGTGACCAAGGATTGTTGGAAAATCATCGTAGAATGTGTAGATACGATTAGCAATCCAGCTATCATGAACCTACTTGGTGTCTATACTGTTCAGGTCTTATTTGATTTTTCTAGCTATAAAACCTTGAGTCCATTGGAACAGAAAAAGCTACTCTTAGAGGCCTTGGTAAAAGGGGTAAAGTGCGTGTTTCAGGAGCTCTCAATTCCTTGCTCCTTGATAGAGGATGTAGTCAATGAAATAGAGAAAAACGATTATGAAAATAGCTGGGAGTGGAAAAGGAAAAAGATCCAATCCACGATCTTTTCCATCCAAGTGGAGCATCAGCTGGATAAGGTGGATTTGTTTTGGAAGATAGAGCACAAGGATAAGAGCATCCGTCAGTTGATTCAATCCTGCCCTGCTCACGAGATGGACTATGGGGCTAAGCTTGGTAAACTGGAAACAAAAGGGGACTTCCTTTATCTGTTGGATAAACAGAATGAGGTTGTGAGCAGAATTTCTGTTTTAAAATGATGGAGCAAGAACAATGAGTGACGTAAAAAAGAAATTATCCTTATTAAAAGTTGAAAGACGAATCAAGAATTTGAAGGGGATAAAGGATGTCCATTTTCTGACCACTAAACCGAGAGAAATTGCTTGGTATGCTGGGGAGTTGAATCCTATCGATTCTCCGATTTCTTGCCTTTATGAGCTTTCTGCCAATCTTACTACTAAAGATCTAAGTAGATCAATTCAAAGTCTAGTTGGAAATAGAAGGCAGTTTATCCTAGTTTTTTGGGAGTTTTCACCAGTTTACGTCTTGTTTCAAATGGAGTCTTTGGATGAATTTTTGCCCTCTTATTTTACTGAATTTTCTACCAGAGACATGACGCTATTCTTTCAAGACCAGGAAAAAGTATTGGATCTCCATTTAGCGGAGGATAAAGTAGAAGTGAGAGTCTTGGAGAATAAGGCTAAGAACTGGTAGATTCTATAAATTGAAAATGAACATAGAATCAGTCGATGAGAGAGGCAAAGAGGAAAGAATGCCATTCTTGGAGAGACAAATGGTAAAGGTGGTTCTAATGTGTGAAAAAGAATATTATTATTATGGCAATAGTGAGTTTATGTCAGGCCTAGGAGTTATTTATACAGAGTTTACTGGTCAGCGTGCAAGTCGACAAATTAACGTTTTGAATGGGCACTCTTATGCTTCCTCTTGCCTACAGGATTATGTTCCAGAAGTAGGGTTTCTACTCTATGATGGTCGAAAAGATGAGTTGGATCTATCAGACTCCATCAAGATTAGTCAAGAGGAATTTGAACGAATTTGGGCTCAGGCTGTCACTAGCGGTCAGAATGATACGTAATCGTCAGTTGAAAATAGCCAAATATAATCCCAAAAATGTGAGAGGAGTCCAATAATGATGCTCAATTTGTTGAAGGAATTCGTAGAAGTCTATCATAGAAACAAGGGCTTAGGAGAGCTTATATTTACTAGTGACTGTCTCCATGTCGAAAAGCCAGATTTGTCTGGTCAATTGAAAGAGTTCTACCAGCATTTAGACTTTGATGAAGAAGCTTATTTTAGAGGAGCTCCCTATGATCTTGCTCTAATTCCTCTCCCTCTATGTGAAGCTGCATCAGAAGGATGGCAGGATCCTAGCTGGAAAGAGAGTTATGTGGTTTTTGCTCACATGATGGGGGATGAGCCAATTTTTTGTGATCTAACTAGCGAGCTTAGTCCTGTATTTGGCAAGATTCCTGGGAATTCCAAGCTCTATAGCTTAAGCCCCTCTTTATCTACTTTCTTGTCTACCTATAGTCAGATGAAAAAGCTAGAAATCACCAAGTTTGAGAATGACATCTACATTGATGAGGCTTTGTCAGACTATAAAGAAGGTTTTTTAACAGGAATCATGGCTATTATTGAGGAGCAACTTCCTGAAGACTATCGAAATGATTTTATAGCATTTATGCTGGGTTAAAGCCAAATAGAGAGAGATGAGAAGCAAATGGAAATGAAGAATTTTTTAAAATGTTGTGAGGATCTGGTCATACAAGAAAGTGGGGCTTCAGCTCTTGAACTAGAAAAACTCAAAGCCAGACAGTTTCCTCAAGCTCACTTGGATTTGCTCTCCATAACCAATGGCTTGGAATTTTATGGTGGTTATTATCGTTTGTTTGGTACAAATTCTGCTCAAGCCATCACGCTCGACTCTTGGAATTCAGATACGCTATGGAGAGAAATCTGGAAAGATTATGTATCAGGCTACTATTTTTTGGTATGTCTGCTATTGGAGATCAATTCGCTTATAGATTGAAGGATGGGAACATTCAAAGTCATCAAGTTTATTATTTAGATGGGATTACTATGGATGTCATCGAGATCTACGACAGTTTTGAAGCATTTTTCAAGAGGGAATTTGTTCTGAAAGACCAAGGTGGGATGGAATCTATTTTTGTGTCTGCTAGGGAGCGATTTGGAAATCTAGACCTCTCCACAAGCTGTATTTATTCCCCTTCCTTAATGATTGTGAATGATCCAAGCGTTGAGAATCTCATGCTTTTACCGACAAAGGATGTCATGACTATCAATGGGGATTTGCTTGTTCAATTATCTGATTCGGAGGAGTCGATTACGAAACTGGAGCAATATCTAGACGCTTTGGGTAGAGCTAGAGTCAAGGTTATCTTTGATCGAGATTGAACAAGCAGAATAATGTTTATATAGAAAAGAATACTCTTGAGATTCACGATTTTAGTTTTTGCGACAAGCGGTGCTGTAGTCTTCTTGTAAAAGTGTCATTGTAAAAATAGATAGGTTGAACAAAGAAACAGAAGCATGATATTCATGAAAAGAGGTGAACGATGACCTGTTTAGATAAATATTTAGAAATCATAAAAGAAGGATTTTCCGAAAGAGAGAATCTAATGGCAATGGAGCCTCTGCATTCTATTGAAGAGATTGCACCATTATTGGACGAAAAATTGACTTATAAAGAATTCATCGATATCAATCGCTTATTAAGACAAAAGTACATTGTTGAAAACCCAGAGGATATGCTGAAGGATGTGGATTTTAATCAGCTTTCGTTACCTAGCAAGACGAGAGTGATTTACTTGATGGGAAGTAAATCTGACGTGCTAGACTTTTCAAAATATGAACAAGTAGAAAAGATTTTAATAGTTGGGGCTAGTAAAGTAAGAAAGATCATCTTACCCCAAAATGATTGTGTGAAAGCTCTAGGGATATCTTCTATGACAAATTTGGAAACGATAGAGAACATTTCTTTTCATACAGGTATGCGTTATCTGCACGTTGATTATGGTGTAAAGTTGCCGGACTTTGATTTTATAAGGGATTTAAATCAGTTGCTCTATCTTTCATTTACAGCAAATAAAAATTTACCAGAATTGGATTTTATCCAGCCCTCTAGTGAGCTTCGTTTTTTGGATTTTGTCGATACGTCTATTTTTAACTACGCATCCACAGTTAGCTACTTGAAGAGTCTGAAACATCTACGATTTTTAACAACGGGAAGAACAAATCAAAAGCAAAGGGAACTTCTTAGAAGCGAGTTACCACATGTTTGCATGCGAGAGGGGTAAAAGCATGTCTTCAATACAGGTTTTTATGACCTATGTCTTCATTATAAACGAACCATTAGTCCCGTTATTTAAGTAGGAGGAACCATGACTCATACGAATCTAGCAAAAGAAACCTTACTCCAGTTTATGCAGGCTATGTATTCTTGGGAGAAAAAGGCCACTAGGAGCTTAAGAAACCAAGCCTATAAAGAGATGTTGAAGAATGAATTAGCTACTATTTTTAATCAGTTTTGTACATCTAAAAAACCACTCAGAGCAAGGGAATTATCTTTATCTGTCCGGTTTCCGTTTGACTATAAATTAGAAACACATCCCATCGTTGATGAAGAGCATGACGGGAATCAAGCTTATATTTATATCAAGGAGAATCGTTCTGGGATAGAAACTCTCTATTGTTTTCATATGGTGTTTCAAAAGGGGAAATGGTGGATTGATAAGAAAGAATGGCTTGATGATGGGAAGTGGATCAATTCTTCCTTGTGATATACTGGATAATGTAGGAAGACGGAAAGAGATGAACTTCAAAAACACCGGTAGTTGAGTGTAAGAAATGAAATTTTAGAGGTCAATATGAATAAAACACTTTCAAATCAAAAAAGAAAATTAACAACTATCAAAAATAAAATACTGAAGGCCAGAGATTTTCACTTAGAGGCAGAAAACCTATCTAATACTGAAGCCATTTTAACAGCTCTAAAATCTGATAAGAAAAGCGTTCAAGTTAACTACGAAGAAAATGGTGAGATAAGATCATACCTGTATGATTATGTAGATATG
Organism: Streptococcus australis; assembly: GCF_047463015.1. Taxonomy (GTDB): domain Bacteria; phylum Bacillota; class Bacilli; order Lactobacillales; family Streptococcaceae; genus Streptococcus; species Streptococcus australis_F. Next base: position 78,081 of record NZ_JASHER010000005.1, on the reverse strand, counting down.
ATTGATTCTATAAGTCCGTATCCTCTAGTCTCTAACTTTATAGAATGTAAAACATCTGAAAACTACCAGTTATTATTGAACGGCTGTTTTTGTTCTGTGATGGCAGATATGGCTTCTGCTAAATATTTGGCTAAAGGTGGCTCAAACTTTGATACAGATATTTGTTTGAATATCTTATTTGCCCTTGCCTATTTAGATGATACTTATGTCGAATTTTTAATTGATAAATTAACCTATTTTAAAGAAGCCCAAGTTGAAAAAGGGAAAAAAGTTATTTTCTTTTCAGCCAAGAGTTTATTGCCTTTAGTCGTTTTTCTTTATGGAAATGGACAGGGAGACCGGTTAGCTAGCTTGCTCGAAAATGCCTGTGATGCTAAATATAAACCCTTGGACTCGAACCCTTATCATAATGTGAATGATGCCTATAAACAGGTTATGGAAACTATTTTTTCAGAGGATATGGCTATTTTTAGAGAAACAATTTTATCCATGTGTGATTATCATTTAGCGAACACCAAAGATAGTCATTTAGTAGACTTCAATACCTTACTATGGCAGTATTTCCCAATTGAAATCTTAGTTTTACTAAAAGAACGTCAGAAAAGAGGCCTCCCAATCGACGGGCTTAGCCATCCCTTGCTTGATGACTTTTTACCCTATTTCATGGATGACTTTCAGATATCCGAGCAAAATAAGATGATACTTGGCACAATCTTAGACTAGTTGTTTATAAAATATGGAAAATATACATACCCAATTTATCGCTATGACAATTGAATCAAGTCGGGATTACTGGTTTAAGATAAACGAATATCAGGCTATTCAAGTACAATTTTATCTAACTTAAGATAAAAATAATTTTCTTACTGTGAAAATTTGTAAGAAGGGATTTTTCTTTTGATCAATTAAATGATGATTTTAGAAAGGAGACTATATGCCACTCATAGAAGAATTAACATCAAAGCGTTCACCTTTAGTTAAGAAAGCAGCTAAGAAAATTTTAAAGGACAGACTAAAAGGATATGGGCCATACTTACATAGTGCTTTAGAGGCGGAGATAGAAAAAAAAAGAGCTTGGGAAACGCAAATGTACTTGCTCTACGCTATGGCCGCAACAGATTGTGCAGAAGAAATTCCCTATCTGAAGTCATTGATTCTAAGAGACATTCCAACACCTGTAACCTACCGCTCTCTAGCATTAGCCATTGTCTATCTAGAGAATTCAGAAATAGAGAATTTATCATTTGTTTATGAGTCCTTGGAATCGAATAGCTTCTCGAAAGCTGCAGGTGCTTGCGCTGCTATTTATATGAAAAAGTTAGTACTTAAAGATGATGATTTTAATAGAATTATGTCTTATGTAACTCAGCCTAAATACCTTGAGCATATTGGCAAAGTCACAAATCCATTTTTATTTATCTTAGCAGCATCTTATTTGTTTTCTGAGAGCAGTCGAGAGAAAATTTTGATCTTTTCGGAACAATTTGACGTTCAATTAGTGAGAGATATTATTTCAGATGTTAAAAAAGGAAAAGATGGAAAGCGTATTAACTTCTTTTAAGTTAACTCAAGTTCTGACTTTAATACAGCAATAATGTATGTAGTTGAATAGGATACAAAACATAGAAGAGGCATGAATGAATACAAAAGATTTAATAGATTTTATTAGTAAGAAAATGAAAGAAAAGCCGGTTTTTTTATGTTTAGAGATAGTGAACCTCAGGTGAATCTGAATGATATAAATGAGATAGAAAATAGATTAGTAGCTAAATTTCCTAATTCTTATATAGAGGTGTTAAGAAACTTTGGTGGTGGCACATTTGCTTTTGGTGAAATATTCTCAATAAGCCCAGATAGTGATTTTTATGTATTGAATGAGTATGAAAAATATAAATTTATCCCTAGTTTTTTCTATCCAATTTCTAGTGATGGTGTAGGAGGATATTATGGATTTATCAAGGATAAAGATGTTTTTAAAGATGAAATATATTATTTGGATTATGATTTAAATGATATTCAAGTGGAAAAGACAAAATGGAACTTTATTCGATTTTTTATGTGGAATGCATTCAATATTGAGGAAGATTGATGTAGCAGTTCCCTGTGATAGTAAGTTTCTAGATGCTCTTAGAGTTTTTTAATTTAGATGAAATCCATTTTTATTCTAAGGAGATTCATCAGGTGAATGGACAACTGGAGCTGCTCTTTCTAGAGAATAAGGTTGAATTCAATTTTATAAACCAAAATGATGTGATGTTATCAGGATCTTCTGACCTAGTTAGAATTGCTGAGATTGGTCCTGTGAAGATTGATACTTAAAATGGAGAAATGAGAGATGAAAAAGACCTACTTTGTTTATCGAGATAGTGGAGCGATAGAAAGGCAAAGTGATGGAGTTGAGTTCTGTAAAATACCTGAGTTCTATGATGATCAGATCTATTTTTATTGCGATGAATATATGCTCTTTTGGACGTCCATTGATGATGTGGGGGAGATAGATAAGGCTCGGGATTTTAAATTAAAGGATCAAATAGTGCCAGCAACCCTAGAGGAAATCAGTAAGGAAGGTTTGATCAGTTCCATTCATTCTGTTAAGCAATATGCGATTGAGAACGGGAAAGTTGTAGGGATAACCTATATCCATTTAGATTCATAGGAAAATGCAATGAGGAACTCCCTACATTCTGTTAGAAATAGAGGTAAAGAAATGAAAGAGGCCAAAGAACTCTTCGAAAAAAATGGCTTTTCGAGATTAAAGAGAAGCAATAACTATTATAAAATCAATCATGATTTTTACACGGTAATCTATTTTCAACGAAAATCAGATGGGACTGCCTATTTCGTGAATATTGGCATTCATCCCCTCTTCCTGGACTCGGGACTGTTAGAAGAAGTGGATTGTGCTTTAAGGACTCGATTAGGTTCTATCGATCATAGAAATGGTATGGAACAAGCTGAATTGGAAAAGGCTGTTCAAGAGGCCATCGATTTTACTGCTCAGTATTCATCGTATTCAACCGTATTTTCAAGCATAGATCCCGAGAAGGATCTTGAGAAGGATTGGTTGTTAAAACAATTCTCTATTACCAAAATGAACTTATGCAGATTGTATGTTGAGTATTATGATGCAATCGATTCTAAGAAGCTTGCTTTAGATTTTGCAAACTATGGCTTATCCATTACACCTAAGATTGCCTCTGTTCCCAAAAACTTCTTTAAAACCTATATTCGTTCGAGAGAAATAATCAAAACTACTTATTAGGGTGGAATGAAAGTTCTGATTGACTGATCAACATCCTGACGAAAGGAATCGGTAGGAGAAAATGTATACATCTTAATGAACAAATCTAAGACCTTGATAATAATCTAGAGCTGGCATTCTATGTCAGTCTTGTACCAAAAAGGAAATAAGAAATGAAAAACTATTTACTTGATGAAAGGCTATTTCAGTATCCTGAATCGTTTAAAAAATTGATCGAACTCAATTTAGTTGATTTTGATTGTTGGTATCTGTTGGATTCAGAATGGGCCCTGTCTTTGTATGAGGGATTGCAGGAAAGGTACCCAACCCGAAAGTTGATTCCATTTGCTAAAAGAGGTGATTGTGATGATACAGCTTGTTTTGAAATAGGAAAGGGCAATAAGGTCCAACTCATTCATGATTTTGCTACAGAAGGCTGGGAGCAACGAAAAGAGTTTAATGATTTTTGGGAATGGGTAGAATATGCAGTCAAATGCATGATAGAGTACAATAAAGAAGATGGGATTGAATAATCGCAAGCTCTTTTCTAGGGACGAAGGAACTCGTCTCTAATGATTTACAAGGTAAGGAGAACAAATGGAAATGATCACCCAATTATTAAATGAGATTGAAAAAAGTCTCCAACAGCTAGATCATCCTTGTGTAGACCATCTAAATCCGGGCATATCTTCTCTAAAAATCCAAGAATTGTTTGAGGAAATCCCATTGCAGCCAACTCAGGACTTGCGTGCTCTTTATACTTGGAGAAACGGTTCAGAAGATAGTGAGGGAATCACACTCGGTGAGCTGGCATTTTTTCCTGGTTTCTATTTGATGTCTCTGGAAGAGAGTATCCAGACCTATCAGGAGTTGAGGAAGACTTCTACTTGGAATCAATGCTGGTTTCCAATTTTTGCCAGCGGTGGGGGAGATTTTTATGCCATGATCCTGGCTCCAGAAGCTCAGGGTCACATACTTGGTTTCTACGTGTATGAAGAGGAACCTCAGGTAGAATACCAGTCATTGGAATCTATGCTCCAAACTTTTAAAGTATGTTATAAGCAAGCTATTATTTTCCGGAATGAACAAGGCTACTTGGATATGGATTATAGGAAGCATGCTGAGATAGCACATGAGATAAATCCAGATCTGAAAATATGGCTGGAATTCTTAAAGGAGACGGAAGAGGATTGACCAAGGAGAGAAAATGGCAGTAGTGACTGTATTAAAAAAGATCATTAGGCTGTATGAGGAAACAACGTTTATCCCCCAATCTGTGAATTTTTCAAATGAAAAATTAAGGATCCAGTCCTCAGATTTGACAGGAGAATTGCTTGATTACTATCAACATATAGTGTTCAAAGAGGATTTATTTTTTGCCAATCAAAATTTTAATATCATTTTGTTGCCATTAGATTCTCCTACCAGGACATTCGAATGTTGGGCCTTACAAGATGTTCCTCAATTTAGTGAAGGGCAATACCAGATATTCGCTACTACAGATACAGATGATATTCTTTTCTGTGATATGAAAGATGAAAAATCACCTGTTTTCGCTGGAAGACCCGGTGATCCTAATTTCTACAAACTCAGTGATAGTTTGACTGAGTTTCTGGAGTTTTATATTGCTTTTACTAATTTGTGGAAGCAAAGAGAAGATGTATCTTTGGAGGAATTTATTGCTGGGACAGGTGACTTAATAGAGCACTACCTTTCCCCAGATGTCCAAGCGACAGCGAAAGAATTTCTATTAAGGTAAGAGTGAGCTGAGATAGATTTGCAATTAAAGCCCTTCTCTATAACAAAAAATGAACTGGATAGGAGAAAAGAAATGAATGTTAAAGAACTAATCGAAGAGGTTGAAAATGATGTTGACTTAGCATCCTATATCAGTCTTGTGCCAAAAAAGAATAAGAAGCCCCAAGCTACCTATCTCGAATCGCTTAATCATCTGGCCTATTTACTTTATCTGGATGGTCAAGAGGAAATGGCTAAGGAATTATTAGATAGGCTCATACAGGTTCCATTTGAAGGGAATTTTAACACCTGGACCTTTATTGATAGCTCTCTGGTTTTATTAGCTTATCTGGAAAGAGAAAAAGAAAATCAGGTATTCGTCTATAAAAAACTCCTTTTATCTCCATTAGAACAAGGGGAGGAATCCACTCGAAACATAAGAAGGAGAGTTCATCAGAGATTTTTGAATGGCGATAGCCTGGAGCAAAAGCTTGCAAAAATTGAGCAAGCTTCAAGTCCTGAATCAGAAATGGAACGTCGTCTGCTGTACCTGACAGATTTATTAAAGATTCACCTCTTTATTACTGAGTCAACTTGTGAAGAGACAGATATCCAGAAAAAAATCGAAGAGAATATGGAGATACTAAAGAAGTATATCAAGGAGCATGAAATCTATAGCCTCTTTCCTTTTAAGGGATAAGGTGAGCTAGCAATCTTGGATTTTTATACTCTTCGAAAATCAAATTCAAACCACGTCAGCTTCGCCTTGCCGTACTCAAGTACAGCCTGCGGCTAGCTTCCTAGTTTGCTCTTTGATTTTCATTGAGTATTAGAAAGAGTAGAAAATGGAAATCAAAAATCACTTTGGCGTCTATGGCGTTTGCTTTGAAAATGGAAAATTACTCTGCATTGAGAAAACGAGAGGACCTTATCAGTATCGTTTTGATTTACCGGGTGGTAGTCAGGAACTCGGTGAGGGGTTGACAGAAACTCTCAAGAGAGAAGTTCAGGAAGAGACAGGATATGCGATAAGCTCTTATTCAAAACCTAGGATTTATGATGTGCTGGTTCAGGAAGAAGGGCAAGATTTCGCAGTACACCATATCATGGCCTTTTATGATATCGTCCTCGATTTCGAACGCTCTCAACAATCCCTTCCTCAGGAGCTTCTTGATGGAAGCAATGATTCAGCAAATGCAATTTGGTTGAATTTAGAAGAGATTACTGCAGACAATGCTTCGCCTTTAGTATTGAAGGCCAAGGCAGAGTTGCGAGGATTTCCAGAATTAGAACTGACAAGCTATAATCATTGGAAGGTGAAGAAGGGGATTTATGGAACTATTTAAAACATGGAAGAAAAATATGGTTCGCTATGGTCTTAAATCTCAAATCGGAACTGTCTACCGAAACAGTGATAGGACAACAAGTTTTTATGATGTTGGGAATTTTCTATTCCTAGCAGGGGAGTTGGATTCCAGATTTTGGGAAGATTTTGTTAGGAAATATGGTTTAGATTATAAGATTATTATTTCAGAAAAAACCAATTGGCAAGATTTTCTGCATCAGAAAGTGGAGCTAATTTCTTTTACTCGTTATTCTTTTAAAGATAAGGCAAATTTTCAAGTTGAATTTCTAAATAATCTAGTTAGTCAGTTAGAGGAAGATTACAATATTGTGCCTATTGATAATCATATTTATGACAGCTTTTCTGAGGAAGAATGGTCACAAGATTTACAAGGGGATTTTGAATCCTATCAGGATTTTGCTTTAAAAGGTGGATTTGGCTTTGTGATTCTTAAAAATAAAGAACTGATTGCTGGAATTTCCTCAGGGTTAGTTTACCAAGGTGCAGTTGAAGTGGAAGTTGCAACTAGACCAAACGAACAAGGAAATGGATTTGCTAAAAAGCTTGGTGCTGCAATGATTCTAGAGAGTTTAAACAGAGATATGTTTCCACTTTGGGATGCTCATAACGAGGCTTCCAAAAAAGTAGCAGAATTTTTAGGATATGAGTTAGTTGAACCTTATGAAGCTTTTGAACTAGAGGAAAGTGTCGTATAATGATATCTGATATTGCATCTTTTAAGACGAGGTGAATGAACATGCAAAATCAACTAGCTCTTAGTGGCGAAAAAATTGTTGAAAAAGTTTATCCCCATTTATTGCACCACGTCGGCTTGATTCGTGGGGAATACTTGTTGAGAGAACTAAACCAAAACATACTATTACCAAATTGTCAGCAATTTGTGAAAGATTATCTAGACACTATTTGTCATTTGTACGCAGATGAAGAAGTCTGGTATCGCTTTTCAGAGTTAACAAATGCAGAAGCAAATAGTCTAGACGGGACTAAAGAGTATTTTGACGAACGCCACCCCTTATTTGGATACAGAGGTATCAGGCGTTTGTTGGCGTGTCCAGATGAATATCAGGCTGAGACAAATGTTGTTACAGAAGTTTTTCAAACCAATCCCAATCTGTCTGTTATTTTTCCTTTTGTCAATGATGCCGAACAATTAAAAAAAGCTATTACAGTATTGCGTCAGTATGGTTTTACCGGGAAAGTCGGCACGATGATTGAATTACCATCAGCTTATTTCGACTTGGACAGGATACTGGAAACGGGTATTTCAAAGATTGTAGTTGGAATGAATGATTTAACTTCTTTTATTTTTGCGACTGTGAGAAACAGTCAATGGCATGATATGGAAAGTCCAATTATGTTAGATATGTTGAGACAGATGCAGGATAAAGCAAGGATGAAAAAGATTGATTTTGCTGTAGCAGGCTATCTGAATACTTCTTTCATACAAAAAATGAATCAGATGGGTATCGAATGTATTCTCCATTACAGCTCTATTCCAGAGATTTTTGATTTAGAAATTGACCATCCAGACCATCTTAAACATATAAAAGAAGAAAGTAAAAAATTACAAAGGAGAACCCATGACACCGCAAGAAATGTGGAAAGCCTACAAGCAAATCAACCCTTCTATCGGAGATGAAATCGATGCTTGGGCTTTTGGAGTGGAAGCAGATCTCTTGGCAGATTTGGTACTAAGAGGCGAAAAGACAGCAACAGCCTCAGCCTACGACCTCTACGCACTAGAGGACGAACCCCTTCCCCAAGAAGGGACCTTTGATATTATTTTAGACAGCCGAAATCAGGCTGTCTGCATTGTCGAAATTACCAAGGTTTCTGTTCAGCCCTTCCATCAAGTGTCTGCTGACCATGCCTTCAAGGAAGGTGAAGGAGACAAATCTCTGGCCTATTGGCGTCAGGTTCATGAGGAGTTTTTCACGGAGTGGCTGGAGGAAGCAGGTCTGACGTTTACACCTGACAGCAAGGTGGTTTTAGAAGAATTTCGCAAGGTTTATCCATTGTAGAACGAGGCTGGGCAAAAACTGTCCAGCCTTCGATGTTTAATAGGAATAACTGTATGACGCAGTAGTTGATTGGCATCTTTGTTCGCTACTTAGCTCCAAAGATGACCTATGAAGATGGAAAACCATGTTTTCTTTATCTGCAACCTCCAACAGTCTCCCAGACTGTTGGAGCTGTGCGGGGGTGGGAAAACGAACTCTTTTTAATTAGTCGAAGTTCTTTCCCACTCCCTTTGGTTCGGATCTAATTTTCCAAAAGGGCTAAAAAATGGTATAATGTAAGCGATATTGTACAGAAAAGAGAATGTATATGCCAAATTATGCCATTATTTTAGCAGCGGGAAAAGGTACCCGTATGAAATCAGATTTGCCCAAGGTTCTACACAAGGTTGCGGGGATCTCTATGTTGGAGCATGTTTTCCGAAGTGTCGGAGCCATCTCACCTGAGAAAACTGTAACGGTTGTCGGCCACAAGGCGGAATTGGTAGAAAAGGTATTAGAAGGCCAAACAGAGTTTGTCAAACAAACCGAACAATTGGGAACTGGTCATGCAGTTATGATGGCAGAGCCAGTCTTGGAAGCTCTTGAAGGCCACACCCTTGTCATCGCAGGGGATACACCTTTGATTACGGGTGAAAGCCTCAAACACTTGATCGATTTTCATATCAACCACAAAAATGTGGCAACGATTTTAACAGCAGAAGCAGCCAATCCATTTGGTTATGGCCGGATTGTCCGTAATGACAATGCAGAAGTGCTTCGCATCGTCGAGCAAAAAGATGCGACAGATTTTGAAAAGCAAATCAAAGAAATCAATACAGGGACTTATGTTTTTGACAATGCCCGCCTCTTTGAAGCTTTGAAGAATATCAACACCAACAATGCTCAAGGCGAATACTATATCACAGACGTGATTGGGATTTTCCGTGAAGCTGGTGAAAAAGTTGGTGCCTATACGCTCAAAGACTTTGATGAAAGTCTCGGGGTTAACGACCGCGTAGCCCTTGCGACAGCAGAAGGTATCATGCGTCGCCGCATTAACCAAGCTCATATGGTCAATGGAGTGAGCTTTGTCAATCCAGATGCGGCCTATATCGATATCGATGTTGAAATCGCACCAGAAGTGCAAATCGAAGCCAATGTCACTCTAAAAGGGCACACAAAAATTGGGGCTGAAACCGTCTTAACCAATGGAACCTATATCGTAGACAGTGAAATCGGTGCAGGTGCCGTGATCACCAACTCTATGATTGAAGAAAGCACAGTAGCCGATGGCGTGACAGTAGGACCGTACGCCCATATTCGTCCTGGATCTAGCTTGGCAAAAGATGTCCATATTGGAAACTATGTCGAAGTCAAAGGTTCGTCTATTGGCGAAAATACCAAAGCTGGTCATCTGACCTACATTGGCAACTGTGAAGTCGGTAGCAACGTCAACTTTGGTGCGGGAACTATTACCGTCAACTATGATGGGAAAAATAAATACAAGACAGTAATTGGCAACAATGTCTTTGTCGGTTCGAATTCGACCATCATTGCGCCAGTTGAGCTAGGAGATAATTCTCTAGTCGGTGCTGGATCTACCATTACCAAGGATGTTCCAGCAGACGCGATTGCGATTGGTCGTGGCCGTCAAGTCAATAAGGATGAGTACGCGACTCGCCTTCCTCACCATCCTAAAAATAAATAGGAGATTTTCATGCAATTTGAAGAAAAAACCATTGAGCGCAAGGAGATTTATCAAGGACCGATTTTCCAAGTAGTCACAGATCAAGTGGAACTACCTGACGGAAAAGGTCAAGCGCAGCGTGATTTAATCTTCCATAATGGAGCAGTAGCGGTTTTGCCGATCACAGAAGATGGTAAAACGATCTTGGTCAAGCAGTACCGCAAGGCGATCGAAAGGACTTCTGTAGAGATTCCAGCAGGGAAGTTGGAAAAGGGTGAAAATGCGGATCCTCAAGCAGCTGCTCTGCGTGAATTGGAAGAAGAAATTGGTTACACAGCGGATCTAGAGTTGTTGTATGATTTTTATTCTGCAATTGGATTTTGTAACGAGCGGATCAAACTCTATGTTGCGACCAACTTGAAAAAAGTGGAAAATCCTCGCCCTCAAGATGAAGACGAGACCTTGGAACTCTTTGAGGTGACTTTAGCAGAAGCGGAGGACTTGATCCAAGCTGGTGAAATCTGTGATGCCAAGACCATTATGGCGATTCAGTACTGGGAATTATCCAATAAATAGAGGAGGATCCAATGGGAAAACCTTTATTAACAGATGAAATGATTGAGCGGGCAAACCGAGGAGAAGCAATCTCTGGTCCCCCGCTCTTTGATGAGGAAGAAACAAAAATTCTCCCGACAGGAAACAGGGGATTTGGTTATGAACGGCCAGTGACTTCAGGGGAAGGAGATAGTGGACATGGAGCATCGTATCCTCAGGAGACTATTCCAATCAGAGTCCAACCTACAGTGACCAAGAGTCGTCGGATTGAGAACCAGAAAGATGAGGTGATTCAATCAAAATTGAATAAGATCTTATTTTGGGTCATCCTGCTCCTCATCTTGTTAATTCTTGCAATCTGGCGCTTATAAGCAGCATCTACCAAAGGAGTGACGATTATGAAAATTGGAATCATTGCGGCCATGCCACAAGAATTAAAAATCTTAGTGGAAGCTTTGCAGAACGGAGAGAAACACCTTCGCCTAGGAAAGGTCTACTATACAGGGTCGATTGGTCGCCATGAAGTGGTCTTGGTTGAAAGTGGCATCGGGAAAGTCATGTCTGCCATGAGTGTAGCGGTTCTAGCCAATGATTTCAAAGTGGAAGCCATTATCAATACCGGATCTGCAGGAGCAGTCGCACCGGGAATGGCTGTTGGGGATATCGTCCTAGCGGACAAACTGGCCTACCATGATGTCGATGTGACAGCTTTTGGTTATGACTATGGCCAGATGGCAGGGCAACCTCTTTACTTTGAATCCAGTCGCTATTTTGTTTCAGAGATGAAAAAAGTGCTAGCTGAGGAACAAACACCAACCCATGTTGGACTGATTGCGACTGGGGATAGTTTTATCGCGAGTGAAGAAAAAGTCGCAGCGATTAGGGAACATTTCCCAGAAGTATTGGCCGTTGAGATGGAAGGGGCAGCTATTGCCCAAGCGGCTCATGCAGCCGGCCGTCCTTTCATGGTCATTCGGGCTATGAGTGACACGGCAGATCACGCAGCTAATATCTCTTTTGATGAATTTATCGTTCAGGCTGGCGAGCGTTCTGCTCAAACCTTAATGACTTTCTTGAAGAGATTAGTATAGAAAAGCTTAAGATAATAGGACTAGCCCTTAGCTAGTCCTATTTTGCTAAGCTGATTCTGTAAAGTAACTGGTTCTTCATGCTATAATAGATTCTAGTAATGCAAAGGAGAAGTTATGGTCTTATCAAAAAAACGGGCCCGTCATGTGATTGAAGAAATTATTGCCCTCTTTCCGGATGCTCAGCCAAGTTTGGATTTTCGCAACCATTTTGAATTATTAGTAGCGGTGATGCTCTCTGCTCAAACAACAGATGCCGCGGTTAATAAGGCAACTCCTGCCTTGTTTGAAGCCTTCCCAACTCCTCAAGCCATGGCGGTCGCCAGTGAAGCCGACATTGCCAAGCATATTTCCAAATTAGGTCTCTATCGCAATAAGGCTAAGTTTCTCAAAAAATGTGCCCAACAATTGTTGGACAACTTTGATGGCCAAGTCCCTCAGACACGGGAGGAACTGGAGAGTTTAGCCGGAGTGGGACGTAAAACAGCCAATGTGGTCATGAGTGTCGGTTTCGGAATTCCTGCCTTTGCTGTTGATACCCATGTAGAGCGGATTTGCAAGCACCATGACATCGTCAAGAAATCAGCAACACCATTAGAAGTGGAAAAACGAGTCATGGACGTTCTTCCTCCTGAACGCTGGCTCCCAGCTCATCAGGCCATGATCTATTTTGGACGGGCTATCTGCCATCCTAAAAATCCTGAATGTGATCACTATCCGCAATTGTATAACTTTAAAGACAGTTAAAAAGCGAGGTCTAATGACTTCGCTTTTATTTGATAGGGAAGAAAGTAAGTAAGAGCCAAGAAATCAGTAGAGTAATAGCGCCAATTCCAAGGACAAATAGAATAGGAATGAGGATTCTTTGGTAGGGATCTTTACCCCTTTCTTCAGCTTCTTCAATCTCGCTCAGACTGCGTCCTTGTTCATAGGCGACAAGCTGGCGATAAGTACGAAGATTATGCTTTTTCTTGAATTTTTCAATGCGTAGGGCGTAGAATATACCGACAGCAAGAATCAAGCAACTAATAGCGATGCCGTATCCATCCAAATAAAGAATGAGGGGAGTGCTGATGATAGGACTGCCAATTAGCAGTAAGCTAAAAACCACTCCATCTTTTTGATAGCGCATAAATTCTTGGTCGTGAATAATTTGTTTCATGGTTTCCAAATCTCCTTTGACTAGTTTGTCCAATGACACTTCAAAGACCTTGCTTAGTAAGAGCAGGTTTTGAATATCAGGATAGGTTGCGCCGCGTTCCCAGTTGGAGATGGATTGACGGCTGACAAAGATGATTTCAGCTAATTCGTCTTGAGATAAGTTTTTCTCTTTACGATAGTGCTGGATTTGTTTTCCGACTTGCATAAGATTTCCTCGCTTCCTGATTTCATTCTACTCAATTTTATAAAAAAGGGCTATCAAAGTTCTTTGACATGTTGATTTCATAGGGTTTAGCAACTGTTTTTGACTATAGATTTACAAGCCTGTCAATGGATAGTTACCTACTGAAAAAGAGGCCAAGAGCCTCCTTTTTCTTATTCGCTAAATCTTAAAAAATAACCATCTGGATCCAAAATCGTAAATTCCTGAGGATAGATAAAGCTATCTCCGACTCGAAATTCTCTTTTTATCAGCGGACGATGGATGGGATAGTTGGCTTCCAGCAGTTTTTGGTGGAGTTGTGGGACATCCTTGATACCAAAGGAAATATTGACACCGCGCCCGAAAGGATAGGTCAGTTGGGCTAATTCTTCTTCCTTGCCTTCTTCTAGCATCAGCTGGCAGTCTTCAAGCGAGAGAAAGAGAAATTTTTCCTCAGGACGCTCGTATTGGATAGAGAATCCCAATAAGTCGCAGTAGAAGTGACGCGATTTCTCGATATCCGATACGACAAATTCAGGGATGACAGCTTGATAGTCCATCCGTTTTCTCCTTATAGATCAATCTCCATGACAATTGGTGTATGGTCTTGACGGGCACCAGAATCAATCATAGCTGATTTAGTTACCTTATCCGCAACTCGGTTAGAAGTGAGCCAGTAGTCAATTCTCCAGCCTGTATTGTTGATTTTAGAAGTCTTGCTACGTTGTGCCCACCAAGTATATTGATCTGGAAGGTCCCCATGCAAGTGGCGGAAAGTATCAGTGAACCCTTTGGCTAGCAAGTTGGTGAAGCCTGCCCGTTCTTCATCGGTAAAGCCTGGGGAACGACGGTTGCTGGCTGGATTGGCCAAGTCGATTTCCTTGTGGGCTACGTTGTAGTCTCCTGTTGCCAGGACAGGTTTTTGCTGGTCTAGTTCTGCCAAGTAGTCTGCATATTTGGCATCCCAGATTTGGCGTTCTTCTAAGCGTTTGAGCCCATCTCCAGCATTCGGAGTATAGACCTGGGTCACAAAGAAGTTATCAAATTCAAGGGTAATAATCCGACCTTCGACGTCCATGGTAGAAGGAGCACCGATTTCTGGGAAAGTTACGGTCGGTGTCAATTCTTTTTTGTAGAGGAACATGGTTCCTGCATATCCTTTACGAGCGGGTTCTACAGAGGACCGCCAGGTGTTTTCATAACCAGGGAAGAGTTCTGCTAAGACCTCTAAGTGTTTTTTCGTTGGTCCTTTGGCAGATAATTTTGTTTCCTGAATGGCAATGATATCCGCATTCTCTGCAACCAAGGTAAGGAGGACGTCTTGCGAGAGCTTCGCGCGTGCAGAGTCACTCGTCAAGGCGGCATTTAATGAGTCAATATTCCATGAGATTAGTTTCATATCGTTTCCTTTACTAACTTTGTCGATGCTTCTATTATACCAAAAAATATCCAGTCTCCTGTTTCTTGTGATTTGAGGAAGGATCCGCTTTTTAGTAAAAAGATGTTTGTATTGTTCACACTGCTATAAGAATAGTTGACAAGGAGTTTAAAATGCTATTTTTTTATCTGGTCTAGCGACTCGCGTCTGGATGAAATGTGCTATAATGGAAGTTAAGTTTAAAATGGAAATATTCCTTAGATTTCCTCTAAATTTATCCTATTTTTAGGTTGTGTTGAGAGGGGCTGGGATTGAGAATCAAGATGAAAGGAGAGGTATGGCTCGAAAATCTAAACGTTCAAAAAAAGCGAATGCTAAGGTGAGAAAATTTGATAATCGGTGGATTACTAGACGACTTTATTTGTTATTCAGTATAGTCTGTACCCTCTTTTTGATTTTAATTGCTCGACTAGGGTATATGCAGATTACTCATCAAGGCTTTTATACGCAAAAATTAGCAAAAGCTACAAAAAAACATGTAACAAGGGGAAGTCTCCGGGGACAGATTTATGATGCTTCTGGTCAGCCACTGGTAGAGAATGTCGATAAGAAGGTCTTATCCTTTACGCGTAGCAATAAGTTTACTGCAGAAGAGATGCGTCAAACAGCACAGCTTCTCCTAAATTACGTAAGCGTGTCAAACCCTCAAGTCAGTAAGCGTCAAGAAATCGACTTTTATCTCGCAAACACCGAAGTCTATAAAGAAGTAGTGGACAAACTGCCCAAGGAGGAACGCATCGACACGGATGGCAACCCACTTCCAGAAGCAAAAATCTACCAGTATGCGGTGGACAGTATTGACCCAGCTAAATTAGGCTATACGGATGAAGAAAAAAAGGCCATCTATCTCTTTAGCCAAATGAATGCAGTCGAAAACTTCGCCAGTGCTACGATTGTGACGGATCCGATGTCCGATGAGCAGGTGACGACAGTCAAAGATCATTTAAAAGAATTTCCAGGATTTGAAGTGATTACGAGTTGGGATCGAAAAGTAGTCGATAGTCCTTTGGCTTCTATTGTCGGTAGTGTGTCGACAGAGCAAGCCGGCCTACCAGCTGAAGAAGCCGATGATTATTTGGAAAAAGGCTACGCCTTAAATGATCGCGTCGGAACTTCTTATTTAGAAAAACAATATGAGTCTGTTCTCCAAGGAGAACGGGTTGAAAAAGAGATCCATTTGGACAAGAATGGCAATGTCGAAAAGATCAAAACCCTCTCAAAAGGAAGCAAGGGAAATAATATCAAGCTTTCGATTGATTTGGATTTCCAAAGAGGAGTGGAAGATATCTTGAGAAAGTCCTTCCAGGCAGAATTAGCTGCTGGCAATGCGACCTACTCAGAAGGGGTCTATGCTGTTGCCTTGGATCCAAAAACGGGTAAAATCCTTGCGATGGCGGGGATGAAGCATGAAGCCGGTTCTCAAGATCTTACTCCTGATGCTTTAGGGACGGTGACCAATGTCTTTGTCCCAGGATCTGTCGTTAAAGCGGCTACCTTGACAGCAGGATGGGAAAATGGGGTGATTTCTGGGAATCAAGTCTTATTGGATCAACCAATTTCATTTTCTGGTTCAGCTCCAATCACTTCCTGGTTCACCCAGTTTGGAAGCCGAGAAATCAATGCGGTGCAAGCGTTAGAATATTCTTCCAACACCTATATGGTGCAGATTGCTCTTAATTTAATGGGCCAACCCTATCAGCCCAATATGACCTTAAAGACGGATCAATTGGATCCTGCTATGGAGAAACTGCGTACGACTTTCGCCTCCTATGGTCTGGGAACAGAAACAGGGATTGACCTTCCGAACGAATCGACGGGCTACGTTCCCAAAGAGTATACTATTGGCAATTACCTAACAGACGCTTTTGGTCAGTTTGATAACTATACGCCTATGCAGTTGGCTCAATATGTTGCAACCATTGCCAACGATGGGAAACGTGTAGCTCCACACCTGGTCCAAGGAATCTATGAAAATGATGCCAAGGGAGGTTTGGGACCTCTGAAAGAAGAAATTGCAACAAAAGAACTTAACCAAGTGGCTCTAACACCTGAAAATCTAGCCATCATCAAACAAGGTTTTTATCAGGTAGTATACGGAACTAGTGGCTTAACAACTGGTAAAACCATCGGAGAAGGTGCGGCGGTTCCAATCAGTGCAAAGACCGGAACTGCAGAAACGTTTGTAAATGGTGGGACCCCTGCTGTAAACACCAATGTGATCGCCTATGCTCCCTCTGAAAATCCTCAGATTGCAGTGGCAGTCGTCTTCCCTCACAACACTAATCTCCAAGCGACTGTTAGTCACAGTATTACCAGAGAGATTATCAATCTCTACCAGCAAAAACATCCTATGAATTAGAAAGGAAGCTATGCTCTATCCAACACCTATCGCAAAATTAATTGAAAGTTATTCGAAGCTCCCTGGTATTGGGATCAAGACGGCAACTCGTCTGGCCTTTTATACCATCGGAATGACTGATGACGATGTCAATGAGTTTGCTAAAAATCTCTTGTCAGCAAAGCGGGAATTAAGCTATTGTTCCATCTGTGGGAACCTAACAGATGAAGAAGAGTGTGCCATTTGTCGAGACGAGACTCGCGATCCATCGACCATCTTAGTAGTGGAAGATAGCCGAGATGTGTCGGCCATGGAAAATATTCAGGAGTACCACGGTCGCTACCATGTCCTTCATGGCTTGATTTCGCCCATGAATGGGGTCGGACCGGATGATATTAACCTCAAGTCCTTGATCACACGATTAATGGATCATGAGGTCCAAGAAGTGATTGTGGCGACCAATGCAACAGCAGATGGGGAAGCAACTTCTATGTATATCTCACGCGTCCTCAAACCAGCTGGTATCAAAGTGACCCGCCTGGCACGTGGCTTAGCCGTCGGAGCCGATATCGAGTATGCGGATGAAGTGACCCTTCTTCGGGCTATCGAAAATCGAACCGAGTTATAAGCGGTTACAGAGAGGCTGGGACAAAAGTCCTAGCCTCTCAATTGTTTTTTGATTGTCGAGCAAGACGCAGTGGTTGAGTGCTCAAAGCACTGCTTTGAGGTGGTGGATAGAACTTGCGAAGCAAGTATCCTAAGTCTTTGTTCGCTTTTTAAGCTCCAAATATGACCTAATGAGGGAAACAAAGTTTCCTTTATCTGCAACCTTCAACAGTCTCCCAGACTGTTGAAGCTGTGCGGAGGTGGGACGACGAAATCGAATTCTAACGAATGACCGATTTCTGTCCCACTCTCTTTTTGTTTTTTAGGTGTTCTCCCTCGTTTTCTTTCTTTTTAAAGTGTGGTATACTAGAGGGACGAACTCGTATGTGAGGAGTGCTTTTGATAAGTCGATTATGAAGCACAAAATTAAACAAAGGATTAGGACCAAACGATGGCAAAAGAAAAAATAGTACTTCTTTATGGTGGCCGTAGTGCAGAGCGTGAAGTGTCGGTGCTTTCAGCTGAAAGCGTCATGCGAGCGATTAATTATGACAAGTATTCGGTCGAGACCTATTTCATTACTCAGGCTGGGGACTTCATTAAGACCCAAACCTTTGAAGAGAAGCCTGCTGAAACCGAACGCTTGATGACCAACGAGACCATTGATTGGGATACAAAAGTATCTCCGAGCAGCATCTACCAAGAAGGAGCGGTTGTCTTTCCAGTCCTTCATGGACCGATGGGCGAAGATGGATCGGTTCAAGGATTCTTAGAAGTCTTGAAACTCCCTTATGTGGGCTGTGATATCCTTTCTTCTAGTGTGGCGATGGATAAGATTACTACGAAACGGGTCCTAGAATCTGCAGGGATTCCACAAGTTCCTTATGTGGCTGTCCTTGAAGGAGACGACCTAGAGGCTAAGATTGCCTTGATCGAAAAAGAATTAACCTATCCGGTCTTTACCAAGCCTTCTAATATGGGCTCTAGTGTTGGGATTTCAAAAGCAGAGAACCAAGCAGAACTCCGTCAGTCTTTGGAATTGGCCTTTAAATACGATAGCCGTGTCCTGGTTGAGCAAGGTGTCGTAGCGCGTGAAATCGAAGTGGGACTATTAGGCAACTACGATGTGAAAAGTACCCTCCCTGGTGAAGTGGTCAAAGATGTAGCCTTCTATGACTACGAAGCCAAATACATCGATAATAAGATTACGATGGCAATTCCGGCTGAAATCCCAGCAGAAGTTGTAGCGACTATGCGTCAGAATGCCGAATTGGCCTTCCGTGCTATTGGTGGCAAAGGTCTCTCTCGTTGTGATTTCTTCTACACAGAGGATGGAGGCATCTACTTGAATGAGCTTAATACCATGCCCGGCTTTACTCAATGGTCTATGTATCCTTTACTTTGGGATAACATGGGCTTAGCCTATCCTGATTTAATCGAGCGCTTGGTAGAATTGGCCAAAGAAACCTTTGAAAAGCGCGAAGCGCACTTACTTTAAGAAACTGTTCCTAGCGGGAGTGGGAGATGAAGTCAACTCATAGAGGAGTCACTTTTCTTCCTGCTCCCACTTTTTAGAGGAGAATACCATGAATGTAACCTTGCACGAAGTAGCACGTGTCCTTGGTGCCCGAAATGATATCAGTCAATTTGAGGATTTTGTTTTACAGAAACCAGAATTTGATAGTCGTCTCATTGGCCCGGGGGATCTCTTTGTCCCTCTCAAGGGGGCGCGTGATGGGCATGATTTTATTGAAACTGCCTTTGAAAATGGGGCTGTAGCGACCCTGTCTGAAAAAGAAGTAGAAGGCCATCCTTATTTATTGGTAGATGATGTTCTAGCGGCCTTTCAAAAATTAGCCCAATATGTTTTGGAGAAGAGTCAAGTAGATGTCTTGGCGGTCACTGGTTCAAACGGTAAGACAACGACCAAAGATATGTTGGCTCAACTGCTGTCTACTACTTATAAAACCTATAAAACACAAGGGAACTACAATAATGAAATTGGACTCCCTTATACGGTTCTCCATATGCCAGAAGGGACAGAGAAGCTTGTCCTTGAAATGGGACAGGACCATCTAGGAGATATCCATCTCCTCTCAGAAATCGCCCATCCAAAAGCAGCCATCGTGACCCTCATTGGGGAAGCTCACCTGGAGTTTTTCAAAGATCGCAAAGAAATCGCTAAAGGGAAATTGCAAATTGCGGACGGCATGCCAGCTGGTGGCTTACTTCTAGTGCCATCTGATCCCATTGTAGAGGAATTTTTGCCGAGC
This sequence comes from Streptococcus australis, assembly GCF_047463015.1. Classification (GTDB taxonomy): domain Bacteria; phylum Bacillota; class Bacilli; order Lactobacillales; family Streptococcaceae; genus Streptococcus; species Streptococcus australis_F. The sequence continues at coordinate 58,389 of NZ_JASHER010000005.1, read as the reverse complement.
CAACAAGAGCTTGTGCGATTTGGGGAAGGAGCAGATATCCGCATTACCAAGTTGGACGAACGCAAGGACAGCTTGACCTTTGAAGCGAATTTCTTAGAAGAAGCCATTGATCTTCCTGTAACAGGTAAATACAATGCGACCAATGCCATGATTGCTACCTATGTTGCCCTAAAAGAAGGAGTCAGCGAAGAGGCCATTCGTGCAAGCTTTAAAGGCCTAGAGCTTACGAAGAACCGCACAGAATGGAAAAAGGCAAGTAATGGAGCGGATATCTTATCCGATGTCTACAATGCCAATCCGACGGCTATGCGCCTGATTTTAGAAACCTTCTCGACTATTCCTGCCAATCCAGATGGCCGAAAGTTGGCAGTCTTGGCGGATATGAAAGAACTAGGGGAGCAATCCATTGATCTCCACAACCAAATGATTCTTAGTCTTTCACCGGATGTCTTGGATACGGTTATTTTCTATGGCCAAGACATTGCGGGCTTGGCTCAGTTAGCGAGTCAGATGTTCCCACTCGGACATGTCTATTATTTCAAAAAGACCGCTGAGGAAGACCAGTTTGAGGACATGGTCAAACAAGTCAAGGAAAGCTTAAAAGAGCAGGACCAAATCCTCATCAAGGGAAGCAATTCCATGAATCTAGCCAAATTGGTAGAGGAGTTGGAGAATGGCGAGTAATAATGTACTAAAGAACATTCAGCGCTTGATTTCAATCACCAATACAGGCTTAGCGTTCTCAAAAGATCCATTTGATCAAGAGCGCTATCAGGATATTCGTGCCATTTTACAGGATCTTGTCAGAGAAGCGACTGATTTGAATCCACAAGAATTATCGGATTTGTTTAGACCGACAGACCATTACGACACTCCCTTGATTGATGTTAGGGTATGGATTGTCAAAGATGGAAAACTTTGTCTGGTGAAAGGTCAGGGAGAAGAGACCTGGGCCTTGCCGGGTGGCTTTGGTGAGGTTGGCTATTCTCCGACGGAAAACATTTTAAAGGAAATCCAAGAAGAAACGGGCTATTCTGCGCGTGTAATCAGATTGTTGGCAGTATTTGATACCAATCGCTACCAATTGCAAAGTCGCCAATATGTGAAATTGGTATTTGAATGTGAATTATTAGATGGAAATTTTGAAAAGAACCAGGAAATTTCCGACCTTGCCTTTTTTGAGAGAGAAAAAATACCTGCTCTTTCTACCAAGCGCAATACAGAAGAACAATTGAACTTCCTTTGGGAGGTCTATGATGGAAAACGAGATTTGTATTGTGATTAAAAATGATCTATAAATTAAAGGAATGTGAAAATGACACTTTGGGATTTATTGTTTACAAACCAAAAATCAGCCCCACCTGAATTTGGGCTCTGGTATTTCATTCTGCCAACTTCTTTGTTGGTGGTTGGCTACTTTTCCATTAGATATGCACAGTCCAAAAGCTACCAACGCTTTTGGTATTGGGCACAGTTGATTCAAGTCTTGACCATTAATGCTTGGTATATTCTTGCCCACATGCCGTTGACGGATAATTTGCCATTCTATCATTGCCGCTTGGCCATGCTAGTGATTCTTTTTGCACCTAGAGGGACCTATATCAAGCAATATTTTGCTCTCTTGGGAGTTTTAGGATCGATTGCGGCCTTGGTGTATCCAGCCTTTGATCCCTTCCCATTCCCTCATATCACAGTGTTGAATCTCATTTTCAGTCACTGGGCCTTGCTTGCCAATAGTTTGATTTACCTACAGGATCATTATCAATCTGAAAAACAAGACAGCTTGAGAATTTTCAAGATTACTTTTGGCATGAATGCCTTGATTTTCTTGGTCAATCTTTTGACGAAAGGGGATTATGGCTTCTTACGACGTCCACCAATCATTGGGGACCACGGTGCTCTCTTAAACTACCTCTTGGTTAGCTTTGTGATGGTAGCTGGAATTTTCTTGGTCAACCAACGTTATAAGTATAAATACAAGATGGTTGAAGAGGCTGTCGTTTCACGTTCAGAATAGAAAATTAATGAGCTGAGGTTAGGAAATCATGCCACTTTGGGATTTGTTTTTCACTAGTCAACCAACGGCCCCTCCTCAATTGGGGGCTTGGTATTTTTTGTTGCCAGCCTCATTGATGGTGGTAGGCTATTTATCTATTCGATTTGCTTCTTCCAAAGCTTATCAAAACTTTTGGTATTGGGGACAATTGATTCAATTGCTGATTATCAACTCTTGGTATATTGCAGCACATTTGCCTTTTTCAGAGAGCCTGCCCTTCTATCATAGTCGGATGGCTATGTGGATAATTCTTTTGGCTCCCAAGGGAAGCTTCAAGCAATATTTTGCTCTTGTTGGTGTCTTTGGGTCCATCATGGCCTTGGTTCATCCCGTCTTTTATCCCTATCCCTTTCCTCATGTATCCTCGATCAACAATGTTTTTGGCCACTGGGCCCTCTTGGCCAATTGCTTGATCTATCTGGTCCAATTCTACCAAGTAGAAGAAGGAGACGTTTGGAAGATCTGTGAGATGACCTTTGGTGTCAACGCTATTATTCAGCTTGCTAATCTCGTAACGGGTGGAAATTACGGCTTTATGCGTCGTCCTCCTGTAATTGGCGATCATGGGCTCGTGCTCAATTACTTGATCGTTACTATCCTGATGACAGGAACCCTCATCCTGATCAATCATCTTATTAAGTCCAGTAAGAAAAGAAAAAGAACATCTGAATCCGTTTAATAAGGAGACCTTATGCATCATTTTTTTACAACTGAATCCACTGTACCACCTGTTATACCGCTCCTTTGGTATGGGGTCATGGTTCTTTTAATCGTAATGGCAATATGGGCTTCATTACGTTACTACCAAAATGAACAATTTCGGAAGATCTTTCGAAACCTACAAATATTTCAATTGATCTGTCTCTATATCTGGTATTTTGCTTTTCAGCTTCCCTGGTCCAATAGTTTACCCTTGTACCATTGTCGTTTGGCTATGTTTGCTGTCTTGCTGTTGCCAGACCGATGGAAGAGCAAGCAGTTCTTTGCCTTGATGGGAGTGAGTGGAGCGATCTTTGCCTTGGGCTATCCAGTCTTTGATCCCTACACCTTCCCTCATATTACGAGCTTTTCTTTCCTCCTCGGGCATTACTGTCTTTTGGTTAATTCTTTGATTTATCTCTTGAGATGCTATGATTCGAGCCTCTTAAAAAATCGAGAGATTGTTCTCTATACTTTCGTTTTGGATCTATTTCTAGTCGGCGTCAACCAAGTCACTGGAGGGAATTATGGACTCATGGCCCGGCCACCGATTATCAAAGGGGACAGCCTCTTGGTGAATTACGTCGTGGTCTCTAGCATCTTAGCAGCAGCCTTGCTTCTCTTTAATGTATTTTTCAGTCGTAAGCCTGCAAGAGAAAGAGTTCTTCGATAAAAAGAAAAAGGAGGGTGGGACCATCAGTCTCAGCCTTCTTTTAGTTAATAGGAGTTTGAAATGAAGAGGTTTTTACTAGTCATTGGTATATTGTGTGCCTTTTTTTGTACGGTTAGTCCGGCTCAGGCAGATGATGAAGTTCGCTATTCGATAGAATCCTATGTGGGACACCTCCACTTGCAGGAAGATAGCCAGGCGACATTTACGCAAGAGATTACCTACATTTTTTCAACAGGCTATAATGGGCAGTATGTAACTTTAGGGAGTGTAGATCCCCTTCCCAAAGGATTTAAAATCCATGAAAATCCTCAAGTGGAAGCCTATGTGGATGGGGAAAAACGAGAGATCCGTGTAGAAGAATCGGATCTCGGAAATGGACGTTTATTAAAAATCTACAATTCGAGGATTGTTGGTGGCAAAGTTACCATCAAGGTTGTATGGAAGATTGATCATATTCTAGAACTGTATTCCGATATCGCCGAGCTCAATTGGTTCCCTATTTCAGATGGGGATGAGGACGTAGAAAAATTAGATTTTTATGTGGATGGCTTGGATGCCAAGCAGGGAGACTTGTATGCTCATACCGGTTATTTTAATCCACCAGCCCAGATTGAACGGACTGAGACTGGCTATCACATTCAGTTATGGAACTTCCCAAAGAATGGAAAATTGGAGCTCCACGCATACTGGCCCATGACAGAAGCTCTACGTCGAGGCCAATCTAATGAGATTAAAAAGGAAAAGGGAAAGGATAAATTTCTTAAAAAAGAAAAATCCATTCAACAAAAAACAGTCATCTACAAGACACTGTTTCTCAGAGTCATTCCAATTGTAGCAATTCTTTTATTTGTTCTAGCTTTCATTCCATGGATCCGCTATATGATCAGTACCAGAACTCGTCGGATTGCAAAGGGAGTACGATTATACGAACCTCCACAGAATTTGCCACCCTTTGTCCTAGCCAAGGCCTTGTATCAACTTGATTTTGAACAGATGGTCATATATAGAGAGAAAGGTCAACTAAAATTTAATCATCTCATCCAGGCAACCATGTTAGATCTCATCGATCGAGGAAATCTTCGTTTGACGAGAGATGAAAGTGGAGGGACCTTGATCTGTCTTCACCATGAAGGCTTGGCTGATTTTGAATTGAAGTTTATTGAAATGATCTTTGATCAAGAAACTGAAATCAGGATCAGTGAGGTGTTCTCGAAATATAAAATTAATCAAGCAACCCTAAAAAAGGATTTTCGAGCTGCTAAAACAGACACACAAAGAGATCGTATTCGAAAGGTCGGAAGTGACGTTCAATCACTTTTAAAAAGGGATGCCCAGCAATTGTCAAAAGGTGTTGAAAAGGAAATTACGAAATTAGGTTTGCCCTCTTATTTTAGAGACTTATCTGAAAAAGAAGAAGCTTTTTCAAAAACAGGCTGTGCCTTACATTTTTGGATCTTACTGATCTTGTTTGTGAGCATGTGTTTCTTATCTTTTGGATTTGGTTCATACCTATCTTCATTCTATTTTTGGACTATTTTATGTTTGATTTTGTTATTCATTCCATTTTATATTGTTATGAAACTTCGTGAAGATCATCTACAATCCTTAGAGAACTTGGATTCACAATTTGAATGGATGGCCTTTCGAAATATGATTGAAAGTATTCCAAATTTCAACCAAGCAGAACTTGAGAGTGTTGTCCTATGGAATCGTATCTTAGTCTATGCGACCTTGTATGGCCAAGCTAAAAAAGTGAGTCAGGTACTCCAAAATCATCAGATTTCCGTGCCATATGAAGACTGGGACACTGTTCTTTGGCTGACATCCTCTCCAAATACCTTCCTAGACGGTTCTACCTTGATGAACTATGCAGATGATTCCTATAGTGTTTCAAGCTTCTCTATTAACTCCTCAGATGGCAGTGGTGGCTTTGACGGCGGTGGATTTTCTGATGGCGGTGGTGGTGGAGGGTTTGGAGCCTTCTAATAGCACTTGTGATTGAATGAAGTCTGGGATGTAGAACCATTGTAGTTCTCCCTCAGGCTTTTTAATTTATAAATACACTGATGATTGAAAAAAGGCTCTATTTCCGCTATAATAGGTTAGTTAAGGTAAAAGGAGAGAACCAATGTAGAAGGATCCTACTTACTAAAAAATATGCTTTTAAAAAATAACTGAGGATGAAAGAATGACAATCACTGACGAAATTAAAAAACGCCGTACCTTTGCCATTATCTCTCACCCGGACGCGGGGAAGACAACCATTACTGAGCAGTTGCTCTACTTTGGAGGAGAGATTCGGGAAGCAGGTACCGTAAAAGGAAAGAAAACAGGGACTTTTGCAAAATCTGACTGGATGGATATCGAGAAACAACGTGGGATTTCGGTAACTTCATCTGTGATGCAGTTTGACTACGACGGCAAACGAGTAAATATCCTAGACACTCCAGGGCACGAGGACTTCTCAGAAGATACTTATCGGACCCTGATGGCGGTGGATGCTGCGGTCATGGTAGTGGACTCTGCCAAGGGTATTGAGGCCCAAACTAAGAAATTGTTTGAGGTTGTCAAACACCGTGGGATTCCAGTCTTCACTTTTATGAATAAACTGGACCGTGACGGTCGTGAACCACTAGATCTCTTACAAGAATTGGAAGAAGTATTGGGCATCGCTAGTTACCCAATGAACTGGCCAATCGGGATGGGGAAAGCCTTTGAGGGACTCTATGACCTCTATAACCAACGCTTGGAACTCTACAAAGGGGATGAACGTTTTGCCAGCCTAGAGGATGGCGATAAACTTTTTGCTAGCAATCCATTCTATGAACAAGTAAAAGATGATATTGAGCTTTTGAATGAAGCAGGAAATGAATTTTCAGAAGAAGCTATCCTTGCAGGTGAATTAACTCCTGTCTTCTTTGGTTCCGCTCTTACCAACTTTGGTGTGCAGACTTTCTTGGAAACATTCCTCAAGTTTGCTCCAGAGCCACACGGCCACAAGAAGACAGATGGAGAAATTGTCGATCCTTATGACAAGGATTTCTCAGGATTTGTCTTTAAAATCCAAGCCAATATGGACCCTCGTCACCGTGACCGGATTGCCTTTGTGCGGATCGTGTCTGGTGAATTTGAGCGGGGGATGAGTGTCAATCTGCCTCGTACTGGTAAGAGTGCTAAGCTATCTAATGTCACCCAGTTTATGGCGGAAAGCCGTGAGAATGTCACCAATGCCGTAGCAGGAGACATCATCGGGGTCTACGATACCGGTACGTATCAGGTCGGGGATACGCTAACAGTTGGGAAGAATAAGTTTGAATTTGAACCACTGCCAACCTTTACTCCTGAAATCTTCATGAAGGTATCTGCCAAGAATGTCATGAAGCAAAAGTCCTTCCATAAGGGAATCGAGCAATTGGTGCAAGAAGGAGCTATCCAGCTCTATACCAACTACCAAACGGGTGAATACATGTTGGGTGCTGTCGGGCAGCTCCAGTTTGAAGTCTTTAAGCACCGGATGGAAAATGAATACAATGCCGAAGTGGTGATGAGCCCAATGGGTAAAAAGACGGTTCGCTGGATCAAACCTGAGGATCTAGATGAACGCATGTCTTCAAGCCGCAACATCTTGGCCAAAGACCGCTTTGACCAACCTGTCTTCCTCTTTGAAAATGACTTTGCCCTCCGTTGGTTTGCAGACAAGTACCCAGATGTTGAACTAGAGGAAAAGATGTAACTCAGTACCAACAATTGGAACTAAAGTTCCTAATTGTTGAACGCTAGTCGCTATTTTGCGAACTAGCTAACTGCCTTACTAACTACTTTTGGCGAATAAAATATATAAATTGAAAAACCAGCTCACTTGAGCTGGTTTTGGGATGAAGACAAACTTCCATTTTACATAAAAAATCAAGTGATTTTTCAATAAATAAAAATAATTCCATATTTTTATAGTCATTAAAGCCAGTACTGAAACTTTCCGCTGTGAGAAAAATGCTTGAAACAATGTTGTTTCAAGCACTCGGGAGTTTTGAAAGTAAAACAGTTTGGGAAACTGTTTTAGCCTGAGCCCAGAAATTAAAGAGCGAAGGGGTTCAAAACTAAGTCATGGAACTTCGTAGAAGTTCGCTGACGTCCGTACTCACTTAAGGAAAGTTTCTAAGAATATTTTTTCTTTAATAAAAAACCAGCTCAAGTGAGCTGGCTTTTTATTGTTCTGTAATGAGGAGTCTTCCCAAAAATTCTTGTAAGATAAAGAAGACAATGAGGCTGGCAATGGTCTCGCCTAAGAAGGACGAGCTATTCACAATCAGAGAGTACAGGTAGGCACTTTGGCCAGCTGGAGCATAGCTTCCCCAGAAGATGACACCAGCAATGTAGTGAATTGTGTAGCGTGCAAAACCACCCAAGATGACTCCGACTGTGATATAAGTAAGCGTCTGTAGTCGTTTCTTTTCTCGGATAGCCTTGTCAAGAGCAGGTTTGACAGCTCCACTCAGTCCAATCAGACTAAAGGCTACAAAGTACTCTAAGAAACCTTGGATTGGAGTCAACCAACCACCAGCTGCTTCCCCTGTTACGACTTGTAACAAACCCCAGATGAAGCCTCCCACGGCACCAGCCTTCACACCCCAGCGGAAACTGAGGAGAAAGATGGGAACCATCTTAAAAGATAGAGAAATCCAAGGACCTAAGGACATCGGTTGAGTAACCAAATCCAAAATATAAGCTATGGTCGCTAAAAGAGCAACCTCAATCATTGGTCGAACTGTAGTTTTCGACATAAAAAAACCTCCTATACCAATCGTTTTGATTGGCTCATTTGTTGCCACACCAAAACGACGTCATAGAAGTTCTCTATTTCATTCTGTTTTGAGACACATCCCTACGCAGGTCTTAACCTGATCAGGTGGTAAGAGTTTAGGTCAGTAACGAACACTTTTGGTATTCCATCTAACCAATCTCAGCTGCTGCTCCTCTTGTGACTCTTTCATTATACTATCTAAAAAACGTTCCCGCAACTTTTTAACTCGCAAAAAATATGGTATAGTTATTAAGATAGAAAATGCACAAATTGTGGAGGAAATAATCATGGGTATTTTTGCAGGTTTGATGGGCAATGCTTCTCAAAACGACGTCGATAAGGTTGAAAAAGATTTAGGGGATATCCTGGTTCCAGGTGAGCAGGTAACTCTGGCTTTTAGTTTGATTCGTGACTTGATTGTCTTTACTGAGTACCGTCTGATTTTGGTGGACAAGCAAGGAATGACAGGGAAGAAAACATCTTATAAATCCCTTCCTTATCGTTCTATTTCGCGTTTTTCAGTAGAAACATCTGGTCATTTTGATTTGGATGCTGAATTAAAAATTTGGGTTTCATCAGCTGTAGAACCATCAGAAACACTTCAATTTAAGAGCGACAATAGTGTCATCGAAATCCAGCAGGCCTTGGCAGCAGCTGTATTGCGTTGATAAAAAATAAATTTAAACAGTCTTCATCTAGCGATTTAGGACAATCGGATAGGAGCACTGGCAGATAAGGTAAAGAGGGAGCAAAATGTTCGTTGAAAAAAAGTTAGGAGATGGCCGGAGTTGGATTAATATTGATTCTGACTTGATTGCGGAAACCTCCCAGTTGTACCAAAAGTATGGTATTGATCAAGAAACCATTGAATATGCATTGGATAAAAACGAACGTGCCCACATGGATTACAACCGTGAGAATGGGACCGTGACTTTTATCTATAATGTCTTGGACATGGAAAAGGAAAAGGAATATTATGAAACCATTCCGATGACCTTCATTGTCCAGGGACCACGTCTTGTGACTATTAGTAACCGAGACAACGCCTATATTATTGCACAAATGGAACGCTATGTCGATAATCACGAGAGTTTATCGACCTTTAAGCTTTTATTTGCAGGGCTTGAGATGATTAGTAATGCTTATTATCCGATTATTGAGCGTCTAGATAAGCACAAGGATGAAATCACTCGTCTCTTACGAAAAACAACAACTAGTAAGAACCTGTATGCTCTTTCTGACGTGGAAACAGGTATGGTCTATCTGGCATCCGCTGCCAAGCAAAATCGCATGCTCTTGGAACATATCAAGGCTCACCTAATCTACCGCCAATTTGATGATGTCGAAAAAGAACAGTTTGATGATGCCATGATCGAGGCCAGACAGTTGGTCTATATGACGGAGTTGAACTGTCAAGTCTTGCAACAGTTGTCTAGCTCCTACAATAACATCCTAAACAACAACCTGAATGACAATTTGACAACTTTGACTATCTTGGAAGCTCTGTTAGCAGTCTTAGCAGTTGTCACTGGTTTCTTTGGAATGAACGTTCCATTGCCGTTTACTGACGATCCTAATGCATGGCTGTATATCTCCATAGCAAGCTTTGTACTCTGGATCATCTTGTCTCGTATTTTGCGCTGGATTGCCCATAAACGATAAAAAAGAGAGGTAGGGAAGAAATTCCTTACCTCTTTCGTATCTTGGCTATTTCAGAAAATTCTTCATTTTTAACTCTGCCTCCCCTAAGAAGAAGAGGCAGTTTTGATACAAGTGATCGACTGTACATAATCTTCTTGGAAATAGTAGGAGTAGATTTAAAAGTACTGAGTGGATTATAAACAATTTATAATTGGATTGAATCGTTGAATCAGTTAAATGAATGAAGCATTTTAATCATTCTGAAATATCCTAAATACTAAATTCATTATACATACTTTTATTTTAAAAATCAAGAAAACAATCCCAAAATAAAAGTGGATTTTTTGTGAGAAAAAACTTTTAGAAAGCCTATTGTAACGCTTTTTTTGTGATAGGATTCAAAGCGAAGAAGAGATTTTGCGTCCTTTTATATTATTGTAAATTTAAAAAGAAATAAAAAGGGTTATACTAATGAATCAAAGGTGAAAAGAACTTTTTTGAAAGGGGTTACGCAATAAAAAGCTTTTAACTTGTTTCGTTTTACTATCTTTTAACCCAGGTCTGTGGTATACTAGATAAGTTGCAAAGAAAGCAGTACTTTTCTTTCGTGGAAAAGAAGCAACACGATCTTTCATAAAAGGTGAAAGTACGTCATGACAAGAAAAGTATAAACTAAGCGCTATAGGATGGCTTCGCACCATCTTTAGAAAGAAGAATAACGTGAAATTTAATGAATTTAATCTTTCTGCTGATTTGTTAGCAGAAATTGAAAAAGCAGGATTTGTAGAAGCAAGTCCTATCCAAGAGCAAACCATTCCTTTGGCTCTTGAAGGTAAAGATGTAATCGGTCAAGCACAGACTGGTACAGGGAAAACAGCAGCCTTTGGCTTGCCAACCCTTGAAAAAATTCGTACAGAAGAAGCAACTATCCAAGCTTTGGTCATCGCCCCAACTCGTGAACTGGCTGTTCAAAGCCAGGAAGAACTCTTCCGCTTTGGTCGTAGTAAGGGTGTGAAAGTCCGTTCAGTATACGGTGGTTCAAGTATTGAAAAACAAATTAAGGCACTTAAATCAGGGGCTCATATCGTTGTAGGAACACCGGGACGTCTCCTAGACTTGATCAAACGCAAGGCCTTGAAATTACAAGATATTGAAACTCTCATCCTTGATGAAGCAGACGAAATGCTTAATATGGGATTCCTGGAAGATATCGAAGCAATCATCTCACGTGTCCCAGAAAATCGTCAGACTCTCCTCTTTTCAGCAACCATGCCTGATGCCATCAAACGGATCGGTGTTCAATTCATGAAAGAACCTGAGCATGTCAAGATTGCTGCCAAAGAATTAACAACAGAACTGGTAGACCAGTACTATATCCGTGTTAAGGAACAAGAAAAATTTGACACCATGACACGTCTGATGGATGTTGATCAACCTGAATTGTCAATCGTTTTTGGTCGTACGAAACGCCGTGTAGACGAGTTAACTCGTGGATTGAAGATCCGTGGTTTCCGTGCAGAAGGGATTCATGGAGATTTGGACCAAAACAAACGTCTTCGTGTCCTTCGTGATTTTAAAAATGGCAACCTCGATGTCCTCGTTGCAACAGACGTTGCTGCTCGTGGTTTGGATATCTCAGGTGTGACCCATGTCTACAACTATGATATTCCTCAAGACCCTGAGAGTTATGTTCACCGGATTGGTCGTACAGGGCGTGCAGGTAAGTCAGGTCAGTCAATTACCTTCGTTTCACCTAATGAAATGGGTTATCTCCAAATCATTGAGAACTTGACTAAAAAACGCATGAAAGGTCTCAAGCCAGCAAGTGCAGAAGAAGCCTTCCAAGCTAAGAAGCAAGTAGCTCTTAAGAAAATCGAACGTGATTTTGCTAATGAGGAGATTCGTAGCAACTTTGAGAAGTTTGGCAAGGATGCTCGTCAATTGGCTTCAGAATTCAGCCCAGAAGAATTGGCTATGTACATCCTTAGCTTGACGGTTCAGGATCCAGACAGTCTTCCAGAGGTTGAAATTGCGCGTGAAAAACCACTACCGTTTAAACCGTCTGGTGGTGGATTTGGCGGAAAAGGCAAGTCTGGTCGCGGTGGCCGTCGTGGAGACGACCGTCGAGACCATGAACGCCGTGGCAATGGACGTCGTGATGACTATCGTAAAGGTGGACGCTCAAAGGATCGATTTGATAAAGAGAAGCGTTACCGCAAGGATCATAAAAAACCTCGCAATACTTCAAGTGAGAAGAAAACAGGCTTTGTGATTCGGAACAAAGGGGATAAATAAAATATACAAGGGTAAACACATGTTTACCCTTGTATATTTATAAGGAGACCGAAATTCGTAAACAAAACGTTTGCTATCATCTTGTGACAGCGCTATCAATTCTGTTAACATATTAAGAATACAACTTTTATTTAGCCCTGTCAACAGGTTTGCTAAAAAAAATCTACTTTTTTTAAAAAAAAGAACAAAAAAATGATCATTACACAAAAACGATCAACAAAATAAGTGGTTAATATAGAAAAATTAGAGTGAAATGTTTGTTTCTTATTGAAATTGTTCACTTTTATAGTATAATAAAAGCATAATCAGGAAAGTAGGACGTCATATGAAAGAGAGTAGACATGTAGCAATCTTACAAGAGTTGGATAAAAATGAAGTGGTCTCTGTTAAGGATCTAAGCGATCTCTTAGGTGTTACTGATATGACAATTCGACGGGATTTGATAGACTTAGAGGAGCAAGACCTATTGGTTCGTGTTCATGGAGGGGCCCATCGAAAAATCAAAGATAGTCTGACAGAAGTTTCCCATACAGAAAAGAACATGTTGAACGTGGAAGAGAAAAGGGAGATTGCTCAAAAATGTGCGGCTTTGATTGATGAAGGCGATACAATTTTTATTGGAGCAGGGACTACTACAGATTTTATTGGCGATTATCTTGATGGGAAACATGTTAGTATTGTCACCAATTCCTTGCCTATTTTTGAAAAATTAAAAGACCAGCCCAATTGTGACATCATTTTAGTTGGCGGACGCTATAGGGTCAAGACACAGACCTTTGTAGGACAGTTTGCCAATAAGCTCTTAAAGGAAATAAAAGTTTCGAAAGCCTTTATCGGGGTAAATGGGATTGATGGTCATACAGCAATGACCGCAAACGAAGAGGAAGGAAATGGCAATAAAATTATTCTCAACAATGCCATTGAAAAGTATGTAGTCGCAGATAACAGTAAGTTTGATAGCTATTCTTTCTATGCTTTTTACCGTTTAGATGACTTAGATGCGGTGATTTCGGATCATTCAATCTCTAAAAAGGTGCGTGAGAAATACAATTCTTATACAAAAATTTTGTAAAGCTTCGTACAGAAACAGCTAAAAGACCAGAACTTAAGCATGTTCTGGTCTTTTTCTTTTTCTCTCATATAGCATAAACTACAAACAAATTTATAAAAAATAAACAAAAAAGAACAAAAAATTACATATTGTAATTGACAGCGCATTCATATAGTGATATACTTATCGTGTAAATTAAAAAAGGTAAAAAGTGGAAGGGGTGAAAAGATGGGATTAAATCAACTGTTTAATCGAGAATTAGTCTTTTGCCTAGATGTTGCAGATCAAGAAGAATTGTTTGAGCAGATTGCAACTTTATTGGAAGAGCGTCAGATTGTGACAGATTCTTATCGAGCTGCATTGAAAGAAAGAGAAAAATCGTTCCCTACTGGTTTAGATATGGAATTTCTAGGGAAGGATCTTCCGAATGTAGCTATTCCTCATACGGATATCATCCATAACCTGACAGAGAATATTGTAGTCGTTCGATTAAAAAATCCGGTAACCTTCCACAATATGATCGCGCCTGATAAGGAAGTAGAAGTTTCGCTTTTATTCTTCATCATTAACAATTCTAGTTCCAGCCAAACAAACATTTTGGCTCATTTGATGGATTTCTTTACGACAAACGGAAATCTTGAAAACATGTCGAAATTGGAAAATGAAGAAGACTTATATCGCTATATCACAGAAGTGATTGCTTAATAGTAACAACAAAAAATATTTATAATGGAGGTCATTCAAATGATTAAAATTTTAGCTGCCTGTGGTGCAGGGGTTAACTCAAGCCACCAAATTAAAAGCGCTCTAGAAGAAGAGCTTTCAAACCGTGGATATGATGTACAATGTGATGCGGTAATGGTAAAAGATGTCAATGAAGACTTGATTAGAGGCTATGATATCTTCACGCCAATCGCTGCAACAGATCTAGGCTTTGAGCCTGGTATTCCAGTAGTTGAAGCTGGTCCGATCTTGTTCCGTATTCCAGCTATGAGCGCTCCTGTATTTGACAATATTGAAGCAGCGATCAAAGAACACGGTTTAAGCTAATTTGTTCATCTTTTCTTTGTAAGCAGTTCCTGTTTTTGGGATTGCTGACATTCTTAATTTTGTAAAATATAAAAATATAAATCGGGAGGATTTATTATGAATGGCATTATCGATTTTGCCAATAAGTTTTTCAAACCCATTCTAGATATGGGTGCACCGATCATCATGTTGATCGTCCTAACTCTATTGGCACTTTTGTTTGGAGTGAAATTCTCCAAAGCGCTTGAAGGTGGTATTAAACTTGCCATCGCCCTTACAGGTATCGGTGCAATCATCGGTATGTTGAATGGAGCTTTCTCAGCGTCTCTTGCAAAATTCGTTGAGAACACTGGTATTCAATTGAATATCACAGACGTTGGTTGGGCACCACTTGCGACCATCACTTGGGGGTCTGCCTGGACACTTTACTTCTTGCTAGTTATGTTGGTTGTCAACATTGTCATGCTTGCAATGAAGAAAACAGATACACTTGATGTCGATATCTTTGATATCTGGCACTTGTCTATCACAGGTCTTTTGATTAAATGGTATGCGGATAAAAATGGAGTTAGCGCAGGAGTTTCCCTCTTAGTTGCCACTCTTGCAGTTGTTCTTGTAGGGATTATGAAAATCATCAACTCAGACTTGATGAAACCAACATTTGACGATTTGTTGAATGCACCAAGTTCATCACCTATGACTTCAACTCACATGAACTACATGATGAACCCAATCATCATGGTTTTGGATAAAATCTTTGACAAATTCTTCCCAGGTCTTGACAAATACGACTTTGACGCAGCTAAATTGAACAAGAAAATTGGTTTCTGGGGATCTAAATTCTTCATCGGTTTCCTTCTTGGTATCGTCATCGGTATCATGGGTACTCCACATCCAGTTGCTGATGTAGCTGATGCTAAAACTTGGGAATTGGTTATTAAAGGTTGGATCAGCCTTGGTTTGACTGCCGGTGTCTGCTTGGAATTGTTCTCATTGATCGGTTCTTGGTTCATCGCAGCGGTAGAACCATTGTCACAAGGTATTACAAACGTTGCTACTAAACGTCTTCAAGGACGTAAATTCAATATCGGTTTGGACTGGCCATTTATCGCTGGTCGTGCTGAAATCTGGGCTTGTGCAAACGTACTTGCACCAATCATGTTGATCGAAGCAGTGCTTCTTTCTAAAGTCGGAAATGGTATCTTGCCACTTGCAGGGATCATCGCTATGGGTGTGACTCCAGCTTTGTTGGTTGTAACACGTGGTAAATTGATCCGTATGATCGTGTTTGGAACACTCTTGTTGCCACTCTTCCTTCTTTCAGGTACTCTTATCGCACCATTCGCTACTGAATTGGCGAAAAGTGTAAAAGCCTTTCCAGAAGGAGTTGACAAAGCTCAATTGATCACTCACTCAACTCTTGAAGGACCTGTTGAAAAATTGCTTGGTTGGACAATCGGTAATGCAACAACTGGTGATATTAAATTGATTATTGGTGTTGTTGCCTTCTTAGCATTCTACGTTGGAATCTTTGCATGGTACAGAAAACAAATGATCAAACGTAACGAAGAATACGCAGCAAATGCAAAATAATCCGCTCCTAAATATGTAACTTGATAAAACTAGGGTATCAATTTTCCAGACATGGAGGGGTAGCCTAGTTTTTTCTCTAAAATAACATGCTAAGGAGTGAAATATGAGGATAGCTTTAAAAAATAATGATCTGGAAGTTTGTTTCAAGGAGTTAGGTGGTGAGCTGACCTCTATCAAGGATCAGGAAGGTATCGAATATCTTTGGCAGGGTGATGCTCAGTATTGGAGTGGCCAAGCCCCAGTTCTCTTTCCTATCTGTGGTTCGGTTCGAAATGATACGACCTTGTATCGCCCTCAAGGTGTTGGGAAGATCCCTCGCCACGGGCTGGTTCGCAAGAAAAACTTTGAGCTGGTAGAGCAAACAGAAGATCGGGTGACTTTTGGGATAGAAGATACGGAAGAAATGTATCAGCAATATCCCTATCATTTCAGATTAGAAATTTCTTATCAATTACTTGGTAAGAAGATTCAAGTAACCTATCGGGTTCACCATCTTGGTGAGGAAGGAGTCATGCCCTTTTTCGTTGGTGGCCATCCAGGATTTAATTGTCCGTTACTGGCGGATGAAGGATTTGAAGATTACTACCTGGAATTCGAACAAGAAGAGACCTGTAGTATTCCTAAATCCTATCCAGAGACAGGCTTGCTAAACGTCTTTGATCGGACACCTTTCTTACAGCAAGAGAAAATCCTAAATCTCGATTACGATCTCTTCCAAAAGGATGCCATCACCTTAGATTGCTTACAATCAAGAAGGGTGATCCTCCGCTCTAAAAAGCACGAAAAAGGAGTAAGCCTTCATTTTCCAGATTTTTCAAACTTGATTATCTGGACAACACCAAATAAAGGACCTTTTATCGCTTTAGAGCCTTGGTCTGGTTTATCCACTTCCCTTGAAGAGAGTGATTATTTGGAATATAAAAAGCAAGTTCGACTTTTGCCAGCAGGTCAAGCAGCTGAACTAAGTTTTGAAATCGAAATTTTATAGATAATAATGTTGTTGAATATAGAAGTTTCTGTATTTGATTGAAAAATGAATTAAAAGAAGGAGCATAATATGTCAGTTATTATTGGTGCGGATGCAGCAGGTATCCGCTTAAAAGAAGTAGTCAAAGAATATTTGGAAGCAGAAGGTTTCCAAGTAGTGGATGTGACAGAAGAAGGGCAAGACTTTGTCGATGTGACTTTGGCTGTCGCTAAGGAAGTCAAACAAGCAGAAGACAATCTTGGTATCGTCATTGATGCCTATGGTGCTGGTCCATTCATGGTCGCTACTAAAATTAAAGGAATGGTTGCGGCAGAAGTTTCAGATGAGCGTTCTGCCTACATGACTCGTGGCCACAACAATTCTCGCATGATCACCATGGGCGCTCAAATCGTGGGTGACCAATTGGCCAAAAATATCGCCAAAGGTTTTGTAAACGGTAAGTATGACGGCGGTCGCCACCAAATCCGTGTCGATATGCTCAACAAGATGTGCTAAGGGGAGGAGTAAACGAATGAAAATTGCAATTGGATGTGACCATATTGTCACAAATGAAAAAATGGCTGTTTCTGAATTTTTGAAATCAAAAGGTTATGAAGTTCTTGACTTCGGAACCTATGACCACGCGCGTACCCACTACCCAATTTTTGGGAAAAAAGTCGGAGAAGCAGTCGCTAGTGGTCAAGCTGATCTTGGAGTATGTATCTGTGGTACTGGTGTTGGAATTAACAACGCTGTTAACAAGGTTCCTGGAATTCGTTCAGCCTTGGTACGCGACATGACAACGGCTCTTTATGCAAAAGAAGAACTCAATGCTAATGTCATTGGTTTTGGTGGGAAAGTAACCGGTGAGTTGCTCATGTGTGATATCATTGAAGCTTTCATTCATGCAGAATACAAACCAAGTGAAGAAAACAAGAAATTGATTGCCAAGATTCAACATTTGGAAACCCATAATGATCACCAAGAGGATGCAGACTTCTTTACAGAATTCCTTGAAAAATGGGATCGTGGTGAATACCACGACTAAGAGGTGAGGATATGATCTTAACTGTCACCTTGAATCCTTCCATTGATATTTCTTATCCCTTGGAAGAATTAAAGTTGGATACTGTGAATCGTGTGTCGGAAGTTTCTAAGACGGCTGGTGGGAAAGGGTTAAATGTCACCCGTGTCCTAGCTGAGAGCGGTGAAACAGTTGGAGCAACAGGTTTTGTTGGGGGGACCAATGGTCAATTCATCAAGACCCATCTTCCACGAGATGTCCAATCCTTCTTCTATGATATCCTGGGAGATACGCGGAACTGTATCGCCATCTTGCATGAAGGAAATCAAACAGAAATCTTAGAAGCGGGTCCAGAAATTATCCGGACGGAAGCTTTAGGATTCCTTCATCATTTCAAACTCCTCATGCCGACAGCGGATGTGATTGCTATTTCGGGGAGTCTTCCTACAGGGCTACCAGTGGACTATTATGCGAGCCTAATTGAGATTGCAAAAGAAGCAGGACGCAAGGTTGTACTTGATTCATCAGGCAAATCTTTAGAAGCGGTCCTTCACTCACCATTCAAACCAACGGTGATTAAACCCAATCGCGAAGAATTATCTCAACTCTTAGGACGGGATGTTTCAGCTGATTTTGAGGACTTAAAAGAAGTTTTGAAAGACCCACTGTTTGAAGGAATCGAATGGATTATCGTCTCCTTAGGTGGAGATGGTGCCTTTGCCAAACATGGAGACAGCTTCTATAAGGTCGATATTCCAAAAATTGAAGTGGTCAATCCAGTGGGATCTGGAGATTCAACTGTGGCTGGGATTTCTGCTGCTCTCAGTAGCGGAAAAGATGACGTGGCCCTCTTGACCCATGCTATGGTCCTAGGGATGCTAAATGCCCAAGAAAAGATGACAGGGCATGTCAATATGGCCCACTACGATGATTTGTATCAGAATATAATTGTAAAAGAGGTATAAGATGGTATTAACAGAACAAAAACGCAACTATTTAGAAAAATTGAGCACCAAAGAGGGTGTGATCTCAGCCTTGGCCTTTGACCAACGTGGTGCCTTGAAACGCCTCATGGCTCAATATCAAGACACAGAACCAACAGTAGCTCAAATGGAAGAATTGAAGGTCTTGGTGGCTGAAGAATTGACACCATTCGCATCTTCTATGCTCTTGGACCCTGAGTATGGCCTTCCAGCGACTAAGGTCTTGGATGCAGAAGCAGGTCTCTTGTTGGCTTATGAAAAAACAGGCTACGACACTTCTAGCACCAAGCGTTTGCCAGACTGCCTCAACCTTTGGTCAGCTAAACGCATCAAAGAACAGGGTGCAGATGCAGTGAAATTCTTGCTCTACTATGATGTGGATAGTGCAGAAGAACTCAACCAAGAAAAACAAGCTTACATCGAACGCATCGGTTCAGAATGTGCTGCAGAAGAAATTCCATTCTTCCTTGAAATCTTGGCTTATGATGAAAAAATCGCGGATGCCGGATCTGTAGAATATGCGAAAGTAAAACCTCGCAAGGTCATCGAAGCTATGAAAGTCTTCTCAGACCCACGCTTTAACATCGATGTCTTGAAGGTAGAAGTTCCAGTCAATGTTAAATACGTTGAAGGTTTTGGCGATGGTGAAATCGTTCATAGCCGTGAAGAAGCTGCAGCCTTCTTTAAAGAACAAGAAGAAGCAACCAACCTTCCATACATCTACTTGAGTGCAGGTGTTTCTGCCAAACTCTTCCAAGAAACTTTAGTCTTTGCGCATGAAGCAGGAGCGAACTTCAACGGGGTTCTCTGTGGCCGTGCAACTTGGGCTGGATCTGTAGAAGCCTACATCAAGAATGGCGAAGCAGCAGCTCGTGAATGGCTCAGTACAGAAGGTCGTCGCAACATTGAAGAGCTCAACCAAGTCTTAGACCAAGTCGCAACTTCTTGGAAAGAGCGTATTTAATTCCTTAGTTCCTAACGTATCAAATAGTCTTTCTAGAAAAATCTAGAAGGACTATTTTTTTGTTTCTATGCAGGAGTAGTTCCGTCATTCATCAAAAATTGGTTCTCAGTGTTCATAAATCTGATTAAGCTTTCATTCACTATTCAAATGGCTTCTGATTTGTAAGAATTTATGTGATAATTTCACATTGCAATCGAAAAAAAGAGTATTTTACAGTATAATGGACTTATTAGAATGAAGGAGTTGGCGTATGGAAAGGATCGTATATAGAGAAGCAAGGCTAGATGAGTACAAGCTAATTGGAAAAGTCTGTTCTGATGCTTTTATGAATTATCCGTTTTTAACCGTCATTAAAGAAGATTTAAAAAAGCCTGAATACTTTCCGGCCTTTATTGAACTATTGCATACCTTGTTAGTCAAGCTCTACATCAAAGGGGAAACTTGCTTAGTTGCTGAACGAGATGGAGAAATTATAGCTGTAGGACTCTTGCAACAAAAAGATTTCTCGATGGTCTCTTATTTAGTAAATGGAATTTTCAAGTTATTCCGTTACATTAGCCCTTGGAAGTTGATGAAATATCTGGACCTGGTGGAGCGTTCGGAGCAACATTTGAAAAAATCTGGAAACTTCGACTGGTATTTGATGATGTTTGCTGTGAGCCCGACTGTTCAGGGACAAGGGGTTGGTAGTCATTTCCTCCAAAACGGGATTGAACCTTATGTCAAAGCCAAAGGTTGTAAGCGTCTAGGCTTGATTACCAGTACCCAGCAAAATGTCTTTTTCTATGAAAAAAATGAATTTGTCCTATTAGATTCTATGGTGCTAGACTATGGTAAACAAAGTGTTGGAAATTGGGCTTTTTTGAAGACCCTTGATGACGAATCCTAGATTGATTAAAAAAAGGAGCTCTTGGGGCTCCTTTTAGCATGCAAACAGATGATTGTTACACCATCTAGGTGTTTTTTTGTTCGGGATCTATCTTGGATTGTTGATGCTTGATATAGGTCAGTTTTTCCTCTCGGCTCTTCCGTTTAAAGAGTGCCTCGGCTGACATAGCAGCTCTTTTGTCGGGGAAAGACTCCTGGTAGATCAAAGTCACAGGAAGTCTGGGACGTGTATATTTGGCGCCTTTGCCAGCATTGTGGGTTTTGATACGGCGCTCGATATCGGTGGTGTAGCCAGTATAGAGGGTCCCATCCGCACACTGGACTACATACATATAAGCTTTAGTTTCCATAGTAAATCTCATGAATCTCCGGCGTATAGCTTCCATCTTCTTCATGGATGAACAGTGGAGGAAGAATTTTTAGACCATCCCGTGATCCATCTTTAATGGCTTCAATGAGAAGCATGTTGGCATCTTTATGGACCTTGGGATAGACAAATTGAATCCGTTTGGGAGCCAGATTGAAGCGTTTCATGGTTTCGATGATATCTAAAAAGCGATCCGGACGATGGACCATGACGAGTCGGCCATTGGACTTGAGAGTCCGTTGGGCCACTTGACAAATTTGGTCCAAATTGGTGGTGATCTCATGACGGGCTAGCAAATAATGAGGGCTCTCATTTAAATTGGAGTGCTCGTCTACTTTAAAGTAGGGAGGATTACAGAGAATAAGGTCGATTTTACTACCAGGGAAATGGTGGGGCAAATTTTTTAAATCATCGGTAATCATGGACATGCGGTCGGAGAGGCCATTCAATTGGATGGAACGCTCTGCCATGTCTGCTAGTCTTTCTTGTATCTCCACTCCAACGATGGTGGCTTTGGTGCGCGTGCTAGCAAAGAGTCCGACAGCACCATTGCCGGCACAAAGATCGACAATCAGACCACGGTTGGGCAACTTGGGAAAGCGTGACAAAAGGACACTATCAATGGAATAGCTAAAAACTTCTCTGTTTTGAATGATTTTCACATCACTGGAAAATAGTTGGTTGACGCGTTCGCCGTCTTTTAATTCGATATCGTTCATGGCTCTATTATAGCATGAAAAGAGGGCGGGGAAAAGCATAGAAAGGGATAAGAAAAAATAAGGACAGAACTTTCGTTCCATCCTTATCCAAGAGTTGTTTAATCAAATTCATATTTTTGATAAATGGTCGCCAAGATGAAGATTCCCGTAAAGAGAGCCATCAAGGCAAGGTAGACTGGGAAGGTCACAGCTGTCAATGTTCCGATTTCAATCAGACCTTTCAAGTAAAAGGCAGAAAGGTAGAAACCGCAGACAGAGAAGATGATTAAGAGACCTCGCCAGATATTGAGTGGCAAGCAAGCCCGAATAACGGACAAGAAGCCAATAGATCCTAACAAGTAGTAGGAAAGTGTAGACATATCCAGGCTAGACCAGCCATGATGAGCTCCCCATAAACGAACAAATAAGACGCTAAAGACAACCATCAAGGCATTTGGTAAGGCCAGATGCAAGGAGCGTTTGAGGAAGTGTTTTTCCACTGGCTTAATGTTTCGTTCAAAGGTCAAGACAAATGGTGGGAATCCTTCGACAAACTGATCAATCAGCGTAATCTGAATCGGAATAAATGGGAAAATCAACAAGTAGTTGATGTCAAAGAAAAGGGCACTTGCGATACAGATAATGGCCAGAATGAAGGAGTAGATCGTCTTAATAAAGAAGATAGGAGCAATTCGTCCAATGTTATTGACGACCCGACGACCTTCAAAGAGAATTTCTGGAACATCATTGAAGTCTGAGTTTAACAAGACGAGATTGGCAATTTGACGAGTTGCAGGATCGCCTTCGGCCATCACGATGGAGCAGTCAGCTTCTCGTAAGGCTAGGATATCATTGACCCCGTCCCCTGTCATGGCAGTGGTACGACCAGCAGCCTTGAGGGTTTGAATCAAAAGTTTCTTCTGATGAGGAGAAACCCGTCCAAAAATAGCTGTACTTTCAGCTAGGTCCACCAACTCATCGTCCTCAATCTTAGAACAGTCAATATAATTTTCATAGCTTTCAAAACCAGCTTCCTTAGCAATGTAAGAAACAGTGACTGGATTATCACCAGAGATGATTTTGAGATCTACATCTTGGGAGCGAAGATAATCCAAGGTTTCGGCAGCTCCTTCGCGGATTGGATCGAGGATTTCAATGACGGCGATTGCTTCTACATCACTTGGCAAAGTTAAATCATGCATATCGATGGCTTCCACACTGCGAGCTAAGATCAAGACCCGTGATCCATGGGCTTGGGCTTCCAATACCGCTGGAGGATTTTCTTTGAGGAGCATTTCTGGGGCCCCTAAATAAACGGTTCCCAAGTTGGTTAGAGTCATGGCACCCCATTTTCGATCACTTGAAAATGGAATGATTGATTCTGCTGTATAAGCGTGTTCTAACTCGCCATATGCTTTGCGGATAGCTTGGGCAGTTGGGTTGTTATCCTCAGAATTTTGCATATAGGCAGCGAGAATAACTTCGATAGTTTCTTCAGAAAAGTGTTCAGACAGGGAGTGAATGCCTTTGACGGTCATTTTTCCTTGGGTGATGGTTCCTGTCTTATCCAAACAAAGAGTATCGACCCGAGCCAGGGTTTCCACAGAGTACATCTCTTGGACCAAGACCTTGCGCATCCCCAACTTGATCACGGCTGTCAAGAGAGAGGTCACTGTCAGAAGGGCAATTCCTTTTGGCAACATGCCCAGGAGAGCAGTGGAAGAGGTAATCACAGAATCTTTCACTGGAAGCAGTTTAATCAAAAAGGCTTCACAGAAGAGGGCGATTCCAAATGGGATAATAATCTTTCCAGTAAAACTAGAGATTTTTGCGAGATTGTAGAGGATGCGAGAATTGATGGGTTTGAGAGTTTTCGCCTCAACCATCAATTTATTAGCATAGTTATTGGCCCCCACACGTTTGACACGAGCGTAGACCTGGCCACTCGCTAAGAAGCTACCGGATAGAAGTTCATCTCCCTCTTCCTTGAGAACCAAGTCACTTTCTCCCGTCAGCATGGCTTCGTTGGCTTCAGCAACTCCCTTTTGAACGATGGCATCACTCGGAATCTGGTCTCCTGCAGATAGCTTAATCAGGTCGCCAAGGACGATTTCCTCTGGATCAATGGTTTCCTCTTCCCCGGCTCGGATGACAGTTACGAGCTCCTTACTCATCAAGTTCAATTTATCAATCATCCGTTTAGCGCGGAGCTCTGTAGCAATCCCGGATAAGGCATTAAAGCAGATGACTGCAAAAAAGACCAGATTGCTCCAGGCTTGTACCGCAACCAAAGCGAGGGCGATCACAAAGTTCAAAGCATTAAACAAGGTGAAGACATTGCGCTTGATGATTTGCCAGGTACTGGTACTGGTATTCGCTTTAAATTCGTTGGTTTGGCCACGCTGTATTTTTTTGCGGACCTCTTCATGGGTTAATCCCTTTAATTCATTCATTTCCATAAAAACATCATATCATTTTTTTAAGAAAAAGACTAGATGCAGTCGGTTTGTTGAGTCATCAAGTTTTTGAAAAGATTTGCGGGGAAGAGAAGGATACGGTATAATGGATAAACAAGAGAATTATCAAAGGAGAAAGCATGTTTTATACCTATTTACGTGGCTTAGTGACCTTTATTTTATGGGTTCTGAATGGAAATGCTCATTACCATCATAAGGAACTGATTCCGAGTCAAGAGGAAAATTACATTCTCGTAGCTCCTCATCGAACTTGGTGGGATCCTGTCTACATGGCCTTTGCGACCAAACCCAAGCAATTTATCTTTATGGCTAAGAAAGAACTCTTTACCAATCGGATTTTTGGATGGTGGATTCGCATGTGTGGGGCTTTCCCAATTGACCGTGAAAATCCAGGTGCAGCAGCGATTAAATACCCAGTGAATATGCTCAAAAAAAGCAAGCGTTCCTTGATTATGTTTCCAAGTGGAAGTCGTCATTCTCAGGATGTTAAGGGTGGAGTTGCCGTGATTGCCAAGATGGCCAAGGTACGTATTATGCCTGTCACTTATACGGGTCCAATGACTTTGAAAGGATTAGCGAGCTGTGAACGGGTTGACATGAACTTTGGGCACCCTATTGATATCTCTGATATTGCAAAAATGAATGATGAGGGAGTGGAAGAAGTTGCAAGACGAATCCAGGCTGAGTTTGATCGCTTAGATGCAGAATCTCAGGCACTCCGCAATGACCGGAAACCTTTTATCCTCATCCGTTTGTTGAAGTTTTTACTGCTGCCATTTGTCTTGGTTGTCGCTTTACTGACCCTCTTGTTTAGTTATATCGCTAGTTTTGTTTGGGATCCGGACAAGCATCGGAAAGACTAAGCAGTACTCTAGATAAAAAGAATGTCAAAAATCATGTGATTTTTGACATTCTTTTTTTATTTCTTCGATTTTTTACGAATAATAAAAATAAAAGGGGTATTTATGGAGACGTGGATTGAGAAAATCAAGGAATATAAACTGTTTTTAGGTTTGGCTGCCGTGGGGCTAATGATGGGAGGAGTGTTTCTCTTTTGGCCTAAGCAACCTCCACAAGCACCGGAAACTGTCATTTCCCAGTTAGAAATGGTGGATCAGGAGACTTCTCCTAAGGAAGACACAAGCCTCCCTTCTAGCTCTCAACAGAGGAGTGAGGAAAAGACGGACTCCTCTCAAGAGAAAATCATGGTGGATGTGAAGGGTGCTGTTAGGCAGGCAGGGGTCTACGAACTTCCCGTGGGGAGCCGGGTCTATGATGCGGTCCAAAAAGCAGGAGGGATGACAGACGAAGCTAACAGCCAATCCGTCAACTTAGCGCAAATATTGGAGGATGAGTCCATCGTCTATGTTGCTAAGAATGGAGAGGTGGTAGCGCCTGTTGCGTCCGCATCTGCATCTGCTGGGACGACCGGTGGCGAGAAGCAGTCAAAAGATGGAAAGGTCAATCTCAATACGGCAACAGAAGCAGAACTACAGACGATTTCTGGGATAGGTCAAAAGCGAGCCCAAGATATCATTGCTTATCGTGAGGAAAAAGGAAAATTTCAGTCTGTTGATGAATTGAAAAATGTTTCTGGTATTGGCCAAAAGACGCTAGAAAAGTTAAAAGAGCATGTTACAGTGGATTAGAAGTCTCAACATTCATCCATTTCATCTCACCCTGCCGGTCTTATCTCTCTATTATTGGATGTACACGGGACACTGGCTCGCTTCGTTCTTCCTTCTGGCCTTCTTCATCTTGTTTGGGAGACGCTACGATGGCAAACGATTTCTGTGCCTCATAGGGTTTCTTTCCCTCTTTGGCCTTTGTTTTGCTTTCCGGATCGAACAGGGAAAACAAGAGTCAAGCGATCATAGGGTCCCAAGGGTCATTCAGCTTTTACCGGATACCATCAAGGTGAATGGAGATGCTTTATCCTTTCGTGCCAAGTCAGGTAGCCGTACTTTTCAGGTTTTCTACCAGCTTCGGTCAGAGGAAGAACAAGCCTATTTTAAACACCTGGATCATGGGCTAGAATTACGGATCAAAGGGGAATTGGAAACACCGACAAAACAGCGTAATTTTATGGGCTTTGATTACCAGGCTTATCTGAAAACACAAGGTATTTATCACCTTTTGAAAATCAGTCACATTCTTGAAAAGAGACCTGCTGAGCCTAGAGATTTCATAGGGGTGCTGTCTAGTTGGAGGCGAAAGGCCCTTGTATGGGTTCACCAGTATTTCCCCCAGCCCATGAGTCACTACATGACGGGCTTGCTTTTTGGTTTTTTAGATGTAGAGTTTGAAGAAATGAGCCAGTTGTATTCGAACTTGGGGATTATCCATTTGTTCGCCTTGTCGGGCATGCAGGTTGCCTTCTTCCTAGATGCCTTTCGGCGCTTCTTTCTCCGCTTGGGATTGGAGCAGGAAAAGGTTGCCTACCTCCTCTATCCATTTTCGCTCCTTTATGCTGGGATGACAGGTTTTTCGGTTTCGGTCGTTCGAAGCCTCTTACAGAAACTCCTAGCCCAGGCTGGGATCAAAGGAATGGAAAATATGGGAGTCACTCTCCTTTTATTACTCCTTCTTTTACCGTCCTCCTTGTTGACTGCTGGAGGTCTCTTATCCTGCGCCTACGCCTTTATATTGACGCTGACCTCTTCCGAAGAGGAGAAGGAGGGAATCCAAAAAGTCGTCAAGGAGAGTCTAGTGTTAACACTAGGGGTTCTTCCTTTTCTCACTTTTTTCTTTGGAGAATACCAACCCTGGTCCCTTCCTCTAACCTTTATTTTTTCTCTCTTATTTGACCTTCTGTTGTTGCCAGGACTGAGTGTCGTCTTTCTCCTTTCTTTTCTGTATCCCTTGACCTTCTGGAATCCTTTCTTTGTCTGGATGGAAAAAAGTATGGAGTATCTAGCGAGCTTCACTAGTCAATCCTTGGTTTTCGGGCAGCCAAGCATTTATTATTTCATCTTGCTCTTGTGCTTGCTAGCTTGCCTCTATGAGATGCGCAAGGTTAAGAAATGGAGATACCTGTTCCTACTCTTAGTATGCTCTGTATTTGCCCTTGTGAAGCATCCTTTAGAAAATGAGATTACCATCATTGATATTGGTCAAGGTGATAGTATTTTGCTACGTGATTGGCGTGGGAAAACCATCCTAATTGATACAGGAGGAAAAGTGGACTTTGGCCAAAAGGAGGCATGGAAGAAGCGAAGGTCTACTAGCAATGCAGAACGGACCCTGCTTCCCTATCTCAAGAGCAGGGGGATTGACCAGATTGATCATATGATTCTCACGCATACTGACACAGATCACATGGGAGATTTGGAAGTGCTCGCGACTAAGGTTAGGATAAAGGAAATCAACATTTCCAAGGGGAGCTTAAAAAAAGACTCTTTTGTCCGTTTGCTCAAACGGTTGAACTTACCGGTAAAAACGTTGGAGGCTGGTGATCAATTGTCGATCTTTGATGGGAGTGCAGAAGTCCTCTATCCGGTAGAAGTAGGAGATGGGAGTAATAACGATTCCATTGTTCTTTATGGCCGCTTTTATGGGTGGTCCTTCCTTTTTACAGGAGATTTAGAAGAAGAAGGGGAAAAGACCTTGTTAGCCCGTTATCCTCAACTGCGCGTAGATGTGCTAAAAGCAGGCCACCATGGTTCTAAGGGATCTTCTCACCCTGCCTTCTTAGAGAAAATCCAAGCAAAAATTGCCTTGATATCTGCGGGTGAAAAAAATCGTTACCAGCACCCTCATCAGGAAACCTTGGAGCGTTTCAAAGAGTTACAAATGACTGTTTTTCGTACAGACCAGCAAGGAGCGATTCGTTTTAGAGGTTGGAATCAGTGGAAGATTGAAACCGTTCGATAGGAGCTGTTTGATTTCTAGCTTGAAAATTGCTATGATAAAGTCAAGGAAATGAGGTTACAAGTATGAAATCATTACAGTTGTTTTGGACGCAATATGCTGATTTTTCAAGAAGATCAGATAGAAAAGAATTTTGGATCAGCCAAGCCTGGCATTTACTATTTACAAGTCCATTTTGGATTTACCAATTGGTCTTACTCTTTTCAAATTCGAAATCAGAGGAAGAGGTGATTCCCTTGACCGGGATGGACGTTTCGGCTTGGTTCAGCATCTTTTTTCTCCTTTATCTCTATCTTATTTTTGTTCCCCAGCAAGCAGTAGTCGTTCGGCGATTGAGAGATGCAGGTCTTCATTGGTCTTTGGTTTTCCTATTTCTAGGTCCTATCTTGCTCTACCTTTTATCTCCTATTTCTATTTTTCTAGTCTTAGCTCTTGCGGGTTTGCTTTGTTTAGCATGTCTCTTGGTCCTTCCAAGTGCTAGACTTGCACAACCGGACCAGATTGCTTCTCCAGTATTTGCTTCGACGAGTCCCGTGGTCCCTTCACCAAGTATGCCATCCCATTTGATGGATCCCAATAGTTTTTCAGCTATTCCCCAGATTGTTTCGGCTCCACCAACACCACTAGAGAAAGCACCGCTTGAAAAGAAAATGGAATCGGAACAGACCCAGCATCAGTTTAGAGAGTGGAATGAGGTACCTTCAGAACATGCAGGCTTTACAAACAATTAAAAAAATCAGTGCCGAGAACCTTCCTCCAATCCTGGTTCTATCAGGGGATGACATCGGTCAGTTTGAGTGGATGAAAGAGCAACTTTTAAAGAAAGTTGGCTACGATTCATCTGATTTGAACTATTCCTATTTTGACATGAAGGAAACAGCTTATTCAGAAGTTGAGCTTGACTTGGTCAGCCTTCCATTTTTTGCGGATGAAAAAATAGTGATTTTGGATCATTTTGTCGATGTGACGACCGCAAAAAAAAGATACCTGACAGATGATGAATTGCAGTCTTTTGAAGGATACTTATCGGCACCTTTAGAAACGACTCGCTTGATTGTCATTGCGGAAGGAAAACTGGATAGCAAGCGAAGAATTGTCAAGCTCTTAAAAAGGGATGCCCAGTTGCTGGAAGCGACTGAATTAAAAGAGCAGGAGTTGCGTGCCCATTTCACGGAAGAGATCAAGTCTTTAGGGCTAGCGATTGATTCACAAGCCTTCGACCAACTTTTGATTAAATCTGGCTTTGATTTTAGTGAGATTCAGAAAAACTTGGAGTTTCTTAAAACCTACAAGGGAGCTTCAAGCATCACTATCACAGATATAGAAGAGGCTATTCCAAAGACACTCCAGGATAATCTGTTTGATCTGATCCAGATGATTCTAAAGAAACAAATTGATTCAGCCCGCAGTTTGGTCAAGGACCTTCGGCTGCAAGGAGAGGATGAAATCAAGCTTTTGGCCATTTTATTGAGTCAGTTCCGTATTTACACACAGGTCAAGCTGTTGAAGCAAGAGGGACGAACAGAATCCCAAATCGTTTCAGACCTATCAGAGCTGACCGGTCGAAAAGTAAATCCCTATCAAGTCAAATTTGCTCTAAGAGATAGTAGAGGGATATCTTTAAGCTATTTGGAGCAGGCGATTTGTCTTTTGATTGATACCGACTTCCAAATGAAATCGGGAACCTATGAGAAAGATTATCTATTTGATTTGGCTTTGCTAAAGTTGGCCAACCCATCTGTGTAAGCAGAATAGTTGAATAAATTAGATGATTGCGTTATCATTTTTATATACATAAAGAAATAGAGGTATTTTCCATGGCAATTATTTTACCAGATCTTCCGTACGCATACGATGCATTGGAACCATACATTGATGCTGAAACAATGCACTTGCACCATGATAAACACCATCAAACTTACGTAAACAATGCAAATGCAGCTCTTGAAAAACACCCTGAAATTGGTGAAGACCTTGAAGCTTTGTTGGCAGATGTAGAATCGATCCCAGCTGATATCCGCCAAGCGCTTATCAACAACGGTGGTGGACACTTGAACCACGCTCTTTTCTGGGAATTGATGACTCCTGAAAAGACAGCTCCTTCAGCAGAACTTGCAGCAGCAATCGATGAAGCCTTCGGTTCATTCGAAGAATTCCAAGCAGCTTTCACTGCAGCAGCAACCACTCGTTTCGGTTCTGGATGGGCATGGTTGGTTGTGAACAAAGAAGGGAAGCTTGAAGTGACTTCAACAGCTAACCAAGACACACCAATCTCAGAAGGGAAGAAACCAATCTTGGGCTTGGACGTTTGGGAACATGCCTACTATGTGAAATACCGCAACGTTCGTCCTGACTACATCAAAGCTTTCTTCTCAGTGATTAACTGGAACAAAGTAGACGAGCTTTATGCAGCAGCTAAATAAGCTTTCATAATAAAAAAAGTTTGAATCAAGAGGTCACTTAAAGGAGCCCCTCGATTCAGGCTTTTTATTTTTAGAATTACTCAAAGTAGAGTAAAATGATTCTCCTGTTTTGGGAGGGATATTTCTTGCGTTTATACCTGAAAATGATACACTAGAAGAGTATGTGAAAGTGAGGAGAAAGGCTTCCTACATAAGAAAGAAGCCGTGTCACTTTTTCTGAAAAAAACTGTACCTCAACAAAAGGGAGAATGAAAATGATAAGTATTACGATTACAAAAGGAGCAGTGGATACGCCACTTTATCTAAAAATGCTCAACCGCCACGGGTTAATTGCAGGGGCTACTGGTACAGGGAAAACCGTGACCCTAAAAGTCATAACTGAAAAATTAAGTCAGCAAGGGATTCCGGTGTTTCTAGCGGATATCAAGGGAGATCTTTCAGGTCTTGCCAAAGCAGGACAATGGACGCCAAAGATGGAAGAACGCTATAAACTACTTGGTATTACAGATCCTTTTGAACCGCAAGCTTTTCCAGTTCGCTTATGGGATGTCTTTGGTCAAGCAGGACATCCGGTCCGTGCAACGATTGAAGGAATGGGCTCTCTTTTGCTAGCGCGCTTGTTGGACCTCAATGAAACACAAACAGGGATTTTGGCCATCGTCTTTAAATTAGCTAAAGAAAAAAATTGGCCTTTGATTGATCTGAAGGATTTACAGAGTCTTTTGAAGGAAGTCTATGACCATGCTTCAGACTATTCCGCTCAATATGGCAATATCAGTAAACAATCAGTGGGAGCTATTCAACGAAGCTTGTTAGTGCTAGAGCAAGAGGGGGCAGATCAATTCTTCGGAGAGCCAGCCTTGGACCTTCAAGATTTTATGCAATTGGACAGCAGTGGACGAGGATACATCAACATTCTATCAGCGACTCGTCTTTTCAACTCCCCTAAGCTCTATTCAACCTTCCTGATCTGGATGTTGTCTCGTCTGTTCGAGACCTTACCAGAAGTTGGAGATCTAGAAAAACCGAAATTTGTCTTTTTCTTTGATGAAGCCCACCTCTTGTTTAATGATGCGAGCAAGCTCTTCCTTGAAAAAGTTGAGCAAGTCGTTCGCCTCATCCGGTCTAAAGGAGTGGGGATCTACTTTATTACACAGAATCCTCAAGATCTCCCTGAGTCTGTATTGGCCCAGCTTGGGAATCGTGTTCAACATGCCTTGCGTGCCTATACGCCAAAAGAAATGAAGGCCATCAAGGTTGCTGCTCAAAGCTTCCGACCAAACCCAGAATTTGATACGGAAACTGTCTTGACGGAGTTGGGAACAGGGGAAGCTCTCGTTTCCTTCCTAAATGAAAAGGGGCAACCAAGTGTGGTTGAACGCTCCTATATTTTGTCTCCACAATCGAGCTTTGATTTGTTAAACGAGAGTGAACAGTTGGCCTTGATTACCAGCTCTCCTTTCCATCAAAAATATGCTGTTCGAGTAGACAATGAATCAGCTTATGAAAAATTGACTGAAAAATCTGCTAGAGAAGAGAAGGAAAAGGAGCGAGAAGAGGAAGATAAAGCAAGAGTTGCAGAAGAGAAGGCCAGTCAAAAACGGAGTCCGGGCCGTCCGCGGAAATCTAGTTTAGAAAAGGCCAAAGATTCCTTTATCAGTTCCTTGTTCCGTACCATTGCGCGTGAAGTGGCAAAACTGATCATGGGATCCTTTAAGCGGAAATAAGACAGTCAAAAGGGGATGGACTATTAGGAAAATGAAGAAGGATTGATCTGGAAATCGCTAAAAAATTTCTTCTAGAAGAAATCGTTTTCTGATCCGGAAACACCTTGTTATTTTAAAGAGAATCTTTTATAATTAACTTCATATGAAAAAAATATTTAATGTTCGATCGATCATGATTGTGTTGGGAATTTTACTATGTATAGGAGGAGTTGGAGCGTTAACTTACCTCCATCTTTATCAGGCTCCGGCCTCACCGCTTGCTCAAGAGGAAACGACAGCTCAACCAGTTGAGTCCAAGGAAGAGAAGCAGCCTCTCCAACCTCCTCGTGTCAAAACTCCTGAAGAAAAACAAGCTGTCATAGATCAAGATCGTGAAACCATGGAGAATTTAGGTCTTGTCTATGATTATGCCAATAAAGGCTTGGTAGAAGTTGTACAAGACTACATGGCTGAATATGGTATTGATCCTTCCCAAATCACCTTTACCTACAAAAATCCTGCGACAGGCCAACAGTTTTCAATGAATGAGTTGCAGCCGATGACAGCTGGAAGTACCTATAAACTCCCCCTCAATATGTTAGTCGTGGATGAAGTCGATGCAGGGAAATTAAATTTAACGGATGAATTTGATATTACCAATACTTACTACGAGTACCTTGGAGAGCACGATAATTATGTAGCTGCTTTCGGTGGCGCTATGACGATTCCAGATATGCAGCGGTATTCTCTTGTCTATTCAGAAAATACGCCGGCATATGCCTTGGCCGACCGCTTTGGTGGTATGGACAATGTTTACGGGAAGTATGAAAAATATGGGAAATCCCGTGCAGAAATAAAAACCATCAGTCCTGAAAACAAAACGACATCTGATTACTATATTCAAGTCTTAGACTATCTCTGGAATCATAAAGAAAAGTATGCGACCTTGCTAGAATTGATCGGAGAGTCCTTCCCAAATGAATACTACAAACGGTATTTACCAGATTTGATCATTCAGCAAAAACCTGGTTATGTAGCGGAAGCCCTCAATGTCGAAGCCATCGTTTACGAACAAACACCCTACCTCATCTCAATTTTTACAGCTGGTCTAGGGGGAACTACTCCAGAAAGTACGGAGATCAGTGGCTATGGTCTTCATTTACTTGGCCAACTCTGCTATGTGATCAATGAATGGCACCGTGTAAATGTCAATTAACGATTTAGAAGCTTTCCCAAAACAGTTTTGGGAAGGTTTTTTCTATGGAAAATATTGTTTTAATAGCTAAAATCCTGGTGACATTCTTTGAGGTCAGTAAATAAATATGATATAATAACTAAAGAACCTAAAGAAAGAATAGAAATGATTACAAAAGAAGATTATCAGTTGATTCGATCCCATCCAGCTTTCTCAGAAATTCCAGTTGAAAAATTCGATAAATTAGCTGTAGAAATCCATTATAGAGAAATTCCAAAGGGACAGATCCTATTTTTTGCTGGTGATAAGCGCGATCGTATCTTTTTAGTGGTGGAAGGCTATGTCCGCATTGAGGAGTTTGATTCTTCAGACACCTTCTCGTATATGGATTACATTAAAGAAGGAGCTGTCTTCCCATACGGTGGTATGTTTACAGATTCAACTTATCACTATACAGCCACTTCCATGACAACCGTAAAATACTTCAGTATTCCTGTTCAGCTTTATGAGGAAATTGTCCAGTCCAGTATGGAACAAGTTCTCTTCATTACGAGAAAGCTCTCAAAAATTCTGGAGTTCCAGGAGTTGCGGCTTCGTAATGTGGTCGCAGCCAGTGCCAGTGATCGTGTGATTCAATCCTTAGCTCTACTCTGTAAGGATTATCAAAAGTTTGGTCCAACCATCCCTTTTCCAATGAGCATGAAAGAGTTGGCTAGATTAGCTGCGACGACGAGGGAAACCGTCAATCAAGTGTTAAAGAAGCTCCTAGAAGAGGAGAGAATCGAGTACAAGCATAAGAAATTAACTTTTCTTGATCTTCCATTCTTTTTAGATAGTTTTGAAGAAGCCTAGTAGGGCTTCTTTTGGATTGAAGATAAAGTCTTCTGAAAAACTTTCCTTAGGTGAGTACGGACGTCAGCGAACTTCTACGAAGTTCCATGACTTAGTTTTGAACCTAAGGTTTCAAAACTCCCGAGTGCTTGAAATAATCATGTTTCAAGCACTTTTCTCACGGCGGAAAGTTTTTAAACTTCTTAAATGAAAAAATAATAAAAGTCACTTTTTGAAAATCATCTAGGTGTTTTATGTAAAATAAACTTTGTCTACATTCAAGAAGAAGCCTAGTAGGGCTTCTTTTATTTTCTGTCAAAAACGTTAAAAAGTTTCAAAAATCAAATAAAAAAATATTTACTCACAAAAAGAATATATTTAGCAAAATATCCAAAGAAAGCGGTTCATTTTTCATAAAACGAGGGTAATATTTAAAAAAGTGTCAAATTCTTGGCATTCGTAATGGAAGATTGGTTGTGAAAGCGGTACCAATTGGTGATAAAATGAAACACGTAAACGGGATTAGCTAAGCTAAACCGCAAGAAAAAAGGAGGACTATAGATGTCTACACACCCAATTCATGTTTTCTCAGAAATTGGAAAACTGAAAAAAGTTTGTTTGCACCGTCCAGGTAAAGAGTTGGAAAACTTGATGCCTGACTATCTTGAACGTCTTCTTTTTGATGATATTCCTTTCTTGGAAGATGCTCAAAAAGAACACGACGCATTTGCTGAAGCACTTCGTAACGAAGGAATCGAAGTACTTTACCTTGAACAGTTGGCTGCTGAGTCATTGACTTCTCCAGAAATTCGCGATCAGTTCATCGAAGAATACCTTGAAGAAGCGAACATTCGTGGACGACAAACAAAAATTGCGATCCGTGAATTGCTTCACAGCATTGAAGACAACCAAGAATTGGTTGAAAAAACAATGGCAGGGGTTCAAAAAGCTGAACTTCCAGAAATTCCTGAAGAAGCAAAAGGATTGACAGACCTTGTTGAATCTGACTATCCATTTGCTATCGACCCAATGCCAAACTTGTACTTCACACGTGACCCATTTGCGACAATTGGTAATGCAGTATCATTGAACCACATGTACGCAGATACACGTAACCGTGAAACTTTGTATGGTAAATACATCTTCAAATACCACCCAGTTTACGGTGGAAAAGTTGAACTTGTCTACAACCGTGAAGAAGATACTCGTATCGAAGGTGGAGATGAGTTGGTACTTTCTAAAGATGTATTGGCAGTTGGTATCTCACAACGTACTGATGCTGCATCAATCGAAAAATTGTTGGTAAACATCTTCAAGAAGAACGTTGGCTTCAAGAAAGTATTGGCCTTCGAATTTGCTAACAACCGTAAATTCATGCACTTGGATACAGTATTCACAATGGTGGACTACGATAAATTCACAATCCACCCAGAAATCCAAGGTAAC
Source organism: Streptococcus australis (assembly GCF_047463015.1). Lineage (GTDB taxonomy): Bacteria > Bacillota > Bacilli > Lactobacillales > Streptococcaceae > Streptococcus > Streptococcus australis_F. The sequence continues at coordinate 22,712 of NZ_JASHER010000005.1, read as the reverse complement.
CTTCGCGTCTTCTCTGTTACTTATGAAAACGAACAATTGAAGATCGTTGAAGAAAAAGGTGATTTGGCTGAATTGCTTGCTGAAAACCTTGGTGTTGAAAAAGTTACATTGATTCCATGTGGAGATGGCAACGTCGTTGCTGCTGCGCGTGAACAATGGAACGACGGATCAAATACTCTTACAATCGCACCAGGTGTGGTAGTAGTATACGACCGTAACACTGTTACCAACAAGAAATTAGAAGAATACGGACTTCGTTTGATCAAGATCCGCGGAAGTGAATTGGTTCGCGGTCGTGGTGGACCTCGTTGTATGTCAATGCCATTCGAACGTGAAGAAATCTAATCATCCTTCTACAGGTTAGACGGGCTCAGTGTCTAAACTGAGCCCTCTAAACTGATTGACAGGATCTTATCATGCATAATTAAAGGAGATAATTAATGACAACTTCAGTATTCCAAGGACGTAGCTTTTTAGCAGAAAAAGACTTTACACGTGCAGAGTTAGAATACCTTATCGGACTTTCAGCTCACTTGAAAGACCTTAAAAAACGCAACATTGACCACCGCTACCTAGCTGGTAAAAACATTGCGCTTTTGTTTGAAAAAACTTCAACTCGTACTCGTGCAGCCTTCACTACTGCAGCCATCGACCTTGGTGCTCACCCAGAATACCTTGGTGCAAACGACATCCAACTTGGTAAAAAAGAATCTACAGAAGATACTGCAAAAGTTCTTGGACGTATGTTTGATGGTATTGAATTCCGTGGTTTCAGCCAACGCATGGTTGAAGAATTGGCTGAATTCTCAGGTGTTCCAGTATGGAATGGTTTGACTGACGAATGGCACCCAACTCAAATGCTTGCTGACTACTTGACTGTTCAAGAAAACTTTGGACGTTTGGAAGGTTTGACACTTGTATACTGTGGTGACGGACGTAACAACGTTGCAAACAGCCTTCTTGTAACAGGTGCTATCCTTGGTGTGAACGTACACATCTTCTCACCAAAAGAACTCTTCCCAGAACAAGAAATTGTTGAATTGGCAGAAGGATTCGCAAAAGAAAGTGGCGCTCATATCTTGATCACTGAAGATGCTGACGAAGCTGTGAAAGGTGCAGATGTACTTTACACTGACGTTTGGGTATCTATGGGTGAAGAAGACAAATTTGCAGAACGCGTTGCCCTTTTGAAACCTTACCAAGTAAACATGGAATTGGTTAAGAAAGCTGATAACGAAGACTTGATTTTTTTGCACTGCTTGCCAGCTTTCCACGACACAAACACTGTTTATGGTAAAGATGTTGCTGAAAAATTCGGCGTAGAAGAAATGGAAGTTACTGACGAAGTGTTCCGTAGCAAATATGCTCGCCACTTTGACCAAGCTGAAAACCGTATGCACACAATCAAAGCGGTTATGGCAGCTACTCTTGGTAACTTGTACATTCCAAAAGTTTAAGACTTTATAACCGTATACCAACAGCTATAGGGGCTGGACTGCTAGCTTTAGTCCTGCCCCTATTTTTTATAGAAAGGGAAAAACTATGTCAAGAAAAATCGTCGTTGCTTTGGGAGGAAATGCCATTCTCTCATCTGATCCTTCTGCAAAAGCTCAACAAGAAGCACTTGCAGAAACAGCAAAACACTTAGTAAAATTGATTAAAAATGGGGATGACTTGATCGTCACTCACGGAAATGGTCCTCAAGTAGGAAACCTTTTGCTCCAACATTTGGCAGCAGATTCTGAAAAGAACCCAGCTTTTCCATTGGATTCATTGGTTGCAATGACTGAAGGAAGCATTGGTTTCTGGCTTCAAAACGCTCTTCAAAATGCTCTTCTTGAAGAAGGAATTGAAAAAGATGTGGCTTCTGTTGTGACACAAGTCGTTGTTGATAAAAATGACCCAGCTTTCGTTAACTTGAGCAAACCAATCGGCCCATTCTACTCTGAAGAAGAAGCAAAAGCAGAAGCTGAAAAATCAGGTGCAACTTTCAAAGAAGATGCCGGTCGTGGTTGGCGTAAAGTCGTTGCTTCACCAAAACCAGTGGATATTAAAGAAATCAATACTATCCGTACCTTGTTCAATGCAGGCCAAGTAGTGGTTGCAGCCGGTGGTGGCGGTATTCCAGTTGTGAAAGAAGCTGATGGTAGCTTGACTGGTGTTGAAGCTGTTATCGATAAAGACTTTGCATCCCAACGTTTGGCTGAATTGGTAGAAGCAGACCTCTTCATCGTTTTGACAGGTGTAGACTATGTCTTTGTGAACTACAACAAACCAGATCAAGAAAAATTGGAACATGTCAATGTTGCTCAATTGGAAGAGTACATCAAACAAGACCAATTTGCACCAGGAAGCATGCTTCCTAAAGTAGAAGCTGCGATTGCCTTTGTAAATGGTCGTCCAGAAGGAAAAGCAGTCATCACTTCACTTGAAAACCTTGGCGCTTTGATTGAGTCTGAAAGCGGAACAATTATCGTTAAAGACTAATTCATGCACATGAGGAGGGGAGTAAATCTTATTTTTACAGGATTTTGTATAAAGATTCTCCCCTTGTTTTTTCTAAAAAAGATTAGGAAAAACTAGTTTTTTAATCTTAAATATGATAAAATAAACATATAGGTAAGCGCTTTCTAAAAGATAAACCTTTTGAAAGAGTCACTCAAACTTTGTTGCGTTAGGAGGATAAGCAAATGAGTGAAAAAGCGAAAAAAGGGTTTAAGATGCCTTCATCTTATACCGTATTGTTAATCATCATTGCCATTATGGCAGTGTTAACTTGGATTATTCCAGCTGGTCAATACAAAGTTGACGATGGTGGTGCCATCATCGCAGGTAGTTATGAAGCTGTGAAACAAAATCCTCAAGGGATTTGGGACGTCTTGATGGCCCCAATCAATGCCATGCTTGGTAAAGCACCAACCAGTGCAGCCATTGACGTAGCCTTCTTTATCTTGATGGTCGGTGGTTTCCTTGGTGTTGTGAACGAAACAGGTACCCTTGATGTAGGGATTGCTTCTATCGTTCGTAAATACAAAGGCCGCGAAAAAATGTTGATCTTGATCTTAATGCCATTGTTTGCCCTTGGTGGGACAACTTATGGTATGGGTGAGGAAACCATGGCCTTCTATCCACTTCTTGTACCTGTTATGATGTCTGTTGGTTTTGACAGCTTGACAGGGGTAGCCATTATATTGCTTGGTTCACAGATTGGATGTTTGGCATCTACCTTGAACCCATTTGCGACAGTTATCGCATCTGATACTGCAGGTATCTCAAGTGCTTCAGGTCTCTTGCTTCGTTTAATCTTCTGGATTGTCATGACAGCCCTTAGCACCTACTATGTATACCGTTACGCTGATAAAATTCAAAAAGACCCAACCAAATCTCTCACCTATGCTACTCGTGAAGAAGATTTGAAACACTTCAACGTTGATAGTGGCGAAGAAATTCCTTCACAAATGAACAAGAAACAAAAACGTGTCTTGCTCGTCTTCATTTCAACATTCGTCATCATGGTTGCTGGATTTATCCCATTCAAAGATTTGGGTATTACATTCTTTGACACCTTTAACGAGTCTCTCCATAAAGTTCCTTACCTTGGTCAATTGATCGGTAACACAGATGCTCTTGGTACTTGGTACTTCCCTCAAACAGCTATGCTCTTTGCCTTCATGGGAATCCTTGTTGGTATCATTTATGGCTTGAAAGAAGAACAAATCATTTCATCCTTCATGAATGGTGCAGCTGACCTCTTGAGTGTTGCTATTATCGTAGCAGTAGCACGTGGTATCCAAGTCATCATGAACGACGGTATGATCACTGCAACAATTCTTCACTGGGGTGAAGAAGGACTTAAAGGTCTTTCATCTCAATTGTTCATTGTCTTGACTTACATTTTCTACTTGCCAATGTCATTCTTGATTCCATCATCATCTGGTCTTGCCAGCGCGACAATGGGTATCATGGCACCTCTTGGTAAATTCGTCAATGTACCAGCTAGCTTGATTGTTACAGCTTACCAATCTGCATCTGGTGTCTTGAACTTGATCGCACCAACTTCAGGTATCGTAATGGGAGCTCTTGCTCTTGGACGTGTTGAATTGAGTGCATGGTGGAAATTCATGGGTAAATTGGTCGTAGCGATTGTAGTGATTACCATTGCCCTTCTTCTACTAGGAACTGTGGTTCCATTCTTACAATAGAATAAAGTAGGTGTTTCATGAAAAATAGAATAAAGGACGATGTAAAAGAGCAGTTTTTAACCTCTCTTCAAACCATCATTTCTTATCCTTCGGTTTTAAACGAAGGCGAAAATGGAACACCGTTTGGACAAGCTATCCAAGATGTCCTTGAGAAAACGTTAGAAATTGCTCAAGAAATGGGCTTTCAAACCTATCTAGATCCTGAAGGATACTATGGATATGCAGAGATCGGTCAGGGGGAAGAACTCCTGGCCGTTCTTTGTCACTTGGATGTTGTTCCAGCCGGTGATTTAGAAGATTGGCAGACGCCACCTTTTGAGGCGACTCTGAAAGATGGATGGTTGATCGGACGTGGAGTACAAGATGACAAGGGGCCATCCCTTGCGGCCCTTTACGCAGTTAAGAGTCTGCTTGACCAAGGACTTGTATTTACCAAACGGATTCGCTTTATATTTGGTACAGATGAGGAAACTCTCTGGCGCTGTATGAACCGCTACAATCAGCTAGAAGAAAAAGCAGATCTTGGCTTTGCTCCAGATTCGTCCTTCCCATTAACCTATGCTGAAAAAGGCTTGCTTCAAGTGAAGCTCCATGGACCAGGCTGGGAGGATCGTCCCTTACAAGCTGGTCGTGCCCTTAACGTGGTACCAGATAAGGCAACTTATAAGGGGGAACGTTTAGAGGAACTTTTACCAGTGATCGAGCAAAGTGGTGTGAAGTATACAGAAGAAGCAGGAGCAGTAACCATTCTTGGACTGTCTAAACACTCCAAGGATGCGGCTGAGGGTGTCAATGCTATTGTCGGCTTAGCGGAAAGTCTTTCCTTGATCCAGCCTCATCCAGCTCTTCTCTTTATAGCAGATGCTGTTGGGGAAGATGCGACAGGAGCAGCTCTCTTTGGTGAAATCAAAGATGAACCAAGTGGTGCTCTTTCCTTCAATATTGCGACCCTCTCTATTGATGAAGAGCGATCTGAAATCGGGATTGATATTCGGATTCCAGTCTTAGCAGATAAGGATGCTTTAGTAGAGCGATTAACTGAAGTGGCAGCTAGCTATCAACTTCAGTATGAAGAGTTTGATTATGTAGCTCCCCTGTACGTTCCATTAGATAGTCCGTTGGTGAGTACTCTGATGGAGGTCTACCAAGAAGAAACGGGGGATCAGACTCCAGCTATGTCCTCAGGAGGAGCGACCTTTGCTCGAACCATGGAGAATTGTGTGGCTTATGGGGCCCTCTTCCCTGATGCTCTCCAAACAGAGCACCAGGCGAATGAACGAGCTAAACTGGATGATTTATATCGTGCAATGGAAATCTATGCAGAGACCATTCGACGATTAGCAGCCAAGGAAGCCTGATAGAGATTAGAAAAAAGAGGCTGGGACAAAAGTCCTAGCCTCTCAATTATTTTTGGATTGTTGAGCAAGACGCAGTGGTTGAGTGGGCTTTACTACGCTGATTTCATCAGCTTTTACAGCCCTACTCAACTGTGCGGAGGTGGGACGACGAAATCGAATTCTAACGAATTACCGATTTCTGTCCCACTCTCTTTCTTTTATTTGCTAAAGAAGAAGGGAGGAGTAAATTCTTTCAATTTTTCAAAGCAGTCCAAGGCCCCCTGATTGTCTTCACAGATGATGAGACAGACGTCATCTCCGCAGACGGTTGCGACAATTTGTGGTAATTCCAGGGCGTCTAGGATAGCACCGAAAGACTGAGCCAGTCCAGGGAGAGTTTTCACCACCACTTGGTTTTGGACGGGACGAAGCATGACGAGGGCATCCTCCATATAAAAACGCAGTCGATTTTCCCAGCGAGATGGGGCAATGCTATTGATAGCATAGTAAGAGGTATCCCCTTCGTTAATTTTTACTAGATTCAAGGATTTGACATCTCTTGATAGAGTTGACTGGGTCACGATGATGCCGTTAGCTTCCAGGCTGTCCTGTAATTCCTGTTGGGTTCGAATTTTCTTTTCTGAAATAATGGACCGGATCAGACGGTGGCGACTTTCAATCTTATTCATAAGGGGCTCTCCTTATTTGATAAACATAGCATCTCCAAAGCTGAAGAAACGGTAGCCTTGGTCGATAGCGTGCTGATAAGCATCCAGAGTGAGTTCTCGACCTGCGAAGGCAGAAACGAGCATGACTAAGGTTGATTTTGGTAAGTGGAAGTTGGTTGAAAAGGCATCGACAACCTGCCACTGATAGCCTGGTTTGATAAAGATATTGGTCCAACCAGAGTCGGCTTGTAACTCCCCATTAAACTTGTTCCCAATTGTTTCTAAGGTTCGGATAGAAGTGGTTCCAACAGCTACGATGCGGTGACCGCTCGCTTTAACTTGCCGAAGGGTTTGGGCAGCCTCTTCAGAGAGTTGATAAAACTCGGAATGCATCTCATGTTGGTCGAGATCGTCGACAGATACAGGACGGAAGGTCCCAAGTCCGACATGGAGGGTTAGATAAACCAAGTGAACGCCTTTGTCTTCAATTTTTTGTAAGAGCTCGGGTGTGAAATGGAGGCCAGCAGTAGGAGCAGCGGCGGATCCATTTTCTTTGGCATAGACTGTCTGGTAACGTTCCTGATCTTCTAATTTTTCATGGATGTAAGGTGGTAGGGGCATTTCCCCTAGACTTTCCAAGACTTCAAGGAAAATCCCTTGGTAAGAAAACTCTACGATACATCCTCCGTGTTCTAACTTCTTGATCAGAGTTGCTTGGAGACGTCCATCACCAAAGCTAACGACCCCACCCTCTTTGAGACGTTTGGCAGGTTTGGCAAGAACCTCCCATTGATCGCCCTCGATATTTTTTAAGAGGAGAAGCTCCACATGTCCCCCTGTATCCGGTTTGACCCCATGGAGACGGGCAGGAAGGACACGGGTATTGTTCATCACCAAAGCATCCCCTGGTTCTAATTCATTGATAATGGCATCAAAATGCTGATCTTCCATCTGACCTGTTTGACGATTGAGGATCAGTAGTTTTGAGGCATCGCGCTTTTCTAGAGGAGTTTGCGCAATTAACTCCTCGGGGAGGTGGAAATCAAAGTCGTTTGTATTCATGGTCTCTCCTTGTTTCTAAATTCTTCTATTTCTTACATTTAACCTTCCCCATTATATCATGAAATAAGAGTGAAACAAAGGAAATCACTAGGCGAATTTTAAAGGGATGAAGGTAAAAAATCCTTCTTTCGTATGAAGAAAGCGCTTGACAAAAATTGGTCTATACCATATAATGAATATAAGAAATAAGTGGAGGTTTAATCATGAAAGTTATTGAAGTAGCCAATCAAATTGAAGGAGGGCAGGTTGCTTTTGGCCTGTTAAAAGAAAAGTTAGAACAAGGTGCGAAAACGCTGGGGCTTGCGACTGGAAGTAGTCCACTTGAATTTTATAAATTGATTCGAGAAAGTGACTTGGATTTCTCAGACATGGTCAGTGTCAACTTGGATGAGTATGTCGGTTTGACGGGAGAAGATCCTCAATCTTATCGTTATTTTATGCAGGAAAATTTATTCAATGAGAAACCTTTTAAAGTCAGCTATCTTCCGAAAGGAAATGAAGATACTGCAGAAGAAGAAACAGCTCATTACAATGAAATCTTGGCCCAAAACCCAGTAGATCTGCAAATTCTAGGGATTGGTCGCAACGGGCATATTGGATTTAACGAACCTGGAACCCCGTTTGACAGCCAAACGCATTTGGTCCATTTGGATCAATCAACGATTGAAGCCAACTCTCGCTTCTTTGAAAAAATTGAAGATGTGCCAACTCAAGCCATTTCAATGGGAATTGCAAATATTCTCGCTGCCAAGTCCATCATTCTCTTTGCATATGGTGAATCGAAAGCAGAAGCGATTGCTGGAATGGTCAATGGTCCAAAAACAGAGAGTTTACCTGCGAGTGCCCTTCAAGGTCATCCAGATGTCGTGATTATTGCAGACCAAGCAGCCTTGAGCCTACTGTAACCAGTTGAAACAGAGAGACCTATCTAAAATATCCTGAAAGATAGGTTTTTTTATAGATTGAAGTATGGTACAATAAGATAAAATTCTATATTTGAGGAAAATATATTTTGAAAAAGAAGTTGCTCGTTTTAGGAATCATCGTCTTATCTCTGTTCCGACCTTTGTCGATCGTGGCTGATGAGTTAGTGGATATGGCGCAAAAAATGTATCCCAATGATCATGTGCAGGCCTATAACCGACCAAGGTCTTCCCTCGTTATCGACGCGAATACCGGGGATGTTTTATGGAAAGACAATATTGATGAAGTGCGGGATCCTGCAAGTATGAGTAAGCTCATGACGTTGTATCTGCTTTTCGAATCCATGAAAGAGGGGAAGATTACCAAAGATACGGTTGTCACTGCAACAGCTGCGGATCAATCCATGTCAAAAATCTATGAGATTTCCAACAATAACATCGTTGCAGGCGTAGACTATACGGTCTCTGAATTGATTACCATGACCGCGGTTCCATCCTCCAATGTGGCCACGATTATGTTGGCCAATCTCCTTTCTAACCACGATGCGGATGCCTTTATTCAGCGGATGAATGAAAAGTCCAAGGAGTTGGGGATGACCAATACCATTTGGAACAATCCTAGTGGTGCGGCCATTTCAACCTTCCGAGGTTTATATACCAGTTATAACTATCCAAATGATGTTGCTAACCAGACGACTGCAAGAGACTTGGCGATTCTCGTCTATCATTTCGTGAAAGAATATCCTGATATCCTTAGCTATACCAATCAGGCTAAGGTGACCGTCAAACAAGGAACTCCTTATGAGGAGACCTTTGATACCTATAACTATTCCTTGCCAGGAGCTAGATATGCTCTTGAAGGAGTAGATGGTCTGAAGACAGGCTCGAGTCCTCGCGGTGCCTTCAACTATATCGCAACTGCTAAACGAGGAGAACAACGAATTATCTCCGTAGTCATGGGAGTTGGTGATTGGTCTGACCAGGATGGCGAATACTATCGACATCCATTTGGCAATGCCTTGATCGAAAAAGCTTTTGCAGATTATCGTTATAAGAAATTATTGGACAAGGGTGTTCAGACGATTGATGGAAAGACCTACACCCTAGATCAACCTTTCTATGCCACGGTCAAAAAAGGCGAAGAGGATCCAAAGCTAGTTGTTAAAGATGGACAAGTAGAGGCGGATTCAGGCTTGATGACCCTATCAGAAAAGATTTCTGATGGACTTCCAGTCAAAGAAGGAGCCGTGAATCAATCGGATACTCAAAGTACTACGGCTTCAACTACAGGGAAATCCTTCCATTTTCCTCTTGAAAGCCTGGTCATTCTGATTCCAATTTTCATTCTCGCTATGATTCTGTATTTAGAAAGAGCCCATCGTAAAGAACGTGCGCTCAAGGCTCAGGATCGATACAAAAAATAAATAATCAAAACTCAACTGAAATCCAGTTGGGTTTTGTCATTGCCTCTTATATTTAAATTTGAAAGGAAACTAATGAAAGCATTTCGAAATTCCTATCCTGCTTATTTATTTTTATATAGTTTTTACTTCATGTCGACTGCTCTCTTTACGACTCTAATCTCTGTCTATCTTATCGGCCAGCAGTATTCAGCCAGTCAAGTCTCTCATTTGGTATCAATGGCCTTTTTCCTATCCATGCTTACCCAGCCCTTATTTGGTTATATCAATGAACGATTTGGCATTGTTAAAATCACCACTTTGAGCTTGGGAGTCCTCATGGCAGGAGTGGCTGGCTTCATCTGGGCCCCTAACTACTTTTGGTTGACGATTTTTTATGGCTTGGTTTTGCTGTGTCTAAATGGGACGGCTCCCATGATGGAGGTTTTCGCTACCCAGAGTTCCTATGCTTTTGGAAAAATCCGCGTTTGGGGGACACTAGGGTATGCGGCTGGAGCGCAACTAGCTGGTTGGCTTTATGCTCATCTTAGCCCCCAGTCTGTATACTATTGTGTTTTGGTAACTATCCTTCTTAGTTTCCTCACTTTAGGAGCTATTCGTATCGACAAGACCAGTCGGGTACAGAAAGAAGCTGTATCGATCCGTCCTTTGCTCCACAATGGTCCCTATCTCTTTTTCTTACTTTTGATGGGGCTTGTGTCGGGCGTGGGCAATATTGGCCATACCTATATTCCAGCTCTCTTGATGGATAGTGGGCTCCCTGTCCAAATCGCATCTACGGTTGTGGCGATATCTGTCGTTGTTGAAGCGCCTCTTATCTTTTTCTCGGACCGTTTTATGGACCATTGGCCCTTGCGTCTGCTGGTTTTGCTTCCTGTGGGGATTCTCCTGCTCCAGTATTTCATCTATGCTCTTCCGAGTCCTGTCTTCTTAAAAGTGCTGGTCACTCTTTTGGCCAAGCATACGACGGGGATGGTGTTGATCATGGTCTCTTTACGTTTTATCTCTCAACAGGTGGATAAGAAAGATCTAGTCTTAGCCATGGCTCTCATGCAGGGAGTTCGCTACCTTGGTACCATTTTATTGCAACCGATAGCGGCTTTCTTTGTGGATCACGGAGGATTTTCAATGATGAGTTACTTCTTGGTGCTTGTCCTGATCCTCGTCCTTCTTCTCAGTATCTTTTTAAAGATGCCAAAAGGAAAATCTCCGGGTCTCTTTGGGAGTATGAAGGAGTAAAAAGATTAGGAAATAGTGTTTCTGAATAGAGGGACTTATGCTATAATGGAGAACGATGATGATGAAAGAAATGAGAGAGAATGAAGTTTAAACGTGCCTTATTTGCGACACTTTCCCTTGCTTGCCTATGTTCCCCACTGCTAGCAAAGGCGGATGATCTTTACCAACAAGAAGACATCATGTCGATCACAGAAAAATCAGGGACATCGGTGGATGAATTTTTCCGTCCCAAGGCAGATATTGTCGTTGATGCTCACACAGGAGCGATTGTTTATGGAGATAATATTGATGCACCTCGTGACTCCGGTAGCATGGCTAAATTGATGTCTGTCTATGTTCTTCTGAAAGCCATTCAAGAAGGGCAACTGGATTATGACACCCTAATTACCGCGACAGATACAGATGTGATCATTTCTCAAAATCAGAAGTTGAGCAATAGTCCGATTGTGGCGGGTGCTAAATACAAGGTATCAACCCTCCTAAATATGATTTTTGTTCCTTCTTCAAGTGCTGCTACCATCATGATTGCCAATAAGGTGTCTGGAGGAGATCCGGATAAATTCTTGGATTTGATGAACCAGCGGGCTCAGGAAATTGGAATGACCAATACCAAGTGGAACAATCCTAATGGTGCCCCAACTGCAGTCTTGGATGGCTACTATAATCCGACACGCTATGATCAAAATGCCATTAACCAAACAACAGCGAGAGATATGGCTATTTTGGCCTATCACATGGTCAATGAGTTCCCTGAAATCCTCAACTACACCAAAAATGCCAAGATTACCCTCTTCAAAGGTACAGATTATGAAGAAACGCATGAGAATTATAATTATTCCTTAGAAGGTGGAAGGTATTCTCTTAAGGGAGCGGATGGTCTGAAAACAGGCTCTAGTCCGACCGCAGATTATAATTACACCTTGACGGTTAACCGTGGGAACCAGCGATTTGTTCAAGTCATTATGGGAGTTGGCCATTACGATGTGGAGATTGCAGAGAGCCTGCGCCACGTCATTGGAAATGCCCTAATTGAAAGACTCTATCAGGATTATGAATACAAAGAGGTGCTGCCGGCGGGGGATCACACCATTCAGGGGCAAACCTATCACTTAGAAAAACCTCTCTATGCTACGGTGAAAAGAGGGACCAATCCAGAGGTCAGTGTTCAAAATGGCCAGCTACAAATTGCAAATGGCTTGCAAACTGTTTCTCCGTCTATTCAGCAAACACAGGCTGTAAGCGCAGTACAGGCGTCCCATCAGAAGTCCACTAGCACGCGTCAAAAAGGCTGGGATCCAATGTGGCTTTTTTGCTTCCTTCCCTTCATTTTCTTAAGAGTTTTCTTTAACATCAGATATAAGAGAAAATAAAAAGATTTCCAGATTTGGAAATCTTAAATTAAAGAAATAGTATTCCTAGAAACTTTCCTTAGGTGAGTACGGACGTCAGCGAACTTCGAAGAAGTTCCATGACTTAGTTTTGGATCTAAGGCTCCAAAACTCCCGAGTGCTAGAAACAAGAGTGTTTCTAGCACTTTTCTCACAGCGGAAAGTTTTTGTCCTTCTTAAATGCCTAAAAAATATAAGTCATTCTTTGATAATCATCCGACTATCTTAAGTAAAAAATAGTTTCTCTACATTCGAAGATTTCCAAATACGGAAATCTTTTTTTGTAGTGAACAAAAGGAACCGCTGCTTCCTGGGAGGAGAGAAGCAGTGCTAGAGCAGTTGTTCTCCTACATTTTCGGATTTGATTTCACAATCTATCATCAGTTAGTGATTGATTTGACTGTCAAATTATTCGATGATACAATGGTCTCGAATCAATATTAAAGGAGTAATCGAATGAAAAAATTGATTTTATCTACTACAGCCTTGTTGGCAGCTGCTTCGCTTGCAGCTTGTTCAGGTAAGCAAGAAGTAAAAACCGAAGCTTCTTCATCTACTGAGAAGACAGAAAAGGTAACAAGCAAGTCTTCTAGCTCATCTAAGGCAGAAAAGACTTCTTCTAATACTAGCTCTCAAACAACTAGTGATATATTCCCATCAGATGAAGAGCTTGAGAAGTTAAAAACAGTTGGTGATTTTAAAAAGTGTTTCGCAAAAATCTTGGATGAATCCAATCGCCTGATGACTGAATCAATGGAATCTCTTCCTGAAAGTGCCAAAGAGACATTTGCTCAAACGGCAGATTCTCTTAAGGAGACTCTTGCAAAATCTAAGGAAGCATTTAACAAAGCGGTTGAGCGTTATGGGGATGATAATGCGGAAGTTCCAAAAGAGTTTCGTGAAACCTTTATTGAACAGTTGAAGGATGCTCGCGACTCTGCCAAAGATTCATCAGAGTCACCAGTGGACCATGATTCAGACGATGAAGACAGCGATTCAGATGAATAAATAGATGGCTAGCATTGGACTTTTTGGTTAAAAGCCAAAAGGAGGAGACGAGTGGAGGGATTTTCTACTTGCAAGAATCTCCCTCTTCCCTTAGGGTATCCTCTCTTATACCTCATGTTGGAGAAGTTGTAGAGATAGAAGAACTTGTCCACGTGATGCCGATATTTTCTAGGATTTCGACAGTGAATCAACCTTTAAGTATCTGGAGATAAGGGAGAGGTGCGCCTCATCCAAATAAATCGATAGACCGGAGATCAACTGATCTCTGGTCTTTTTTAGAAAGTCTCAGGGAGGATGCATGAATTGACGGCAACCTAGCTTGATGCTAAAATGGTAGTGGAAGCTTAAAAAGGAGAGAGTGAATGAAAAAAATACTATTATCGACGCTTGCTTTACTGGGAGTGATGGGGCTAGTAGCCTGCTCGAATCAAGAAGGGACCTCGTCCAGTGAAAAGTCTGTAAAGGAAACACGCCAGTCATCAACCTCTTCTCAGGGCAAGAAAGTGACCAGCTTGAAAGGATCCTCAGAGTCTCCTTTTGTCTTGTATACAGATGAGGAACTTGAAAATGCTAGAACTGTTGGAGACTTTAAAGCGCTCTATGCTTTGATGATGGACCGAACCGTTGCTCATTCAGAGGAAGCAGGAGCATCACTGACGGGCTCAGCTAAAGAGACCTATGAGACCTATCTGAAAGATTTGAAAGAGAAAATGGAAACGAGCAAGGCCCGCTTTAATGAATCCATGGATACGATAGGGTCCGAAGATACCGAAGTTCCGGAAGCTACTCGTGCAACCATTGTTGAAAAATTTGAAACGGCTCGAAAACAAGCTGAAGCATCTGAAAATGGGACCGCTCCATCATCGGAAACTCCAGATCCGGCATCAGACGAGAATTCGAGCGAGTCAGATCAATAAGCGAGGGATGTTTTTAAACGTCTCGTCTAGGATGGATGAGCAGTTGCTTTACATGTAAGGACGATTATATCTAAACAAGGAGCTTGGCTCCTTTCAGATTGAAGATAAAGTAATTTTAGAAACTTTCCTTAGGTGAGTACGGACGTCAGCGAACTTCTACGAAGTTCCATGACTTAGTTTTGAGCCTAAGGTCTCAAAACTCCCGAGTGCCTGAAACAACTGTGTTTCAGGCACTTTTCTCACGGCGGAAAGTTTTTCATCTTCTTAAACGACTAAAAAATGAAAGTCATTTTTTGAAAATCATCCAGCTGTTTTATAAAAAAATAATAGTTTGTCTGGATTCAACAAGGAGCTTGCCTCCTTTTTTTCTGTCTCCTTTATATAAGTATCCCCTATTACGAATTATATAAGTGGAGGTGATGATATGTTTATTGCAACTGATGCAAAGCAACAGCGTTGGAATTGTTTGGAGAAGGTTCCGATGAAAAAGGAGGGTCCTTTTTTCTGTCTCCTGTGTGGAAAGGAAGTCATCTTAAAGAAAGGGCCTGTGATGCGTCCGCATTTTGCCCACGTCAACCTAGAAGCTTGTCCCTTCCATCATGAAACGGAGAGTCCAGAGCATTTGGAGTTAAAGCTGGCACTTTATCAATGGGCCAAGCAACACTCCAATGCTGAAGTGGAAAGTCCTCTGCAGGCTTTCCAACAGATTGCGGATATTCTCCTTCCAGATCAAAAGCTTGCCTTAGAAGTGCAATGTAGTTCCTTATCCATGGAGCGTTTAAAAGAACGGAGCGATGCCTATCGCAAGCATGGTTATCAAGTTTACTGGTTGCTAGGGAAAAACTTATGGCTCAAGAAAAGCCTGTCAGCTCTGCAAGAAGGTTTTGTCTATTTTAGCCAAAATAGGGGCTTTCATCTCTGGGAGTTGGATCTAGAGCAACAGGAAGTTCGGCTCCACTATCTGATCCATCAAGACTTGCGAGGGCGTCTTCATTATCGGACTCAACATTTTCCTTTTTATGGTGGGAATTTGTTAGATGTTTTGCGGACCCCCTATGCCCAACAAGGCTTGCAACGAATGACGGTCTCTCTAGACAGACAGTTTAAGGACTATCTTCGTCAACAGCTGTACTACCGGCATTCTAAATGGATGGCTCTTCAGGAACAACTCTATCTGAAAGGAAAGCATCTCCTGGAATTGGACTTGGAAGCTTTTTATCCCCTTTGTCGGCCGCTGAAGTCTTCCCATTTTATCCAGATTAGGGGAGATTGGCGAAGCTATTACCAGGACTTTATGACCTACTATCGTTCAACTGGAATGAAAGCGACGCAGACTCTTTATTCACCTCGTTTTTATCAGAATGGGAAAGCTTAAATTTCCGTGAATCAAATACCCCCAAATGGTAATATATGTGATAAAATAGAAACATTGGAGGATTTTTGTAATGGTAAAACAACGAAATGAAATTGATGAAAAATACCAATGGGATTTGTCAACCATTTTTGCGACAGACCAAGCTTGGGAAGAAGAAGCAACTGCTTTAGCTGCAGCGATTAAAGATGCTGCCCATTTTGCAGGCTCTTTATTGTCTTCTCCAGCCAATCTATTAGAAACCACAGAAGTTTATTTGGACTTGAGCCGTCGTTTGGAGAAGGTCTATGTCTACGCCCATATGAAGAATGACCAGGATACACGCGTAGCCAAATACCAAGAATTCCAATCAAAAGCCATGTCTCTATACAGCCTTTTAGGGGAGACCTTTGCCTTCTACGAACCAGAATTTATGGAGATCACCGAAGAGCAATATGCCAACTTCTTGAAAGAAGTCCCTGCCTTAGAAGCTTATGCTCATTACTTTGACAAATTGCTCAAAACCAAAGAGCACGTTCTTTCTCAAAAAGAAGAAGAATTGCTAGCAGGAGCAGGTGAAATCTTTGCTGCGGCAGGTGAAACCTTTGAGATTTTGGACAATGCCGATATCGTCTTCCCAATGGTGAAAGATGACCAAGGGCAAGAAGTGCAGTTGACTCATGGAAACTATATCTCTTTGGTAGAGTCTAAGGACCGCCAAGTACGTAAGGAAGCTTACCAAGCCTTGTATGGTGTCTACGAACAGTACCAACACACCTATGCTAAGACTCTTCAGACCAACGTCAAGGTTCACAATTACAATGCTAAGGTTCGCAAATTCTCAAGTGCGCGTGAGGCAGCTCTTTCTGCTAACTTTATCCCAGAAAGCGTCTATGATAGTTTGGTAGAAGCGGTGAACAAGCACTTGCCACTCTTGCAACGCTACGTGAAACTCCGCTCAAAAATCTTGGGAATTGAAGATTTGAAGATGTATGATGTCTACACGCCACTGTCTTCTACTGATTACAAGTTCACCTATGAAGAAGCTCTTGCCAAGTCTGAGCAGGCTTTGGCGGTGCTTGGTGAGGACTACCTATCACGCGTGAAGCGCGCCTTTACGGAACGTTGGATCGATGTCCATGTCAACCAAGGAAAACGTTCAGGTGCCTATTCAGGTGGATCGTACGACACCAATGCCTTTATGTTGTTGAACTGGCAAGATACATTGGACAATCTCTTCACCTTGGTGCACGAAACTGGCCATAGTATGCACTCCAGCTATACCCGTGAAACCCAACCTTATGTCTACGGGGATTATTCTATCTTCCTTGCTGAGATTGCATCTACAACCAATGAAAATATCTTGACTGAGCAATTGCTAGCAGAAGTAGAAGATGATGAAACGCGTTTTGCCATTCTCAACCACTTCTTGGATGGTTTCCGTGGTACCGTCTTCCGTCAAACCCAGTTTGCTGAGTTTGAGCATGCCATTCATAAAGCAGATCAAGAAGGACAAGTCTTGACCAGCGAATTCTTGAATGAGCTCTATGCGGACTTGAACGAGAAATACTATGGTCTTTCTAAAGAAGACAATCCAGAAATCCAATACGAATGGGCTCGTATTCCTCATTTCTACTATAACTACTATGTTTTCCAATATTCAACCGGTTTTGCAGCAGCTTCTGCCTTGGCTGAGAAAATCGTTCATGGAACACAAGAAGATAAGGACAAATATCTAGAGTATTTGAAGGCCGGAAATTCAGATTACCCACTCAACGTCATCCGCAAGGCGGGTGTTGATATGGAAAAAGAAGACTACCTCAATGCCGCCTTTGAAGTCTTTGAACGTCGTCTCAATGAATTTGAGGCCCTGGTTGAAAAATTAGGATTGGCCTAAGATGGTAGAGTCTTACAGTAAAAATGCCAACCACAATATGCGCCGCCCAGTTGTCAAGGAGGAAATTGTCTCTTTCATGCGGGAGCGCCAAGCGCCGGTAACGGATGCTTTAAAGGAGCTAGAAGAATTTGCTCGACGGGAAAATATTCCCATCATCCCTCATGAAACGGTTGCTTTCTTTCGTCTCTTTTTGCAGACCATGCAACCCAAGTCAATCTTAGAAATTGGGACAGCAATCGGCTTTTCGGCCCTCTTGATGGCAGAGCAAGTGCCTGATGCAAGGATTACAACCATTGATCGCAACGAGGAAATGATTGGTTTTGCCAAGGAAAACTTTGCTCGTTTTGATCAACGTAACCAAATCACCCTCTTAGAAGGGGATGCGGTCGATCTGCTGGAGCATATCGAGCAACGCTTTGACTTGATTTTTATGGATTCGGCTAAGTCCAAGTACATCGTCTTTCTTCCAGAAGTTCTCAAACGGTTGGAAGTTGGGGGAGTGGTGATTTTAGACGATATCTTCCAAGGGGGAGATGTAGCACGTGATATTATGGAAGTCCGTCGTGGACAACGCACCATCTATCGAGGTTTGCAACGTCTTTTTGACGCCACTTTGGACCATCCTGGCTTGACGGCCAGTCTGATTCCGCTCGGTGATGGCATTCTCATGATCCGTAAAAACGAGGAAGAGATTTCCTTGCCGACAGAAGAGTAGCTTTTAGTCTTATTTAAGTTATCCTTTTGAATTTGTGGTAAAATAGAAGCAGTGAATTTTAGAATGGAGAAATAAACATGAAGAAAAAATTTGTAGCTGGAGCGGTGACCCTTTTATCCGTTGTAGCGCTAGCAGCTTGTGCAAAAGGTGGCAGTGACAAAGATATCGTCACAATGAAGGGTGACACGATCACTGTTGGTGATTTCTATGATGAAATCAAACATAACCAAGGTGCACAACAATACCTGTTCCAAATGACCATTAATAAAGTCTTTGAAAAAGAATACGGCTCAAAAGTCTCAGACAAAGATGTTGAGAAAAAAGTTGATGAGCAGAAAAAACAATTGGGTGAAGCCTTCAATAGCTACCTCACTCAACAAGGGTTGACAGAAGAAACCAACAAACAACAAATCCGTAGTAACCTTTTGTTAGAGTATGCGGTTGACCAAGCTATTTCAAAAGAGTTGACAGACGAAGCTTATAAAAAAGCCTTTGAAAGCTATACACCAGAAATCACTGCAAATGTGATAAAATTGGATTCAGAAGAAAAAGCGAATGAAGTTCTTGCAAGTGTAAAAGCTGAAGGCGCTGACTTTGCACAAATTGCCAAAGAAAATTCTACAGATGCTAGCACCAAAGAAAAGGGTGGAGAAATCAAATTTGACTCTGGAACAACAACTGTTCCAACCCGTGTCAAGGAAGCAGCATCTAAGCTTGATGTAAATGGTATTTCAGATGTCGTTATTGATCCTGCTAGTCAAAAAAGCGCTGGTGCCTACTATATCGTTAAAGTAACTAAGAAGGAAGAAAAAGGATCTGACTGGAAGAAATACGAAAAACGCTTGAAAGAAATTCTGACGGCAGAACGTAAAAATGATGCCAACTTTATCCGTAGCATCATTGCCAAAGCAATGACAAATGCCAATATCAAGGTCAAAGATGATGCCTTCAAGGCAACCTTCAACCAATACATGCAAAATATTGGTGCAACAACAGAAGATAGCTCATCTTCTAAATAAGGATATTAGTTGACGAGCATTGTATTTATCTGTATAATGAGATAGTTGAGAATAAATCATTTAGAATCAGATTCAGAGAAGTGGCGGGGGTGCGAGCCATGGAAGAGGAATGATTTTGCTACTCAATAGAACAATTACATAATCGAATGAAGAATGACAAGTTCATTGAATGAAGGTGGTACCGCGGTTTTTCGCCCTTCGTTAGTGAGCTTGTCTTTTTTTCAGCATTTCTACCGGAGATCCTTTCTAATAAGAGAAAGGTTTTAATAAGGATTTGCAGGAGGAAACTGATGAAAACGTATCTGGTCAAACAAAAGTTTCTACTTGGAGGGGAACGCTTTGATATCAAAAATGATCTGGGAATGGTAGAATACCAGGTAGAAGGTTCATTTTTGAAAATTCCTAAAACCTTTACGGTATTTGATGTGGAAGGCCAGAAGGTCAGCCATATCACGAAGAAGCCTTTTAGCCTCTTACCCCAATTCACTGTAGAGTTGGCGGATGGCTCCAGTTTTTTCATCCGTAAAAAACTGACCTTATTCCGTGATAAGTACGATATTTCTAATTTAGGACTACGCATCGAAGGCAATATCTGGGATTTGAATTTCAAGTTATTGGATGATCGGGACCAGCTGGTTGCAGAGATTAGCAAACAAGTCTTTACCTTGACGTCGACTTATCAGGTAGCTGTCTATGAAGAAAAATATGCCAATCTCGTGATTTCCTTATGTCTTGCAATTGACTATGTAGAAATGACTGAAAATGGCTCTTAAGCCAACCAATAGAAAACATGAAATAGAGGAGAAAACATGAAACAATTATCTAGTGCACAAGTCCGCCAAATGTGGCTTGATTTCTGGGCTACCAAAGGTCACTCAGTAGAACCATCTGTTAGCTTGGTTCCTGTCAACGATCCAACCCTTTTATGGATCAACTCAGGGGTAGCAACCCTTAAGAAATACTTTGATGGGACTATCATCCCTGAAAACCCACGGATTACCAATGCGCAAAAGGCCATCCGTACCAACGATATTGAAAACGTAGGAAAAACAGCTCGTCACCATACCATGTTTGAAATGTTGGGGAACTTCTCTATCGGGGATTACTTCCGTGACGAAGCCATTACTTGGGCTTATGAACTTTTGACAAGTCCTGAATGGTTTGACTTCCCAGCTGAAAAACTTTACATGACCTACTACCCAGCTGATACAGATTCTTACAACCGCTGGATTGAAGTGGGAGTAGATCCAAGTCATTTGATTCCAATCGAAGACAACTTCTGGGAAATCGGTGCAGGACCTTCTGGACCTGATACAGAAATCTTCTTCGACCGTGGAGAAGCCTTTGACCCAGAAAACATCGGTCTTCGTCTTCTTGCAGAAGATATCGAAAATGACCGTTATATCGAAATCTGGAACATCGTATTGTCACAATTTAACGCAGACCCAGCTGTACCTCGTAGCGAGTACAAAGAATTGCCACACAAAAACATTGATACGGGCGCAGGTTTGGAGCGTTTAGTAGCCGTGATCCAAGGTGCTAAGACCAACTTTGAAACAGACCTCTTCATGCCGATCATTCGCGAAGTAGAGAAATTGTCTGGTAAGGTTTACGACCAAGATGGCGATAACATGAGTTTCAAGGTTATTGCAGACCACATCCGTTCTCTTTCATTCGCTATCGGTGATGGTGCCCTTCCTGGAAATGAAGGTCGTGGTTATGTCCTCCGTCGTCTTCTCCGCCGTGCCTCTATGCATGGTCAAAAATTGGGTATCAATGAGCCTTTCCTTTATAAACTCGTTCCAACTGTTGGTAAAATCATGGAAAGCTACTACCCAGAAGTGCTTGAAAAACGTGACTTTATTGAAAAAATCGTCAAGAGTGAGGAAGAGTCATTTGCCCGTACCCTTCACTCAGGTCAGCACTTTGCCCAAGGTATCGTAGCAGACTTGAAAGAAAAAGGCCAAACGGTTATCTCTGGTCAAGATGTCTTCAAACTCTACGATACTTATGGATTCCCAGTAGAGTTGACAGAAGAAATCGCTGAAGAAGCGGGTATGACGGTAGACCGTGAAGGCTTTGAAGAGGCTATGAAGGAACAACAAGAACGTGCGCGTGCATCTGCTGTCAAAGGTGGATCTATGGGTATGCAAAACGAAACACTTCAAAACATTACTGTAGAAAGTGTCTTCAACTACAATGCCAGCCAGTTGCCTTCTAAGTTGGTGGCTATCGTAGCAGATAACGCAGAAGTAGAAGCTGTTTCAGAAGGAACTGCATCACTGATCTTTGCAGAAACTCCATTCTACGCTGAAATGGGTGGACAGGTTGCTGACCATGGTCAAATCTTGGATGCTACAGGAAATGTCGTAGCGACTGTAACAGACGTTCAAAAAGCACCAAACGGACAAGCTCTTCATACCGTTGAAGTTCATGCTCCACTTGCTTTGAACCAAGAATATACCTTGGCAATCGATACGAACCGTCGTCATCGTGTCATGAAAAACCACACAGCGACTCACTTACTCCATGCAGCTCTTCACAATATCCTTGGCCACCATGCTACTCAAGCAGGATCTCTTAACGAAGTTGAATTCCTTCGTTTTGACTTCACTCATTTCCAAGCGGTAACTCCTGAAGAATTGCGTGCCATTGAACAACAAGTCAATGAAAAGATCTGGGAAGCAATCGCTGTAGAAACAGTTGAGACAGATATTGATACAGCTAAAGAAATGGGAGCTATGGCCCTCTTTGGTGAGAAATACGGTAAGGAAGTCCGTGTTGTCACCATTGGTGACTACTCAGTCGAGCTTTGTGGTGGTACCCATGTTGGCAATACTTCAGAGATTGGCCTCTTTAAGATTGTCAAAGAAGAAGGGATTGGATCAGGAACTCGTCGTATCTTGGCAGTGACTGGTAAAGAAGCCTTCGAAGCTTACCGTGAACAAGAAGATGCTCTGAAAGCCGTCGCAGCAACCTTGAAAGCACCTCAACTCAAGGAAGTTCCTCACAAGGTGGAAGGCCTTCAAGAACAACTCCGTCAATTGCAAAAAGAAAATGCAGAATTGAAGGAAAAAGCGGCAGCAGCAGCAGCAGGCGATGTCTTCAAGAATGTCCAAGAAGCAAATGGTCACAGCTTTATCGCAAGCCAAGTCTCTGTTTCAGATGCAGGTGCCCTTCGTACCTTTGCGGATAACTGGAAGCAAAAAGATTACTCTGATGTGCTTGTTCTTGTCGCAGCAATCGGTGACAAGGTAAATGTCCTTGTAGCCAGCAAGACAAAAGACATCCACGCAGGTAACTTGGTTAAAGAATTGGCTCCAATCGTCGATGGACGTGGTGGTGGTAAACCAGACATGGCCATGGCAGGAGGAAGCAACCAAGCGAAAATCCAAGAATTGTTGGATGCCGTAGCAGCTAAATTGTAAGCAACAGGAGAGAGAGTGGGACAGAAATCGGTCATTCGTTAGAATTCGATTTCGTCGTCCCACCTCCGCACAGTTGAGTAGGGCTGTAAAAGCTGATGAAATCAGCGTAGTAGAGCCCACTCAACCACTGCGTCTTG
>NZ_JASHER010000004.1:0-175992 GCF_047463015.1 Streptococcus australis | reverse complement strand
AGTCTGGGCCGTGTCTCAGTCCCAGTGTGGCCGATCACCCTCTCAGGTCGGCTATGTATCGTCGCCTTGGTGAGCCGTTACCTCACCAACTAGCTAATACAACGCAGGTCCATCTGGTAGTGATGCAATTGCACCTTTCAAGCAGATATCATGCAATATCTACTGTTATGCGGTATTAGCTATCGTTTCCAATAGTTATCCCCCGCTACCAGGCAGGTTACCTACGCGTTACTCACCCGTTCGCAACTCATCCGGAAAGAGCAAGCTCCTTCCTTCAGCGTTCTACTTGCATGTATTAGGCACGCCGCCAGCGTTCATCCTGAGCCAGGATCAAACTCTCATTAAAATAATTGTTTGTCTTAAACTCATTCTGTCACTGACAGATTTATTGTTTTTTTATTGTTCAGTTACTATAACTTCCGTTATAGCGCCCTGCACATTGGTTCGTCTTGTTCAGTTTTCAAAGGTCTTTGTCGCTCTCGCGCGACAACTATATTAGTATATCACGACCTCTTCTCCTTGTCAATATCTTTTTTCTATTTTTTTAAAAAAAGTTTTTCTTTTTTTAAAAAAATAGAAAACGAGAAGTGGATTCTTCTCGTTTTCTTATGATTATACAAGTTCTTTATATTTTTTCTGTTCTGCTTTATTTGCCCAAACGTAATGTCCTGGCTTGATTTCAACCATTTCTGGTTTGTCGGTTGAATAATCATGCTGATCAGGATCATAAACTTTCAGAACTTTTTTGCGTTCTAGAATTGGATCTGGAATCGGAACTGCCGATAGTAGAGATTGTGTATAAGGATGAATTGGGTTGTTAAACAATTCTTCCGTTTCAGCTACTTCTACAATAACACCTTTGTAAATAACCGCAATACGATCAGAGATAAAACGAACTACTGAAAGATCGTGTGCTATAAAGAGATAAGTCAAGCCCAACTCTTTTTGGAATTTCTTCAGGAGGTTCAATACTTGTGCACGAACTGATACGTCTAGGGCAGAAATTGGTTCATCTGCAATAACAAATTCTGGCTCCATTACCAAGGCACGAGCGATACCAATCCGCTGGCGTTGTCCACCAGAGAATTCATGGGGATAACGAGTCAAATGTTCTGCTAGAAGACCCACTTCATGCATAATCTCTTTTACTTTACGTACTCGGTCTTCTTCATTTTCGAATAGATGATAATTGTACAAACCTTCTGAAATAATGTAGTCGACTGTTGCACGCTCATTCAAGCTAGCTGCTGGGTCTTGGAAGATCATTTGAATCTTTCGGATTAATTCATTTTCATCCTTGCGCGATTGCTTCCCATTGATCTTTTTGCCATCATACAGGATATCACCTGCACTAGTGTCATTCAAACCAATGATTGCACGACCAATTGTCGTCTTCCCACTACCAGACTCACCAACGAGGGAAAATGTTTCCCCTTTATTGATGAAGAAATTTGCATTCTTTACGGCTACAAATTTTTTACTTCCTTCACCGAAGGAAATTTCTAGATCTTTAACTTCTATTAATTTTTCTGTCATTTCCTTCTCCTAGTCCTTGATTGTAGTGAATCCCATTTTTGCACTTATTTTTTCATGAAGATTATCAATAATTTCTGGTTTATTGACTTTTGGTGCATCTTCATGCAAGAGCCACGTTTTAGCCCAATGTGTATCTGAAACTTTGAAAACTGGTGGATGTTCCTCAAAATCAATTTGCATGGCATAGTCTGAGCGCAAAGCAAAGGCATCCCCTTTTACCGGTGAGTACAATGATGGAGGAGTCCCTGGGATAGAAAATAAATCACCCTTAGAAGTAGACAACTGTGGCAAACTTGAAAGAAGACTCCATGTATAAGGATGTCTTGGGTCATAGAAAATTTCTTCTACTTTACCAAATTCTACAATTTCACCAGCATACATTACGGCAACCTTATCTGCAATACTTGCCACCACACCCAAATCATGGGTGATAAATATTGTTGTAAAGTTATATTCTTTTTGTAATG
This sequence comes from Streptococcus australis, assembly GCF_047463015.1. Taxonomy (GTDB): domain Bacteria; phylum Bacillota; class Bacilli; order Lactobacillales; family Streptococcaceae; genus Streptococcus; species Streptococcus australis_F. Next base: position 173,989 of record NZ_JASHER010000004.1, on the reverse strand, counting down.
ATTTCAACAAGTCAATGATTTGGGCTTGAATAGTTACGTCGAGGGCCGTTGTAGGCTCGTCACAGATCAAGATATCAGGACGGCAAGCAAGCGCAATAGCAATAACGATCCGTTGGCGCATCCCACCTGAATATTGGAAAGGATATTCATCAAAGCGACGTTCTGCTTCCGGGATTCCCACCTTTTCCATATAGTCAATAGCCATTTCTCTGGCTTCTTTTGCACTCTTGCCTTGGTGTTTAATAATAACCTCTGTAATTTGTGATCCGATTGTATTAATCGGGTCCAAACTGGTCATTGGGTCTTGGAAGATCGTTGCAATTTTTGCACCACGAATTTCTTCCCAATCTTTGTTTGACTTGAGTTCTGTTAATTCTTGCCCGCGATAATTAATGGTCCCATTGGCAATTCGTCCGTTTTCTTCTAACATTCCTGTAAAAGTTTTTGTCAAAACAGATTTACCAGAACCTGATTCACCAACAAGCGCCATGACCTCTCCTTCAACAAGATCCAAAGAGACATTGCGAATAGCTGTTAAGACACGATCCCGAACATCAAATTCTACTACGATATCGCGAGCAGATAAGATTACATTTTTATCATTTGTCATATCTACTCCTCCTATCTATGTGTACGTGGATCGCTGGCGTCTGCAAGATTTTGTCCAACGATATAGAATGACAAGGATACCAAGACTAAGACTGTCAATGGAATCCAGAAAAGATACGCATTGGTTGTTACGTTTTGTGAGTAGTCTGAAATAAGACGACCTAAACTTGGAACTGTAATCGGCAATCCCAATCCAAAGAAGGAAAGGAAGGCCTCAGTCGAAATAAAGGCTGGCAACAATTGTGTAGTTGTCGTCACAATAACAGAAACCAACTGTGGCAAAATATTTTTCGTCACAATTTTAAGGGTTGGTGTACCCAAGGTGCGACTGGCCAAGTTGTACTCTAAATCGCGGTAACGCATAATTTGGACACGGATAGAGTAAGCAATCCCAATCCATCCTGTCACTGTCATCGCCAAAATCAAGTTCCAGAAACCAGCACCAATTGAGTAAGTCAAGACAATAACAATCAACATGAATGGAACATTTGAAATAACGTTATAAACTTCCATCATGAAGCGGTCGATTGATTTTGACACACCCCAAATCCCGCCGATCACTACTCCAATCACAACGTTGATCAAGGTAGCAATAAAGGAGATGATAATCGAATTGCGGGCACCAAACCAAACTCCATCAAACAAGGATTTACCATTGTTATCCGTACCAAAGAAGGCCTTGGTGCTTGGCGGATTCAAACGGGCAGTAAAGTCATTTACTTTACTTACATCATTGTAATCAAAGTTTGAAAACATTGGGTATACAAAACTCATTAAGAGAATAGCAACCAAAACGGCTAACATCAAAATGGTTGATTTCTTTTTGAAGAATTGACGGAATACGGATTTCCAATAGGAGTAAGACGGCGCATCAATTGTCTCAGAGGCAAAATCATCACGTTCCACAAATTGGAATTTCTTCTTATCGATTGTAGACATTATTTGCCTCCTTTCTTAGTTGTTAGTTTGATACGAGGGTCTACCATAACCATAAGGATATCTCCAGCCATTGCTCCAAATACAGCAAGAACAGTAAAGATGAAGACAAGACCAACTACCATGGTATTATTGGATGCCTTGATAGAATCAATCAACATTTTACCCATACCAGGGAAGGCAAAGACAGTTTCTGTCAAAGTTGCCCCTGAAATGACTAGAACCAATTGAACAGGAATCCCTGTAACGATCGGAACCATGGCGTTTTTGAAGATATGTTTGCGGGAAATTTCTTTCTCAGAAAGCCCTTTGGCACGTGCAAAACGGACAAAGTCTTGAGAATGCAAGTCGATCATGTAACGGCGAATCCAAACTGCCAATCCTGGTGCACTCAAGAGACCCAAAATCACAGAAGGTAGTACATAAGAGCGCCAATCCTGAGCCCCTAACACTGGGAAGGAATCTGGTAAGCCGATAGAAGAGCCAGCCAAGCGAACGATGTAAACCAAGGCAATCGTCGGCAATGACATCATAAATGTTAAAGTTGCCGTAGATGCACTATCAAACCAAGTATTCTTCAACAAGGCCATATAAGATCCTAAAGGAATAGCAATCAAGTAGGCAATCGCAATCCCGATTAAACCGATAATGGCTGAGCTCACAATCATGGATGGATTTTCATAGTTGCTCAATGTTGCTGTATAAGCATCTCCTTTACCAAAGCGGGCGATATCTTGAGCATCTGCCTTGCTTGGTGATTTGTATGTACGAGAGTAGATATTGATAGAAGATTCTTTTTTTCCTGTTGGGAAGTTTACTTCACTCTTCTTAGTTGTACCTTGTCCTTGTGTAATAACCTGAAGAACAGGTGTATTTGAATAAGTTGGGTAAGATTCACCCAAGTTTAAGGATACAAAATTTTGATGAATGAACGGGAATTGACCATTGAAATACAAAAGATATTTATGTTTAGTCCCCGAACCAACTACTGACCAACCAATAGCTGGGTCATTTTCAATTCGAATATAGCGTTCAAGTTTTGGATTAGAAGCATCTTTGATGACATTTGGATGGTCAATCTGAATCAGATTACCATAGAATCCAATAACACGTTCAAAGACAGGGACTTCACGAGTAGCGTAAAAACCTTTGTTTTCAGGGAAACGTTTCAATACCCAGCCATTTCCAAGGTTAGAAATGTACTTTTTGTAGATCTTCTCGTTTTCTTTAGTAGGCTCTACTGTTACTGATGAGTCTTCCTTGCTTGCTTTTTCTTTCAAAGCTTTTGAATCAAGATATTCTATATACCCCATGCGATCATAGACTGTATTTTCATAATTGATTTTAGAGTCTTTTGTTTTCGCAATCTTGTTATAGTTAGGGTCGTTTTTGAAAATTAAATTTCTTGGGGTTAGCGTATAAATAATTGTATACGTCAATGTCGTAACCAAAAAGATCGACACCAACGAACGTAAAATACGCATAAATATATATTTTTTCATATTCCGTTCCTTTAATGTTCAAAAGAACTTTCTCCCCTATTAGAGAAAGTTCTGATGAAGGTGATTATTTGACGTGTTTTTCAAGATCTTGCTGAGCCTTCTTGTTTGATTCAGCTTTTTCTTTCAACCATTTTTCACGTGCTTGATCATATTGTTTTTTAGTGACAGGTTCATCTTGAATTTCAACATATTTGAAATAAGTTGATCCTTTGTTACCTGTTTGTGATGAAGGTTCAGAGAATGGAACCACTTTTGAAACCACTGTAGCTGCACCAGAGCTTGTCATAGTTGGAATTACCAATGCGCTATCTGTTAACCAAGCTTGCGCTGCTGCAAATTTTTCATAACGTGTCACTACGTCTAGGGTTTCTTTTTCTGCATCATCAAGCAACTTCGCATATTCATCTAAGCCAACAGCCTTAGCAGAGGCATTATCGACACCACCAGCAAATCCAAGATAAGTCTTAGTTTGGTCTGGAGAAGATGGTTGCAAGGTATCAAGGTAAGTAGATGGGTCATCATAGTCTGGATTCCATCCTACAAGTCCTTGAAGGTCCCAGTCAGTTTCTGCAGCTGATGGTACGTTAAGAGTAATGTTCAAGACTTCATCTTGGTCCATCATTTGAAGGTCCACAACAACGTTTTCTGTACCAAGTGTTTCTTCAACTGATTGTTTGAAGGATTGCATCCGTGACACAAAGTTTGTTGAGTTTTGTGCAACCGGAACATCCAAGTGGATTGGGAATTGAACACCCTCTTTTTGGAGTTCAGCTTTTGCCTTTTCAAACTGAGCTTTTGCTTTTTCCTTGCTATAGAGTCCGTTTTGACTGTCTGCAAGATTCACACCGCTCCATTGATCCCCATAAGTTTGCAACTTGTCTGCTACTACATCACCAAAGTCTTTACCGTTTACTTGAACAAAGGCAGGTGCAGTGTACATATTTCGAATAGCAGCCTTAGCGTATTCTTTACCATTAACTTGTGCTGAATAATTTTCGCGGTTCAAGGCAAAGGTGATGGCTTGACGGAAATCCTTGTTCAAGATAGCTTTCTTCGTAGAAGATTTCTGCTCATCTGATGTTTTAGAAGTATGGTTGTAGGCTTGACGGTCAATGTTGAAACCTAAGACTGCGACACCAGAACCAGGCTGTGTGTTGTAGATATTGTCTTTGTATTTTTCTTCAACAGACGCAAAGTTAGAGCTAGCAGGGTATAGACGCGCCTTGGTATATGAACCATCGCTAAAACCGCGCGCTATGGAATCTTGATCTGATCCATCATAATAAGACAATTTAATCTTGTCAATATGAACGTTGTCTTTATCCCAGTAATCTTCGTTCTTTTCAAAAGTGATTTCTGATTTAGAAGTGATTGATTTCAAAAGGAATGGACCATTGAACAAGATTGATTTGACATTACCTGGTTGACCAAATTCATCACCCTTGCTCTTCAAGAATTCTGTACTAATTGGGAAAAGAACTCCATTAGTTGTTTTTGAATTCCAAAAAGTTTCTGGTTGATTCAAAGTATACTCAAGTGTATAATCATCTATTGCTTTGACCCCAACCTCAGAGAAGTCTGAAATTTTTCCTTCTGAGTAGTCTTTCAATCCTTTGATTGAGTCTTTCACCAATGGAAGAGATTCTGATTTCTTGTCTGCCGCATGCTTCAATCCAGTAACAAAGTCATGGGCTGTTACTTCACCATGCTCTTCGCCGTCGGCATCATACCATTTAACACCCTTACGGATTTTGTAAGTATAAGTCAAACCGTCTTTTGAAACAGACCAATCTTCAGCAATAGATGGCACAAGGTTTCCGTATTTGTCATTTTCCAACAAACCATCTACACCGTTTGTTGTAATATCGTGTACGGAAGCTTTTGAAGATACGGTGTAATCCAAAGTTGTAGGATCATCTGTATAAACATAGCCATACGTTGTATCTTTTTTTGATGCAGACTTGCTATCTTTTGAGCCAGAACATGCTGCAAGGAAAGTTGCTGCGAGCAATGTTACTCCGGCAAATGCAAAAACTTTACTTTTTTTCATTTTGAGTCTCCATTTTATTGAATTTAGATAGAATTATAGCATAAGTAAAGAAAAAAGTAAACTAAATTTTCTGAATATTTGGCAAGTGAAAGGAGCCACTAAGCGGGGGACTGTCTAAAAAATCAATCCTTTTTAGTGGCTCCTTCCCTTAAATAAACTTATGCCTTCTTACTATCCCAATTATTTTTCATCTATTTCGATTCGATGTGGTTCTTTAATTCTTCTTGAGCTTTTTTATTGGATTCAGCCTTTTCTTTTAACCATTTTTCTTTGCTTGCATCGTAATCCTTTGTCTTGATGACTTCTTCTGACAGTTCAAGATATTTATAGTTGGTTCCAGTTCCTTTTGTTCCAACCCATGAAGCCGCACGACTATATGGAACAGTCCGTTGCAACATTGGAGTTCCACCATTTGAAACAGTCGGCAAGATCAATGAACTATCAGTTAGCCATGCCTGAGCAGCTGCGTATTTCTCATAGCGTACAGCTTGATCATTCACTTCAGCATTGGCATCTTTTAAGAGTTCTGCATACTTCCCAAAGTCAACTGCTGGAATAGCAGGACTATTTGAGCCTGCATCCACACCTAGATAGTAGAAAACAGAACCGTTAACAGGACTTAAGCTCTCTAAATAAGTAGATGGATCTTGGTAGTCTGGAACCCATCCACCTCCTGCAAGGTCATAATCTTTCTCAGCAGCAGTATCTGTGAAATAGGTAATATTGTTAAAGTCATCATCAGATAATTTCTGAATATCTACGACAACATTGTCTGCACCGAGAACAGCTTCTACGGATTGTTTAAAGGAGCTAGCCTGTTGTACCTGACTGTTATCTGTTTGACTGACAACGTAATCCAAATGAATTGGGAATTCTACCCCTTCTTTTTGCAGTTGTTCTTTAGCTTTTGCAAACTCAGCCTTGGCTTTTTCTTGATTGTAGAGAGTGGTTTGGGCATCATCTAGATTGACATCTTTCCACTCATCTCCATAGGTCACCAATTGTTTCTCAACAACCTTACCGAACTCTTCTCCATTTACTTGAACAAAAGTCGGTGGAACCAAGGTATTCCGAAGAATCTTGGTCGCCGCATCTGCTCCCGATGTTTGAGCTGCATAGGCTTCACGGTCAAAGGCAAAGTTTACAGCTTGACGGAAGTCTTTGTTTAAAATCGCTTGTTTTGTGGACGATTTCTGAGCATCTGTTGTTTTGGCTGTATGGTTATACTTCTGACGATCAATGTTGAATCCGAGGTAGTATGATGTTCCGTATTGAACACCATAAACAATATTATCACCAAATTTCTTTTTCACACTCTTATAAGTGGAGCTATTTGGCATTACTGTCGCAAATGAATATTGTCCATTCTCAAATTTCTTGATGACAGATTCTGGATCTGATCCGTCATTATAGGTCAACTTCACATGATCAATATGAACATTCTTTTCATCATAATATTCCTTATTTTTCACAAGTTCAATCTGTGATTTTGAAGTTAAATTCTTCAAATAATAAGGACCATTATAGAGAATACTACTTGGCTTCAAAGAACCGAAGTCTTTCCCTTGAGATTCTAAGAAAGCTTTGTTAACCGGGAAGAGGACGCCTGAGGTCGTCTTAGAATTCCAAAAACTTTCTGGACGTTCCAAGGTATATTGAACGGTATAATCATCTAGGGCTTTCACGCCAACTGTATTGAAATCTTTTGTTTCACCTTTGACAAATGCATCTAAGCCTTTAATCGAATTTTGGATTAAGAAAAGACCCTCAGATTTTGCTTCCACAGCGTGTTTGATACCTGTCACAAAGTCCTGGGCTGTTACAGCACCATACTCTTCTCCCTCACTGGTATACCATTTTGCATCTTTTCGAAGTTTATAGGTATACACCAAGCCATCTTCTGAAACTGTCCAGTCTTCTGCCAAACTTGGGATTAAATTTCCATATTTATCATTTTCTAACAAACCATCAACAAGGTTACTTGTAATATCAGACGTCGTTGTACGAGTCGATGCAATGTAGTCCAATGTATTTGGATCTGTTGAATAAATATAAGAATAAGTAGATTGATTGCTGCTTCCACCACCGCAGGCTGTCAATAGAAGAGCGCTGGCTAGAGAAACACCGGCCAGTACGAACCGTTTATTTACTTTCATCACTATCTCCTTATGTTAGGTTTTCTACCATTATACACTATTTCTTCCATTTTACCAACTATCTTTCAAATTTGCCTATGACCTTTGAGTCCTAATAGAGCAAAATAGGATTAGAGCAGTTGCCTTCTTTTATGATACAATAGTAGAGACAAAAAACAATCGAGGATTCAAACGTGAAAAAAATAATCACCTTACTTCTTTGTCTAATACTTGCGCTTCTCAGTACGTCTCCTGTAAAAGCGGAGGACCTAGACCTTGGAGCCCAGCATGCTATTGCGATTGATGGGACAACAGGTAAAATACTCTATGAAAAAAATAGTGATGAGAAAAAAGAGGTTGGCGGAATCAGCAATCTCTTGACTACTTATCTCGTTTACGAAGCCATTCAGCAAGGAAAAATCTCTTTAACTGATGATGTGGATATTTCTGATAAAGCCTATCAACTGACAGCTGTTGAAGGAATCAGCAACGTTCCCATGGAAGCCCGTAAATACAAGGTTAAGGACTTGCTCACTGCTCTCCTCGTATCAAACGCCAATAGTGCCGCCATCGCCTTAGCTGAAAAAGTAGCTGGTAGCGAAGAAAAATTCGTCCTCCTCATGAAAGCAAAGCTCAAAGATTGGGGAATTACAGATGCGACGATTGTGAATGCTAGTGGATTGAACCAATCTATCATTGATGGGGATGAGGAAAATAAAAAGAAAAATACCGAAAATAAGCTGAGCGCTTATGATGTGGCAGTCATCGCAAAACATCTTCTAGAAGACTTTCCTGAAGTTACAAAAATCACCTCCCTCTCCCATGCAGAATTTGCTGGAATTCAATTGGAGAGTAGCAACTATATGCTGGAAAACATGCCCAGCTATCGAGCTGGGGTGGATGGTCTAAAAACTGGAAATTCCGAAAAAGGAGGGATCTCATTTGTCGCTTCTACTAATCAAAATGGGATTCGAATGATTACCGTTGTCATTGGTGTTGAGGCAATCGATGGTGACCCTTACGCACGATTTGTTGCAACAGCCAACCTGATGAATTATGTGAGCCAAAACTTCGTTCCAAGCCTCATTATCAGCAAAGGCGAAGCATACAACAACAGTAAATCAACGGTTCACGATGGCAAGAAAACAAACGCCACTGCTGTTGCCAAGGATGACTTCATCGTGATCGAACGACAAGGAAGCCAAGCAGAAGCTAAAATCACCTTTAAAAGTAACCAATCTTCATTTAGCGCTCCTATAAAGAAAGGTACTTCTCTCGGAACCCTTACCTACACTGATCCAGAACCCATCGGTCGAGGGTATATCGAAGGTAAAGCCCCTAGTATGGAAATGGTGAGCGGAGAAAATATCCAAAAAAGTTTCTTCTTAAAGGTGTGGTGGAATCAATTTGTTCGCTACGTCAACGAAAAACTATAAATACTCATAAACAAAAAAAGAGGTCACCCTCTTTTTTTGTTTATTCAATTCCGTCAACAGAACTTCTATCAAACTTCGAAATAAGGAAAAGCAGTATCGCTGTCTATTGGATGAGTCGGGATTTCTTGTTCAATCACCGCACGCCAACCTGCTACCAATTCTCCAAAAGATAAGCTAGCTTCAGGTGTAGCTGTTGTTAGCTTCCGACCAAACCAAGCCATGGTCGCCGTTTCTAATTGAAGCATGGCATAACTAATCACAGGAACATTGGCAGCTTCGTAATTTTCATTGACTGCATGGGCTACTGCTGGTGCTTGAGGCAAGAATTGAAGGCGGATTTTTTCTACAAGTTCTGGATCCAATTCTTGCCAAGAAATTAATTTCCCATCGATTTGATAATACAAATCAAATGTTTCTTGACCCGGCTTAAAATTCACTAGCATAAAGGCACGATCCGCTTTATCAGGACCGCCAACAGCCTTCACAGCATTGATCAAGAGATTTTGTTCCATCTGTCTCCAATAATCATCTGCTTCTTCTGCTAGATCAATTGTAAAGGGTGGAACAATTTCCTCAACAGGAATTTCGCCCTTATTCGCTTTTTCAACATTACCAAATAATTTTTTTAAGAATCCCATTTGCTTCTCCTTTTATCCCCTTAACCGACAGATCCTTCCATTTCATAGCTAATCAAGCGGTTGAGCTCAACTGCATATTCCATTGGAAGTTCTTTAGTGAAAGGCTCTACAAATCCCATGACGATCATTTCAGTCGCTTCTGATTCTGATAAACCACGGCTCATGAGGTAATAGAGTTGCTCTTCAGAAATCTTAGAAACCTTAGCTTCGTGCTCCAAAGCAACTTGCGAGTTATGGATTTCATTAAATGGAATGGTATCTGACGCAGATAAGTCATCCATGATAATGGTATCACACTCAATGTGACTGACAGATTTCGCTGAATCTTTATTAAAGGTCACTTGTCCACGGTAGTCAACCTTTCCTCCACCTTTCGCGATGGATTTTGAGACGATTGAAGAGCTGGTATGTGGAGCATTGTGGATCATCTTGGCACCTGTATCTTGGTGTTGCCCCGCATTTGCAAAGGCGATAGAAAGCATAGTCCCACGCGCACCTTCTCCATCCAGATAAACAGACGGGTATTTCATGGTCGTTTTAGCTCCGAGGTTTCCATCGATCCATTCAACTGTCGCATCTTTGGTTGCTTTGGCCCGTTTAGTTACCAAGTTATAGACATTGTCGGACCAGTTTTGGATGGTCGTGTAACGCATATAAGCACCATCCAAGGCAAAAATTTCGACAATGGCTGCGTGCAGGCTATTGCTTGAATAAGTCGGTGCTGTACATCCTTCTACATAGTGGACGCTAGCGCCTTCGTCAACAATAATCAAAGTCCGCTCGAACTGACCTGTATTTTCATTATTAATCCGGAAGTAGGTCTGCAACGGAACATCGACCTTTACACCCTTCGGTACATATATAAAGGTCCCACCTGACCAAACAGCTGAGTTGAGGGCTGCCAACTTATTATCCGTTGGAGGTACCAACTTAGCAAAGTATTGCTTAAACAAGTCTGGATATTCCTTCAAAGCCGAATCTGTGTCCGTAAAGATAATTCCGAGCTTTTGGAATTCTTCCTTCATATTATGGTAAACTACTTCAGACTCATACTGAGCAGCTGCTCCGGCCAGGTAAGCACGCTCTGCTTCTGGAATACCAATCCGTTCAAATGTTTCCTTAATTTTTTCAGGCACTTCATCCCAGCTACGTGCAGGTTTATCAGATGGTTTTTGATAATAAATCAAATCATCAAAATCAATATCTGACAAGTCCGCTCCCCAAGTTTGCATCGGCATTTTTTTAAATACTTCATAAGACTTCAAACGGAACTCCAGCATCCATTCTGGCTCATTTTTCGCAGCAGACAACTCACGAATAACCGATTCATTCAACCCTTTTCCTGTTGACAAGATTGGGTCTACATCATCGTGAAAGCCAAATTTATATTCACCAAGATCAATTGGTTTTGGTTCTACTCTTTCTTCTGTCATATCTTTCCTTTCATTTTCTTTTTAGTGCTCTTTACATGTGATTACTTTTTCTAGCCTGGACCATCAGCAGCCGAATGTTAATAGCACTTCTCACCAGAAGCTCGGTTAAAAAACAGACTTGAATCTTCATCACTTTTATTCATCATTAGGCTTGAGCATCGATTGCTTTTTTGAGAGCATTCCAAGCCAGGGTCGAGCACTTGATCCGTTGTGGAAATTTAGCAACCCCAGCTAAAAAGGCTGCATCTCCCAACTGGTCTTGACGGGCATCTTCTTTGCCTTGGACCATTTCTGAAAAAATAGTCGCCAACTCTAGCACTTCTTCCTTGGATTTTCCTAGGACAACGTCTGTCATCATACTAGCAGAAGCCGTCGAAATCGTACAACCTGAGTTGACAAAGGCAATGTCCTTGACTAGTCCTTCATCATCAAACTGAACAGACAAACTAATCACATCGCCACAGGTTGGATTGTTTAAGTTGATTTGTTCAACCCCTTCAATCTTTCCATGGTGGTGGGGATTTTTTGAATGGTCAGCTACTACAGCCATATAGAGGCTATCTAATTTAGAAAGTGCCATTGAAAAACTCCTTTGTTTTTATCAGCGCTTCTACAAGCTTATCACAGTCTTCCTTTGTATTGTAGAGATAAAAGCTAGCTCGAGCAGTCGCTGGAACCTCCAAATACTGGATCAAAGGTTGAGCACAATGGTGGCCTGCCCGAACGGCAACCCCTTCATAATCCAAGGCAGTCGCAAGATCATGAGGATGCAGATCCCCTAAGTTGAAGGAAATCACCCCAGAGCGTTTCGCTAAATCTTGGGAGCCATAGATTTTCAAGCCTTCAATTGCTTGAAGTTTGGGAAAGACGTAGGCAATCAAGTCTTGCTCGTGATGCTCAATTGCATCCATGCCAATGGCCTCCAAATAATCAATCGCCGCAGCTAAACCAATAGCGCCAGCCATATTTGGAGTCCCAGCTTCGAATTTCCAAGGGAGTTCCTTCCAGGTTGCGGATTGTTCATAGACAAAGTCAATCATTTCCCCACCAAATTCAACAGGTGACATTTGGTTGAGATAGTGCTCTTTTCCATACAAGACTCCAATTCCTGTCGGTCCAGCCATTTTATGCCCGGAAAAGACAAAGAAGTCTGCATCTAGTTTTTGCACATCAATTTTCATATGCGGGACTGATTGAGCCCCATCCACTACCATAATGGCTCCTTTTTCATGGGCCAATTGAGCGAGTTCCTGGATAGGATTGATCACCCCGAGAACGTTAGAAGCATGGGTAATGGAAACAAATTTGGTTCGATCTGTCAATTTTTCTCGGAAATCCTCTAGATCCAGACCACCGTCTTTCAAGTAGGCATAGACCAACTTCGCCCCTGTCTTCCGACAAGCTTCCTGCCAAGGAAGGATGTTGGAATGGTGTTCCATAATAGAGATGAGGACCTCATCCCCCTCTTCGAGGATTTCCTCTGCAAACCGCCCAATCCAGTTCAAGCCTGTCGTAGTCCCTCTCGTAAACAAGACCTCTTTGGTCGAGGAAGCGTTTATAAAACGACGGACCGTTTCTCTTGCTGCTTCATAGGATGCGGTCGCCCGTTCCGCCAAGGTATGAACCCCGCGGTGAACATTGGCGTTATCCTCTTGGTAATAGCGATTCACTGCCTCTAAGACAGCTTTTGGTTTTTGTGTCGTCGCTGCATTATCTAAATAGACAAGCGGCTCATCATTCACTATTTGATCTAAAATCGGGAAATCTTTCCGAATCTTTTCGACATCTATCATGTTTATCTCTTCAATAATTTATCTTCAATGGTTTGGATCATTTCTTCACGAACTTCTTTGACTGGAATCTCCACAATCACTGATCCAAGGAAACCACGAACCACTAGGCGTTCTGCAGTTGCCTGATCCAAGCCACGGCTCATGAGGTAGTACATGTCTTCTGGATCTACCTGACCGATAGAAGCTGCATGGCCTGCAGTCACATCATTTTCATCGATCAAAAGAATTGGGTTAGCATCGGAACGAGCTTGGTCAGAAAGCATCAATACACGGCTTTCTTGTTGGGCATCTGCCCCTTTTGCTCCCTTAATAATGTGGCCAATCCCGTTGAAGGTCAAGGTTGCCTTTTCAAGAATGACACCATGTTGGAGAATGTTCCCTACCGAATTGCAACCATAGTTGGTTACGCGGGTATCAATCCCTTGTACCTGACGACCACTAGATAGGGCTACGACCTTAAGGTCTGCATGGCTGCCGTTTCCTATCAAGTCACTATCAAAGTCAGCAACGACATTTCCTTCGTTCATGACACCGATCGCCCAGTCAATGCTAGTATCCTTGCCTAGTTTTCCACGGCGGCTAATGTAGGCAGTGACATTCTCACCAAGACGATCAATCGCAGCAAACTTCACTTGCGCACCCGAACGGGCAATGACTTCTACTGTGATATTAGCAGTTGCCTTAGCACTACCTTCTCCACGTGACTCTAACCGTTCAAGGTAACTAATCTTACTGTTCTTACCAGCGATAATCAAGATGTGCTTGTTAAATGGCACATCGCTATCACTATCCTGGTAGAAGACACCCTCGATTGGCTCCGCGATTTCTACATGATCTGGAATATAGAGAACAGCTCCACTATTGAAATAAGCTGTGTGGTAGGCTGCCAACTTGTCATCATCATATTTAACAGATGACATGAAAAATTCCTCTACGACCTCTGGAATTACTTCCAAGGCTGAGTGGAAGTCTGTAAAGATGACTCCCTGGTTGGCCAAGTCAACTGGAATCTGTTCAAATACTGTATGGGTTCCATGCTGAACCAATTTTAATTGATTGTCAATCGCAGTGAAGTCTGGCACAGCAGTGAGTGGCTCACTTTCTGTGATCGTTCCATCGCCAAGATTCCAACGATGAAATTTCACGCGTTCAATCACGGGTAGTTCTAAATCATCAATTTTATCAAAAGCCTTCTGGCGTAATTCCTGCAACCATTGGGGCTCTGCATGCATTTCTGAATAAAGTTTGATATTTTCTTTGGTCATTTACTCCTCCTCAAAGATCCTGTTCAGTTTTGGACACAAGATTAGAGTTCTTCTTTGTAGTCGTAACCTAACTCTTCTGCTAATTTCGCGTATCCTTCACGCTCCAAACGCACAGCAAGTTCAGGACCACCTGAAAGGACGACACGACCTTCCATCATCACGTGAACCACATCAGGAGTAATGTAGTTTAAAAGACGTTGGTAGTGGGTAATGATCATGGCACCAAAACCTTCGCCACGCATTTCATTGACCCCTTTTGAAACCACTTTAAGGGCATCGATATCCAAACCAGAGTCAATCTCATCAAGTAGAGCAAACTTCGGTTCCAACATCAACAATTGCAGAATTTCATTGCGTTTCTTCTCACCACCTGAGAAACCTTCGTTCAAATAGCGTTCTGCCATTTCTTCCTTCATATTGAGGAGTTCCATTTTCTGGTCCAATTTTGTGATGAAATCACGAACAGAAATCTTTTCGTCCTCTTCTTTGCCTGCATTCATGGCTGCACGAAGGAATTCAGCATTGGTAATTCCTGGAATTTCTGATGGGTATTGCATAGCCAAGAAGAGCCCCATACGAGCACGCTCATCCACTTCCAACTCAAGGATATTTACTCCATCAAATAGAATTTCACCCTTGGTCACTTCATAGTTCGGATTCCCCATGATGGCTGCAGATAGGGTTGATTTCCCTGTCCCGTTAGGTCCCATGATGGCTGCAATTTCCCCTGTTTTAAGGGTCAAGTTCACGCCTTTTAAAATTTCCTTGCCTTCAATTTCTACATGAAGATCTTTAATCTCTAATACTGACATTTGTATTCCTTTCTGCTATAGAGTTTTGTCTTATCTAGTATAACAAAAAAAAGCCTAAAAGGCTTTTCTCATGTTTAGAATCGTTCTTATTTAGTCTTGTTTTTTCTATTTTGTCGAACTTCCTCTCGATAGGCAGAATTCCCTATATAGCGTAAGCAATTGAGGAGCGGACTATGGTGAGGACCTAGGACTCCAATCAATTCTGCTAAGAGCTCCACCCCTAATACCAAACCGATGACAAGCAGAACCCCGCCAATACGAGTAGAGATATTCAACAAAAGAGAGATCATAGCAAAAATCATCGAAATCCCATAGATAACCAAAACGGTTCCGCGATGCGTTAAGCCCAAAGAAAGTAGGCGATGGTGCAAGTGATTCCGATCTGGCGCATAAAACTTCTGACCAGAGAGAGTCCGACGGACAATTGCTAAAAAGGTGTCCGTAATTGGAACTCCCAAGATAATCATCGGCGTAACAACCGCAACAGCTGTCGCATTCTTCAGACCTTGCAAGGACAAAACAGCGATCATAAAACCAATGAAGAGGGCTCCCGTATCCCCTAAATACAGAATCGCTGGATGATAATTAAAGGGGAAGAAACCAGCAATGGCCATGACTAAGACAAAAATCGTCATGGTCAAGAAGAGATTGGGAACTGGGAGAAAGAAATGAGAAACAATCCCCATCGTCACCAAGGAAATAATCGAAACCCCACTGACCAGTCCATCTAAACCATCAATTAGATTGACAGCATTGGTAATCGAAATGATCCAAATGACTGTTAAAATATAGGACAACCAGGGATCAAAATGAAGAAATGGCCCACCGAAAGGGATCTTAAAATCATCCAAGCGAAAATCTGTAAAGAACCAAATCACACTAGCCCCTAGGAAAATCCCCAGCATCTTTAACCGCGGTGATAATTCTTTTATATCATCAACTAAACCAGTCAGGCCAATGATCCATCCTCCAACAACAACTGGTAAAGTATAGGTCAGATAAGATGTCTTAGCTACATAGCCTTTGGTAATCATCGGTAGCAATACCACGGTTGCAATGGTAAAAGCAAGAAGAATGGCTAAACCACCAGCGCTAGGCATGGGTTTCTTATTGATTCGGCGCGCATTTGGATAGTCTACGGCATCTATTTTAAACGCTAATAGCCTCACAAAGGGAGTTAGAATCAAACTGATTAAGAAAGTTGCAATCAGGACCAGGATAAATTGTAATGGAAAAGTAATCATACCAAATTAACCTTTTGAAGTTCGTGAATAGCATCTGAAACGAGCAAGAGATGACCATGTTCCTGGAGGACAGCTCTAGTAGTATCTGTGTCTTCTGCATATTCACGCATGGTTGCCAAGAGCCAACCTGGATAATCTTGCGGGCACCCTTCCAAATCAATCAAGACGGTTAAATAGTAAACCCCGTCCATTTTATAAAGTTCCGAAGTCTCAACCTCATAATGAACTGTTTTTGTAAACCAAATCACTTCTTCTAACTGAGAAAACTGGAGGATATAATAAATATACCGTGTATCTACTGGATGATTCGGTGTATCTTCTTCTGAAAGCTGGTTTTCATCAGCCAATTCCTCAGCTTCTAAATGACGGATAGCATCACCGTCTCCCTTACTCTTTTCAGAGATGGTCTTTTCCAAGGTCTTGATAAATTCGTCCGGAGACATTTGCGACAATTCTTCCATGTCCGGCAAGTCGGAAAAATCATCAAAATTTAGATGTTGATCAATTTTTGATTTGGTCACAAAAACATCGAGCTTATCTGGCTTAGGAGTCACTCGGAAACTCAACATGCCACTGTCTAAGAAGCTTTCTGGCATTTCCAATTCATCTAAGATGGTATAGAAAAATTCTTCTGTTTTTTCTTGAGGCACCAAAAAATCGGCCATTTCCATGCCTCGTTCTTCTAAATCCTCTAATTGAATCGTGATTTTAATGGTTGAATCACTGATTTGCTTCATTTTCATGACTGCACCTCATACTGTTAGTCTTTCTATTATACTAAAAAGGGACATATATTTCAAAACATGACCCCCATCTCAGATATGAAAAAACCTTAAACAAAAGAGTACTTCCTCTCCCCTCAAACATAGCCATTTGAAGAGAAAGAAGAAGCACTCCTATCTCATGATTAGATAAAGATTTTAATCACTGCGTAGACCAGCAAAATCGCTCCCAGAACAATCCGATATTTTCCAAAAACGGTAAAGTCATGAGTTTTGACATAATCTGTCAAGAAGCGAATCGCTACCATACTGACACCGAAGGCAACCGCCATAGCAACTAAAAGGATTGTCCCTTGGCTGAAGCTTAAAGCATTTCCTCCCAAGACAAACTTAGCGACCTTTAATAGACTAGCCCCAAACATGGCAGGAATCCCCAGATAAAAGGTAAATTCTGTCACAACTGAGCGACTAACTCCATTGACCAAACCACCTACAATTGTTGCACCTGACCGACTGGTTCCTGGGAAAAGTGACAAGACTTGGAACAAACCAATATAGAGAGCTGTCTTATAAGGCAACTTGTGTAATTCCGTCACTTCTGGCTCTACTTGTTCCCGTTTTTCAAGGTAAATAAAGGCCCACCCATAGGTGATCAGCATGATGGCTACAGAAAAAGAGTTATGAAAATGAGCTTCAAACCAATCATCCAATTTAAAGACAAAGAGCAAGGGTAGAGTCGCCACAGCAACCTTGGCCCACAATTGCCAAGTCCGTCTCACCTCTTTTTTCGATTTCCCAGGCTTAAATGGATAAAGCTTGTCGAAATAAATCACGACGACAGCCATAATGGCACCAAGCTGAATAACGACATTAAACATCTCCATAAAGGCAGGATTTTGATCCTTAAACTGGATAAAGTCTTGAATCAAAATCAAATGACCTGTACTTGAGATTGGAAGCCACTCAGTGACTCCTTCAACGATTCCAAAAAGAATCGCTTTTATCAGTTCAATGATAAACATCTTCTTCTCCTAAACTTACATTTGCTATATTATAACACATTTCTAGCTATAGAACCAGATGCGTTTGCAAGGGGGCGAAGACTAAAAAAGTGAGGTAGATTCCACCTCACTTCTATAAAATTGTAACTACAACTGTGGTTAGCTAGCACTTGTGCGACTCTAAAAAGCACCGAAGCCACCGCCACCACCGCCACCAGAGAATCCACCACCAGAACTACCGCCCGAAGATACTGTAAAATGACTAGCGGTTGTCGCGGTCGTTCCATAAGTAGACAAGAGATGACTGGAATGGATCAGATTACTACGAAATGGAGTGTAGACATAGGCATCCATACTTGGGTTATCCAAGTGGATTTGACGAAGCTTCATCACTTTACTTACTTGATCTGCAAAACCAAACAGAGTAGCATAGACTAATAAGCGGTTCCATAAAACCAGTGATTGAACTTCTGCTTCTTCCAAATGAGCGATATCCCGCAACATATTACGGAAGCTATCCCAGTAATAGCGCTGCTCTGCACCGATGTCCGTTGGGACTCCATCCCGTCGATAGAGGCTAAACTTTCCTTGGAAGGATGCCGGAAGAATCCACATTACCAACACATAGATCACACAAAAGATAGAGAGCCAATTCAAGATGAAATAAGAAATTAGACCGGCTACCAAAGCAATGCTCCACGCAGCCCATCCAAAGAAGAGACACATACGGCCTGCACGTTCCTCCCCTATCTCTAAAGGACGGTAGTAAGGAGAAAGAGCAAAGGTTTGGATCTTTTGTTGAACTGCCTGAGCAACACGAGAAATCGCTGCATCAATTCGATCTTGCGCTTGTTTTCCTCGCTTGCGAATGGCATCTTGCTTTTTCTCAGAGGCATATTTATAGAGAGAATCCGAAATTTCATAATCTGAAAACAAGTCATCTGTTCTACAATATTTTTGAGAACCGAAAGCAAGTCTAAGAAACTCGTGCTCAAATTCATCCAATGTATCTTCATTTTGAATCGTTAAAACTGTATGAGTGTCGTATTGCTCACAGATGATATTTTTTCGATCAATCAAATCAAGTAAGGTTGCTTGCACCAACTGATCAAATTTAAAGGCGCCCCGAGCGTGTTTTTTGGTTGGAGAAATCTCATCTAGCTCTGTAGAGTATACAATCGAGGCCATTAGTAGAGGCGCAACGTCATTTGGAATCTCATACAAGCGGCTATTTTTCGGAAAGACCCCGGTAGAAGTAACAGCTTGCATGAATCGATGACGATAATAAATAGCGAGAAGAAGGAAGAACAGAATAAGGATTGGGAGTAGGACCTTCATAAATAGGCGAATCCAGGTCCGTTTTTGAACAATTCCTGCTTCCGTCCGATGATAGTTGGACTCCTCCATCAAGCCTGTATCTCTATCTGATTCCCCAAAGGAAGCTATATCCGATTTCCGCCAGTAAGCATAAATCTCAACACCTTCTTTTCGTTTCAGATTCTCTAGAGTAGCCTTATAGTTTGCTTCTTCTTTCTGAACAGTTGGCTCAGCCCCCATATATGCCGTATGGATATTCAGTTCCGATTTCGAGGCGGCTGTAGCAAATTTCGGGATAACCTGTAACTCTACTTTTTTGACCTCTTGATCCCCATCACTAATCGGCTTCCAGTTCAATAATAGGATATCTTGGTGAACATAGAGCAGGTTTTTTAAGCGCCAGGTAACCTTTATCTTGACAGTATCCCCTGCACTTCCGCCGTTATAAATCTTTACCTGATAACCATCGCCTAAATTTTGAACTTCTGGTTCTTGCGACAAGGTTCTACCTTCCACTTCCACCAAAGGAGGAATTACTATTTCAAAACCTTGAGGCATTTTACCTGCACTTCCCAAGGTGACATATTGACCATTATAGGAAGTTGTAAAATGATAGACCAATTCTTCCTCATAAGTAGCATCATCCCAAGTTTCCAAGGTAAGAGTCCCCCGATAAGACTGAACCTCATAGGAAGGACCATCCGCTTTTACAAAACCTGTTACAAATAGACAGGCCATCACTGCAAATAGAACATACAGAATTTTTTTCATTTTCCTATACTCCTTTGGTTTATTATAGCATTTTTTCATGAAAAGGCTATCAGGTTTGAAAAGTAGACCAATTTCCTGTACAATAAGATGATACTATTTATAAAGGAAGAGGAGACTACATGAAAAAAACAATTTATGCTCTCTTTACCGGACTACTTTTGTGTCTGGGAATGAGCCATATTGTCCAAGCAGATGAGTATCTCCGGATTGGAATGGAGGCTGCGTATGCTCCTTTCAACTGGACTCAAGAAGATGACTCAAATGGAGCCGTTAAGATTGATGGCACCAACCAATATGCCAACGGATACGATGTTCAAATCGCCAAAAAAGTTGCTGAGGGACTAGGTAAAAAACCTCTAATTGTAAAAACATCTTGGAACGGTTTAATCCCTGCCCTCACTTCTGGGAAAATCGATATGATTATCGCTGGGATGAGTCCTACTGCTGAGCGTAAGAAAGAAGTCGCTTTCTCTAATAGCTACTATACCAGTGAGCCGGTCATGCTGGTGCGTAAAGACGGAAACTATGCAAATGCCACTAGTCTAGATGACTTTAAGGATGCAAAGGTCACCTCTCAACAAGGGGTCTACCTCTACTCTCTCATCTCCCAACTCAAGGGTGCAAAACAAGAAACTGCAATGGGAGACTTTGCTCAAATGCGTCAAGCTTTAGAATCCGGCGTTATCGATGCCTATGTTTCTGAGCGTCCAGAAGCCTTGACAGCTGAATCCGCTAATTCAAAATTTAAGATGATCCAATTCAAAAAAGGCTTTGAAGTTGGGGAGGAAGATGCAACCATCGCTATCGGGATGAAGAAGGGTGACACTAGAATTGACCAAGTCAACGCGGCACTCGCTAAGATTTCGTCTGAAGACCAAGTCAAACTCATGGATGATATGATCAAGAAGCAACCCGCTTCCAGTGATGCTAGCGATGATGAGCAGACTTTCTTCAGCCAAATGATGAAAATTTTGAAAGATAATGGCCCTCAGTTCTTACGTGGAACTGGTATGACCCTCCTCATCTCCATGACAGGGACCATTGCTGGTTTGATCATCGGTTTGTTAATCGGTGTCTTCCGGACTGCTCCTACGTCTAAAAACAAGGCCCTCGCCGCCTTGCAAAAATTCTTTGGTTGGTTCCTCAATGTCTACATTGAAATCTTCCGCGGAACTCCGATGATTGTTCAATCCATGGTTATTTTCTACGGTTCAGCCCAAGCCTTTAACATTTCCCTGGATCGTACCTGGGCCGCCATCTTTATTGTTTCGATCAATACAGGGGCTTATATGAGTGAGATTGTTCGGGGAGGAATCTTAGCAGTAGATACTGGCCAATTTGAAGCAGCTACCGCTCTGGGGATGACCCATGGACAAACCATGCGTAAGGTCGTTCTTCCTCAGGTCGTTCGGAATATCTTGCCAGCAACAGGTAATGAATTTGTCATCAACATCAAGGATACATCGGTCTTGAATGTTATCTCTGTGGTTGAACTCTACTTTACAGGAAATACGGTCGCAACTCAAAACTACCAATACTTCCCAACCTTTACTATTATTGCGGTTATTTACTTTATCCTGACTTTCACTATCACCCGTATCCTTCGTTATATCGAACGTCGCTTAGATTCTGATACCTATACAACTGGTGCCAATCAAATGCAAGTCAAAGAGGTGAAATAATGGCAGAAAAAATACTTGAAATCAAACACTTAAAAAAATCCTACGGTCAAAACGAAGTTTTGAAGGACATCTCTCTTTCTGTTGAGAAAGGCGAAGTGATCTCCATCATCGGGAGCTCTGGTAGCGGGAAATCTACCTTCCTTCGCTCCATTAATCTCTTAGAAATGCCGACTGATGGGGAAATCCTCTACCGGGGGCAAAACGTTCTCGATCCAGATTACGATCTCACCCACTATCGGGAAAAATTGGGCATGGTTTTCCAAAGCTTCAACCTCTTTGAAAACTTAAATGTCTTAGAAAACACCATTGTCGCTCAAACAACTGTCCTAAAACGGGACCGAGAAACGGCAGAAAAGATTGCTAAAGCGAATTTGGAGAAAGTTGGCATGGGAGAACCTTATTGGGCTGCTCGTCCAAAACAACTTTCAGGAGGGCAAAAACAACGGGTCGCTATTGCTCGTGCTCTCTCTATGGATCCAGATGCCATTTTGTTTGATGAGCCAACCTCTGCTCTGGACCCTGAAATGGTCGGAGAAGTTCTTAAAATTATGCAAGACTTAGCCAAAGAAGGCTTAACCATGATCGTGGTCACCCATGAAATGGAATTTGCACGAGATGTGTCAAGTCGTGTTATCTTTATGGACAAGGGGGTCATCGCTGAACAAGGTGATCCGAAAGAAATCTTTACCAATCCAAAAGAAGAACGGACCAAAGAATTCTTACAACGTTTCTTAAACTAAAACAAACTCCCTCACTGGAAATCCTTCCGATGAGGGAGTTTTTAAATACCATCAATTGAAAGCACGATTCCACACATAAACTTGTTGAAATCCTTTGATAGATATGAAGTAAGCTAGTGATACTTTCCTACGATATCCTGATTTATACTATATAAAAAGAAGGGAAGCTTTTTCCCTTCTTTTTTATATCTAAGTTTAATTTTCGAATTTTTGATGATTCTTATCATAAAAATCGATCAAGCCAAGCGCAGTTTCAAACGAAATGTTTTTCACTTTTGCACGACCTTGCGCAAGTGCAATGATAGACATTTCACGGGCGTTCGTTTCTTTACTGATACGATAGCCAGTGATCTTTTTATCACGTACCCAACCAACAACTGATTCCACTTTTTCGAAGTTCGATTTAGCCATGATTCTTCTCCTATATTATTATTTCCAATACTAATATAAAATTTTTTGCATATTTTGTCAACCATAATAGCTGAAAATACGAACAATTTTAAAAAAGTCAGATATTTTGTTATTTAGCTTTTAAAGCTGAGAGGATTTGGGTGCGAATATTCTCTACGCCATCCGGATTTGCTGGTAAGAAGAGGGTATTGGTACCTTGTTTTTCTGCAAAGTTATTCAAAGTATCCAAATATTGGTTGGTCAAAAGAATCGACATAATCTGTTCTTCTGTCAAATTCACATTGGTGTCTTTCAATTCCTTGATAGAATCTGCCAAACCATCTACAATAGCCTTCCGTTGCTCTGCAATCCCGACCCCGTGAAGGCGATCTTTTTCAGCTTCCGCTTCGGCTGCAGTAACAATCTTAATCTTGTCCGCTTCAGCCAATTCTTGGGCAGCCACACGTTTCCGTTGAGCAGCGTTGATTTCATTCATTGACTGCTTCACTTCAGCATCTGGTTCAACCTTGGTAATCAAGGTTTTTACAATGATATACCCGTAGGTTGACATTTCTTCAGCTACTTGTTTTTGAACCTCAAGGGCGATTTCATCCTTTTTCTCAAACAATTCATCCAAGGTCAACTTTGGAACAGATGAGCGCAAAGCATCTTCGATGTAAGATTTGATCTGAGCTTCTGGGCGCATCAATTTGTAGTAAGCATCCGTTACATTGTTTTCATTTACACGGTATTGTGTCGCGACATTCATGGTAACGAATACGTTATCTTGTGTCTTCGTTTCAACCACAATCTCGCTTTGCAAGAGACGCAATTGCACACGCGCAGCAATTTTATCGATTCCAAATGGTGCACGGACATGAATCCCACTGTTGCTGATTTTTTGGTAGCGTCCAAAACGCTCAATAATCGCAACAGATTGTTGTTTCACCACATAGAGTGAGCTAATGAATACAGTAGCTCCAACTACTAGAATAGCCAATAGAAAAATCCAAATCATTTCCTGATTCTCCTTTTTATTTTATTACTTTTTTAAGTGACTCTTTGTTAAAGAAGCCATCATACCAACATGTTATAGAGGGTTTCATTTCCATTTAGGTTAATGAAAGAAGGGTCAAATTGTTCAATCCGATTGATCAGACCTGCATAGTCATGCTTATCTGCCAAAGCAACCCCAATCAAGACTGGGCCAGTCCCCTTACTTGCTCGTTTGATGTACTCAAACCGCGTGATATCGTCATTTGGTCCTAAGATATCATTTACAAATTCTCGAAGAGCTCCTGGACGTTGCGGGAAGTTGACGATGAAGTAGTGTTTGATCCCATCATAGATCAAAGCTCGCTCTTCCATCTCTGGCATCCGGTTAATATCATTGTTCCCCCCAGAAATCACACAGCAAATGGTCTTCCCTTTGATATACTCTCTCAACACTTCTAAGGCTGCAACACTGGCAGCTCCAGCTGGTTCTGCAACCAAGCCTTGCTTAGAATAAAGATCAATCAAGGTCTCAGAGATCAAGCCCTCGTTGACGCCAATCAAGGTCTCAACATTTTTTTTCGTTGCTTCATAAGTTAACTGGCCTACCTTTTGAACAGCAATCCCATCCGCAAACTTATCGATTTGTTTGAGTTTTACTGGGCCTCCAGCTTCAAAGGCTGCCTTCATCGACCGAGCACCATCTGCTTCGATCCCAATAACCTCGATTCCCGGCGCTTGTTCCTTGATATAGGTGGATACTCCGGCGATGAGGCCTCCCCCACCAACTGGTACTAACACCGCATCGAAGTCGATGGACTCTTTCTTAGCTTCCTCTAGAATTTCGTAGGCTACAGTTCCTTGACCCGCTTGGACATTGGCATCATCAAATGGATCAATGAAGGTACAGTTTTTAAGCTCGGTATATTCCTGCGCCGCCTTAGAAGAAGCATCAAAAGTATCTCCTACTAATTTAATGGTCACATACTCTCCACCAAAGAAACGAACTTGGCTAATCTTTTGCTGAGGTGTCGTAATCGGCATAAAGATGGTCGCTGGGATTTTCATTTCCCGGCAGGTGTAGGCAACTCCTTGAGCATGATTGCCCGCCGAGGCACAGACTACTCCTCGCTCTCTCTCTTTCGCATGTAACTGAGAAATCGCGTAGTAGGCTCCACGAATCTTAAAGGAACGAACCCGTTGCGCATTTTCCTTCTTCAAATAGATTTTTGCTCCATACTTTTCGGATAAATAATGATCATAATCTAAGGGAGTATCAACAACCACACCCTTTAAGACCTTGTGGGCTTTTATGATATCTTTCGATGTTATCATGGTCTTCCTCTTCTTCTCCTTATTTCATCTAATTATATCAAAAGACTGCAAAAATTTCAGCGTGTTTTCCAAATTTTCAGAAAAATCACCCAAAATGTTCGATATGGCACGTCTCTTCATACAGACTCTGCTAAATGGTTGAAAATACCTTCCAATCCATCTCTGCTATTGATGAAAAAGAAGTTGGGATTTCTCCCAACTTCACCATCACCTCATTAGTTATAGATTTTAAAGGCGTCGTCGTCATTTTTTCCAACGAATGGCATTGCTTTACGCAATTCAGCACCAACTTTTTCGATTTCAAGGTTAGCCGCTTGTTCACGGTAAGCAGTCAATTTTGGACGACCAGCTTTGTAGTCGTTCACAAAGTCGTTGGCGAATGTACCATTTTGGATATCCGCAAGAACGGCTTTCATGTTTTCTTTCACTTGTTCAGTGATCACACGTGGACCTGACACGTAGTCACCGTATTCAGCAGTGTTAGAGATTGATTGACGCATTTTCTTGAATCCACCTTCGTAGATCAAGTCAACGATGAGTTTCATTTCGTGAAGTACTTCAAAGTAAGCCAATTCTGGAGCGTATCCAGCTTCCGTCAAGACTTCAAAACCTGCTTCGATAAGGGCAGTCAAACCCCCACAGAGAACGGCTTGTTCACCAAACAAATCTTCTTCAGTTTCTTCTTTATAAGTTGTTTCCAAAAGACCAACGCGTGCTGAACCAACACCTTTACACCAGTCCATGGCGATATCTTTAGCATTTCCTGTAGCATCTTGGTAGACAGCGTAAAGTGCAGGAACACCAAATCCTTCTTCATACGTACGGCGTACCAAGTGACCAGGTCCTTTAGGCGCACACATGAAGACATCAACATCTGCAGGAACTTTGATGAATTCGAAGTGGATGTTGAAACCATGTGCAAATCCAACAGCATTACCAGCTTCCAAGTTTGGAGCAATTTCTGCTTCGTACAATTCTTGTTGGATTTCGTCTGGAGCCAAGATCATGATAACGTCAGCCAATTTAGTTGCTTCTGCTACTGTGTAAGTATCAAAACCATCTTCTTTTGCTTTGTCAAAAGATTTACCTGGACGTACACCGATGATCACATCATGACCTGAGTCACGCAAGTTTTGTGCGTGGGCATGACCCTGTGATCCATAACCGATAACGGCGATTTTTTTACCGTCAAGTGCTGCTACTTTTACATCTTTTTCGTATTCCATTTGAACTGCCATAGTTTTTTCTCTCTTTTCTATTTTTATTGCCTATTAGGCTATTTTAACAAATTTAGGTTGGATTTTAATCGCGAGTAAAGCCAGTTGCACCAGTCCGTGCGACATTTTTAATCCCATAAGGACGAATGACACGCAAGAGAGCTTCGTTCTTCTCTGCATTTCCTGTCATCTGCACGGTGATGGAACTTGGAGCCACATCTACCACAGTTGCGCGGAAGGGCTGGATAATAGCCAGCAATTCTGCCCGTTTCTCTGCTGGTGCAGAGACCTTGATCAGAATCACTTCACGCTCTAGGTGAGGTTTATCTGTAATGTCTCGGACGCGAATCACATCGACCTGGCGATTGAGTTGCTTGATGATTTGTTCGACTTCATCATGAGAGGCAACATCGATGATGATGGTAATCCGTGATACATTCGGATTTTCTGTTGCTCCTACTGAGATGCTCTCAATGTTGACTTGTCGTCTAGACAAGACACCAGTGAAGCGATTGAGAACCCCAGACCGGTTTTGAAGTTTGGCTGTTAACATTCTACGCATTAAACTTCACCCCCAACATCTCATGATTGCTCTTACCAGCTGGTACCATTGGTAAAACGTGCTCTTTCCGAGAAATGTCGATCTCGATGAACATTGGTACATCTTCGGTAATGACTTCCAAATCTTTCTCAAGGGTTTCAGGATTATCAAATTTGTAATTCTTAATCCCATAGGCTTGCGCCATCAATTGGAAGTCAGGCAAGGTTTCAAAGACAGACTCTGATGTCCGCCCATCATAGAAGGCTTCTTGCCACTGACGAACCATCCCAAGTGAATGGTTGTTGAGCATGATGACCTTGATTGGAATCTTGTAAACATTCAAGATAGCCAATTCCTGATTGGTCATCTGGAAACCACCATCTCCGACAAAGAGCACAACTTCTTTATCCGGATTAGCAATCTTAGCACCAATGGCGGCTGGCACACCGAAGCCCATGGTCCCTAGTCCACCAGAAGTCACCAACTGCCGTTCATTTTGATATGGGTAGTACTGAGCTGCCCACATCTGGTGTTGGCCAACGTCAGTCACGACGATGGCACCGCCCTTAGTCAACTCACCCACGCGTTCAATAACCGCTTGGGGTTGGACGACACGTTCTTTCTTATCATAAGAACGAACCCGATTTTTATCTTTGGTAACCTTCTCGACCCATTTCTCCGTATTGTTATGAACTACCGGCTCTGCTAATAACTGTTTTAAGGCTTTTTTGGCATCACCAACGACTGGAATATCGACTGCAATGATTTTACCGATCTCTGCTGGGTCAATATCAATGTGAGCGACTTTAGCATTCTTCGCAAAGGTTTTTGGATTTCCTGTCAGTCGGTCATCAAAACGACAACCGATGCTAATCATGAAATCTGCTTCTGTCATGGCAATATTGGCCGCAAAGGAACCGTGCATGCCTCCCATCCCAAGGAAGAGAGGGTGACTGGTCGCAATCGTCCCCTGTCCTAGAAGACTAGTTACCACAGGAATCTGATAGCGCTCTGCCAAGGCTACCAATTCGTCCGCCGCTTCTGCATAGCTGACGCCGCCTCCAGCCAAGAGGACTGGTTGTTTAGCCTTGCCCAGTTGCTTCAAGATTTTCTTAATCTGCAATTCATTAGGGTCAATGGTCGGCTGGTAACTTGGAATATTGATGGCCGGATTGAAAATATAATCTGTTTCTAAGGCAGAGACATCTTTTGGAAGGTCAATGACGACGGGGCCTGGACGCCCAGTTGTCGCAATGTGGACGGCTTCCGTGATAACCCGTGGAATATCCGCTGTCTCACGTACTTGGTAATTGTACTTAGTAATCGGCATGGTAATCCCAACAATATCTGCCTCTTGAAAGGCATCTTTCCCAATCCCAGAACGATTGACCTGTCCAGTAAACACAAGAAGTGGAACACTATCACTCATGGCATCTGCAATCCCTGTAATGGCATTGGTTGCCCCAGGTCCACTTGTGACGACGGCCACACCTAGCTTCCCAGTTGATTTGGCATAGCCTTCAGCTTCATGCAAGCAACCTTGTTCATGTCGACCAAGAATGTGTTTGATCCCTTTAAAACTATAAATAGCATCATAAAGGGGCAAAACAGCTCCACCTGGGTAACCAAAAATGGTATCGATTCCAAGGTCTCGAAGCGTTTCTAGTACAAGCTCTGAACCTGTCTTTGCAGTTTCTAAGGTAATTTTCTCCATGTCTCTCCTTTCTGTTTCTTTGATTATCAAATGAGCATGCTACTATCATACCTTTTTTCAAATAACTTTTCAAGTAAAAATCACAAATTTTCTGAATTTTCTATCCAAATCCGAATAATGAGATATTTCCTGAAAAAAGAACAATCCAATCAAAAAAGTCTCTAGGAATCCTAGAAACTTTGCTTGCTTATAGCCAGCCCCTTTCTTGGGCAATCTTTGCTGCCTCGGTCCGGTTCTCTGCATCCAATTTAGTCAGAATCGCTGACATATAATTGCGGATGGTCCCGTTAGAGAGAAATAAACGATCAGCAATTTCTTGGTTGGAAGCTCCTTTGGCGACTTCTTTTAGGACTGCTTGCTCCTGAGAACTTAGAGGATTGGGATGGGTCAAGATTCCCTCCATTAATTCAGGAGAATATTCTTTTTGACCTGCCAAAACCGTATGAAGAGTAGCCATCAAGTCCGTGATGCGGCGTTCTTTTAAGACATAGGCATCGACTCCAGCCTTCAGGGCCCGCTCAAAGTAACCCGGCCGCTTAAAGGTGGTAACGATGACAACCTTGAGCTGGGGTTGTTGACTTTTGGCCCATTCCAACACTTCTAGCCCTGTTTTGATGGGCATCTCAATATCTAAGATAGCAATATCGACTGGATGGGTTTCGAGTAAGCGAATAGCTTCTTGCCCGTCTCCAGCCTGCAAGACTTCTTCTACATCCTCTTGCAAAAGCAAGAGCTGACAGAGGGCATCGCGTAACATACTTTGGTCTTCAGCAACTAATAAGCGCATCTTATTTCCTTTCTTGATAGGGGATCCGTATTTCTATGCGGGTTGGCTTGTGACGACGACTGATCTCTAACTCTCCTCCCAATAAGGCAATCCGTTCGCGGATCGAGTGCAGATCCTTATCGGAAACTTTACTAAAGCCGATGCCATTGTCTTCTGCAACCATTTCTACACCTGTCTCGGTGGAGCAATAAGAGAGAAAGGCCTGCGTCGCTTTGGCATGTTTGATCATATTAGTGGCTAATTCCAGAGACACCATGGCCAGAGCAGACTCTAGGATCGGCGAGATGCTAGCTGTATCGAGCTCATTCTGAATCTCCACTTTGACTTGCGCCACTTCTAGCATTTGCTGGACAGTTTCTAGCTCTCTTGTCAGGGTTCGCTGCTTCAAGTTCTCCACAATCTCTCGGACTTGGTGCATGGACTCTTGGCTAATGGCTTGAATCTCTTGTACCTGCTCCTGAGCCTTCTCAACCTGTCCTAATGCTAAAAATTGATCGGCTAGATCTGCCTTGACACTGAGCATGGCAAAGGTGTGTCCCAGGCTGTCATGTAGATCGCGGCCAATCCGATGGCGTTCGTTTTCAGCCAGCAAGAGATTGATCTGGGCGTTTTGCTTGGCATGGTCGACTTTCAACTCCTCCATCATTCGAATCCGGACCATGCCGTAGGTCATAGCATGGGTAAAGAAAAAAATGATGATTAAAAATACCCATTCATATTCCATCGCACTCTGTTTGAAAAAGATAATCCCAAAAAGCAGGAATTGTGACAGAAAAACTGTCCAAAGATAGGGAGAGCGCAAATTGCGTATTTCAAAGTGATAGACCAACAGATTGCTGATGAAGAAATAAAACCAAAAATAGTTGGGATTAATATAAAGAGTATTTCCTGCTACATAGGCTAGGAGATAAAACCAACAGACCCAGGTCAGCTTTTTGTTTTCTGTCATCAAAATCTCTAAATAGGAGGCAATAAACAAGAGGGCTAAAAAGAAGTGCCAGTAGGGAACCTCCCCTAATAAAATAGAGATAAATGGAAAGCCCATAAAAACTAGGCTAGCGTAAAACATATAATGGATGCGTTTGAGTTTTTCAATCATGCACGAACCTCAGAATGACGACGATAGACGATGACAAGAGCAAACAAGAGCAAGGTAAACAAGGTTAAATAGAGACTAGCCAAGACATTAACCTGCCCCTTGTTTAAAAAGGTCTTGATCAGTTCCATCAATTGATAGGTTGGCAGGCATTTGCCAATAGCTTGCATCCATTCTGGAAAGACACTAATCGGCATCCATAGGCCACCCATGACAGCCAGTCCCATATAGAGGAGATTGCCCGCAACCGACATCAATTGACTGGAAGGAAGCAAGGTCAAGACCAGACCGATAGCTACAAAAGCTAGACTTCCTAGGATGAGAAGGAAGGCTGCTAAGACCCAATCCTGTAAGGGCATGTTCACATGGCGCACCACATGACCCACTGTAAAGACGACCCCAATAGAGAGAAGAAAGTCTACAAAGAGACCCGCAACCTTTATTAGATAATATTCTACCATAGATACGGGGGTATGGCTCAAGACTTTTTGCCAATTATTAAGCCGATCGGTTTCAAGAACTGTTGGAAAAGAAAACAGAGCCGTAGACATCATGGAAAAAGCCGTCATGGAGAGGAGATAATCCCTCATAAAATGAGCCGGTGCCCCTGGTGTGTCCTGGTACAGCCCTGAAAAGAAGAGATAAAAGGCCGTGGGCATCCCAATTGATAACAAGTAATAAATGGCTTGGCGTCGAGTCAAATGCCACTCAACCACGCCGAGAGCTTTCATGCGTTTCATCTTCTCTACCTACTTCCTTTGTATTTTCAAAAATAGAATCCAATAAACTTCTATTGGTCACCTCGATCTCTTGGATCGAACAGCCTTCTTCCTGCAATCGCCTCCACAAACGATTGGCATCACCTGTCACAACCTGAAGGGCATCGGGTTTGACCGTCACTTGACCAATCCCTTCCATCTCGGCCACTAGAGCTTTGTAACGCAAAGGAAGGGTGAAATGTTTTTCTACCTCTTCGCTTCTCATAGCGAGAGGTGTCGTATCCCGAAGCAAATGGCCCTGGTGCAAGACCAGGATCCGGTCAGCTGTATGCTCTACTTCCTCGATGTAATGGGAAGAATAGACTATAGTCACACCTTGGTCCTTTAAATGCCCTACGATCTCCCAAAAGCGTTGGCGAGTGGACGTATCCATGGCAGCCGTTGGCTCATCCAGAAACAGAAGACTGGGACGACCAATCAAGGTCAACACAAAGGATAGGAGACGCTTTTGCCCACCAGACAGCTTACTGGCTAATTGCTTCTTTTGTTCTGGAGTAAAACGCAATAAATCATCGATGTCATTGACCGTTAAAGGGTTGGGATAAATGGAGCGAAAGAAACTGATCAGTTCCTGCACGGTTAGCTTTTGCACGATGGCATTCTCTTGAGGGAGATAAGAGACACTAGCCTTTAGTTGAGGATGGCCAGGAGCTTTTCCTTCTATTTCAATGATTCCAGAAGTCACCTTCCTATCTCCTAGGAGGCAATTCATCAAGGTTGTCTTCCCTGCCCCGTTTGGCCCAATCAAGGCCAGACAGTCCCCTCTCTCGACTGTAAAAGAAAGATCTTCTAGGATCACCTTTCCTCTGATACTTTTGTTCAAGTTCTCTACTCTAATGACACTCATGAGACTCTCCTTTCAACCAAATCTGGCCAGCTGGAATGATGACATAGACGACCAAGGTCACTCCCCAAACCGTTTGGAAAAACCAGCTAGGAAAATGGGCAGAAAACCAGCCCGTCATCATCTCAGTTACCCAAAGGAGCAAACACAAAACAGCTACCAATCCAATTTCAAGTTTCTTTTTCATTGCTCCATCTCCTTTTTAACAGCCTTGATCATCTTCAATCCTTCTTGGACCGCCCAGCTCATGATGCCAATCCCAGCAAATAATTCCCAAGGGAAATGGTAATAGAGACTATCATCCTTTGAAAAGATCAAATAGACGACCATCCCAACCACTGTTAACGTAAACACTTTATAGAACCATTGTTTCATTTTTCCTTACCTCTTACTTTCTGACTATATTATAGCGAAAGGAATAACTGCCCACTAGATGATTTTGTCACTGGCTCACATGACAAATGTCATGGAAAATAAAAAAAGGCCGGACAAGAGTCCGAGCCTATGGTGCTGGGGTTTCTTCTTTGAAACCATGGAGTTTTAATCCTGTGAAAACGGTCGATGCCTTGATGTCTTTTAGGTCACCGATACCAAGATCTTTAAAGTAAGATAGATCTTTAACCTTGTCCCAATCAATGGTTTCCATATCAACAGAGACTGTTGAGGCTAATTTTTTCTCTGGAGTGACCTTATATTCGATACTGAAGCCAGCTGTGTCTTTCAGAGCCTTGTATTCTGAATCTGACTGCAAACCTTCATTGATAATTTTTGTCATTTCTTCAGGACTTAAATTAGCTGAATTAGTGGCAATTTTTTCTGGTAGGGCCGATAAAACATCTAACTTTAATTTCTGAACCTTATCACCTTTTGTCGTGATGGTGTAGCGATGTTGATTGCCATTGATTTCTGCAGTGAGAACCTTGGTTTCTTCCTTTGCCTCACTGGTAACAGTTTCACTTTTTTCTATCGAAGTAGTGGTTGAGCTTTTTGATGTTTCTGTGGACTGGGACTTAGTAGCACAACCCGTCATCACAAAAAGCAAAGCTCCTAAAAAGCAGATTACCTTTTTCATTTGCTTTTTTCTCCTATTTCTATTTTTCTAAAGTATAACATATCAAATAAAAATTGTCTAAAAACACCTATCTAATCGCTTTCATAAAGCTTTTTTTATCAAAAAAAGGGCCAAAAAATCATTTTTTGGCTCTTTTTCCTGCTATTTTTGAAATTTTTTGATTATTCAACGCTAAACAAATATGGGTAAACTGGTTGATTTCCTTGATGAATTTCGACTTCGACGTCCTCATATTTAGCCATCAAGTTTTGAGCCAAGTCATTGGCTACTTCTTCTTTACCATCTTCACCGATATAAATCGTGACAATTTCACTATCTTCGTCCAACATCTTGTCAAAGGTTGCTGTCAAGGTTTCCATCATATCTGGATTGGAAACGACGATCTTACCATCAACCATTCCAAGATTGTCGTTTTCATGGATTTCAAGACCATCAATAGTGGTATCACGAACGGCTGTCGTCACACTACCTGAAACAACATCTTCCAATGAAGCGCTCATGCGTTCGTAGTTTTCTTCGATCGACTTGCTCTCATCAAAGGCAAGAAGACTGGTCAATCCTTGAGGGATGGTCTTCGTCTCTACGACTGCTGCTGGTTGCTCAATGACTTCTGCTGCAGATTGAGCCGCCATCAAGATGTTTTTGTTATTTGGCAAGATAATGATGTTGCGCGCATTCAACTCTTCAACAGCTTTGACAAAGTCTTCTGTCGAAGGGTTCATGGTTTGACCACCAGAGATGATGTAATCCACTCCTTGCGCTTTGAAGATATCCGCTAAACCGTCACCCGCAACGACTGCAATAATCGCATATTCTTTTGCTTCAGCTGGTTTCGCTTGACGTTCTTCTTTTTCAACTTGTGCTTCGTGCTGGTTGCGCATGTTGTCGACTTTCACCTTAACCAAGCTTCCGTACTTAAGACCTTCTTGCATGACAAGACCTGGATCTTCAGTATGGACGTGGACTTTGACGATTTCATCATCGTTGACGACTAATAGAGAATCCCCAAGATTGTTCAAATAATTACGGAATTCGTCGTAGTCAAAGTCTTTGACATAGGTTGGACCTTGTTTCAAAGCGACCATGATCTCAGTACAGTAACCAAAGGTGATATCCTCGGTTGCCACATGGCCCGCTACGGACTTGTGGTGTTCTGCATTGATCATTTCTGACATGGTTGCTGGAGTCGCCACAAATTCTTCAGAAGCGATGAACTCTCCTGTCAAAGCTGATAGGAATCCTTCATAAATGAAGACCAAACCTTGACCACCAGAGTCCACTACACCAACTTCCTTCAATACAGGAAGCATATCTGGTGTTTTGGCAAGAGCTGTCTTAGCTCCTTCAAGGGCCGCACGCATGACTTCAACAGCATCATTGGTAGATTCTGCTTTTTTCTTAGCACCGATGGCAGCACCACGAGAAACGGTCAAGATGGTTCCTTCGACAGGCTTCATAACAGCTTTATAAGCTACTTCAACCCCTGCTTGGAAGGCTGCCGCAAGAGCTGCTCCATCCAATTCATCCTTGTCTTTGACACTTTGAGAAAATCCACGGAACAACTGAGAAGTAATAACCCCTGAGTTTCCACGCGCTCCCATCAAAAGCCCCTTCGCAAAGATATTTGCTGCTTCTCCGACAGTTGAAGCAGAGCGATCAGCTACTTCTTTTGCACCATTTTCAATGGTCATTCCCATGTTGGTTCCAGTATCACCGTCTGGTACAGGAAAAACGTTCAATGAATTGACATACTCGGCTTGTTTATTTAAGCGAGTAGCCCCTGCTTGGACCATTTCTTGAAATAAACTAGTTGTAATTTTAGACACGATTATTCTCCCACAATTTTAATGTTTTGGATATAGACGTTGACTGTATCCGTTGTGATTCCAAGTTGATTTTCTAAACTGAATTTGACACGCTCTTGAATATTTTTTGAGACTTCGCTAATCTTTGTACCATAGCTCAAAACAGTGTAAACATCAACCGCAATACTTCCTGCTTCCGCTGTTTTCACAACGACACCCTTAGAGTAGTTTTCCTTACCTAAGAGAGCTTGGAAATTATCTTTAATCGCGTTTTTGCTGGCCATTCCAACCACTCCAAAAATTTCAGTGGCTGCACCGCCTACAACAGTTGCGATGACATCATCGGTCAATTCAATTTGACCATCTTTTGTATTGATTTTTACTGTCATAATTTCTACCTCAAAAGTATTTTATATTCTATTTTACCATAAAAGAGGGCGCGTGTAAAAGGGATACACCTTTCTCCTATCGGTTGATACAAATGTCCAAAAAGAGAAAAGAAAAGGATCTCCAAGAGATCCTCATTTCTGATTAAACGCGTTCTACTTTACCAGATTTCAATGCACGAGCTGAAGCCCAAACTTTTTTAGGTTTACCATCGATAAGGACAGTTACTTTTTGAAGGTTTGGTTTTACGGCACGTTTGGTTTGGTTCATCGCGTGTGAACGGTTGTTTCCTGATACAGTCTTACGACCAGTAAAATAACATACTTTAGCCATTCTGTTTTGCCTCCTATTAGATCTAATATTACGGATGTGCTAGCACCACATACCGTACTATATTACCAAAAAAACTTTCTCTTGGCAAGACCTTTGAATAAGTTTTTCTTAGATCGGCTTATGAAAAGTTATTCTCACCTACATAGATGATTTCTAGATTCCCCAGTGAGACCTCTCCGACGATGTAAAAGTCTTTGCTGGTTAAATTGCTAGGATTTTCCTGGTGTTGGATAGCTGACAGAGAACTTTCTACATTGACATGAACCCGCCAGTCGCTCGGGACATAGAGACTCAAACTTCCAAGGGAGACATCCACCGCAAACTGGGCTGAGGGTC
Source organism: Streptococcus australis (assembly GCF_047463015.1). Lineage (GTDB taxonomy): Bacteria > Bacillota > Bacilli > Lactobacillales > Streptococcaceae > Streptococcus > Streptococcus australis_F. The sequence continues at coordinate 138,274 of NZ_JASHER010000004.1, read as the reverse complement.
CTTCTATCCGGCAATTGTCAAAATAGATAGAAGCTTCTCCCAAGCTCACATCCGCACTCCCACCCGTAAAATTCTGGTCATTCAAATACTTGGTCACTGTAGAGAAGGAGACGTCGATGTCATTGCCAGCAGTTTGCGAAGATGTTCCTGCTGAGTAGGAGTTCCAAGTAGTTTTTGCTTTTTTGGAAGGCTTGAAGAGAATATTGAGACCGATTACCGCTAAAATAGAAGAAAAGATGACCACCGAATTGGATACTGGAAGAAAATGGTATTGGCCATTAAGGGAGAAGAGGGCCAAGATCCCATATAGGAAGCCCCAACCAAAGTGGCGCTTCAAGAAACTAGAGAGGGAAAGGACTGCGAGCAAGACAACCCAAGCCAGCGTCCAGATACTGATCTCCCATTTTACAAAATAGCCTTGTAAGAGCACCAAAGCTGCTAGGAGGATTAAGAAAATCCCAATTAATTTATTTTTCATTTTGTTACCTCATTTCCTTTAACCGTTCTTTTAAGAGTTGATAATAGTGTCGGGACACGTGTACCTGCTTATGGGTTTGATAAAAGTTTACTGTACTGGTTCCCGAAAAAGATTTTTCGATGGAATAAATCTGCTTGGTATTGACGATGGTCGACTTGGAGATGCGACAGAAAGCAATCGGCAAGATTTCTTCCAATTCGTAGAGTTTTTGACGGACCTCATAAGCCTCTTCTCTGGTATGTCCATAGATCTTTTCACCATCTGTCTCAAAGAAGAGAATTTCTGACACATCTACAAAGTACTCGCTTCGATCCTTGTAAAAGGTCAAGGGCGTCATTTTTTGCTCCAAGATCAACTGTTGCAAGCGGGCGACATCCTCCGTCAATCGAGGAGCCCGAATGATCATTTCTGGCTCATCCATCTGCGGATCTAATTCGATACGAACTTTCATAGGACTCCTTTCTTAACCTTTGTTAGTAACATTATAACAGCTGTTCGAAATCTTACAAGACCTTTTCGGTAAGTGGTTCTTTTCAGCCCCTAAGTGGTTCTTTCAGACAGCTAAAAAGGACTTAGTCTGAAGAAATCTCTTCATACCAAGCCCCTGAAGCGAATAAAATTGGAAGCATTATTTTTCTTTTGGTGCGTCTGGAAAAAGAAAACCGAGACCAAGACAAGCCAAGACACCCGCAGTAATCACGACCCCATTTGAAATCGGAAGAAGGTCATAGATGGCATTGGCAATGATAAAACCAATGATGGCACAAATCAAGCTGGACTTGTAGTCTTTCTTGAGTGCATTTTCAAGCGTAAAGAAAGCAAACAAGACAACTGGAACCAAGGGCCAAAGATTGGCATCTATTTTCGGATAACCAACCATACTAAAGGTGATGACAGCAATAGCTGCAAGGATAAATCCAAGCCCAATTAATTTTTTCATGATACTACCTCTTTTTGTAATGTTATCAGAAGACTAGCTTCTTTTGATAAACCTACTATAACAAACAGAGGCAAGGGTGACAAGGAAATTTGGATAAGCGGTCAAATTATCGGACTATCTGGTCACATGAACATGAATGAGCCAGATGAACTAGCCATTTTTAGGGGATGGTTCCCCTCCTTCATGAAACCATTCCAGTCCATGACGATTGAGAAAAGCAAAGATGAGTTTGAAAATTTTTTTAATCATTTGGTACAAATTTTGGTACAAAAAGTGATTCGACATCAAAAAAAGCCCGTCACAAGGGGCTTTTTCTTGTATAGTTTAATGCCGAATGCAGGGATCGAACCTGTGACCTACGCGTTACGAGTGCGTTGCTCTACCAACTGAGCTAATTCGGCGATTACTTTCTCAGTATAGCACTCTGATAGCGGATGTCAAGCACTTTTAGTTGATCTTTTTAATCAAAATCTGACAAGGATTTTGAGGCCCCCAAAGTTGTGGAAAAATCTCTAGTTTTTTAAAACCAAGACTGCGATAAAAGATATTGGTTCGGTCATAATCCTTGTTAGAACCTTCTGCCACTGTTTTTACCTGTAAATAGTCGACTTTTTTGCAGGCTTCACTTTCCAAAGTAGCAAGCAACTGACTTCCAATCCCCCTGCCTTGATGAGCTTTTTTTACACCGAGACAATCAATCTCTGCACAATCTTCACTAGAATAGGACAAGCTTACAAAGCCAAGCAAATCACCCTCCTGATAGGCAGCCCACACTTGCAAGTCCTTGGCTCCTTCGATGTAGGCTTGCGTGCTTTCTGGCATTCCAAACCATTCTGGCAAATCCTTTAAAACCTCGGCGACAACTGCCATTTTTTGCTCTTCATCCTTAACTTCTTTAATAACAAGCATCATAAGTTCCTTTCTTGATTTTAGTCCTACTTTACCTCTTACGAACCAGCACTTTCGTATGAGTCTAATCCCCTATCCCAGAGTTTCAGAGAGATGCAAAAGAAGATAAGAGAAATCAGAATCAAACCACCGATATTAAAGAAGACATCCTTGTCCTGCAAGAAATAGCTGGCAGGATAGTAGGCCGTAAAGGCGAAAGGTACAATAAAGCTAATTAACCAACGAAGGAGCGAATTGTAAATGGAAATCGGGTACTTGGCAAAATCATTAAACATATAGAAAATGTAAATCATGGCGCCTGACTGCTTGGTCCAAAAAGCGATGCTGGCTGTAGCAATTTTCAAGGAAGTGTAAATCAAGGTTGCAAAAGGAATGCAAACTAGAAAAATCAGGAATTTCGGTAGAGTCCAAGCAATGCTAGAGACCGTTGTCGCTAGTAAAATTCCACCGACCAAAAGTTCACCCAAGGCATCAATCTGAAAGGTCTCAACGAGGATGTGAAAGAGAGGATTGATAGGACGAGTCAGATACTTGTCAAACTCCCCTTTTCGGACTAAGCGTTGACCTAGTGCCCAGAGATTGTCAAAAAAGAGGTGGTCCAGTCCCTTGGGAATCAAGGAAAAACCATAGATAAAGGCAATTTCTTGAAAAGTCCAGCCTTCTAGCGAGGGGATGTGTTGAAAGATGACATTGAGAAACAAGAGGTTCAAGCCTTGGGTCAGAAAAACTCCTAGCACACCAACCACAAAATCGACCTTGTATTCCATGATTTGTTTGATGTATTGTCTGATAAAAATCAGATGCATGCGTTGATATTTTTTCATACTAACCTCCCTGAATGGTGATGAAGGACTGGACTCGTTTCCAAATCAACTGAGACAAGCCTAGCATCACTAAGAGCCAGAAGAACTGGAGCAAAAGCGCTTGAAGAATCTGACTGGCATCGTATTTCCCAACAATGATCATAACCGGAGTATAAATCAAGGATGAAAATGGCAAGAAGGACAGAATATCTGAAACAACCTTGGGAAAGAAAGCCAAGGGAATCAGACTCCCTGACATAAAGGCCACTATGGAAGTCTTAAGTAGATTAGAACCCCATAGATTTTTAAACACAAAGGCTGAAAATCCAAAGCAGATATTAAAGAAAAAGTTGATTAGGTAGGCTAGGGTTAAGCTAAAGAGATAAAGGATGGTTAATCCCAGTACTTCTACAATGCCTTGTCCTGATAAGATTTTCATCAAGACAATGACACTTAAAAATGGCAGTCCAACGCTGATAAAAATCAACCACTTGGATCCAAGCTCTGTAAAGAGGTAAGAAGCCGCAAAATGCACTGGTCGCAACAAACGCATGATAATGGAGCCATCCTTAACCTCCTCTCCAATCATAAAGGAGCTATCTGACCTGGTCAAAAGATTAGTCACAAAACTCATGATGATGTAGAGGGTAATATCTGCCATGCTGAAACCCTGAATCAAGGACTCTTGCGAGGAATCAAAGACTGCTTTCCAGAGATAAAAGGCCACAAAAGCCCCCATGACATCGCCAATCCGATAGAGAAGAAAATTGACTCGATAGGAGATCAACTCCTGAATCCCTGCATTGATAAAGGGTTTATAACGTCTCCACAATTTGACCATCTTAGAGCTCCTTTCGATAGAAGCGACGGATAATATCTTCAATATCCGTATCTACCATCTTCAAATCACGGACTTCAAAATCAGATAAGGTTTGCTTGATAATATCAGCTGATTGGTAGCGGGAACTATCAAATTCAATAGTCAGGTTATTTCCTTGTCTATCAATGGATATATCAGGTAAGCCTTCATAATGAGAGACGAGATGACTTTGACCTGGCGTCAGATCGAAGGAGAGAGTCTTCATCTTGCCAAAGGTCTCCTTGAGCTGGCTCACCGTCCCATCAAAAATCTCCTGCCCCTTGTCAATCATAAAAATCCGATCACAGAGTTGCTCAATATCGCTCAAGTCGTGAGTGGTCAAGAGAATAGTTGTCTCTTCCTCCTGATTAATCTGGGTGATAGCACGTCGAATGTTGTCCTTGACCGACACATCCAAACCAATAGTCGGTTCATCTAAAAAGAGAACTTTGGGATTGTGAAGCAAGGAAGCCGCAATATCCGCTCGCATCCGTTGACCTAGTGAAAGAGTCCGCACAGGATCCTTGATAAAATCCTTCAGATCCAAAACTTCATTCAAAAAGTCCATGCGCTTATGGAAAAGCGAGTCCGGTACATCATAGATCTCTTTCAAAACCGTGTAGGTCTCTTGCAGTGCCAAATCCCACCATAGCTGGGTGCGTTGCCCAAAAACAACCCCAATATCCTTGACATAATCTTGGCGATTATCCTGCGGAATCTTGCCATTAATCCGACAAAAACCAGATGTCGGTTTTAAAATTCCTGTCAGCATTTTGATGGTGGTTGACTTCCCAGCACCATTTGCCCCGATAAATCCTAAAATCTGCCCTTTTGGAACTTCAAAAGTTAAATCCTTGACCGCTTCAAAGGTCTGCCTTTCAGGATGAACAAAGGAGCGCAAGGCTCCCTTTAACCCCGGCTCCTTAACTGTCTTCACAAAATTTTTCTGAAGATGTTGCACTTCTATCATTGCCATATCTATCTCCCTATCGTAAGAAGCAACATTGTATTTTTGACTACAAATATTCTAAATCCTTACTTTCTACACTTTCTCAATATTATTACAGAAGGCTTTATACCAACCTATTATAATCTAATAAAAACAGGAATGCAAGCGTTTGCTTATTGATTATGAAATTAGAGATTTCTCTCTTAAAATGAAACTTTTAATCAAAAATTCTGTTAAAAAGTTTCCTTAAGACACCAAAAAACCTGCCCTTAGGGGCAGGCTACGAATTGTAAAAAGGCAAACTATTTTGATCAATATGAATCATAATCTCCTAATATTAACTCAACAATTTAATTATATCATGTAAAAACTATATTGGCCCTTCAAACAAAAAATTATTACTAGAAATGAGTGAATTGTTTTGTTTACAATAAACACTTTTCCAAATAAGAGAACCAAAAAAGACCTACCCTTACGGATAAGCCTTCTTACATGTTTATTTCTTTATTCAATTACTTGGCTTTCTGCCACTTTCTTGTACCAGTGAGCTGACTTCTTCGGATAGCGCTCTTGGGTTTCAAAGTCCACATAAAAGAGACCATAGCGTTTTTCGTAACCATTTGACCAAGAGAAGACGTCCATGAGTGACCAAATGAAGTAGCCTTTAACGTTTGCCCCATCCGCAATCGCATCGGACAGAACTTCCAAGTGTTGCTTCACATAATCAATCCGTCCATCGTCATAAACCGTGTTGTCCACAAACTCATCTTTGTAGCCCAGTCCGTTTTCAGTGATGTAGATTTTCTTATAGTTTGGATAATCCGCCTTCACACGCATGATCTGATCATATAGCCCTTGAGGATAAATGATCCAGTCCCAGTCAGTGCGTGGTACATAGTCAGGAGCTACACGACGACCAACACCTTTAATTTGGTACTTAGAGCTTCCTTTTTCCCCTTTACCATTATGAATGATTTCTGTTTCACCATCAAAGGCTTCCATCCAGTCACTCATGTAGTAGTTAATTCCAAGGAAGTCGTTTAAATCTTTAGCTGCTTCAAGCGCTGCAAAGTCTTCCTCACGAAGATCCAAGCTACCACCATTAACTGAAAGAATGTGGTTTACACCTTCCATGGTTTTATCGGAATAGTGTCCAAGGTAGGTTGCATCTAGAATAAACTTGTTATGGATGATATCTTCCAACTCAGCCGCACGAACGTCTGCTGGATTTTCTGGATCCAACGGATACTTAGTTGGAAGGGCGTGAACAACCCCGATTTCACCTATATATCCTTTGTCTTTGTACAATTTCACAGCTCGGGCATGCGAAACCATCATATTGTGGTGTGATTGGAAAACTTTGGCAAGGTCATACTGAATCCCTGGAGGGAATTTTCCTACTAAGTATTGACCATCACCGATTGGTCCAATTTCATTAAAGGTTGTCCAATAGTTGACTTCTGGGAATTCTTCAAAACAGAAGGCAGCATAATCTACGAAGTGTTCGATATTTTCACGATTTAAGAAGTCTCCGTTTGAGTGAAGAGATTCAGGAGTATCAAAGTGGTGAAGAGTTACGAATGGTTCTACATGACGTTTGTGGCATTCCGCAAATAGATTGTGGTAGAATTCAACCCCTTTCTGATTTACTTCACCATAGCCAGTTGGAAAAATACGTGACCAAGCAATAGAAATACGAATTCCGTTTACGCCATATTCTTCAGCCAACTGTAAGTCTACTGGATATTTATTGTAGAAATCGCTTGCTGGTTCTGCTGTATACCAATAGTTATCAGCTAAGTATTTGTCCCAAGCAACTGGTCCTTTTCCGTCAGCATGGGTAGCTCCTTCTGCTTGATAGGCAGCCGTTGCCCCACCAAAAATAAAATCTTTAGGAAGTGTTTTTGTCATTTTTTCACCTATTTCTTGATTGGTTAAAATGAAAAGTGAGGGGAGAGGAGTTAGTGAGCCATCCATCTCCATCTCACTTCTTATTCCAAGCCACCGAATTGTGACATGAGGAGGTAAAAACGATATATTTTTACCGACGAATTAACAAGTCGATTAGGAAAATCGCCATAGCGATTTCCGTTACGATAGGAGACTGTTTCACAGTCCCTATCGTTAATCGAATTGCGCTTGAACAAAGGCTAGAGCACCTTGTCCATCGCGTGTCAATTTAATGTACTGAGCACCTTCTGTCTTCGCCAATTTGATGCCTAGTTTATCTGTTTCAGCCTTCATATCTTCGAAGTTGGAAGCAACCTGAGGCGCCAAGATAACAAGGTCAAATTCTGGCAACATTTCACGGTGAGCACCGTAACCACCAGCAGCAGCCTTCACAGGAACCTTGTATTCTGCAGCAGCTTTATTCAAAGCATTGGCAAGAAGTCCACTAGTTCCACCACCTGCACAAAGAACCAATACGTTTGTTTCTTTTGTGATATTGTTTTGAACTGGTTCACCTTCAACACCAGCTTTTGCAAGAATAGCATCTGCTTTTGCAGTGTTAAAGTTTGCAGCTACTTTTTCTTTTAATTCATCATTAGCTTTACCTGAACGTTCTTCTTCAAGAATTTGTTCATCATAAACCTTGAGGAATGGATAGTAGATAGCAATATCTACTACAATTAACAATGCTGCAAGAGCGAATGATAAGAACTGGAAGTTTGTACCAAGAACAATACCAAGAGGTCCTGGTGTAGTCCATGGAAGGTTGGCAGTAAATGAGTTCATGCCAAGTGTTTCAATAAAGAACTTAAAGATCCATACGTTTGCAATTGGTGCAAAGATGAATGGGATAAAGAAGATTGGGTTCAAAACAAGCGGTGCACCAAACAAGATTGGTTCGTTTACACCGAAGAATGTAGGAACTACTGAAGCACGTCCAATAGCACGATTTCGTTTTGATTTACATAACCACATAAACATGAACGGAACAACAAGAGTTGCACCAGTACCACCCATAGTAACGATGAACATTTGTGTACCAGATGTAAGGATCTTATCAGCGTGCATACCTTGTTGGAGAAGGTTCAAGTTGACTTCAGCATTTGCATAAGTAATCGCTGCAATCGCAGGTTCAACGATAGATGGGCCGTGAATACCAATAAACCAGAAGAAAGCAAAAGCACCAAAAATGATCGTAATACCAACATAACCGTCTGCTGCTGAGAAGAGAGGCGCAAGGAGAGTACCAATAGATTCAGCTACTGTTACACCCAGACTTCCCTTCACAATCAATTCAAGTCCATAAAGGAGAACAACAGATACAGTGAATGGGATCAAGTCTTTAAATACTTGAGAGATATTCGGTGGAACTTCGTCTGGCATGCGAATCGTAACATTGTTTTTCACGCAGACTTTGTAAACATTAACGGTAACGAAGGCTGCAATAAAGGCTGTCAAAAGACCTTTTGTTCCCATGAAGGCAGTCAGAAAACCTCCTTCTTTCGCTGGTTCAGCTGCCATTAGTAGGAAACCAACCATAGATGCCAACATAGTTGACAAGAAGTTGATCTGGTTTGTTGCAGGTAAATCACGGTTGACAGAATCTGTCAAAGCTTTGGCTGTGGTTCCACCTACGAAGAAAGCCAGAATTCCCATCGAATAGCTATAAGGTGTCATCAAGAAATTCTCAATTTCTTTTGACCAATGGAAGCCCCACGCATTTGGGACGTAAGCAATCAATATAAAGATAGACGAGAATAAGATCACAGGCATCCCCGCGATAAATCCATCACGAATCGCACGCAAATATTTATTACGAGAAATCTTCTCGAAGAAAGGTTTTCCTTTCTCAATTAATTCAATTAATTTATGCATTATTTTACTCCTCTTTTGTATAATTCAATGAGATGATGAATCACATCTTTTAATAGGATCGTTGTCATTAAGTGGTCCTGTCCATGCATCATGGTAATGCTGTAGGGGAGGTCTTCTCCTGCTGCTTCTTGCGCTAGCATAGTTGTTTGAGACTTGTGAGCCTCTGCGATACAGCTTCCTGCTTCTTCTACCAAGCTTTCCGCTTGAGCGAAGTCACCCTTCTCAGCCGCCTTGAGGGCCTCCAAGAGTTTAGAACGAGCATCCCCTGCATACGCAACGATCTCAAAACCTAATAGTGTCATTTCTTCTTTGGTCATGACCAATTCCTCCAATTTGAATTTCTTAATATTTAAAAGTTGTTACAATAAGCGTTGAATGTGCAAGACCAGATAGACTCGTTCACTCTTGTACAAGTCAACCCCGGTCTCCCTAGAAATCACATCATAAATCTTGGAACCAATCTCAAAGGCTTTGGGATAGGAGCTTTTGATATGTTCCTCCATATCTAGAAGCGATTGATTATCATCCCGATTGCGATCCAGGTAATCCAAGAAGTAGTTAAGATGAATCATGAAACGATCATAAAAGTTGTTGTTGGTCTCGGTTCGTTTGATTGAATAACTATCCAAAACCTCTTCCACACCTTTTAAGATTTCTTTGCGCTGGTCCATGGAATCCACGACCTCCGCTCCATTTTCACCTTCTGCGTTGATGAAATGATAGGCGATACGAGTGACCTCATCTTCAGGGAAGCTAGTTGTGAGCTTCTCCCGATAGATGTCTACTGCCTCTTTGGCAATCTCAAAAGCCACTGGATAGTTCTCTGAGATATCCAAAAGATTACTTTCCTTATACCTGCCTTGGGTCACTGCCTGGTAAGAGCAAAACATGTGGTCGGTCAAGGTCACATAGATATATTCTTGAACGGGGTAGTGATACTTTTTGCTCAAGTAATCGATCATCTCGTAGGTCACTGTGATGAAGTCTAATGGAACATTTTTTAACAGGGTCATAAAGTTCTCTCGGGATTCCTCTGTTTTCATCCGAAAGAGCTTTTCTACCTTTTCTTTAGGGACTAGGTCACCCTTCTTTTTCCCAAAAACGATTCCTTTTCCAATGACAATCAGTTCTTCCCCTTTGTCATTCCTCACCAGAGCAACATTGTGATTAAGTGGATTTAAAATCCGATACATGGTACTCTCCTTGCTAGTTTATTCAAGGTTTGAGGTATAAAAAATGATCACAAATGAGATTAGAGAGAGTCTTCCCTAATTCATCTGTGATCATGCGTAATCTAACTTACTAACACTCACCTTGTATTCACTTATGGATTAAGTATAGCACACGCTTTTGTTTTTGTAAACCCTTTCTTAACAACTTTTTAACTTTTTTGTTTTTTTCTAACAAATAGCTGTTTATCGTTGTATTCTCTGGGCTCTTCAAGGAAATTCGAACGACCATCGTTAAAGGAGTGGTCTACACTGTTAAATACGCTCTTTCCAAGAAGTTGCGACTTGGTCTAAGACTTGGTTGAGCTCTTCAATGTTGCGACGACCTTCGGTACGGAGCCATTCACGAGCTGCTTCTTCCCCATTCTTGATGTAGGCTTCTACAGATCCAGCCCAAGTTGCACGACCACAAAGGACCCCGTTAAAGTTCGCGCCTGCTTCATGCGCAAAGACGAGGGTTTCTTGGAAGAGTTTGGCAGATACACCGGCACTCAAGTAGATATATGGAAGGTTGGTTGCTGCTTCTTGTTCTTTAAAGAAGGCTGCCGCTTCTTCACGGCTATGTACGATTTCTCCATCGCCAAAGCCTTCAACGTATTTGACGTTGACTGGCACTTCCACCTTCAAAACATCGATGTTGAAGCGTGGGTCTGAGAAGACTTTCATAGCTTCGATGACCTTGCGAGGTTTTACTTTCGCATATTCTACAGATCCGGCATCCGCAATAGTTTCATCATAAGCCAAGATTTCAAGGAAGAATGGAATTTCTTCTGCAGCACATTCTGAACCAATGCGTTCGATGTAGGCTTGTTTTTCTTGGTTGAGTTCATCAGCACTATCCACATCATAGTAGAGCAAGAATTTCACTGCATCTGCACCCTGTTCTTTGATGCGTTTAGCTGACCAAAGGTTAAGGCAGTCTGGCAGACGTTTTGTGCTAGAAGTGTCGTAGCCAGTTTTTTCATAAGCCAACAAGAGACCTGCTTCTGCATCCAAGACCTTGGTTGCTGGAAGTCCATACTCAGGGTCCAAGAGCATAGAAGATGCGAATGGTGTCAATTCTTCAGCCACCAAGACCTTCAATTCTTCCATTTGAGCCACGGTTGGTTCTGTGTCTTGGTACTGAGCCATGAGGCGTTTCAAGGCACCACGTTGGTCAAAGGCCAAGGCTGAGATCACACCCTCTTTGGTGCTCAATTTTTCTAAATAGTTGCGTTTTTGTTCTGTTAATACCATCTTATACCTCTTTTACATTTATCTGTTGATACAAATCATCATAGCGATGAATATTGATATGGCCTGTCGTTGCTTCTTGAGCATTCAACATGCCAAGGACATTGGCTTTGGTTAAAAGTGCTTGGTCGTCTTCCTTATGATAGAGAGCTGAAGCAATCCCAGCAACTGTCGAATCACCAGATCCCACTGGATTAACCACTTCAATTTTTGGAATATCTACTTTATAGAAGACATCACCATGTTTGGCAAAGGCACCGTCAGCTCCTAGGGAGACAATGACCCAGTCAATCCCTTTAAACAAGTCCGATTGAAGGACCTCTTTTAATTGATCTAGGTCCTTGGTCACCTCGTAGCCCAAGAGTTGGGATAACTCTTCATTGTTGGGTTTAATCACCGTCGGTTTTACAGGTGCTGCTAGAGCTTTTTCCAGGGAAGCACCTGAGCAGTCCAGAACGACTGGTTTTCCTGCCTTCTTAGCCCGTTCGACCAGTTGAGTATAATAATCAAGTGGCAAGCCAGCTGGCAAACTTCCTGAGATAGCAACGACTGCTACATTAGGAAGCAAGGCTTCATAGTGATCAAGAAAGGCTTGCCCTTCTTCTTCAGAAACAGACGGACCTTTTTCCAAGATTTCAGTTTGTTGTCCTTCGTGAAGGATCGCAATACAATTCCGGGTCTCCCCTTGAATTTCAAAGAATTCTTTGCCGATTTCCTGATCCAGATGGTCCAAGATAAATTGGCCTGTTGAACCACCAATCAGACCAGTTGCCGAGACAGGATCTCCAATCTCTGCAAGGACCCGTGTGACATTGAGACCCTTCCCTCCTGCGGTTTTGCTTACCTTGTCAACTCGATTGACCGTATCCAAGTGTAAGCTTTGTAATGGATAGGAAATGTCGATTGAAGGGTTCATGGTTACCGTTAAAATCATAGACTCACCTCTTAGTCGCGGTATTCCCCACGGTCCCATTTTTCAAGAAATTCTGTGAAGAAATCCTCATCTTCTTGACGGTCGTTGTGGGTTTCCAAATGTTGAATCTTGGCAATCAATTTCTTATTTTCTTCACTTGGTTTGTATTCTGCATGGATGAAGGCTTCCAAAATATCACACATCAGAAGTTCTCCTGTGACCTTCCCACCAAAACCAATCACGTTGGCATTGAGTTCTTCTTTGGCATAAAGAGCAGAGGTCATATCGCGGACCAAGGCTGAACGGATTCCAGGGACCTTGTTAACCGCGTTGTTAATTCCAACGCCAGTTCCACAGATACATACACCAAGATCTGCTTGACCACTCACTACTGCTTCTCCAACCTTTTTCCCAAAAATTGGGTAGTGGGTGCGCGCATGGTCATAGGTTCCGAAGTCAAGGACTTCATAGCCTTTTGATTTCAAAAATTCAGAAACAGCCATTTTTTCATTTGTGACAATATGGTCACATCCAATTGCAATTTTCATTCGTTTACTCCCCCCTTAGCACATCTTGTTGAGCATATCGACACGGATTTGGTGGCGACCGCCATCATACTTACCGTTTACAAAACCTTTAGCGATATTTTTTGCCAATTGGTCACCCACGATTTGAGCACCCATGGTGATCATGCGAGAATTGTTGTGTCCACGGGTCATGTAGGCAGAGCGTTCATCTGAAACTTCTGCTGCAACCATTCCCTTAATTTTAGTTGCGACCATGAATGGACCAGCTCCGTATGCATCAATGACAATACCCAGATTATCTTCTGCTTGTTTGACTTCTTTAGCAACAGCCAAGGTCACATCAACAAAGTCTTGCCCTTCTTCAGTGACATCCACCACTTGGAAACCTTCTACTTCCAAATATTCTTTGACTACTTCTTTTAAGCGAATACCTGCTGCATCCGCACCAACTACAATTGCCATATACTTCTCCTTTTTGCATTTCTGTCAACAAAGAAAGCTCTCCTCTTTCTTCATTCGACTTCGTTTTGTTATTCACAAACACAGTATAGCGCTAATTTTGTTTGTTGTCAACTATTTTTTGTTTATTTTTTTCTTTTTTCTTCATTTTTTACTATTTTTAGCCCTAAATTGTTTGTAATAAACAAAAAAAGAGAGAATCGCTCTCTCTTTTCAGTTTATTATTTATACAATCACACGTGTATATTCCTCTAATTCTTCATGTGCTTTTTCAAATGCATCGTCCGTTATCACCGCAGTTACTTTTTTCAAGGAACAGATAGAGGTAAAGTCTTCCTTGCCAATCTTGGAGGAATCAATCAGTAGGTAAGCTTCAGAAGAACGTTCTAAGGCTAACTTTTGCGTATAGGCTTCTTCAAAAGAAGAGGTCAGAACGCGTCCATCCACAATGCCATTCCCACTAAAAAACATCTTGTGGAAGTACATTCTTTCCATGAGAGTGTTCGTTATCTCGCCGACAAAAGCTTGACTGGTTTCTCGAAGTTCCCCTCCTAAGAGGATTACCTTAAAGGTATCACTTTTCTTCTTTAACAACTCTTGGAAAATCGGCAGACAGTTGGTCACCACACGCAATTCCTTATTATTAATGGCTTCTGAAAGAACCTCAACAGAGGTCCCCGGCCCAAGGAAGATACTCTCACCTTCTTTTATCAGTTCGCTAGCTTTCTTCGCTACCTCACGCTTAGCCAGAATATTCTTGAGTAACTTCTCTTCATGGGGAAGCTCTCGTGAAGGGAGGAATTGGTTACTTTTGGCTCCATTTCGAACACGAATAAGGAGCCCTTGCTTTTCCAATTCAATCAAATCCCGACGGACCGTCATATCCGACACCTGCATACTTTCCATGATGTCTTGAACATAAACGGTTCCAGCTTTATTGACCAGATTGATAATCTCATTCAGTCTTTCCTGTTTTTTCATTCCCTACCTACTTACTTCGTTTTTGTTTATTATAACCTTAAACTGTCAGAATCGCAATCATTTTTTGTTTACAATAAACACTTTTCCAAATAAGAGAACCAAAAAAGGCTTATCCTTGCGGATAAACCTCTGGTTAATAACGTTTCAAGCAAGATTAAGCTTTGTTTTCGCTACCAAATACGTCGATACGTTCTTCAACTGAAGCTGTGATTGCTTCGAATCCTGGTTTCAAGAATTTACGTGGGTCGAAGAGTTTCTTCTTGTCGTATTCTGCTTCGTTTGCATCGTATTCACGTACGAATTGACGAGTTGCGTTAGCGAATGCGATTTGGCACTCAGTGTTAACGTTAACTTTCGCAACACCAAGTTTGATAGCTGCTTGGATTTGCTCATCAGGGATACCTGAACCACCGTGCAATACGATTGGGAATCCTGGAAGAGCTTCTGTCAATTTCTTCAAGTGGTCAAGGTCAAGACCTTCCCAGTTTGCTGGGTATGGACCGTGGATGTTACCAATACCAGCTGCCAAGAAGTCGATTCCTGTAGCAACCATTGCTTTAGCATCTTCGATTGGTGCCAATTCACCTTTACCAACGATACCATCTTCTTCACCACCGATTGTACCAACTTCAGCTTCAACTGAGATACCTTTAGCGTGAGCTTTTTCTACAACTTCTTTCGCCAATTTAAGGTTTTCTTCAACTGGAAGGTGTGATCCGTCGAACATGATTGAAGTGTAACCAACTTCGATACACTCAAGAGCATCTTCGTAATGACCATGGTCAAGGTGGATTGCAACTGGTACAGTGATACCCATTGCTTCAACAAGGTTAGCGATCATGTTGCGAGCTACTTTGTAACCACCCATGTATTTAGCAGCACCCATAGAAGTTTGGATCAAAACTGGAGCTTTTTTAGCTTCTGCTGCACGCAAGATAGCTTGAGTCCACTCAAGGTTGTTTGTGTTAAATCCACCAACTGCGTAACCATTGTCACGAGCTGCTTGGACAAATTTTTCTGCTGAAACGATTGCCATTAGTAGTAGGCCTCCTCTAATTTATTGTGGTTAAACCACTTACATTGTTTATTTTATCACTTTTTCATTGAAAATGCTAGCTTTTCCTGAAGCTTTAAAGCGTTTTCTTCTCTTTCAAGCAATCTTTCTACTAAATGAACAAGAAAAAAGACAGCCGAAGCTGCCTTGATTATCCGATGCGGAGAGAGGGACTTGAACCCTCACGACCTAAAGCGGTCACAGGATCCTTAGTCCTGCGCGTCTGCCAATTCCGCCATCCCCGCGATTGAGTACCTTACTAGTATATCAATCTTCTACTTTCTTGTCAAGATTTTTTTCAAACTTTTTTCAAAGTTTGCAGATTTTCACAGGTTAAGCAGAGCGTCGGCAGCTTCACTTGTCTCACCTGTTCAAATGAGGATTCATCCCTATTACAGAAGGGCTCCTTTAAGGGACTGGAATTGTCTCACTGGGGGTAACCAGATATTTTTCAAATTCTAAATCGGGCATGCAAGAGGACAAATCTTCTCTAATCCGCTCCAGTGCTTCCAAGCGCATCTCTACAGAGGTCGCTCTGTTTCCCTGGATGATAAAGAGGGCATTGCGGGTAGTCTCCTCCATCTTATAGCGCTCACCATCTCTCACATCTAGCCAGGCCATAATACCCTCTTGATCTCGGTAGACCGGATCGGTTTCACTAACATGCTTTTCTGTTGATAAGATGGGCAAAAAGGTATCCTCTCTTTGACTAATCGTAAACTCGATTGGTTCCTGGATTTTATCCAGATCATGCCCTCCGATGGCTAGAAAGGAACCGAGGCATTCGATATTATAGATATCAATCACACTATTAATCGTAGGAAGGAAGCCACGACTTTGAATGTTCTTAATCAAAGCAAGAATAGTTGGTGGGTTCTTTTTAACACTACGCCCCACTTCCTTCAACAAGTCAAGGTAGCCTTGTACTACCGGCTCCTCTTTCACCAAGCCAAGATCACAATTTAAGGCCCAGGCTTCCATCTCCTTCTTTTTAGCTAGAACAGCTTCAGACAAGGGAGCTTGCGGATCCACCTGTTTGGCCACTCCAATTACAACTGTCTCAATCCCTAAGTCCACCAAACTTTGATCAAGTATCCAGTCCATAGGTCCTTCCTCCTTCTGCACTACGTCAGGCTTACACCCTTATTATACTCCTCCTTGAAGCGTTCTTCAAGTAAAGAAAGAGAGTGGGACAGAAATCGGTCATTCGTTAGAATTCGATTTCGTCGTCCAACCTCCGCACAGTTGAGTAGGGCTATAAAAGCCGATGAAATCAGCGTAGTAGAGCCCACTCAACCACTGCGTTCGACAATCCAAATAAACATAGAAAGAGGCTAGGAATTTTGTCCCAGCCTCTTTGGATTATTCTTCTTCTTCGTAAGACTCTTCTTCGTCTTCTTCGTCACTTAACTCAACTTCTTCATCCAACTCGTCTGGTGAGATTTCATTAATTTCAGCGTCATAGGCTTCTACTTCATCCTTCTCATCTTCTGGGTTTTCATCATCGTAAGTAAGCGCTGGATCTGCTTCGTAGACATCTTCGTCTTCTGGATCATCCGCATTGTAATCGATCGCGTCTTCGTCTCCATCCATAAAGGCATTGACGCGTTTTTTCTTACGTTTCTTAGGCTCTTCGTCTTCATCAGTTTCTTCAAGAGCGATGATTTCTTCATCTACCTCATCGATCGCATACCATGAGCGAAGTCCCCATTTGTTGTCTCCTAGTGGGATAAAGCTTCCGTCCACATTTAATTCTGTATAGAACAAGGGAAGAGCTTCACGAATTTCACTGTTTGATTTTTCGAGGTAGTTTTGAATTTCATTGACCAGGTCATTGAAATACATTTCATGATCACGGCCACGTGATTCTAAGATCGCACGGGCTACTTCAATCATTGAAAGTTCACTTTTTTCTTGTCCAGCAAATACTTCTAATTCCAAGGTAGATCTCCTTCATTTTTATCTCAAGGCAACACTCTTTTTCATTAAAAAAGAGGATACCCCTAGAATACATCATTTATCGTTACACTCTATTGTACGATAATTTTCCCCTTTCGTCAAAGGAAAATTCCACGCCAATAAGAAGAGAAAAGCCGGGACACATGGCCTCAGCTTTTCTTCTTATGACTTGTTTCCATCAAGATGGAAGATCGTCTTTTTTATTTTACTTTTGCAGTGCTTGTGATCACTTCAACAGCTTTCTTCACAGCAATATCGTGTTTCAACATTTCTGGTGAAAGCAAGCTACGAACTTGTTCAACTGGCATGTTGTAGTCTGCTGCCAATTGTTCGATTTCTGCAGTTACTTCTTCGTCAGTTGCTTCGAAGCCTTCTGCTTTAGCAACTGCTTCTACGACAAGGTTTGTCTTAGTACGTGCTGCTGCATCTGCTTCATATTGTTTGTGAAGATCTTCTTGAGTTGTACCAGTGATTTGGAAGTACATGTCTGGAGAGATTCCTTGACGTTGCATGTTTCCAAGGAATTCATTGACAGCACGGTGTACTTCTTCGTGGATCATTTCTTCTGGAAGGTCAACGATTTCTGCATTTTCTACTGCAAGGTCAATCGCTGCTGACTCAACTGCATCTTTGTAAGCTTCTTCTTTCGCTTCAGCCAACTCTTTGCGGTATTTTTCTTTCAATTCAGCAAGAGTTTCAACTTCTTCGTCGATGTCTTTTGCCAATTCATCGTCAAGAGCTGGTACTTCTTTTGCTTTTACTTCGTGGATGGTTGTCACGAATTTTGCTTCTTTACCTGCAAGGTCAGTTGCTTGGTAGTTTTCTGGGAAAGTTACGATGACATCAACTGTTTCACCAGCTGAGTGTCCAACCAATTGGTCTTCGAAACCTGGGATGAATTGACCTGAACCAAGTCCAAGTGAGAAGTTATCTCCTTTTCCTCCGTCAAACTCAACACCGTCAACAGAACCTACAAAGTCGATCACAACTGTATCACCTTCAGCTGCTGGTCCTTCTTTGATTACCAATTCAGCCAAGTTGTTGCGTTCGCGTTCGATACGTGCATCTACATCTTCATCTGTTACTTCTTTAGAAACTTCTACAGATACTTCAAGGTCTTTGTAAGCACCCAATTTTACTTCTGGTTTTGTTACAACAGCTGCTGTCAATGTCCAATCTTGACCTTTTTCCATTGATACAACGTCAAAAGTTGGTTGAGCAACTACTTCAAGACCTGCTTCTTTTACTGCTGCTTCATAAGCTGCTGGAAGAAGATCGTTCAAAGCATCTTGATAAAGTGATTCTTCACCAAAACGTTGGTTGAAGATCGGACGTGGAAGGTGACCTTTACGGAATCCTGGTACGTTCAAGTTTTTCTTAACAGACTCAAACACGCGGTCTAAAGCTGGTTTAATTTGGTCTTGACTGATGGTAAAAGTCAATACTCCGCGGTTTGTTTCTTTGTTTTCAAATGATACAGACATTCTGTCTCTCCTTAAAATAATATAGTCATTCCTAATAATTTTACCATAAAACTTCGAAAATGCAAGTTTTTGGGCATCTTGGTTTTGTAGAAACTGCTTCTTTTTAGAGGAATTTTATAGTGGTTTCTGAAGACAAAAAGATTTAAAATTTCTTTCCTATCTCAAAAATTGTCCCGGAATAAAAAAACTAGTCCGTACCTGAACTAGTTTCCTTCCTATTAGGACTTCCGAAGTGGGTCTTCCTGGTAAGTAGCACGCGCCCCACCGATCAACTTTGGACGACTGGCTAGAGCCGTCACATGAGCGCCACCCAGTTCTTTCAAGACAGGGCGAACGGGTACTTGCACATGCTTGACATGCATTCCAATCGAAGTATCCCCGATGTCCAAACCAGCCTGAGCTGTGATGTATTCCACTTCGACAGGGTCTTTCATATAACCGAAGGCTGCCAACTGTCCTGCGCCCCCCGCATGGAGGCTCGGTAGTACATTGACGATTTCTAAGTCTTTCTTTTCTGCTAGTTCACGTTCGACCACTAGAGCGCGGTTAAGATGCTCACATCCTTGGACAGCTAAATAAATCCCTTTGGGAGTTAGGGTATCCAGGATGGTTTTCACAATGGCTTGCCCAATCTCTAGACTTGAGTTCTTCCCGATACTTGCGCCAGCGACTTCACTGGTTGACAGGCCTAATACAAGGATTTGTCCCTGATGCAGATTGGCCTTGGATAAAAGATCCAGCAAGATCTCCTGGGTTTCTCTTTTTAATTGCTCTAACTCCATCTTCTAATTTCCCTTCTTTGGTAAGAAATGATACAGAGCATATCCCAGAGCCATCCCAACGAAGTTTTGAACCAGATTATGAGGAACCTCTTCAATGGCCGCTACCCAGGTATTTCCTAAAAAGAGTGCTGAAGCTAGAGCATAACCACCTACCATGATAACCGTTCCTAGAAGCAGACCGATGTAACGGGCTTTTCCTTTAAAACCAGCAAAGTAGCCTTGAGCTCCGTGGAACAAGAGACTAAAGAACATCCATTGAGGATAGCCAGAGAGGAGGTCTAAGAGAAAGGCACCAAGACCACCAACCACTGCTCCTTCTTTGCGCCCCAGATAAAAGGCGGTAAAGTAGACACCTAAATCCAGCAAGGTCACCATCCCAGTAGGAGTTGGCAACTTGGTATAATAGCCTAGTACAACTGTCAAGGCGGTTAAAATGGCTAAATGCGCGATTACTTGGGTACGGTTATTGGTCATATTGAACTACTCCATATTGATCTGATTTTTGAATGGCTTGGTAGACGAACGCTTTTGAAGCCTTAACAGCTTCTAAGGTTGCCTTCCCTTGGACTAACTGGCTTGCTATGCTAGAGGCAAAGGTACAACCAGCTCCTGTATTATTCTTTTCTAAAACATCTTCTTCGAAGACCGTATAGTCTTGGCCATCATAAAAGACATCGATGGCTTTTTCCTTGTTAAGGCGGTTGCCCCCTTTGACCACGACAGTGGCTGCTCCCAATTCATGGAGCTTACGAGCAGCCTCCTTCATGTCATCGAGCGATTGAATCTTGCTTTGGGTCAAGATTTCAGCTTCTGGTAAGTTTGGCGTGATGATGGTCACATAAGGGATGAACTTGATCAATTCGTCTCGAAGGGCTGACACTTCCACGTCATGAGTTTCCTTGCAGACCAAGACAGGGTCTAGTACCACAGGAATCTCCGCATGGGCTTTGACATAGTCCAAGGCTAAGTCTGCCACTTGGACATTTGGCAAGAGGCCGAGTTTAATAGCAGAGAAAGGAACATCCTTGAGAGAGTGGAGCTGTTGGGCAAAGGTCGTCGGATCCACCGGAATCACTTCAAAACCGTGCTCCGTCATAGCGGTCAAACAAGTCACTGCTACAAAGCCATGCTGTTTGTTGGTTGTATAGGTGGCCAGGTCAGCGTGAAGACCTCCCCCACTAAAAATATCATTTCCTGAAATAGCTAGAATCAATTCATTACTCATAACGGATCTCCTTTAAATATAAGCCATTTGGCGCTGCTGTAGGACCTGCTAGATTGCGGTCCTTCTTTTCTAAAATCAGATCGATCTGCTCGATCGGCATCCGATCATTTCCGATCTTCAACAAAGTCCCCACCATATTGCGGATTTGCTTGTAGAGAAAGCCATTGCCCGAAAAGGTAAAGATAAGGCGATGATGTCCTGCATCCTCGACCAAGCGAGCCTCTGTAATCGTACGAACCTTATCTTCCACGCTGGTTCCTGAAGCTGTGAAACCGCTGAAATCATGGGTTCCCTCCAACTTTCGGATGGCTGCTTGCATCTTGGCCACATCCAAAGGATAAGGATAGTGGGTGGCATAGTGACGCATCATGGGATTCTTGGGACGACCATAATCCACGATGAATTCGTAGGTCTTGCTGTGCTTCTGGTAGCGCGAGTGAAAGTCCTCGGGAACTTGCTCCACCCGGATAAAGTCAATATCCTCTGGGGTCTGGGTATCGAGGGCAAAGCGAAGCTTCTCCTCATCCCGCGCTTGAGGGAGATCAAAATGAATGACCTGACCAAGAGCATGGACACCTGCATCTGTCCGGCCGGCTCCATGGATGGTCACAGGATTTCCTTGATTGAGAGGCATCAAGGTCTTCTCGATTTCTTCTTGCACACTACGGGCATGCGGTTGTCGTTGAAAACCTGCAAATAGAGTTCCATCGTAAGAAATGGTTGCTTTGTATCGTGTCATGTTTTTATTTTATCAAGTTCATCCAAGCTGAACAAGGCGGAAAATCGACAACTGTCCGGGTACAGTTTCTGAGAAAAAAAAGAACCAAGTCTTTCCTCTTCCATCTCTAGAAAATAGAAAGACTTAGTTCAATCGGGGGGCTGATTAGTCTTCTTTCCGTCCTTTGAGACTCATCCCTGTCGCTCCTAAGATTGCTCCAAGCAAAGCCAATCCTAAAATAGACTCTTGTCCAGTCTCAGGAAGCTGATGACTAGCCGATGTTTGGTCTTGCACCGGTGCTGGCTGAGCTTCTTCTACTGTTTTTTGTTCTGAAGCGACTGGAGCTGGCTGAGCGTTCACAAGTGGCTTCACTTCAGGAGCTACTGGTCTCACTTGATGATGACCTCCTTGATCAACTTGAGGTAAGTCTGGTTGAGGACTTGGACCATCCTGTAAACCTGGAGTCGGAGTAACTACTTCCGCCTCCTTGGTTCCCACTTCCACAATCTCAGCAACAGCTTCTTTCGATACTTCTGTCCCTAGCACTTGGCGACTCTCATCAATGGCAGAGACCACAACAAATTCACGCTGCTGGCCTTTGACACCTGCTTGAACCACTTTTCGTTCACCCTTGGCTAAATCTGGATTGGTCCGTTCAACAACTTCAAAATCCAGTTCTTTTTCGACAACTTCCAAACTTGGTATGTCTGCTACCAAGGCTCTGACATCATCTTCTGCTTGGCTTCCCACTTGGGTGATTGGTTTCAATTGACTGAGAGCTTGAGTTACCTGTTCAACCTGCTCTGCCACTTTTTCTTGGTGAGCACGACTGATCTTCCAATTTAACTGATCTAGCACCGTTGCAAGAGCTGAACGAGATTCCTCAGTGTAGATGGAAAGATCTGTTGGAACATTGGCAAGGACCGCACGAAGGGCTGTATAGTCAGCTTTGAAGTAGTCCTTATTGTGGTTGGCAAATGCTTCCATGACCTGGAAGACTTCTTCTTCCTTGTATTCAGCGCTTGGTCTATCTGCCCAGATAGCTACCATACTACCAACAGTAGGAAGATCAACCTCAGGATATTTAGTTGAAGCTAGCTGGTTGAATGGAGTTTTTTCAGTATTTTCGATAGCTTTCTTGAGGAAGCCACCACCATCTTCAGGTTTTTGACCGAGGATATAGTACCAATCTCCGTTAGTGTTAAGGAACTTATACCCCTTGCTTGCTAGATATTGAGGAGATGCGAGGTTATAGCCCCACCATCCTTTAGACCAGTAAGAAATTAAGACATCCTTGTCAAAGGCAACATCATCTTCGTCTCCATAGTAGAAGCCATCGTTAAAGGCCATTGGCTGCAAGCCTTTTTCGCGGGCCATGGCAGCAAGACTGTTGGCGTAGTCCGCAAATTTACCATAGAGCTCATACCATTTGAGGTAGTACCAACCTTGAGCATTAGTGGCATCATTGGCGTATTCGTCTGTTCCGTAGTTAAAGATCTTAGACTTGCCTTTAAAATAGTCCATGTATTTGCCAATTAGGGCCTTAGTAAAGTTGACTGCTTCTTCGTTGGTCAGGTCCATAGTTGTCTTGGAAACCGTATCAAAGGTCGCTTGCGGATGTTCGATACCTAGTTTTTGCATCGCTACCAAAATGGCATCCATGTGGCCTGGACTATTGACTGCTGGGATCAAACCAATGCCTTTAGAAGTCGCGTAAGCTAGCAATTCATCCATTTCTGCTTGGGTCAAGGCTTGACCATTTGGATCGTCATAATAGGCCTTGGTTCCTTCAAGGAGAGCAGCTTTCACATCGTCGCTAGTGTAGGTTTTGCCATTTGCCTCCAGGGTCATATCATCGAGGACAAAGCGCATACCATCATTTCCGACAAGGAGGTGCAAGTCAGAGTACCCTAGCTCACTGGCCTTGTCCACGATTCGTTTCAACTGATCCAGTGAGAAGTATTTGCGCCCTGCGTCAATGGAAATCACTTTGCTCTTAGCTAGTTTTTCAGCAGCTTCCTTGTCCGCCAACTCTTTGGCATAGCTTTCTGTATGGACCAAGGCCTCTTGAGCGGCTTTGAGAGAAGCAATCAGTTCTTTCGCTTCTGCTCGAGTCGTGTCTGCTCCTACCCCTTCCAAAGCTTTTTTAGCTTCTGTAAAGGCTACTAGAGACTCTGGTGTATAGTGATCCAAATCAGTTGGAGCTTCTGCAAGAGCTTTTTCAACCACTTCAGGATCCGCTACAAAGTAGTCCGCGTTCTTGTCCGCAAAAGCGTGCATGAGCTTAAAGAGAAGGTCTTTTTTGTAGGTTGCGGATGGCGTATCTGCCCAGGCAGCTACCATTCCACCGATGAAGGGAACCTTAGCCCCATCATTTTTCTGAACGGAATCGATCGCTGATTTAGAAATTCCTTCAAGACCTTGATCAAGATTGTACCAACCTGATCCAGCTTTGTCACGACCGAGGACATAGTACCAAGCATCATTGGTATTCAGAATTTGATGGCCTAGTTCAGACAAAAGCTTGGATGAAGCAACATCATAGCCATTCCAACCACCTGTCCAGTAGGATACGATGATATCCTTATCAAAAGTTCCATAGGAAGTATCACCATTGTAGTAGATACCATCGTTGAAGGCCATTGGTTTCATCTTGTGTTTTTTCACAATAGCCGCTAGATCATTGGCATATTGGATAAATTTTTCGTATCCTTTGTCTGGATAACCTTCATCTGGCCAATGCTTGCTGGCTTGAAGGACTTGCCAACCATGGGCATCTGTTGCATCATTGGCATATTCGTCCAAGCCAATGTTAAAGATTTCTGTCTTGCCACTGAAATAAGCTGCATACTTGTCCACCAAAGCTTTGGTGAAATCTAGGGCTTTTTGGTTGTCTAAATCAACGGTCCGTTCTGATTTTTTCGTACCAAAGTAATTGAAGTGAGGGTTTTCGATCCCCAATTGCTCCATAGCTGTCAGAATGGCATCCATGTGCCCTGGGCTGTTAATTGTTGGAATCACGCCTATATTCTTGGATTTGGCATAAGCCAAAATGTCATCCATTTGAGCCTGAGTCAAGGCTGTTCCATTTGGATCGTCATAATAAGCCTTAGTTCCTTTTTCGACTGCTTCCTTCACTGCCTGGCTAGAGTAGGACGTATCTCCTACTTGCAAGAACATATCATCAAGGACAAAGCGCAAACCATCATTTCCAACTAATAGGTGTAAATCGGTATAGCCTGTCTTACTAGCTTCATCAATGATTTCCTTGATTTGATCAGGTGAGAAGTATTTGCGACCGGCATCGATCGAGATGACCTTTTTCTTGGCCAATTTTTCTTCTTGCTCTGGATCTTTAGCTGGTGTTTCAGTCGCTGCTGTCACAGGTTGAGCTGCCACATCAGCTTCTGTGACAGAGACCGCATCTTCGCGAATCAAGCGATCAAGATCGGATGCACGTAGTTCTCGATCAGGTAGGGTCGGTTGACTTTGATCAACGATTGGAGCAGGAATGATTGGTTTTTCTACTGCCGGCTGACTAGCTTCCTCAATAGCAGAGGGAGGCAAGTCTCCTTCACTTGGTTGCGTCGGAAGAGCCGTTGCAGGACTTTCTGTAACGCTCGGCGTATCTGCTGCCACGACTTGACCGCTGGCAAAAAAGCCAACCAATACCGAAGCAACTCCTACAGCATACTTGCGAATAGCATAACGTGGTTGATGTGATTTCATCAGGACCTCCTAAAATTTGTTGTGTGTAAACGCTTACTTTCAGTCTATCTAGAAAGTAGGCCCTCGTCAAGCCTTCTTTGCAAGGTTCTTTAATTAAGAGAAGAAGCTATAAAATTTTATCCCTATATTTCATTAAAACTAGTGGACACAAGAAAAAGAGCTTGGCTGTTAAAACCAAACTCTTTATTTTTATTCTCAAAAAACAACCGCTCTGAGTGCCTGATTTTTATTTCTTGGCGCAGTGGTTGATTGCTCAAAACACTGTTTTGAGGTGGCAGATAGGGATTGCGAAGCAAGGCTCTTCCTAAGCAACTGGACGGGGGTACTAAAAAGGTCCGGTGGACCTTTTTTGCCCGAGCCTTAAATCCAAAAAAGCGAGGAAGAAATCAAACTCTTCGAGTTACTGATTTCTGTCTCTCGGCGCAGTGGTTGATTGGAACTACTCCTACCTGCGGTACTCGTACTTCCTAATCAACTGTGCGGGGGCAAAACTACGAAATCGAGACTGCGTCTACCGATTTCTGTCTCTCGGCGCAGTGGTTGATTGGAACTACTCCTACCTACGGTACTCGTACTTCCTAATCAACTGTGCGGGGGCAGGACTACGAAATCGAGACTGCGTCTACCGATTTCTGTCCTGCTCCCTATATTGCCCAATCTCCGTTGCGGAATACTGGGACGCGGGTGCCGTCTTCTCGGATGCCGTCGATATCCATTTGGCTTGAGCCGATCATAAAGTCGACGTGGACGTCTGAGCGGTTAAGTCCTGCTGCTTCGAGTTCTTCTTCTGTAAACTCTGCGCCACCTTCTACACTAGTTGCATAGGCTGCCCCGATGGCTAAGTGGTTAGAGGCATTTTCATCGAAAAGAGTGTTAAAGAAAGTAATGCCTGATTGAGAAATTGGGCTTGGGTCTGGTACGAGTGCACATTCACCCAAAGCACGCGCTCCCTTGTTTTTGAAGACCAAATCTTTCATGACTTGATCGCCTTTTTCAGCTGTAATATCTACAATTTCTCCATTTTCAAAGGTCACTTTGATCCCTTCGATGATATTCCCATTGTAGCTAAGCGGTTTTGTAGAAGTGACATAACCTTCTGCGCGACGGAAATCAGGAGCTGTGAAGACCTCTTCTGTCGGCATATTTGGCAAGAATCCTTCGCCTTGGGCATTAATAGCTCCGGCTGATTCCCAAACGTGGTTTTTCGGTAAACCAAGGGTCAAATCTATTCCAGGCGCTGTGTAATGAAGGGCTGAGAATTGCTCTTTGTTAAGTGTATCTGCCTTGCTCTTGAGAATAGCAGCATGCTCTTCCCAAGCCTTGACTGGATCTTCTTCGTAAACCCGGCAGGTCTTGAAGATTTGATCCCACAGGAGATCCACTGCTTCTTCATCGCTAGCCGCATTTGGGAAGACCTTCTTCGCCCATTCTAACCCTGCTGCAGCAGCAACTGTCCAGCTGACCTTATTAGACTGAGTGGCGATGCGCATGGGTTTCATGGCCATGCCCAAAGCCTTAGCAGAGGCAGAAAGCTTCTCTGCATCGACACCATTTAAAGCACCTGGGTCAGACGAGCGCACACCCAAGCGACTCGCCTTGTGTTCCAAGAGGTAGTTCATCTCTGCAATCTTGTAGTCAGGTACATTGTCCAAGCGATCCATCGGGGCATGGAGGAATTTTTCCCGGTTAGTGAAGTCGTCGGCCCATTGGACAATGACTTCGTGCGCCCCCAAGGCATAGGCTTCCTTCACAATCAAGTGGGCTAATTCTCTTTGCTCAACATCGATGTTCAAAGCCAAGGTATGGCCAGGCTGCACGTTAACTCCGTTCGCAACCAACAATTTAGCGTATTTTCTAAGTTTTCTTTAAAATTTGGTAAAACCATTTTCAATCCTTTTCTATATTAATCCTTTAAGAGTGACAAGAGGTTTGCTAACACGACAGTGGAGCAGACCAAGGCAGTGACTTTTAAAATTGTATCGGTATCTAGCTCTAATTGATAGCTAAATGTTTTTTGAGCAGGTTTGTCTTCTGCAAAAATTTTCACCCTCATCGTTCCATTCCTTTCTTAGTCATCCTCCTCACCTAGATAGAGGCGTCGTGCCTCTGGGCTGTTGGTAAGAATATCGATATAGGTTTCATAATCATCGGGCAGGGGCTTTCCCAAAGAGATATCTAGCTCTGGATTCACATTTTTCCCATGGAGAAAGCAGAGATAAAGACGTTCATTGAGCGTCGGAAAGACTTCAATCGACATGAGCTCAGCCTGACCTACCCGCTCCCATTCTTGCTCTTTGATATCTGGTAGGATATAGGCTTGGAAGAGTCCCATCAGAGGATTATCCTCTGGTAGGCCACTTTCCTTATCCGCCTGAACTAAGGAAAGCCGTTGGCCAAAACCAGCTACTTGGCGCTCCCGTCCCTTCACCGAAACCGTAATCGGATGCCCTCCCATATGGCTGTAAATCCATTCTTTAGGTAGCCGATAATCTAACAGAGGCTCAAGATCTTTGACAATCGTTACAGGACTATAGCGTAGAAACTGACGAGTGACTGCTTTACAAAAGAGAATATTCTCCTCTTTCAAGGTCACTCCCTTCCAACTATTTTCCTCCTTAAAATGGTTAAAAAATACCAGATAGGGCTCTCGGACCATTTGCGCTAAGACATAGACGCCATTCCGTAGGCGAATGGAAATGACTTTCCCTGACTTCCAGGGTGTTGCTCTTTTTTTCTTTTCTATCATTAGCCAACCTCAAAACGAGCGAGGATCCTTGAATCCATCAAAACAAATCACTATGACTTCCTGTCCTCAGCAAGTTTAAAATCAATTCATCCTTGTCCACTTTATACACCAAAAGCCAATCCGGCTGGATATGACACTCACGAACACCTTGAAAATGCTTGGAGTTGGTCAGTTGATGGTCACGATATCTGACAGGAAGTTCTTTTTCTTGAATCAGAAAATGCAAGACTTCTTCTAACAAATCTGCTTTCAATCCACGCCTCATTGCCAACTTAAAATCTTTTTTAAACTGTTTATGATAGCGAATCTTAAGCACGCAAGTCCTCCATCAAGTCTGAGACAGATTCAAAAGACCGACTCATATTCCGATTTTGATCTACATCCGTTACTACTTGAAGCAATTTCCGATTATCGTCTATTCTAACATCAAAAGGTAAGCCCTGATATTGAATAGCCTGACGGAGAAAAATGTTGATGGCTGTTGTCATATCCATCCCTAAATGATTAAAAACCTGTTGAGCCTGTTCCTTAACCTCACTATCCAAACGAATACTCATACTCGTCTTAGACATATTCTCACCTTCTTTCTATTGATTATTATAACAAAAAAATAAGGCTAATGTAAACTCATTGGATATACAATGGATAGCTGTTAGCTAAAATATAGTAAAGAAATAAAATTAATGTCCCAAATATGGGAGATCTCAGCCTGAGTTTTAGTTTTAGAATATAATGTTGCTATCATAGATTAAGAGGTGAAAAATATGAACCAGATTATGAAACAATATAAATTACTATATTTCTTGATTATTTTATTAAGTTTGACAAGTGCTCTTTTAATGACATTCTTCTCTCTTCAATTAGGAAGAATACTTGATAGTATAACTAATTCAAATAGTGGATTACTCTTTCATATCACTATTTGTGTAAGTTTAATTTTACTGTGGTTCTTTATCTCTTGTTCTTATTCCTATCTTAAAAATCAATATGTAAAAAAAGTTATTATAGATCTAAAAAAGGGTCTCTTATTACATTATTTATCGCGTGAATTTAACCAAATTGACAACCGTAACCATTCAGATTTCTTAAATAATATCACCAAAAATAGTGACCTTATTCAAGAAAATTTATTGATTCCTAGAATCTCTCTAATTGCAAATTTAGGGACCCTTATCATGAGTGTTGTTGCCATTATCTATATAGAATGGCGATTAGCATTAGTCTTTCTTTTATTGTCGAGTATAACGATTTTTCTATCTCAAATTCCTGGAAAGTTAATGACTAAAGCAACTAATAATTATTCCCTACAAAATAGTCACTATTTGTCAAAAATGACAAACTTTATTAATGGTTTTGAACAAATTAAGTTATTAAATATTCAAAGCTGGACCCAAGAAAAAATTCAGGGAATCAGTTTAGAATTTGAAGAGTCCAGAAAGACATATCAATTCTTAAAAGACTTAGCTTCAACTACTGGAATTTTACTAAGTTTTGGCTCTCAACTATCCTGTATGGTCGCTGGTATCTTTTTTGTAAGAAATAACTTACTGACTATTGGACTACTAGTAGCAAGTATTCAATT
Organism: Streptococcus australis; assembly: GCF_047463015.1. Taxonomy (GTDB): domain Bacteria; phylum Bacillota; class Bacilli; order Lactobacillales; family Streptococcaceae; genus Streptococcus; species Streptococcus australis_F. Next base: position 108,890 of record NZ_JASHER010000004.1, on the reverse strand, counting down.
ATTAAACGGTGTTTTTGCTCCATTACAATCTATTCTTTACAATAAAAATTTAATCAGCAGTAGCAAGTCCATTATTGATAATATCCAAGAAAATCTATATGAGACAAATCATGGAACTTTCCATAAAACAAGTACAATTGATTGTGATAACATTTCGACTATTTCTATTAGCCAATTATATTATGAAATTGAAAATAGAATATTATTTGATCATTTTTCCTATGAATTTAAAAAAGGCAAGCGCTATGCGATTATCGGTGCTTCAGGAACTGGGAAAACAACTTTAGTAAAATTAATACTAAATTATTATCCAAAAAATCTTTATGATGGAGAAATAAAAATCAACGGAAAACAGAATATTGATATGCCCTCAGAGGAGTTATATAAAGATATTGCGTTTGTGCAAAAAAATGACTTTCTAATTGAAGGCAATATTCTAGAGAATATCAAATTGGCTAGAAACCTTCATTTAACTGAAAAATTAAGAAAATCCTTAGGTTTTAATGAAGACTTCCTTCGTAAAAACCTAGCTCAATCAAACAAAATCATTTCAGAAGGAGAAAAGCAACGAATTGATTTAGCTAGGTTTTTAGTCAAAACATATTCAGTTTATATATTTGACGAACCTACAAGTAACCTTGATCCAATAAAAGCAAAAGAAATAATGGACTACATTCTATCCATTAAAGATGCAATTGTTATTGTCATTACTCATGATCAAAATCCAGAAATATTGGAAGAGTTTGATCACGTTATTACCTTATAGATAAATGGCCTAGTCTACTAAATGAATGATGTGTTTCTCAAAGTATTGTTTGTAATTTTTGTAGATTGTTTTATTGAAGAGTTCGAAAATTTTTAAAGCTTCTTTGATTTTTAAAAGTGATTTTTGATTATGATAGAATTTCAGTTCCAAATATCCATCTAAATATAGCAAAATAGTTTGTTCAAAAAAATCTGTGGAATCCGCTAATATATTCTTCGTAGCCTGTTTTAAAAATAAAGATTCCTCATATAAGTCGTTCTCAATCATTATAATCAAAGAATTGAGAAGTAGTTGAATGAGAGATTGTCTATTTCTAGGTATAGGACTATACAACTTCCCTTTTTTGAGCGCCTCTTTGGCATATCTAAATAATAAATCTGGAGATAGAACACGACAGCAATTTCCAAGGATGAGCGTTTCGTAATAACCCCAGTTTTCAACGGAAAATAAATAGTTTGTAAGATAAGAGGCATCTTGACGACTCAATTGATGATTCTTATCCATTCCCGAAACAATACTTTCGATGAAAATAGCATTTAATTTATGGTAATGAGAATTTGTCTCATGAAAAAGTTCTATTTCTTTCTCTACCATATCTAGTAATGCTTGAGCATCTTCATTATATGCGGCCTGTTTAACAGAAGCTATTAAGGTATTAAAATCCGAAGGTTGATAATGATTACAGATAAGCAGAAATTCTTCTAGTGTTACTCCTATTCTTTCAAGAAGATACAATAACTTAAAGACAGAAATCTCTGTTTCTCCTAATTCAAATCTAGATATTTGAGATTTTGAAATTTCAGCACCTGCTAATGAAGAAATAGAAATCCCCTTTTCTTCTCTTATTTTCCTATAAGTTTCACCTAAAATCATACTTATCTCCATTCCATATCGAAAAGTTATTAAGGTATAGCAAACACTACTTCCATTAAGCTTACTCTTGTTTGAGAGTATCATTATTAGTAATTTATAGCAATCATTTTTGATAATTTCAATATATAACTTCCTAAAGTTTTAGTCTTTGGATAAAAACTTACTTATATTCTATCATATCTAAAAACCAGTAGAAATGAAAATCATAAAAAATCATCTCTACTGGTTTTACTGTTAAGTCTTAATTAAATGAAACTTAGTCGGCTTATTTGAACAAGTTGACTTTAAATTAAAACAAATCATCAAACAAACTCAACTGATTGTCTTCTGGCATATTGCCGAGAATGCCCATCTCATCCATCTTTTCTACCAAGGTTGAGGAAACACCGCCACGTTTGCGGAGTTCTGTCTTGGATAGGAATTCTCCTTCTTTCCGAGCTCGCACAATCTGCTTGGCTACGTTTTCTCCCAATCCATCCATGGCGACAAATGGTGGGATAAGGGTGTCTCCATCGATCAAGAATTCCGTCGCATCACTGCGATAGAGGTCTAGCTTACCAAACTTGAAGCCTCGCTCCCACATCTCATTGACAATTTCAAGCGTCGTGTAAAGGTCAATTTCTACGTTGGAAGCTTCGTTGTTCTTGCGTTTTTCAGCAATCTCCTTCATCCGCGCTTTCACGGCTTCTAGTCCTGCGCCCATGGTCTTGATATCAAAGGCCTTGGCACGGATTGAGAAGTAAGCACAGTAATAGTAGAGAGGATGATGAACCTTAAAGTAAGCTACCCGCAAGGCCATCATAACGTAGGCTGCCGCATGGGCTTTGGGGAACATGTACTTGATTTTCCCACAAGATTCGATGTACCATTCAGGTACACTGTTAGCCTTCATGGCCTCGATATAGCCATTGCGCTCTTCTTCAGGAATCTTGAGCCACATGCCTTTCCGCACCCGCTCCATGATGGTAAAGGCCATTTTTGGATCTAGGCCAGCGTGCATGAGGTAAACCATGATGTCATCCCGACATCCGATAACGGTTGATAGGTCAGCAATACCCGCCTTGATCAAGTCTTGGGCATTTCCCAACCATACGTCGGTACCGTGAGACAGACCAGAAAGCTGAAGCAACTCGGCAAAGGTCGTCGGATGAGTCTCATCGACCATGCCCCGAACAAAGTTGGTCCCAAACTCTGGGATCCCCAGCATACCAGTCGAGGTACCGATTTGCTCCGGTGTGACTCCTAAGATATCGGTTCCTGAGAAGAGGGCCATGACACCAGGATCATCCATTGGGATATCGTTTGGATCAATGCCTGATAAGTCCTGGAGCTTGCGAATCATAGTCGGATCATCATGTCCCAGGACATCGAGTTTAAGGACGTTCTCATCGATATCGTGGAAGTTAAAGTGAGTGGTCTGCCATTCGGCTGTCACATCATCTGCTGGGTACTGCACAGGGGTGAAGTCATAGACATCCATATAGTTAGGGATAACAACGATTCCCCCTGGGTGCTGACCGGTCGTCCGTTTAACCCCAGCTGCTCCCTGGGCTAGCCGTTCCACCTCTGCATCCCGGTAATACTTGCCGTAGTCCCGCTCATAGCCTTTAACAAACCCATAGGCGGTCTTGGCTGCAACTGTACCTACTGTTCCTGCCCGGAAGGCATATTCTTCTCCAAAAATATCACGGACATCCAAGTGGGCACTCGGCTGATCTTCCCCTGAGAAGTTCAAATCGATATCGGGTACCTTGTCCCCATCAAAACCAAGGAAGGTCTCGAAAGGAATGTCTTGACCGTTTTTACTGAGTTGGTGACCACAGTTTGGACAGTCCTTATTGGGCATATCAAATCCTGAACCATAAGAACCATCCGTGATAAACTCACTGTATTTACACTCCCCGCAGACATAGTGAGGAGAGAGCGGATTAACCTCGGTAATCCCGATCATGGTCGCAACGAAACTGGATCCAACAGATCCCCGGGAACCAACCAAGTAGCCCCGTTCATTGGAACGGTGCACCAAGAGTTGGGAAGCCAGATAGATCACGGCGAAGCCATTCCCTAAAATAGAGGTCAATTCTTTTTCAATCCGTAAATCAACAATATCAGGTAGCGGATTCCCATAGATTTCAAAGGCCTTCTGATAGGTCAATTCGGCAACCGTTTCTTCGGCCTTGTCGATAAATGGGGTATAGAGGTCCCCCTTAACCACTTCGACAGGTTCAAAGATTTCTGCCAGAGCATTGGTGTTTTCAATGACCAGTTTTCGTGCTAAGTCTTCCCCTAGAAAGGCAAATTCATCCAGCATTTCATTGGTTGTACGGAAATGGGCTTTTGGTAGGGGTGCTGGTTGGGCGTTTTCTCCATGGCCGATGGTCCGGTTAATCATGGCCCCTTGCCCGAGACTGCGGACAATGATTTCCCGATAGATCTCTTCCTCAGGCTCAAGGTAGTGGACATTTCCTGTCGCGAGGACTGGCTTGCCAAGGCGATCTCCCACCTCAATCAAGCTCTTGATGATGGTCTGGAGCTCGTCCATATCTTTGACCTGCTCTTTGGCAATGAGGGGCGCATAGATGGCTGGAGGCATGACCTCAATAAAGTCATAATACTTGGCCACTTCCACTGCCGCATCAACTCCTTGAGAGACGACCGCGTCAAAGACTTCTCCTTCAGAACAAGCCGTTCCCAGGATTAAACCTTCCCGGTGGGCATCTAAAACTGTTCGCGGAATCCGAGGAACTCCCTCAAAATATTGGGTATTGGAAAGGGAGACCAATTTGAACATGTTTTTCAAGCCCGTCTGGTTCTTGACATAGATGGTTGCGTGTTTGACCCGAGCCTTTTTGTAGGAATCCGGACTAATCAAATCCAAATTCAGCTTAGCAAGATTAGTCACGCCATGCTTTTCTGCTACATCCTTGATAAAGATAAAGAGCAGGCGGCCCGTCGCTTCCGCATCATAGTTGGCCATATGGTGGTGTTCCAAGGCAACCCCAAACCGCTTGGTCAAGGGGCCCAAACCATGACGCTTGTACTCTGGATAAAGGTTCCGAGCAAACTCTAACGTATCAATTACTGGCTGGGTGATTTTGGGAAGGCCATGACGCTCATAGTTGGCATTCATGAAGCCCACGTCAAAAGTGGCATTGTGGGCAACCAAAACCGCATCCTTGCAGAATTCCTGGAACTCCTCCAAGACCTGTTTCAAAGGTTTGGCATTGCGAACATGGTCATCGGTAATGCCTGTCAGATCCGTTGTAAAGGCGGAAATGGGGTGCCCTGGATTGATAAACTCATCAAATTCAGCAATGATATTGCCCTTGTGCATTTTAGACGCGGCAACCTGAATCAGATCATTGTAAATTGCTGAGAGTCCTGTCGTTTCCACGTCAAAAACCACATAGGTCGCTTCATGAAGGTCTAGATCGACTTCATTGTAGGTAATCGGTACACGGTCTTCAACGATATTGGCTTCCATCCCATAGATGAGTTGGATACCAGCTTTTTTAGCTGCCTTGTAACCATGAGGGAAGGACTGCACATTGCCATGATCGGTAATGGCAAGAGCCTTGTGCCCCCATTTGGCTGCTTTTGCGACCAACTCCTCTACCTCAGGTAGGGCATCCATGGTCGACATATTGGTATGGGCATGGAACTCGACCCGACGCTCGCCTTCTGGCATCAGATCCTTACGCTCATAGTGGACCACTTCTTGAACATCTTGAACATTCATGGTCAAATCTCGTGTAAAGTTATTGACCTCGATGTTCCCACGAACCCGTAACCAAGAGTTTTTCTTGATCATATCAAACTTCTGAGCTTCTTCTTCATTTTTAGCCCATTTCTGGAGCGAAAAACTAGAGGTATAGTCGGTCATCTTGAAATTGATCAAAACCCGACCTGTCCGAGTCACCTTTTGCTCGACATCAAAGACTACCCCTTCAAAAACGATGCGGTTCTCTTCTGTCGTGATATCAATCATAGGAGTGATTTCTGCCTTATCCAGCTTGGGCTTGGCCGCAGCCTTTTTGGCTTTGAAATCAAAGGCTGGTTTTTCCTCCGCTGGTGGAGGAGCCATTTGAGACAAGGACTCCATAGCCCGCAAAGTTTCTTCGTTGGCTGCTTGGAAGATTTGATCCTTCTCAGCTTCGAAGGCCTGTTGGAGTTCTTCTGTCAACTGGTCATCAGCTTCTACCCGACACTGAAAATGAGGAAAACCAAACTTGGTCAATTGACTAGCAAGATTTGGCAGATGGTTTTTCCGGTGATGCTCCGTATCCACAGATGAAGGGCCACTAATGATCAGCTCTTCTCCCTGTGCACGAACCTGCAAGTGTTGATACATGCTCTTAAAGCCCTGGCTCGCACAGGGACCATCTTCAAAAGCTTCCTGGTAATAGGCTTGCAAGAGGTCCTCACTAAAAGTTGGATTCTTTACCTGAATCTCAAACACCGCTCGATTGCCTGTCTTTGAAAACTCCTCAGCCAAGCGGTTTTTGAGCTCCCGAAAAATCGTGATGGGAAGAATTTCGGCAAAAACAAAACGAAATTCCCAAACACGACTGAGCTTATGGACGATGACCTCTTGGATTTCAGCCCCTTCAAAAGCGCCTGATTCACGCATTTCCAAAGGCATCCCTAACTGATTCATTAAGATTTCAAAGCTAGTTGACATGATTTCTCCCTGACGAATTACTAGCCTTTATTTTATCATATTTCGCCTAACTTTTCGACTGTCAGAAGGTCCTTTCGTCTAGCTGGCTCAGCTTACAAAAAAGAAGGCTAGGGTGTTGAGCATCCTAGCCTTCTACTATTGCTTATTTATTTAAAATTGAAAGGGTTTCAAGCAGGTTGTCTGCATGCACTTCAATCGTGTCTCCTGAAGCTTTGATTTTCACTTCTACGATACCGTCAGCTGCTTTCTTCCCAACAGTGATGCGGATTGGCAAACCAATCAAGTCACTATCGCTAAATTTAACACCTGCACGTTCGTTACGGTCATCCACCAAGACTTCGTAGCCAGCCTTGACCAATTGGTCTTCGATCTTGCTAGTCAATTCAAGAGAGGCTTCGTCTTTGACATTTACTGGAATCAAATGCACATCAAACGGCGCCAATTCTTTAGGGAAGTTGATTCCCCAAGCGTAACGGTATTCACCTTTTGGTGTCTTATTAACGAAGAGGCGAGCGTGTTGTTCCATGACTGCTGAAAGGAGACGACTCACACCGATACCATAGCAGCCCATGATGATTGGCACAGCACGGCCATTTTCATCCAAGACATCTGCACCCATACTTGCTGAGTAGCGAGTACCAAGTTTGAAGATGTGACCAATCTCGATCCCACGCGCAAAGTTGAGAACACCTTGTCCATCTGGAGAGATTTCACCCTCACGCACTTCACGGATATCCACATATTCGGCAGTAAAGTCACGACCTGGGTTGACACCCGTCAAGTGGTAACCATCTTGGTTAGCACCCACAACAGCATTGCGGCTATCTTGCACTTTGCGATCTGCAATAATTTTGACAGTTTCTGGAAGATTGACTGGACCAAGAGAACCAAAGTCAGCTCCCAACAATTCTTTCACTTCTGCCTCAGTTGCAGGTTCCAAGAAGTCTGCTCCAAGGTGGTTTTTCAACTTGACTTCATTGAGTTGGTCGTTGCCAACCAATAGAGCTACAACTGGCTCTTGGTCTGCAATATAAACCAAGGTCTTGATTGTTTGGTCTTCATAGATATTCAAGAAGGCAGCTACTTCATCAATTGATTTGACACCTGGTGTTTCCACACGAGCCACTTCTTCTTCCGTCACAACACGGTTGCTTGGTTTGTAGGCGTTTGTCGCCATTTCCAAGTTAGCTGCATATCTTGACTCACTTGAGTAGGCAATCGTATCTTCACCAGAAACCATCCATTTGAGCAATTCTGCCTTGATTTCTTCTTGCACTTCTGCAGGAATCTCATCAAATGATGCGACTGACTTGTCTAAGACCACCCAACGGTCAAGGTCTGTACGTGAAGGAGTGATGGCCATAAATTCTTGGCTATCCTTACCGCCCATAGCTCCACCGTCACCGATGATAGCTTTGAAGTCCAAACCACTACGAGTGAAGATACGCTCATAGGCTGCCTTGTAGTCATCATAGGTCACATCCAAGCTATCGTAGTTAGCGTGGAAGCTATAACCATCTTTCATGATGAACTCACGGGTCCGAAGAAGTCCATTCCGTGGACGTTTTTCATCACGGTACTTGGGTTGGATTTGGTAGAGATTCAGTGGCAACTGCTTGTAAGACTTGACCGAATCACGGACAATAGCTGTGAAAGTTTCTTCGTGAGTTGGCCCCAAGATAAAGTCTGACTTCTCACGATTTTTCAATTTGTACAAGTCTTCCCCGTAAGTTTCATAACGGCCAGATTCGCGCCAAAGGTCAGCGCTGAGAAGGGCCGGAGCCAACATCTCAACGGCACCAATCTTATCAAATTCCTGACGCATGATCTTCTTAGCTTTTTCGATTACACGGTTGGCAAGTGGTAGGTAAGAGTAGACACCTGCTGATACTTGACGAACATAACCAGCACGTAGCATCAAAGCGTGGCTGATGACCTGCGCATCACTTGGCATTTCGCGAAGTGTTGGAATAAGCATTTTACTTTGTTTCATTCAGATTCATTCCTTTTCTATTTCAAAAATAATTTCATGATATCATTCCAAGTCACAGCAATCATCAAGATAACCATGACCGCCACTCCAGCAAGGGTCAAGTAGGTTTCTACCTCCTGTTTAAGAGGTTTTCTACGAACAAGCTCGATCAGATTGATCAAGATTTTCCCACCATCCAAAGCCGGAATAGGAATCAAGTTAAAGATTCCGATATTAATAGACAGCATGGCCATCAAAGATAAGATCGCTGGAAGTCCTAGCTCCGCAGCTTGCGAACTAGCTTTGTAGATTGCTACCGGACCACCCAACTTGTTCAAACTAAAGTGGAAGATGATATCCTTCAAGGCCGTCAAAATACGAGTTGCTGTGTACCAAGTATCTGTCACACCTGAGAAAAGCTTATCTAGGAAGCCTGTCTTGACAGCATTGGTCACACCGATATAATACCGTCCCCCATCTTCTTCTGGTTGAACCGTCACTTTTTGAGTTTTCCCGTCTCGTTCATAGGTAATCGTTACTTCTGGATTTTTTCCTTGGTTACGGGTCGCCTTCTGGACAGAATCTGTCAACTCATCCCAGTTGGAGACCTTGTATTCATTGATTTGAACGATCTGGTCATTGTCTTTCAAACCAGCCTTAGCCACCACTCCTTGGGGAACGACCTGAACATGGTTGCTATAGTAGTCCACTGCACCTCCCTGCATAAAGGCAAGGAGAGAGTACACGACAATACTTAAGATAAAGTTGTTCATTGGACCAGCAAAGTTGGTCATCAGGCGTCCCCAGATACTAGCGTTTTGATACTGCACATCCAGAGGAGCAATCCGTACTTCTGTCCCATCTTCCTCAACGATGGTTGCATCATGGTGGACAGGATAAGTTTTGGTCTCTTCGATAACGATTCCTGTAATTTGAAGTTTATCCTCAAAATCAAAATCTGTGACATTCATGGGAAGAGCTGTCTGATCGATATTTTTCCCAGAAAGGTTGATCCGAACAACTGTTCCCTCAGGGTTCAAAGTTAGACTGACAGGCGTTCCTGTCTTAATCTCTGTTGTATCTTCGCCCCAGCCTGCCATTCGGACATAGCCCCCCAATGGAAGGATTCGAATAGTATAGGCTGTTCCGTCTTTGCCTACATGGGCAAAAATCTTGGGCCCCATCCCAATCGCAAACTCGCGAACAAGGATGCCTGATTTCTTTGCAAAATAGAAATGGCCGAACTCATGTACCAGGACAATGACGCCAAAAATGATAATAAAGGCAATAAATTGCATACACGCTCCTTCGTTTTATCTGATGATAGGATGATTTCTGTTTAAAACAGACCAAAGAATAGCATCAGTGGGAAAACAAAAATCAAGCTATCAAATCGATCCAAGACACCACCGTGACCAGGAATAAAACGGCCAGAGTCTTTCACTCCAAAATGGCGCTTGATGGCACTTTCGACTAGGTCACCAAACTGAGCTGCTATACTGAAAAGAATGGTAAAGAGAATCATGGTCACCCAACCGTAAGAGCCTGCAACGGTACGATCTAGCATCATAAAGATCATCGTCACAACGACAGCACAAGCAATCCCGCCTAGACTTCCTTCAACAGTCTTGTTAGGTGATACTCTTGGCAAGAGTTTTTTCTTACCGAACTGGCTCCCAATAAAGTAGGCTCCTGAATCCGTAGCCCAAACAATAAAGAGGGCCAAGAGAATCTTATCTACACCTGCTAAGCGTGCTTGAATCAAAGCATGGAAACCAAAGCCAACATAAAAACTTGAAGCAATCGGATAGACAACCTCGTCATAGGTGTAGCCTTGCGCCAAGACAGTCGTTCCCATCAATAATAAGACCAAAAGGCCATAGGCGATGAAATTGCCACCCGCTGGTAAGAAGGGAAGGTAACTCTCTAAAGGCAACGCCAACACAAGAGCTGCTAGCATGGCCAAGGCTCCTTCGATGGTTTCAGTCTGCAGACCTTTCATCTTCAACAATTCATGAACACCCAACATAGCGATAAGTCCCACTACAATCTGGAACACAAGGCCTCCCATAAGAACAACTGGGATAAAGAATGCTAGGGCGATTCCTCCAAAAATCACTCGCTTCTGTAAATCTTTTCTCATCTATTTCTCTCCTATACACCACCAAAACGTCGATGACGATGGCTGTATTCTTCTATTGCTTCATGCAAGGCCTTTTCTCCAAAGTCAGGCCACATCACATCGGTAAAGTAAAGCTCACTATAGGCTGCTTGCCAAGGTAAAAAGTTGCTCAAGCGAAGCTCGCCACTGGTCCGAATAATCAGATCAGGATCTCGCAAGTCCTTGGGTAGACTACTGGTATACAAATAATTGGCAATGGTCTCTTCTGAAATGTCACCCGGATTTAAGTGCGCATCGAGAACTTCCTGGGCGATTTGTTTGACTGCTTGGGTCAGTTCCGCCCGTCCTCCATAGTTCAAGGCAAAATTCAAAATCAAGCCTGTATTGGAGTGGGTTAACGTCTCTGCCTTTTCCAGAGCCTCTAAGGTTTCCTTCGGAAGACGAGAAACCTCGCCAATCATCTGGATCTTCACATTATTTCTATGAAGTTCTGGAACAAAACGATCGTAAAATTCAACTGGAAGATTCATGATAAAGCTCACTTCCTGTTGAGGACGTGTCCAGTTTTCCGTTGAGAAAGCATAGACCGTTAGGGCTTGCACTCCCATCTCCTTGGCTGCGATGGTTACTTCTTGCAGAGCCTCCATGCCGGCTTTGTGGCCAAAGACACGAGGTTGCATCCGTTTTTTGGCCCAACGACCGTTCCCATCCATGATGATTCCAATGTGCTTGGGCACTTCTAAGGGAACACTTAATTTTTCTTTCTTTTTAAAACGAAACATGTTTTTCTACCTATTTCACTGCTTTTATCGCTTCATTATATCATAAATCCGCTTAAATTGGCAGTCTAGCCCCTTTTCTAGGGGGCATCAAGCTAAAAATGAAAAAAGCGACCCTTTGATCGCTCTTTCTTATTATTCACCGTCGATGATAGAATCTGAGTCACCAGCGCCTTCAACTGCACCAGCTGTCACTCCTTCTGAAACTGGCAAAACTGTTTTAATAGCTGTCAATTCAAATGTGAGGTATACGCCATCCACGTCCAAGACAACGGTTTTACGTTCAGTGTCTACTTCATCAACTGTTCCATACAAACCACCGATGGTAATCACTTCATACCCTTTTTGAAGCTTGTTCAAGCTTTCCATCCGTTTTTGGTATTGTTTCTTTTGGCTACGGCTCATGAAGAACATCATTCCGACCATTAGCGCAAGCATAAATAGCAAGGTTGTACCACTTTGCATACCATTTCTCCTTTTTAAATCATATATGCTCTACTATAGCAAATTTTATAGGGATTTTCAATATGAACCCCTGATTTTCAAAAAATAAGTCGGTAGATGGAGATGGTCTGCTCACTATTCGATCCAGACAGCTTTCCTAGTGATTCCTTTTTTTTAGAAAAAGAAAAAACCATAAAAAATAGGTTTTTGCTAATCGATTGTGATTCCATATTTTTCATGATTTTTATCATACCATTCAATCAACAACATGGCTGTTTGATAGGTAATGTTTTTAATTTTACTGGTTCCTTTTGTCAAGGTAGCTAGACTCATCTTACTAATATCTGTCTCAGTTGCTACTCTATAACTTGTCACCTTTCCATCCACCATCAATTGAACGACAGCTTCAACTTTCTTATAATCTTTTGTCGAATAAATATCAATTGGATTTTTCATAAAATCATCCTATCCCCTTAAATTTAGTCTTTTATATATTATATAATTTATTTGTTCATTTATATGAAATTCTTGCTTACAGAAGCTTTCTAAGGCATTTTCATGCTGTATTTAGCATCAATTCATGAAAAAACATACCTATTTTTTATCATTTTTCACTTTCTGGGAAAAAAAACGATAAAACTATACCTTATATATTTTTCTTTTGTTGACATAAAAAAGGCTAAGAATTTCTTCTTAGCCTTCTTTTTTAAACTGATTTTCTCTCGGTTATGGTGCTAGATGTCCTAGTTATTCTTCTGAGTTTGTATTCTCTTTAATAACCAATTCTCCATCTTCCATATCTGCTAGCAAGTGTTTAGCCTCAAGGTGATCCAAGTGGAAGTCGGTCACCTTGTCACGGATTTGTTGTTCAACCACCCGACGGAGTGGACGTACGCCCATGACTTCATCATAGCCTTCTTCGGTCATGTATTCTTTGGCCGCATCGCTCACTGTCAAGTCGATGTCTTTCTTAGCAATAGTTTTGTTCACTTCTACTAACATCAAGTCAACAATCTTAGAAAGGTCTTCCTTGCTCAAGTGTGAGAATTCGATCACTGCGTTAAAGCGATTCAAGAATTCTGGACGGAAGAATGGTTTCAAACGATCCATGAGTTCTGGTTTGTCCGCATCTTCTGTCAAGTTGGCTTCGTACCCAAAGCCAGCATTTGAAGTAGCGATGATTACGGTATTCTTGAAGTTGACAGTGTTTCCTTGACCGTCAGTCAAACGACCATCATCCAATACTTGAAGGAGAAGGGTGATCACTTGAGGATCCGCCTTTTCAATCTCGTCAAGAAGGACGATAGAGTATGGATTACGGCGAACACGTTCTGTCAAGGTATTGTTGTTGTCGTCGTAACCGACATAACCGGCAGTTGTACCGATCAATTTAGACACGGCTGTACGGTCGCTGTATTCTGACATGTCCAAACGGATGATGGCATCTTTAGTACCAAACATATCAAGGGCCAATTGTTTAGCCAACTCAGTCTTACCGACACCAGTAGGACCTACGAAGAGGAAGCTACCGATTGGGCGGTTTCCTTCGTCAAAGCCTGCACGGTTCCGACGGATCGCTTTGGCAACGGCTTCAACAGCCTTGTCTTGACCAATAACCTTGGTTTGCAAACGGTGACCCATATCTTTCAAGCGTTCGATATCAGTTGCACCCATTTGTGATACTGGAATACCAGTCATCCGTTCGACAGACTCTGCTACGTCATTGACAGTTGCCGTCACCTTGTGATCTTCTGTATGGTTTGCAATTTGTTTTTCAAGTTCTTCGATCCGAATTTTTGCATTAAGGGCTGCTTCGTAATCTTCTTTAGCAGCTGCAACTTCTTGTTTCGCTTTTTCTTCTTCAATTTCATGTTCCACAGCATGGACATCTGTCACTGGGTGTTGTGCTGCCAAGTGAGCAGCTGTCACATCGACCAAGTCGATGGCCTTATCAGGCAAGCTACGTTGTGGAATGTATTGAACAGAATAATCAACTGCCGCTTTCAAGACTTCATCAGGCAAGACCACATTGTGGTGTTGTTGATACAATTCACGGATTCCTTGGAGGATCTTGAAGGTATCTTCAGCAGATGGAGCATTAACCTTGACTTCGTTGAAACGACGTGCAAGAGCTGCGTTTTTCAAGATGGTGTTGCGGTATTCATCTTGAGTGGTTGCCCCAATCACGGTCAATTCCCCACGTGAAAGAGCTGGTTTCAAGATATCCGCAAGACCTTTAGATCCTTGACCATCCCCTGTGCTACCTGCACCAAGGATTTGGTGGATTTCGTCAAAGAAGAGGATAATGTTTCCAGCTTCTTTAACTTCGTTGACCAAGTTTTGAATATTTTCTTCAAAGCTACCACGGTATTGTGTACCAGCTTCTAGACCAGAAATATCAATGGAGATGATTTCTTTGTTCTTGATAGCAGCTGGGACATCCCCATTCACGATAGCTTGGGCCAATCCTTCTACAACGGCTGTTTTACCAACACCAGCATCACCAACAAGAACAGGATTGTTCTTAGTACGGCGAGAAAGAATTTCAGAAGTTTCTTGAATTTCTTTATTACGTCCAATAACTGGATCCAATTTTCCTTCACGAGCTTCTTCAGTCAAGTTACGACCAAGTTTTGCAAGGATCCCATCTTGTTTCATGCCTTTACCTTGATGGTGTTGCACTTGCTCGCTTCCTTCAGTTGGAAGTTGTCCAGTTTGACGGTAAATAGCGAATTCTTCCGGTGTCACTTCACGACCGTTGATCATATAGCGACGGCTTTCAGAACGAAAACCACCCATGTTTCCCATTAGTTGATTGAAAAGATCATCCATATTGTTAAAGTTGTTATTCATAGTTGTTACCTCTAGTTTACATAATTTTAATTTATTCTTGAAAATGAGTAGCCAATTTGGCTACTTTACGTTTTTTACATAATTTTATTTTACTTTTAAATGAATAGCCTCGAGGGCTAGGATCTTGTATTTCTTCTTTTATCAATTAGTTTTCTATATTTTGGAAATAGCATTTCACCATCTCCTTTCCACTATTGATCCTGTAAACTTTTGAGATTTTCTCAACCTCTTTTTGTTTACATAAATTATTATAAAGCAGACTGGGTTTTTTGTCAACACTTTTTTACATAATTTTTTACATTTTTTAAAAAAATTTTTCCGAAGCAAAAAAACACACCCTTACCAGGGTGTGCCTCTTATCAAATCATGTATTCGACGCTGTAGGTGGCGTCGGATAGAATCCGTGAAAGGAATTGTTTGGTTCGTTCTTCTTTTGGACTGTTGAAGAATTCATGCGGTTCATTTTCTTCGATGATGTGCCCGCCATCCATAAAGATGACGTGGTTGGCCACATCACGCGCGAAGCCCATCTCATGGGTTACGACAACCATGGTTACGCCTTCTTGAGCCAATTGCTTCATGACATCTAAGACGTCCCCGACCAATTCTGGGTCTAGCGCTGAAGTTGGCTCATCCAGCAAGATCACGTCGGGTTTCACTGCGATGGCACGCGCAATCCCGATCCGTTGCTGCTGACCACCTGACAATTGAGAAGGATAGTAATCCTTATAAGCGAGGAGGCCGACTTTTTCAAGGGCGGATTCTGCCCGTTGGATGGCTTCTTCTTTTGGAATCTTCCGAGCCACAATCAGGCCCTCTAAGATATTTTCAATCGCTGTTTTATTAGCAAAGAGATTGTAATGCTGGAAGACAAAGGCTGTCTTTTGGCGGATTTCTAGAATTTCTTTTTTGCTGAGCTTTGAGAGATCATACTCTTTTCCACCCAAAGTCAAACGGCCTGTGTCTGCCTTTTCCAAGTGATTGAGGCAGCGAAGGAAGGTTGTTTTTCCTGATCCAGATGGACCCAAAATAACGACGACATCCCCTTGGTTGACCTTGAGATTAACATCTACCAAGACTTGGTGGTCCTTAAATTTTTTCGATACGTGTTCTACTTCTAACATCTTCTCATTTCTCCTTCTTCTATGCGAGTGTCAGGCGTTTTTCTAAGAGGTTGAATCCCCACTGAATCACCCCACAAATGACAATATAAAGAATAAAAATCACTAAATAGGATTCAAAATATTGATAGCCATAAGAGGCTTCGACCTTGGCAATGGCGGTGATATCCTTGATGGTCATGACAAAGACAAGGGAGGTTCCTTTGACCAAGTTGATGACCAGGTTACACAGATTGGGCAGGGCTGCACGCAGGGCTTGTGGAAAAACAATTCGGATATAGGCTTGGCGATTGGTCAAACCGATGGCTTGCGCTGCTTCTAACTGACCCTTATCCACCGTCAGAATGGCTGACCGTAGAATTTCAGCTAGACTTCCTGTTGTCATCAAGCTAAAGATGATAAAGGCATAGTAAATGGGATTGATCTCAAAGACATTAAAGTGACTGCCCATGCTCTTAAAAAAGCTATTTAAGAGGCTGGGAAAGAGACTATAAAAGAAGAGAATCAAGAGAATCGGAGGCGTCGCGCGAATAAAAGCCAAGTAAACCACTGAGAAACTGCGAACCCCTTTGACCTTATAGATCTGACCCAGCGCCAAAAAGAGGGCTGGAAAAAAACTCAAGAGAATCGACACGACCATGATCAGAAGGGTCACTGGAACACCACCCAAGGTGGCTAGAAATGTTTTACTAATAAAATTGAAATCCATAAGCTACCTTTCTGTTACACTGAGTCGTTTTTCAAGCAATTGAGCGGAGAAGGAAATCACAAGGGCAATAGCCCAGTAGATCACTGCTACGGCTGTATAGGTCTCGAGGGAATAATTTCCAAGATTGCGACTGATCAAGTTGTTTCCTGCTCCCATGATATCGATAAAGCCAATGGTATAAGCCAATGCCGCATCGCGCATGAGGTTCAAGATGGCAGTCGTCATATTTGGAAGAGCCACGCGAAAGGCTTGTGGAAGGACAATCCGCCAAATAGTCTGAGCTGGTGTCAAACCAATACTCAAGCCCGCTTCCATCTGACCTTTTGGAATGGCCAAATAGGCTGCCTTAAAGACCTCAGAAATCATTGCCGCAAAGAGAAGAAACATGGCAATCAGGACAAAGACAAACTTGGACCAGTGGTCAATGTCAATGCCCAACCACCAGTTCAAAAATTGGGGCAGTCCATAAAAGACCAAAAAGAGCAAGACAATCGGAGGGGTACAACGCAAGGTAAAGACATAGCCTTTGGCCAGACCTGCTCCTACCTTATCTTCTGATACTTGTGCCCAGGTCAAAACCAAGCCAAATGCCGAACCTAGAAGCGTCGTTAACACCATCAAAGCTAGGGTCGCTGGTAGGGCTTGGACCAAGGTTGGGAGAAAAGTCCAGACCTTGGAAATGTCGTATGAGACCATGTTTCTTTTCCTTTCTGTATCCGTATAGAAATAAGGAAGCTGGGGCTATGCGCACCCAGTTTCTTCTTATTTTTCTTTATCTACATAACTGAAGACATCTTCACCGAAATATTTTTCGGATAGTTTAGCAAGCGTCCCATCTTCTTCCAATTCTTTGATGGCCTTGCTGTAGGCTTCCGCAAATTTTTCGTTTTTCTTATCCTTATGAATCAATGGGTAAGTTGGAATTCCTTTATAGGCAAACCAGCTCAGTTTGTCTGCATATTGGTGGTAAGAACCATCTTTATCTGTGACAGCTTTTTCAAAGGAAAGTTTGATGTCAAAGAAGCCGTCGTAACGTCCTTCCAGAACCCAAGCATAGGCATCTGCGACTTTGAAAGATTCTGCAGCTGTTAATTCGATTGGTTGGTCCTTATGCTTTTCATTGTATTCTTTGATGACATTCCATTGGGCATTTTGTGGTGAAATTGGAACCAATTTTCCTTTTTCTTTAGCAAAATCATCGATGTTCTTGTATTTATCCGCATCTTCTTTCCGTACGGTAAATCCGATGATACTGGCTCCGATTGGTTCTTTTGGAATGATAAATTTCTTGGCGCGTTCTTCGGTATACCAAGCTCCTTTGGTTCCAATATCGTATTTACCAGATTCTAGACCAATCAAGAGGTCGTCGTCACTCGTTCCAGTATACTCAAACTTGTAGTCTGGTAGCTTTTCGTCAATAGCTTTGAGCACAGCTACTTCATAGCCATCTGATTCCCCTTTTTCATCAACGAAATCATACGGCACGTAGTTTTGCGTGTGGGCCACTTTCAAGGTTGTTACTTTATTAGATCCTGTTAATTCTTTGCTGTCGTTTGCGTGGTTCAAGCTTCGACCAATAATCGTTGCACCTGCAAGGGCAAGAACAGCCACCCCACCGATAATCCATGTTTTTTTACTCATATTCTCTTTTCTCGCTTTCTATTTTCCTTATTCTGCTGCAGCTTCACGAACCCATTCGATTCGTTCTTCATCAATGTCACTTGGGATAGTACAATCCGCACCGATGACCAAGCCTGTGGTTCCTGTCTCTGCTATGATGCGTTTGGTTTCTGCTTGGATGGCAGCCTTGTCTCCTGTGTAGAGAAGACCAGTTTTGCCATTTTCAAAACCACCGAGAACCGTGCGTCCACCGAAGATTTCGCGTCCTTCTGCTAGGCTAATCCCTTCGGGTCCGACTGCCCAGTTAATGACTGGGGCTGGATAGTCTGTGAAGAGATGGATATCATTGCGAGCTCCTTCGTAGCCACAGATATGAAGAATATTTACGCCACCGGCTTCCTTAGCTGTCTCTAAGACATGGAGTTCACTAGGCGCGATGACTTGTTTGTAAACTTCCTGACTGACACGCGCATCTTGGATGCTTTGAACACTGAGGTAGATCCCGTCTGCTCCAGCTTCTTTAATGATTCGTTGGCTCAAACTTGCAATATCTTGGCCAATGGTATCCAATACTTTTTTAAGAGTGGCTGCATCTTGATCGATAAAGTTGGCGATCAAGTCATCTCCACCTGACACTTCTCCGACCAACCATTTGAAGTAGGTCACTGGAGCAAAGATGTTGTAGATTGCTACAATGTCCTCTTCAAAACCAGCGCGAATTTTTTTGACCAATTCTACCTGCTCTGTGATCCATGGATGATCTGCTCCAAGGGGTTCAATCCCTGCTAAATCCGAGATGTTTTCAAGGCCCTTGTAAATAGCTGGGTTTGGATAAGCAAAGTAGCCATCACTCATGAGTTTGACAAAGTCTGGTTTGACCTTGTGTAGGAAGTTTTTATGACCATTGAGGTTTTTTTCAATAATTTCAGGATTGGAAAAACCTTTCAACCATTCTTCTTCCCTTGTAAAGTGATGCCAAAAGCCAACTGGCACACGGTCAACCGCTTCCCCTCTGAAAGCTTTTAAAACTAATTCTCTTTTTGTGGACATGTTCTTACCTCGTTCTATTCTTTTCTTGCTAGTTATCTTAACACTTGGACTTTTATTTGACTAATATATATTTTTTATCAAGCCCTTCATCTTTTTTTATCACTGATCTTCTAGGAGCAGGACTCCTGCTAGATCAGACGGGCGAATGAGGGAGAGACTATGAGCTGGAATTTTCTCCAGTCTTTCCACATCCGGATCCGTTTTGCTTTCCTCTTGACTGCTAGCGGCAGCAACTTTTGCGAGTCCTAGGACTAGGAATAAAGCTACCAGCATCAGACACCAAATATTGATTTTTTTCATCTCCCTCTCCTTTCTCTTTTATAAGACAGCTGCTTGGCGCACCCAATCAAGACGTTCCAATTGGAAATCGTCTGGCACGGTGCAGTCTGCTCCAAGGATCAAACCGCGACTTCCAGCTTCTGCCACCAAGCGACGGGTTTCTTGCTCGATAGTTGCTCGTTCCCCTTGGTAGAGCAAGCCTTTCTTACCATTGACAAAGCCACCCAAGACGGCGCGATTGCCAAAGAGCTTGCGCCCCTCTGCTAAGCTGATCCCTTCATGATGGGTCGCCCAGTTGATAACCTGAGCTGGATAATCCTTGAAGAGTTCCACTTCATTGCTAGCTCCTTCAAAGCCACAGATATGAAGGATATTGATGCCACCCGCTTCATTGGCCGCTTCTAGGACAGCGATACTGCTCGGTTCAATAATCTTGCGGTATTCTTCATCTGTCACGCGCTCATCTTGGATCTGCTGAGTTGAGAAGTAAATCCCTTCCACTCCCGCTTCTTGGATCAAGCGGCGACTAAGAATAGCGATATCTTCAGCAATGACATCAAGTACATGGGCCAAGGTTTCTGGATCTTCCTTGATAAAGTCCGCAATCACTTGATCCCCGCGAGAATGATCTGTCCGGAACCAGCGTTTCAAATAAGAAATGGGCGAGAAGATGTTGTAGAAAGAAGCAATCTCCTCATGAAAATGAGAACGAATTTCCTTGACCACTTCAATTTGTTTTTCAATCCAAGGATGATGCTCTCCGATGGGCTGAATATCCTTTAATTCTTGGATTGATGTGATCTCTCTCGAATAAAGAGCACTCGGATAGCGGAAGAAGCCATCGCTCATAATCTTGACAAAATCAGGGGAAATTTCTTCAACATAGTGTTGGTGTCCTTTGATACTTTTTTCAAGTACGGCCGGATTGTCTAGACCCAATTCTTTTTCTTCTTGGGTCACATAATGGAGCCAAAATCCTACAGGAATTCGCTCTACTGCTTCGCCTCGAATGGCACGAAGAACCAATTCTTTTTTACTCATACCGTGAAACCTCCTCAATCTCTTCTCCAAAAGGAAGACTGATTGCTGCCCTTCTGAAATTTGTAACCATGATATCACCTCGAAAAGTAGCTGACTAATATATTTTCCCTATCAAGGCCTTAAAATTTCTTTATTGAGGTAGGTATCAAAAAAAGCGCAAGCCCTTGAAAATAAAGCCTTGCGCGCATTCTGATCTATTATTTTATTTTTGAAGAAAGGAACCTACTTTGAAAATTACTTGACCCCGTTATAAGAATCAACTATACCCCTCCTTTTCATTCTCCTAAAATATGGTATACTAAAGAAAAAGGAGGTGCCTATGTCTTCCATTCGTTTAATTGTCAGTGATATTGACGGAACCATTCTGGACCAGCAGCATCAGGTCGATCCCGACCTCATCGAACTCATCCCCAAGCTCCAAGAAAAAAAGATTCCTTTTATCTTGGCATCGGCTCGTTCTCCTATCGGGATTGCTCCTATCGCAAGAAGATTGGGCGTCCACCAGGAACCAATCGCTTGCTATAATGGAGCTCTCATCGTCAAGGGAGAAGAGATTCTATTTGAACACAGCCTGAACAAAGATGAGATCCGCACCTTCCTCCATCGTGTGGAAGAACTAGATTCCAGCATTTCGATTAATTGTTATAGTGGGTCAGTCTGGTTTAACTCCAGAGAGGACCAGTGGACCCAAGTTGAGGCTTCGATTACTGGTGAGACGCCACAGATACAGCCCCTTTCTCAGACCCTCTCTGACGATGCTCTCCATCTACATAAATTGCTCTTGATCGGCGATACTCAGAACATTCAAGAACTCTATCAGAAGCTGGATCCACAAGAATTTCCTCAGACTGCCTTTTACCTTTCAAAAGAAAACTACCTAGAAGTCACTGCCAAATCCGTCTCAAAAAGGGATGCTGTCCTTGAATTGGCTGCTTACTACCAAGTTCCCTTAGAAGAGGTCATGACCATCGGAGATCACTTCAATGACCTCCCCATGATTCGTCTGGCTGGACTTGGAGTTGCCATGGGAAATGCTCCTGAAGCTGTCCAGAAGGAAGCTCAAGTTGTCACCACCAGCAACCAAGAACACGGTGTAGCACAAGCTATCCAAGAGTATGTCTTATCCCCATCAAACAAATGAGAGTGGGGCAGAAATCGGTCATTCGTTAGAATTCGATTTCGTCGTCCCACCTCCGCACAGTTGAGTAGGACTGTAAAAGCTGATGAAAGTAGCGTAGTAGAGCCCACTCAACCACTGCGTCTTGCTCGACAATCCAAAGACAATTGAGAGGCTAGGACTTTTGTCCCAGCCTCTTTATAACTCTTCCTTCTCTTTTCAACTCACCGTTTGTAACCCAGCCTCTAATAAAAGAAAAAGAAGCTAGGACTGGATCCTAGCTTCTTTTTTTATTCTACTGTTACAGATTTAGCAAGGTTCCGTGGTTTGTCCACATCGAGTCCACGATGGAGGGTTGCAAAGTAAGCGACCAATTGAGTTGGTACGACCATTGAGATTGGTGAGAGGTAAGGGTGTACGGTCGTAAGAACGATATCGTCTGTATCTTTGGCAACATTTTCTTCTGCGATGGTGAGAACCTTAGCACCACGGGCAGCAACTTCTTGGATATTTCCACGAGTGTGGTTTGCAAGAACTGGGTCTGACAAGAGGGCCAAAACAGGTGTTCCATCCTCGATCAAAGCAATGGTTCCGTGTTTGAGTTCTCCGGCCGCAAAGCCTTCACATTGGATGTAAGAAATCTCTTTGAGTTTGAGACTGGCTTCCATGGCTACATAGTAATCTTGACCACGTCCGATGTAAAAGGCGTTACGTGTTGTTTCAAGAAGGTCACGAACCTTAGCATCAATCAATTCTTTTTCTGAAAGAGTTGACTCGATCGACTGAGCGACGATAGACAACTCATGAACAAGATCAAAGGCTTGCGCTTTTTCGTTGCCGTTTGCTTCACCAACTGCTTTTGCAAGGAAGGCAAGGGCTGCGATTTGTGCTGTATAGGCCTTGGTTGATGCTACGGCAATTTCAGGACCTGCATGAAGCAACATCGTATGGTTAGCTTCACGAGAAAGAGTTGAACCTGGTACGTTTGTCACTGTCAAGCTTGGAATACCCATTTCATTGGCTTTGACCAAAACCTGACGGCTATCAGCTGTTTCACCAGACTGACTGATAAAGATGAAAAGTGGTTTCTTGCTGAGAAGCGGCATTCCGTAGCCCCACTCAGATGAGATCCCAAGTTCAACTGGTGTATCTGTCAATTCTTCCAACATCTTCTTAGAAGCAAATCCTGCATGGTAAGATGTTCCAGCCGCAAGGATGTAGATGCGATCTGCCTCTTGAACAGCCTTGATGATAGCTGGATCTACGACTACTTGACCAGCCTCATCTGTATAGGCTTGGATCAACTTACGCATCACCGTTGGTTGCTCATCGATTTCCTTGAGCATGTAGTAAGGGTAGGTACCCTTACCGATATCTGACAAGTCAAGTTCAGCAGTGTAGCTAGCACGTTCACGACGATTTCCATCATAGTCTTGCACTTCAACACTATCAGCCTTGACGATGACCAATTCTTGGTCATGAATTTCCATGTATTGGTTGGTTTCACGAATCATAGCCATGGCATCAGAGCAGACCATATTGTAACCATCTCCAAGACCAATCAAGAGTGGTGATTTGTTTTTTGCCACATAGATGACATCTGGATTTTCAGAGTCAATCAAGGCAAAGGCATAAGAACCGCGGATGATGTGAAGAGCTTTTTTGAAGGCTTCAAGTACTGACAAGCCCTCTTCTTCGGCAAATTTCCCAATCAAGTGAACAGCGATTTCTGTATCTGTTTGCCCCTTAAAGTGGTGCCCTGCAAGGTATTCTTCCTTGATTTCAAGATAGTTCTCAATCACCCCATTGTGAACCAAGACAAAACGTTCTGTCTCAGAGCGATGTGGGTGAGCATTGTCTTCCGTTGGTTTCCCATGAGTAGCCCAACGAGTATGTCCAATACCAGTTGTTCCCTCAACACCAGCTGTCTTGGCAGACAATTCTGCAATACGACCTACAGCCTTGACCAGATGGTTTTCAGCACCACCTAGGACAAAAATCCCCGCAGAATCATAACCACGGTATTCGAGCTTTTCAAGCCCTTGAATCAAAATATCCGTTGCATTTGTATTTCCAACAACACCAACAATTCCACACATAGTATATACGACACAGACCAGCTGTGCTTTCTCCTTAAAATTGGTATAGTCTGATTTGATAGAAAAATCATCAGTGGAGTCAGTATACAATGCTTTTTCCTGTTTGTCAACCTAAAAAATACTAGAAATTGGTCTAGTTAAGAAAGAGTTAAGAAAAACCTATCAACACGTTGATTGATAGGGTAGGATGATTGGCTTCATTTAAGATAGTAATTGATTTCAACTGATCTAGATGCCTATCGAGTAATTGTATAAGTTTCACTTCATTTTTTGATCTTTTTAATCATCAAATCAACTCCCAGCAAAACAACTATAACAATCGAAAGATAAGCAAGCATGAAGTGATTCGATAGATGTTCCCCACTCGCATTTTGCAAGATAATCCCATAAGATTCTTTGTAGTTCGTAATTACTGTAGACGGTGCATGATCAAAGACTTTACTAATTGCATCTTTCATTAAAATCTGTTTTAGTAGTGCATTCACTTGTGTCAAAGGGAACCAGGACATGACCTGTTGCAAGCTTTCTCCTACGGATCCAATCGAAAGATAAACACCTGAAATGAATCCGATAAAAGTTCCAACTATTGTACTCAAAGTTGTAAATGCTGAACTGGTTCGAATAAAAGCTAGGATTGGCAGAATAATAGTTGCAGACAACATCGTTCCCAATGTGACAACTCCTAAAATAGATAAGTAGTCCATCATAGAATAGTCAAGAAGAGCACTAAAACCATTAAACATACCAATTGCAAAGATACAAGAGAACATGGTCATAATAATCCCAAATAAAATCGCAAAGACCGCATACGATAGTTCAATTTTAAAGTTAGAAACTGGACTGACTTTAAAGTCCTCACTCAACTTCTTTTCTCTATCCGAAACCATCACTCCAAATGCACCAAGAGTACTGGTCATTGAAATAATGGTCGTTAAACCTGAGATTAACCAATAATTGACCATCTGGATGGTGTCCGTAGAAGCGGTATCACTATTCAAAGCCTCCTTGATGGCATCAATCTGAATTTGTCCTAAAAAGACTTGATAAACCAAGATCAAGATGATGACCGATAAGAAGGACATAAAGAAAGCTAAGCGATCTCTTGTATAGACTTTCCGATTTCTAGAGATTAATTCAAGCATTCCCTTCCCCTCCTTTAGATCTTAGTAAGTTCAAATAAGCTGCTTCTAAATTTGAATATTCTACATTAAATGTTTCAATAATTGATTTTCCTTGATTTTCTGCAATAATTTCCATCATCTCTTCAACGGAAACATCCTTACATACGACTTCTGCCTCCGAAAGGATCTGACACTTATTAGCAAACTTAGAGACAGATAACGAATTGACTGGTTTACCAGGTTTTAACGTAAGATTCAGGTTAGTGGTTGAATGCTGTTTAATAAAATTGGCAATATCTCCTGAATAGTACAAGTTCCCTTCGATTAAGACATTTAAGACATCACAAGTAGCCATCTCTTCTAAATAGTGTGTAATTAGAACGACTGTCATATTTTCTTTTTTGTTCAGATGATGAATCGCTTCCCATAAATCATGACGAGATTGTGGATCTAAACCAGTTGTTGGCTCATCTAACAAGAGCAAAGACGGTTGTGGCAATAACGCTCGGGCAATATCTACTTTTCGTTTTTGTCCTCCTGATAAACTGCCATAGTTTTTCTTTTTAAGAGTGGCTACATCCAAATAGGATTGCAGATCTCTAATACGCGTTTGTACTTGTGATTTTGATAAGCCGTACAAGGCTCCACGCGAAATCAAATTTTCCTCTACCGTTAAGTTATCATCTAGACGATTGCTTTGAAATACAATACCGATATGTCGATAAAAATCTTTCGTTGACAATGATTTTCCATCTACTTCCCAAAAAATCTCTCCTGAACTTGGCTTGAAATTCTGAATCAACAAATTAAAAAGCGTTGTTTTTCCAGCCCCATTCGGTCCAAGAAGTCCATAAAATTTACCTTCCTCAAGAACTAAATCAATTCCTTTCAAAGCCTCAAAGGAACCATAGCTTTTCTTTACATTGTGTAATCTAATTTCCATTTTCTGACACCAAGATCCTTTTTTCTTTCCTTGTACTCTCAGTATATCCAATTTCTATCCTCTAACGTGAGGACATTCATGTCCAGTCTAACCATCATTTTCACCAAAAAAACCTGTGAAGATTCACAGGTTTTCAATATTCATTTTATATTTTTTTGAGAACAACAGACGAAAGGATAAATACTTCACTATACCTCAGTGTAGTTTAGACCTTTTTTGGCAAGGTCCTCTTTCCACTCTTCTTGCATGTTTCTCTTCACTAGATCCTCAGATAACAAATCAGCCATCAAGCATACTTTTTGATAATCATTTTTTGCTTTTTCTAAGTCATCTTCTATAAATAAAGCAACTTTCCAATTTAAAGCATAAACAAAAATATTATCCTGAAAATCATGTCTCTTTGTCATAATATCATTTAAGGCTTTAACAATGTCTGGCAATCTGTCGTATATCCCATAATGGGCTAACACACCTGCAGCTGAGATAAGAGTGTTTTGTAGTATTTCCAACTCTGATAAGGGGAAATAATCTATCGCAAGTAGGATTTTCTCTACTAAGTGTATAAATTCATCTTGATCAAAGGCTCCCAAAGCCAAAGAAAGCAAGCGCAATTTGATAATCTCCACATCGTTGAGACTTAACTCTTTTTTCTTCATGGCTTGCTCTAGATACTCATCTAATAAACCTTGATCAAAAGAAGGATTTTTGGATCCAATCATATCAACCGTGGCTTGGGCGACCTGGACAGACAGTTTTTCTTCCTCTGGCAGGTTATCAAAATAGTTTTCGTAAATATCCTCAATAATTTCTTCATGCCGATGAAGACGATCTTGATCTCCATAATGGTATAACGTTCGTAGTTGATATTTCAGGTTCAGATATTCTGCAGGCAATTCCAAACTAGTTTGATTCGTTAGCGTATCTAGGGAGACACCTAGTTGTTCAGCAATATACTTCGCTGTTGCAATCGTTGGCAAAGACTGACCCTTTTCAATTCGCTGGAGTTGGCGCGTCGTTAATAGGTCCTCAATACCACAGATTGCTTGTCTACTTAATCCCTTACTTTCACGTAGAGTTTGTACTTTTTGTCCTAGTTCTGTTTTAAAATCCATCATACAAGCTCCTTTTCTTCTGATTTCATTATAGCACATATTGAAGTTGAAGGGTTTTGAACCTTTTCCAGCACTAAATGAAAAATCGGAAATGAAGAATGCCGTCAGAAACATCTGCATCTGATGGAGTTCCACACTTCCGAAAATAAAACTAGTCAGTCATTTACTGAAATGAACGGGCCTATCGTACTTAGATAACAGAATCCTCAAAAACTTACTCTTCAAATCCATTCTGCTGGCTCAATTCACGGAACCAATGACCAGATTTTTTTAGGCGTCTTTCTTGAGTGGCTAGGTCTAATTCGACAAGGCCATAGCGGTTTTTATAGCCATTGAGCCAAGACCAGCAGTCGATAAAGGTCCACATAAGGTAGCCCTTACAGTTGGCCCCATCTTGGATAGCTCGGTGCAATTCACGCAGGTGGTCTTTGACGAAGTCAATCCGGTAGTCATCTTGGATTTCCCCGTTCTGGCGGAATTTTTCTTCCCCTTCAACTCCCATTCCATTCTCTGTTAGGAGCCACTCGATGTTACCGTAATTTTCCTTAATATTTTGAGCAATATCATACAAGCCCTGCTCATAGATTTCCCAGCCTCTATGTGGATTGATCTTTCTTCCTGGCATGACATAGGGTTCGTAGAATTGCTCAACCAGCATCGGAGACTCTGGGTTTGGCGCATAACGGGGAGCAGAGACCCGCATTGGCTGGTAATAGTTGACCCCTAAGAAGTCAACTGTATGTTCTTTTATCAGCTCTAAGTCACTTGGATCTACTTCTGGCAAGAGATCGTGCTCTCTCAGAATCTCTATCAACTCTGATGGGTAAGTCCCAAGCACAGACGGATCAAGAAAAGACTTGGCTTGGAAGAGTTCAGCGATTCGTGCCGCCTTGACATCTGCTGGATGTTGGCTCCGAGGGTAGGCTGGTGTCAAGTTCAATACCACTCCGATTCGATAGTTTGGATCCACCTCATGGCAGGCCTTGACAGCAAGGCTGCTTGCCAACTGGGTATGGTAGGCGACTTTGACTGCTGCAGCGGCGTCAACCTTATGTGGGTAATGGGCATCATAAAAATAACCAAACTCTACAGGAACAATGGGCTCATTAAAGGTAATCCACTGATCGACCAAGTCCCCATAGGTTTCAAAGCAGAAGCGAGCGTAGTCGCGATAGGCATAGACCGTCTCCTTGTTCTCCCAACCATCTCCTTGTTCTTGCAAGGCAAAAGGAAGGTCAAAGTGATAAAGATTGACCATCAAATGAATGCCTTTGGATTTGATGCGTTCAAATACTTGGCGGTAAAAAGCCACTCCTACTGGATTGACTTCTCCACGCCCCTCAGGGAAGATCCGAGACCATTGGATAGAAGTCCGAAAGGCGGTATGCCCAGTCTCGACTAGAAGCTCAATGTCTTCTTCCCAATTTTCATAAAAGGTCGAAGTTAAACCGGGCCCTTCTTGGAAACGAAAGCGATGAGGCTCTACTTGATACCAGTAGTCCCAGAGATTGTCCCCCTTACCATCTCCGGCAAAACGCCCTTCTGTCTGTGGACCAGATGTCGATGTCCCCCATAAAAAATCTTGTGGAAAGTTAATCATATCTTTATCCTCTCTCATTGTCTTCCTCTCTATTATACTCCCTTTCAGCACTCTTCCTAGAGACTATTTTCAGTCATTTTTACGCAGATTATAGAAAAAACACGCTAGCTATCAGAAGACCCGATTTTCTAACGTGTTTTGTTTCCATTATAATTGATTGACGACATAATCAAAGAGAGCCTTGTCTCCCTCACTTATCTGGTAACGCAGTTCTGGATGCCACTGAACCCCTAGAAAGGCTGTCCCGTAGGATGATTGAACCGCTTCGATAATCTGGTCATCCGGACTAACAGCAATCACTTCTAGATGAGGGGCTAAATCCTTGATCCCTTGATGGTGGTAGGAATTGATCTGACCAACTTCTCCGAACAAGTCTCGCAAAACGGTCCCCTCGACGGTTTCGATTGAATGACTGGCTTCGCTAGCAGGATTTTCCTGCCAGTGGTGGTCGATATCTTGGTAAAGCGTCCCGCCCATGGCGACATTGTAAAGCTGCATGCCTCGACAAACTGTAAAGATGGGCTTCTTAGCAGCTACCGCTTCCTTGATCAAAGCCAACTCGAAAAGGTCGCGCTCGATCAAGTAATCATCGCTGACAATCTCCTTCTCTGCTCCATAAAACTGAGGAGAGACATGCTGACCACCTGTGATAATCAACTTGTCAATCAAGGAAATATAGTGGCCAGCCGTTGTAGGATCTCCAATTGGAAGGATCAGAGGGATGCCCCCTGCTTCTTGAACTCCCTGGACAAAGCCTGTCGGTGTATAGCTGAGGTACATTCCTTCTTCTTCACGAAAAGGACGTTGATTACCCGTTATCCCAATCACTGGTTTCTTCATCGCTCATTCTCCAATCTCTTCGTAGCTAATATAGTTCCTTATTTTACCACACTCTGAAGGTGACTTTCAACTTTTTTCATGTATTTTCAAATAATGAGAGTTTTTCCAGAATTTTTACGAATAATATATGTGAAGAATCAATTTTCTTCAAAGAAAGGAGAAGATAGATGAACACAATTTCTATTCATTCTGATGACATACTATCAGATCATGAACTAGCCACTATTCAAGGGGGATTTATCCCAGCTGTAGTTGCAGGGGTAGCTACATGGAAAATTGCCACAGCTGCTGTCGGTAGTATCGGACTAGTTTTTGCTGCAGGAGCAGGACTAGGATATCTAGCTAATCGTCCATAGGTAAGAACGATGAAAAAAAGACGCATATTCCATATCATCACGATATCTACTTTACTTTTTTCTAGAATCTTTTTAGCAGTTCTACAAATCTTACACGACCTTCACTATCTCACACTCCCATTTGAAACTTATGGAGTGAGTGATTTACTTTCTGGGATTCTTGTTATTTGGATCCTCATCATTGCATATCGGGGAATCAGAAAGGAGAAAAGCAATGAACAATTTACAACTTTTAACAACTGAAGAATTAGAAAACACAAAGGGCGGTGTCGGCCTAGCTGAAATCGTTGCGATTTCAGGAGTTGCGAACTTTTTCGTATCCGTCTTTAATGCAGGGTATAAATTTGGGGCTGACTTGGCCCGACGTCATTAATATAGAAAAGAGAGTGGGACAGAAATCGGTCATTCGTTAGAATTCGATTTCGTCGTCCCACCTCCGCACAGTTGAGTAGGGCTGTAAAAGCTGATGAAAGCAGCGTAGTAGAGCCCACTCAACCACTGCGTCTTGCTCTACAATCCAAAGACAATTTAGAGGCTAGGACTTTTGTCCCAGCCTCTTTTTAACCTTATTTTACAACAATATTAACCAATTTATTTGGTACACTAATTACTTTCACAATTTCCTTGCCATCGATCTCGGCCTTGACTTTTTCGTCAGCCAGAGCAACTTCTTGCAATTCTTCGCGTGACAAGTCTTTAGCGACCATGAGTTTAGCACGGACTTTACCTTTGATTTGGACGACGATTTCAATTTCGTCTTCAACCAATTTGCTTTCGTCCCATGTTGGCCAAGCTACATAAGAGATAGACTCACCTGTTGCTGCCACTATTTGCCAGAGTTCTTCTGCCAAGTGAGGCGCAACTGGGGCAAGCAATTGGATAAATCCTTTGGCATAATCCACATAGAGTTTGTCTTCCTTATTAGCAGCATTGACAAAGACCATGAGTTGGGCAATGTCTGTATTAAACTTCATCGACTCGATTTGCTCTGTGACAGATTTAACAGTTTCGTTATAAACCTTGTCAAGAGCACCATTGTTTTCCGCAACGATTTCTTTGCTTGTAATCAAACGGTAAACACGGTCGAGGAATTTACGGCTTCCTTCCAAGCCTTCTTCTGACCAAGCGATCGAAGCGTCAAGTGGTCCCATGAACATTTCATAGACACGAAGGGTATCGGCACCGTATTGTTCCACCACATCGTCTGGGTTAACCACGTTCTTGAGGGATTTCGACATCTTAGCTGGTGCTTGCTCCAACTCTTCTCCTGTTTCCACATGGAAGAAGGAACCGTCGCGTTTTTCAACCTTGTCAGTCGCTACAAGAGCCCCACGGTGGTCACGGTAGCTAGTCCCCAAGATCATACCTTGGTTAAAGAGTTTTTGGAATGGCTCTTTCGTTGGAACGACACCGATATCATAGAGGAATTTATGCCAGAAACGAGCGTAAAGCAAGTGAAGAACGGCGTGTTCTGCACCACCCACGTAGATATCTACTGGCAACCATTGTTTAAGGAGATCTTCGTCAGCCAATTTTTCTGTGTTATGTGGGTCGATATAGCGGAGGTAGTACCAGCTTGAACCTGCCCATTGTGGCATGGTGTTGGTCTCGCGACGGCCTTTCACGCCATCTTCACGAGTCACTTCAAGCCAGTCAGTCAAGTTAGCTAGTGGACTCTCCCCAGTACCTGAAGGACGGATATCCTTGGTTACAGGCAAGACAAGTGGCAATTCATTTTCAGGAACAGCCGTTGAAGTCCCATCTTCCCAATGAATGATTGGGATTGGTTCACCCCAGTAACGTTGACGGCTAAAGAGCCAGTCACGAAGACGGTAAGTGATTTTTTCTTGACCACAGCCTTTTTCTTCCAACCAAGCCACAATCTTAGCAATCGCTTCTTCTTTGTTAAGCCCGTTCAAGAAGTCTGAGTTGACGTGAAGACCATCTTCTGTGTAAGCTGCTTCTTCAACGTTTCCACCTTCCAACACTTCTACGATTGGAAGACCAAACTGTTTAGCAAATTCCCAGTCACGCTCATCGTGGGCAGGTACGGCCATAACAGCACCTGTTCCGTAGCTAGCAAGAACATAGTCGGCAATCCAGATTGGGATTTCTTTGCCATTGACAGGGTTGATGGCATAAGCACCAGTCCAAACCCCTGTTTTTTCCTTGGCAAGGTCTGTACGAGCCAAGTCTGACTTGAGGCTTGCTTGGTGTTTGTAGTCAGCTACAGCCTCTGCTTGTTCCGGAATTGTGATGGCATCTACCAAGTCATGCTCAGGAGCCAAAACAGTGAAGGTCGCACCAAAAAGGGTATCTGGACGTGTTGTAAAGACGGTGAATTCCTTGTCTGTTCCTTTCACCTTGAAAGTGACATTGGCACCAGTTGATTTCCCAATCCAGTTGCGTTGCATGTCCTTGATAGATTCTGGCCAATCCAGGTCATCCAAGTCATTGAGCAAGCGCTCCGCATAGGCAGTGATCTTGAGCATCCATTGGCGCATTGGTTTGCGGACAACTGGATAGCCACCACGCTCAGATGTTCCATCTGGAAGGACTTCTTCGTTAGCGATGGCTGTTCCTAGTTCCTCAACCCAGTTTACTGGCACTTCAGCTTCATAAGCCAAACCTTTTTCGTAAAGTTTAGTGAAGATCCATTGCGTCCACTTGTAGTAGTTCGGATCTGTCGTATTGACTTCACGGTCCCAGTCGTAAGAGAAGCCAAGCGCATTGATTTGGCGTTTGAAGTTGGCAATATTTTCTGCTGTGAATTCTGCTGGGTCATTCCCTGTATCCATGGCATATTGCTCAGCAGGCAAACCAAAAGCATCCCATCCCATTGGGTGAAGGACATTGTAGCCTTGGGCACGTTTGAAACGGCTAAGGATATCTGTTGCCGTATAACCTTCTGGGTGTCCTACGTGAAGACCCGCTCCAGATGGGTAAGGGAACATGTCAAGCGCATAAAACTTAGGTTTTGAAGCGTCTGTTCCTGTCTTAAAGGTGTGATGGTCAGCCCAGTGTTTCTGCCACTTAGGCTCGATTTCTTTATGATTGTAAAAACTCATGCTGTCTCTCCAATTTTCGTGATGCTCCTATTATACCATTTTTAGGGGATTTTTAAAGGTTCTATCCACCAAAAAGAGGCTGGGACAAAGTCCTAGCCTCTCAATTGTCTGCGGAGGTGGGACGACGAAATCAAATTCTAACGAATTACCGATTTCTGTCCCACTCTCTTCCCTGTTCAATATACAATCGCTCTTAAACTCCTAGTCTTCTACGTGACTTTCTAGTTCTTTTTGAGCTTTCTTATTGGATTCTTCTTTTTCTTTCTTCCATTGTTCACGCGCTTCATCGTACTCCTTGGTTGTCAAAACTTTGTCTTGCAATTCCAAGTACTTGTAGTTGAAGGTTTGACCCTTGTGTCCTGTCCAAGCAAAGGCAGCTGTGTATGGAACTGTCTTACGAACACCTGGAGAGGCACCATCTGAATGAATCGGGATTAAGAGGGCACTATCAGTCAACCAAGCCTGAGCCTTAGCATATTTTTCATAGCGGTCATTGACATCTTTTGTTTCATTATGTGCATCTTCAATCAATTGATCGTATTCATCAAAACCAGCTTCTTTAGCTGCGGCATTATTGGTACCCGCATCAAATCCAAAGTAAGAATTTGCATTTTCACCATTCTTAGAGTTTGTGATATCTAGGTAAGAAGATGGATCCGTATAGTCTGGTCCCCAACCCAAGTTGTTGTTCAGATCCCAGTCTTGTTGAGAAGCATTTTCAGCAAAGTAGGTCACTCGTTGAAGATCATCCTCAGATATCATATTCAAGTCGATGACTACATTTTCTGCTCCCAGAGTCGATTCGATTGACTGTTTAAAGGATTGGGCTTGCTTGACTCCTTCTGTATAGGTTGATGAAACAGGGAGGTCCAAATGAATTGGGAACTCTACCCCTTGGGCCTGAAGGGCTTCTTTAGCCTTGGCAAATTCTTCCTTGGCCTTGGTTGGATTGTAAAGGGTATCTTTTCCATCTTCGACGGAGACACCTTTCCATTCATCACCGTATTCTTCTAGATTTTTTTCTACAGACTCACCAAAGTCTTTGCCATCAACTTGAACAAAGTTTGGAGGCGTGAAGGTGTTGCGGATGACCTTGTCTGCAGATGCTTCCCCATTGGCTTGCGCTACATAGGCCTTGCGGTTGAAGGCAAACATAATGGCTTGACGGAAGTCTTTATTCAAGATTGCTTTCTTGGTTGAGCTCTTTTGAGCATCTGTCGTCTTCGTCGTAATCTCATAAGCTTGACGGTCAATATTGAAGGACAAGTTATAAGTAGAAGATCCTTGGTCACTAAAGACGATGTCATCTTTGTGTTTCTTCTCTACACTCTTATAGTTGGAACCGTTCGGGAAGACACGGGCAACGGTAAAGTCTCCGTTATCAAATCCACGGATGAGAGATTCTGAATCTTGTCCATCATAATAGGTTAGCTTCACCTTGGTGATCTTGACATTATCCGCATCCCAATAGGTTGGGTTCTTTTCAAGCGTCACAACAGATTTCGAAGTAATCGCTTTGATCAAATAAGGACCACAATAAAGAATACTAGAAGGGTTCGTACCTTGACCGTAGCCATCTCCCTTAGAATCTAAGAATTCTTTATTGACTGGCATCAAAATACCCATGGTCGTTTTTGAATTCCAGAAACTTTCTGGTTGGTTCAAGGTGTATTGAACTGTATAGTCATCAATGGCTTTGATACCAACCGTTGAGAAGTCTTTGGTTTTCCCTGAGACATAGTCGTCCAATCCTTTAACGGATTGTTGGACGAGATAGAGGGCCGAAGACTTCTTATCCGCCGCATGCTGAAGCCCCGTCACAAAGTCTTGAGCCTTGACTTCTCCGAATTCTTCCCCCTCAGCGGTTACCCATTTAACCCCTTTACGAAGTTTGTAAGTATAAGTCAGACCATCTTTTGAAACAGTCCAATCCTTAGCAAGAGATGGGATTAAGTTGCCGTATTTGTCAACTTCTAATAAGCCATCCACAGCATTTCCTGTAAATTCTGAGGTTGACTTCTTGTTAGAGAGTGAATAATCCAAAGTATCCGGATCTTGCGTATAGACATAACTAAAGACCTGGTTGTCCGGACTTGAAGATTTCCCTCCTTGTGAGCAGGCTACCAGTGCGCTTACAGACAAAAGCAGAGCGCCGGTGGCTAAGAGTAGCTTCCCTTTTTTCATATGGATCACCTCTGTATAAAATGTTATTCTTCATATTAAATTATAGCACTTTACGGAAAAATGTAAACGCTTAACTGTATAATATTTCAAAAGTTAAGAAAAAATAATGATTTTGCCTCCATACAAAAAAGCAGTAGAGACTGCTTCTTTGATGATGAATAAAGCTCTCTGACACTAGCTCCCCTTGCTTAAATCCCACTGACCATGAGGGATACGAGGGTAAGGAAGCTATTCCAAGAGGCATGCTGAAGGATGGTCCAGTAGATCGATTTGGTATAGCGTAGGACCGCACAAAATAGCAAGCCTGGTACCAAGTAGACGATAAAGCTTGGCAAATCCCAACCATGCTGCCAGACATGCGAGAGGCTGAACAAGGAAGCAGACACCAGCATATCCAGCTTATACTTCTGATAAGAGGCCAACGCCGTCATGACCAAATCACGAAAGACTAGTTCTTCCATAATGGGAGCCAGCAAGCAGGCATAGACATAACGTATCAATACCAAGGCCCAGCCTGACAAACCACTAGATACTTCTGCAAGGGCTATGGAATTCTTAGTCGGTGGAAATACCTCTGCAGAAAACATATCCCATAAAAAGTGAGCAAGAAAAACAAGCACAAAAACCGCAAAATAAGAAGCTTTAAAAGTAAATTTCCCGTACAAGTCCCAACGACGACTCTTTACCAAGAGTGTAACGGCTAACCCCCCAATCAATCCAATCAACAAGAGGAGCAAGCCATAATAAGAGTCATCCGATAGGTGGCCCACTAAATCCGTTAGGAGCCCCACGTTAAAAAGCGCAAAATTGATGCAGAGAATCCCTAGTGTCGCGAGTTGAAACGGTCTGTCTGTCTTTCTCATTGCATTCACCTTTTTATTTACTTCTTTCCACTGAGTTCAAATCTTCCTTGAGATCTAACTCTCAAATGACTTCATCCTAGTACTCTATCATGTCTTAAATACGAGCGAGCGGTGGTCGCTTCACAAATCCAGGACGTCCAATCTCAATCTTATCTGACTGACCTGAGCTAAGACTTGGGCGAGAATCCCCACCTCCTACAATTTCTTCCAATTCTTTTTGACTACATTCTGTCATTTCATTTCCTCCAATTTGTATTTGTAACGCTACCTCCTGAGTCTATCAAAGATTGGAACATTTTCCTTCTCATTCTTCTATACGGTTGCATTTTTCAGCTATGTGGGAGAGAAAGCTATTCATTCAGAAGGATACACCTCCAAATTAAACGAAAACGAACAACCATCAAAAAAACCATCGCCAACAGGCGATGGTTTCTGTATTTCTTTGATTAGCCTAAGGACTTGACATAAGCATCTACTGCTACAATCGCTTGAGCAATATCAGATGCTTGTACCTTGAATGGCATTTGGTGAATGGTTTCTCCTTCAATGGTTGCTTGTTGGCCAACCTTGAGAAGATCTTCGTAGCTTGCATTTTCAAGATGCATTTCTTTCAGAGTCGTTGGCATGCCAATTTGTTGATAGAAATGAATGTATTTGTTCAATTCTTCTTTTGGACGGTTTTCCAAGAACAATTGAACCAAGGTTCCATAGGCTACTTTTTCACCGTGAGTCAAATGGTGGATATCCCCAGTAAGGGCCGTAAAGCCATTATGGATGGCATGAGCTGCTGCCAAGCCACCACTTTCAAACCCAATCCCACTGAGAAGGGTATTGGCTTCGATGATGTTTTCTAATGCAGGCGTCACCACTTTAGCTTCACAAGCAGCCACGGCTTGGAGACCATCAGCAAATAAGATTTCTTCACAACGTTGCGCAATCGCCACACCAGCTAGAGTTTGGTGTTTGCCTAGCATGGTTTTTCCGTTGGCTTGCATTACCGCACGCGCTTCGACCCAAGTAGCTAGTCCATCTGCGATACCAGAAGCAAGCAAACGTTTTGGTGCTTGAGAGATGACTTTACTATCTACCAAGACCAATTCTGGGTTTTTAGAATAGAAGATATAGCGAGCAAAGGCACCTTCATCCGTATAAATAACAGACAAGGCTGAAACCGGAGCATCTGTAGATGCAATAGTCGGAGCAATGACAACTGGTGATTTTAAAAGATCAGCAATGGCTTTTGCACTGTCGATGGTCTTTCCTCCACCAAGTCCGATGACTAAGTCACAGCCATTTTCTTCTGCCAGACTGACCACACGATTGATTTCATTATCAGAAGCTTCACCGTTGAAGAACACTGGCAAGACTGTAAAGCCATACCGAAGGAGATACTTTTCAAAACGTTCCCCTACGATATCATAGACTACTGAATCACAGAGTAAAACGGGATGACTCCCCAGTTCTAAAATAGGTTTTGCATTTTCAAATAAAGCATTTTCACCTTGAATGTAACGGGATGGGCTGGCAAAATTTCTCATACACTCCTCCTTTATCAAATTGTATTCTTATGATGAACAGCTGACCAATCTGCCTCGAAGTCATCTACTGCTTTTGGAATAGAAGGCATTCCAAAAGCTGCTTCAAAGACATCTGCCCCTGCCGTAATTGCTTGTGTTCCTTCTTTAAATGCTCGATTAACTTGAGCCACATTTTTAAAGGAAGCTGCTAGAATTTTGCTTGATGAATGATTACGCTCTATGGCACTCGCTAACTGAGAAATAACCTGAGCTGAATCAATGTTTAAGTTTTCCATACGATTGTAATAAGGTGCTAAATAGTCGGCTCCTGCTTCAATAGCTAACAGTCCTTGAAAAACAGTATAGATTGCTGTTGCAGTAATTTTGTAACCCTCTGCTTTTAACACTTTAATTGCAGCAAGTCCTTCAGGTGTTACTGGAACTTTAATATAGGTATTTTCATCGCATTGTTCTCGAATTTCGGCCGCATCTTTTAAAATTCCTTCATAATCTTTTGCGACAACTTGAACATGGATGGAAGGAGATCCTCCGATGATTTCCCGCACCTTATGGATACGATCAAAAAAATCAATGTTCCCTTCTTTTTTAGCAATTGTTGGGTTCGAAGTTACCCCAGCAAGGGGTAACACTCGTGCCCATTTTTTTATCTCATCTAAATTTAAAGTATCAAGCATAAATTCCATATACATACCTCTTTACTATAGAGTATGCTCTGTCCGTCCAATAATATCATCTTGTGTTGCTCTTGATAGTACATTGAAGAAGGCTGAGTAGCCAGCAACACGTACAATTAAGTCACGGTGTTTTTCCGGATGTTTTTGAGCATCTAACAACGTTTCTCTAGAAACCACATTGTATTGAATATGGTATCCATGTAGACGATTAAAGAACGTACGGAGTAAAGCAATAAGTTTTAATTTATCTTCTTCTTTGGATAAAGTTTGTGGGTTTACTTTTTGGTTCAGTAAAACACCACCAACAATTTCATCTGTTGGCAATTTAGAGACAGATTTTAGAACAGATGTTGGGCCATGTTGGTCCATATTGTGGGATGGAGAGCATCCTTCTGCAAGTGGAGTCCCGGCATTACGACCGTCCGGAGTGGCTAATGTTCCACGACCTTGTCCTACATTGGCTGAAATAGAAGATGTACCTGAGTAACGAATTCCTCCGATTGGCCCACGTCCATATCGAGTATTTGGATATTTAGCAATTTCATCCACATAAATATCGTATGCTTCTCGAACTAAGCTGTCCGCATAGTCATCATCGTTTCCATACTTCGGTGCATCATGGATAAGCATCTCTTGGATTTCTTTTCCACGTTCGCCCTCGTAATCGGTTTCCAGAGCATGCCATAGCTCTTGTGGCGTTAAGCGTCCTTCTTCGAATACCAGTTTCTTGATTGCTGCAAGTGAATCGGATAAGTTTGCAATACCCACTTGTAAACCAGAAATATAATCGTAGACAGCTCCACCTTCTTTTAGGTGTTTTCCACGTCCAATACAGTCATCTGTCAAAGCTGAACAGAGGATATCTGGCACTTCTCTTTCAAGAGATAGGTCGATAGAGTTTTCTACGATCACACTCATGCGGGTTAAGTGGCGCAAAGTCTTGTCCCAAGCAGTTTGCAATTCATCGAAGCTCTTCATGTCTTTAAAATGACCAAAGCTTGGTGCAAAGCGCTTGCCAGAAGCAGGATCGATTCCGTCATTCATCGTAATGAGCAAAACTTTAGGGAAGTTCATATAACTCATACCTGTACAGCGATATCCCCATTTACCTGGAACAGCTGTTTCTACACAACCAATTGCACTGTAATCATAAGCATCTTCTTCAAGAACACCTTTTGAAATAAAGGATGGAATAATAATCTCATCATTATTGAAAGCAGGCATACCAAATCCGAGCTTCATAACTTCAATACATTCGTTCATGAAGCGGGCATCCAGACCAGCATGATAACGAACAGTTAAGTTTGGTTGAGGAAGGTGAGTTTGAGCAACTGACTTCAACACCAAATAAGACAATGGATTGACGGCATCTTTCTTATCACGTGTTTGACCACCAATCGTAACGTTTTGATAAAGCGGACTACCTGCAGATGAGAAGGTATGTGCTTGACTACGTACTTTGTTAATTGTAATAGTCTTAATCCAAAGGTTAGTCAAGCGTTCAACAATACTCTCTTCAGTTTCCCGTCCACTTTCCAAATCAGCTTTAACGTATGGATACATATATTGGTCAAAACGGCCATATGAAAGTGAGTGTCCATTTGATTCAATCTGAAGAATACATTGGATAAACCAAACAGACTGAACAGCCTCTGCAAATGTACTTGCAGGCTCGTATGGAACTTTTGAGCAAATCTCTGCAATTTCAAGCAATTCCTTCTTACGTTCAGGAGTTGCTGTTTCAGCAAGTTGTTTAGCAAGTTCCACAAATCGTTGAGCATAGGTCTTAACAGCATCAACTACGATAAAGATAGAATCGTAAAAATGGTACTTATCAATGCTAGCTGGATCCGTTAGATCTAGGGCTGCTTTAGCTTGGCGAGCTCTTTCTTCAAAACCTTTCAAGCCATATTGCAATAATTTTTGATAATTGACTGCTAAGTGGGCATCTCCTGAATTCATCTTCCCTTCCATACCGAAGAATCCTGTTTCCATATAGACAGATACTTCTTCAGGTAGAAGAGCGCCAGCTCTTGCACGTAAGTTATTATTTTCCCAGAACGGTGCGATACTACGGAGCTGTTCTTTCGTTTCTTCCGTAATATAGAAGACATCACCATCCCGCTTTTCAAAAAGATCCAATTCCTTCAGAACGAACTCTAAAGTATATTCTGGGAAAATCGGAGCATCTTTATTAGAGGATGCTTGGTTTCCAGCAATCATGGATTCATCCTCAATGTAGATTGTCATATTTTCAAGAATCTCTTTCAACATATAGGCACGTTTAAGAACATTTGGTTGTTCCTTATAACGATCATATGCCTTAGTTGCAAGAACAGCACGTTCAGCATCGATGTAAGGCTTCTTATTTAAGACATCTTCACGATACTTATTCATGCGTTCAGTGAGGCTTCCAAAATATTCTGTTTTAATGCTTGTACTTGCTACTTCTACTTGTTTCATTTTTTCAAAACCTTTCTTTTGAAATTATTTTGTTTTCTTTCGTAACTATAGTAGCATTAAATTTTACGAATTTCAATGAATTATGAATTATACATATAAATTCTATTCTAGTCGCACATCTGTGCATACATGATAAACGCACTATTTTTCAGCTTGTAATTCATTGTTATAGGCAAGATTATCTTGGAATTTGAAGAATGGGAAATATACGACAGTCGAGGTCGCAAGAACTAGCACTTGAACGAAAGCACCTTGCCAACCTCCAACCATAAATCCAGAAATAATGGCTGGTGTACTCCAAGGAAGAGTCACACCTGAGAATGGATGCATAAATCCAATAGCAATTGATGCATAAACAATTATTGCAGCCAAAATTGGAACCAAAATAAATGGAAGGAACATAACTGGGTTCATTACGATCGGAAATCCAAATACGACGGGTTCATTGACATTAAAGATTGCAGGAAATGCTGCAACTTTCCCCAAAGCTTTATACTGTTTTGACTTAGCAGCAAATAGCATGGCAACAACCAACCCAAAGGTTATACCTGATCCAGACAAAATAAGGAAGCTATCTAAGAATTGTTGAGTTACAATGTGGGCACCATTTTCAACGGATAGCTTCCCAGCTGCCAACATTGATTTATTGGCATCTAGGTTAGAAAGTAGCAAGGCTGTTACTACACCGTTGACAACTGATTGGCCATGAACACCAAACCACCACAAGAATGAAATAAAGAAAGCAATCCCAATCGCTCCGTAAAGTGATCCTGTTAGACCTTGAAGAGGAACCTGAATGACATCATAAATCATTTCAATGAAGGTACCGCCGTTTGTCACTACTTTTGATACGATATAGACAATCATTGATAGTAAGAAAATCACGAAAGCAGGAATCATCGCTTCAAATTGTTTGGCAATGGCTTGAGGTACTTGTTCTGGCATTTTTATAACAATGTGTCTTTGGATAAACACAGTATAAATTGCACCAACTACCAGACCAATAATAATGGCCCCGATAATCCCTTGACCACCAAACCATACTTTTGAAATGGCATCGCCAATCGGTTCTCCCTTAGCTGGTACATAAGAAGATTTTAACAAGATAAAGAATGAAGACAGGGACAAAACTCCCGCTGGCAAGGGTTCTACTCCACTGTTTTTAGCATAAGAATACCCAATGGAGAAGCAAGAAATTAAGCCCATGATGGCGAATGTTCCTGAATAAACTTGCATAAATGGCTCTGTCCATGTATCGCCAAATACACTAGCAATAGCCTGATTAAGGCCTTCAAATGGTAATTGTCCAATAATCAGAAACAAACTACCAACTACCGTTAATGGAAGGATCGCTAACATCCCATCTTTAAGAGCAATAATTCCTTTCATGTTTACAAAACGCATGATTGGAGCGATAATTTTCTGAGAATTAAAATTAGACATGGGAAGCCTCCTTATTTTTCTCC
The DNA here is from genome assembly GCF_047463015.1 of Streptococcus australis. Lineage (GTDB taxonomy): Bacteria > Bacillota > Bacilli > Lactobacillales > Streptococcaceae > Streptococcus > Streptococcus australis_F. Next base: position 67,136 of record NZ_JASHER010000004.1, on the reverse strand, counting down.
TAGCAATTCTAGAGCTAGATTTAGTACCTTCTTACCATCTAACATCCCATAATCCGCCATAGGAATGACAGCAATAGGGATATGGTTTGCCTCACAAATCGCTTTTGATTTATCCAAAGTATAAGCTACTTGAGGCCCTAACAAAGCGACATCTATTTCTGGGGCAAAATCTGCTAATTTCGCTTGAGAATATGCCTCAATTTCAGCATCAATACCTAATTCCTGAGCCGCTACCTTCATATTATTTACCAACATTCCTGTTGAAAATCCTGCCGCACAAAACAATCCAATTTTCATCATCTTTTCCTCCTTATTGTTTCGCTGAAAGTTCTTTTCGTAAGTCAATCATTTCTTTAATCAAGTTAATCTCTGTGATTGAAGTCATTAAGTGATCTTGTGAGTGCACAAACAAAGCTGTAATCTCTGTCTTTGTCCCACTTGCTTCCTGGGCTAAAAATTGGGTTTGCAAGTTATGCGCTTCTAGCAATGCTGCATCTGCTTTTGCAATTTCGCCTTCAGAAGATGTAAAATCACCTTCCTTAGCATATGATAAAGCTTGGTAAACATGCTGTTTAGCATCACCCGCATTTAAAATTAAGCCCATAATAATTTGGTCTGCAACAATTATTTCCATGTGCACTACACTCCTTTGTCAATCTAATGAAAGCGCTTTTTCTATTGTCAATATACCATTTATATTTTTGCCGGTCAATAAAAAACTACAACATTTGATTATTGTTTTTAGTTTTTGCACATTTGTGCTATTTAACTCAAAAAAATAAGGACTGCATCCTCGCTGTCCTATTTTTTAGTAAATTGCTGATCACCATCTAATTCTAAAACTTTTAAGATCGTCGCTTCATCTGTGACTAAATGATTGATATAGTTGGCTTTCAAAACCGATAAAATTGCTTTTGCTTTTTGATCACCGTAGGCTAACGAGATGGTATTCGGAACCTTTCTCAATTCCTCCAATGTGATAGATATTGTTCTTTCCTGTAATTCAGGATAAACGGGGATACCTTCTTGATCAAAGAAACGACAGCAGACTTCTCCTACAGCATGTTCCGACTCCAATTTCTTAAAATCATTTGTTGTTAGCATATCAAACCACTGAGGATTCTTGCTATCTGCATGGCCACCAATCCCTACAGCAGCAACATCCAAACAACGCCAACTAGCTTTCAAGTCCTCGAAATACTTAGAAGATAAGATGCCTTCCGTTACCTCAGAATTTTCTTGAATGACACTCGCGTTTATAAAATGACATTCTCCATGAAATTTACTCGCCATACTGTAGATTAGAGTATTGACATGGTAGCGAGCATGGATATGACTGGGACCTCCAGCTAGGGGATAAAATTGAACACCATCCAAACGCTTAGTTCCAACTTGTTCCACCATTAATCTGAGAGACTTGCCCCATGAAAAACCAACTGTCATTCCATCTTCAATCAAATTTCGAAGCATGACAGCACTAGCTTGCGCTAGCCGCTTTTCAAGGCTTTCTCGTGGCTCATCAACTAGATTTGGTATAATCTCGATAGCTTTCAAGCCATATTTTTGTTTGATATAATTTTCTAAATGGAAGAGGCGAGTATCAAAATTTTCAATTTCAATTTTTACAACTCCCTCTTTTTTAGCCTCCGCTAACATTCTGCTGACAGTTGTACGGTAGATTCCAGTTTCTGCTGCGATTTGCGATTGACTTTTGTCTTCAACATAGTATAGATAGGCTAATTTAGCAAGTAACTTTTTCCGTTCATCTTTCAATTGGCTTCTCCTTCTTATACTAAGGTTAAAATCGTTTGCGAATCCTCAAGTTTTTCTTTCGCTTCTTGAGATATATTCTTATCTGTTATGACTCTCGAAACTTGTGAAAGTGCAAATCGTCTGACAGTTCCACATTTCCCAAATTTACTTGAATCTGTTAAGACAATCACTTCTTTAGAAACATCAGACATAGCTTGAACAACTTCACTTCTCATCATATCTTTCCCAGTAAAGCCAAGTTCGTCATCATATCCGTCTACCCCTACAAAAGCAAAGGGAACTCTAAACGAGCGGATTAATTCTTTCAAAAGCGGACCTACAGTCACTCTCGATTCTTTTTGAAATTCACCACCAAGTAGGATGATTTTACAAGAATCATATTCCTGAATATAATCTGCAATAAAGTAAGAATTTGTCACAATCTTGACATTCTTTTTTGTTTGGCAAATTTCTTCTGCTAGCAAGGCACATGTAGAGCCCGATTCAATCAAAACCGTGTCGTTATCCTTAATTAATTTAGCAGCTTCCCTGGCTATTCTTTTCTTGGTATCATATTGAAAGGACAATCGAACATTGATATCATCTCCACTATTTAAAACAGCATAGCCGTGTTCTCTATGCAATAATCCTTTGGATTCTAGCTTGTCCAAATCCTTTCGAATGGTCACTTTAGAGACTTGTAATTTCTCAGACAAGCTATTAACATCAATCTTTTCAAATTCCGATACTAATTTCAATATTTCATCTAAACGTTGCATTGTTTTTACCTCTTCTCTATTTTAGCAAATTTTCGAGTGAATTCAAAACAAAATAAACTTTCGTTCGTAATTGAATTAGTTTCTTAAATAATGTATAATGGACTTACTAGATTGATAGGAGAGCAAAAATATGGAACAAAATCGTGGCATAATCTTTAATATCCAACACTTTAGTATCCATGATGGCCCTGGCATCCGAACTACTGTATTTCTAAAAGGATGTCCCCTGCGTTGTCCATGGTGCTCCAATCCTGAATCCCAGCGTGCAAATCCTGAAAAAATGTTAGATGCTGTTACTAAAAAGGAAACTATCACGGGAGAAGAAAAAACAGTCACAGAAATCATAGATGATGTCTTAAAAGACGTTGACTTCTATGAAGAATCTGGTGGTGGCCTTACCCTGTCTGGTGGAGAAATCTTTGCTCAATTTGAATTTGCCAAATCTATCTTAAAAGCTGCGAAAGAAGTTGGACTTCATACTGCAATCGAAACGACAGCTTTTGTTGAACATGAAAAATTTGTCGATCTCATTCAGTATGTCGATTTTATTTATACAGACCTTAAACATTACAATACACTTAAACATAAGAGGGTTGTCGGAGTCAACAATCATCTGATTATTAAAAATATTCATTATGCCTTTGCTCAAAACAAAACAATCGTTTTACGTATTCCAGTCATTCCTAATTTCAATGACTCTTTAAACGATGCTGAAGAATTTGCTTCTCTTTTTAATTCTCTCAACATCGATGAAGTACAGCTTCTCCCATTTCACCAGTTTGGAGAAAACAAATACAAGCTTTTAGGACGTCGCTATGAAATGGAAGGAATAAAGGCTCTGCATCCAGAAGATTTATATGACTACCAGCAAGTTTTTTTAGATCATGACATTCACTGTTATTTCTAATACACTCAAAAATCCCCAAAGCTAGTTTCAGTCAGCTGAAACTTGGCTTCGGGGATTTCTTATTCTTTCACGAGCATCGAGAAAATCAAATTGCTTAATTGAAGTCGAGACTACTTCCTTTGGAAAAAAGATAAATCAATTGGCATTCATGGAATGCGGCATTGATTTCCTATTTTTCTGCAGGAAGTTTCGGTAAACCGAATCGTCTCTCCTATCTTAATTTACCAAATAATCACACGGTCTTCTGGTGCACGCCACATGCCGTCACCTTCTTTGACATCAAAGGTTTCAAAGAATTCGTCAAAGTTTGGTAATTGAACATTGGTACGGAGTTTTCCTGGTGCGTGGACATCAACACTGGCGAGAAGTTGCATGTACTCTGTCCGAGCTTTCATGCGCCAGATGCGAGCAAAGTTGGTGAAGAATTCTTCTGCTGAGAAGTCTACTTCTTTCTTCGCCGCTTCAAGGGCTGCAGCAATACCTCCAAGGTCTGCCACGTTTTCAGAAACGGTCAATTTCCCGTTGATCTTGGCACCGTATGAGTCTTGACCTTCGAACTGATCGATGACTTTTTGAGTACGAGCGGTAAAGGCTTCGTAATCTTCTGGCTTCCACCAGTCTTTCAAGCTACCGTGCTCGTCAAAGGAAGCACCATTGGTGTCAAAGGCGTGGGAGATTTCATGGGCAATGACTGCACCGATTCCGCCATAGTTAGCTGATGATGATTGGTGAAGGTCATAGAAAGGTGCTTGGAGAATCGCTGCTGGGAAGACGATTTGGTTCTGTTGCGGATCATAGTAGGCATTGACCATATTAGCTGGCATGTGCCACTCGCTCCGATCGACTGGTTGGTTCCACTTGCTCCAGACATGCTCGATGGAAATTTGAGCCAATTTTTGAGCATTTTCCACCAAGGTCTTGCTCTCGTCGATGATCTTTTTGGCATACGTTTCTGGTAATTTTTCAGGGTAGCCGATATGTGGTGTGATGACATTGAGCTTGACAATGGCTTTTTCACGAGTTTCAGGAGCGAGCCAATCCGCTTTTTCTAAGCGATCCTTGTAAACCTCAATCATGGTCGCTACTTTATGCTCTACGTCTGCTTTCGCTTCTGGTGAGAATTTTTCGCCCGCATACCAGAGTCCAAGCGCTTGGCTATAAGGCCCTTCCGCCAAGGCCAGAGCGGCTTTTTCTTTCGGACGTGCTTCTGGTGTCCCTGTAATCGTACGGCTATACTCACCAGATAAGACACGGATTTCTTCAGTCAAGAAAGACGTCCAAGAAAGAGCTGCACTGAGTTTCAACTTGGCATGAAGGGTTTCCCAGTTGGCTGCTGAGTAGAATTTTGGCGCAAATTCCTTCCAGAAGCGCTCTTCTGGAACAATGATAGTATCTGGCGTTTGCCCGATCACTTCTGTAAAGAAGGTATCGAGTGGCAATTCTGGAACCAAGGCCTTGAAATCTGCCCACTCATAAGGATGGTAGAGTTTGTTGTACTCGGATTTTTCTTCGTTTGACAAGACATATTTGGCCAATTCTGCATCGGCCGCAATCACCTTATCCAGGATATCTTTGATTTCTTCCTCTGAGAAATCAAATTTTGCTAAAAGCTTTTCAACCATCTGACGCCAGATAGCCAGTAACTCTGGGCCTTTTTCGTTGCCTTCTTCATAGTAGGTCGTATCCGGCAAGATAAGAGCAAGAGATTCTCCCCACAAGACGTTCATTTGGGCATTCATAAAGTCTGGTGACACGCTAAATGGCATGAGATTTGGTTTGCCAGCTAGCTCATAGGTACCCAACTTGCTTGTATAGTCTTCAAAGGAAGATAAGGCCTTGATTTCGTTGATCAAGGGCATTACTGGGGCAACACCAGCTACTTCCCGTGCATCAAAATCTGCCACCATTTTGTGGTATTTGACAAAATTTTGCAGAATACTGTCTTCTGGCAATTCTTCTCCTCTTTGCCATTTTCCGGTAATATCCAACATCAAGTTTTCGATATCTTGGATCAAGTCCATAAAACCACCGGTTGACGGTTTGTCATCAGGAATCACTGCTGTCTCAGCCCATTTCCCATTGACGTAATCATAAAAATCATCTTGTAAACGTACCATGATCTTCTCACTTTCATTCTTTTCTATTAACCTTATCAAAAATAGGTCTATTTTTCAATGATTACAAGCGAGTTAATCTAAATTATTTCAAAAATTAACTTGACTTAATTTTTTCATTCATGTATATTAATGGTAAAGGAGCAAAATCATGATTCAAATTGAACATCTAAGTGTTGCTTACCAGCAAACACTGGCCTTGGAGGATCTTTCCCTCACCATCCAGGGTCCAACCATCCTAGGCATTCTTGGACCCAACGGTGCTGGAAAATCAACCCTGATCAAGGCCATGCTAGGACTTCTCCCTCATTCGGGAAAGGTCCAGCTCGATCAAAAAGACCTCGGCCAAGTTCTTCAACGAGTGGCCTACGTCGAACAGAAATCCGCTATTGATTTCCACTTCCCCATCACGGTGCGGGAGTGTGTCTCGCTGGGGCTCTATCCCCATCTTTCTATCTTCAAGAGAAAAAGCAAAGAGGATCTCCAAAAAGTAGAAAATGCCTTGAAACTTGTCAATCTTCTTGATCTAGCAGATCGCCAGATTGGCCAGCTTTCAGGAGGGCAATTCCAAAGGGTTCTGATCGCCCGCTGCTTGGTTCAAGAAGCAGAGGTCATCTTCTTGGATGAGCCCTTTGCTGGGATTGACTCTGTTAGCGAAGACATCATCATGCAGACACTCCAAACCTTGAAAAAGGAAGGCAAGACCATCCTGATTGTCCATCACGATCTGAGCAAGGTCCCAGCTTATTTTGACCAGGTCCTCCTCCTTCACCGCAAGCTGATCGCTTTTGGGAAAACAGAGGAAACTTTTACCAAGGAAAATCTGCATGCAGCCTATGGGCATGAACTCTTTATAGGAGGTGGCGTCGGATGATTGCAGAATTTATCGATGGATTACAACAATTTCATTTCCTCCAAAACGCTCTCATTACAGCTATTGCCATAGGGATCGTCGCTGGTGCAGTCGGATGTTTCATCATTTTGCGAGGCATGTCTCTCATGGGAGATGCCATCTCACACGCGGTCCTTCCAGGTGTGGCCCTTTCCTTTATCCTGGGCATCAATTTCTTTATTGGCGCCATTACCTTTGGACTTTTAGCTTCCATCCTCATCACCTATATCAAGAGCAACTCCATCATCAAGAGCGACACTGCAATTGGGATTACCTTTTCTTCTTTCCTCGCCTTAGGAGTCATTCTGATTGGAATCGCTAAAAGTTCCACCGACCTTTTCCACATCCTCTTTGGGAATATCTTGGCCGTGCAAGACCAGGATATGTGGATGACCATCGGTATTGGGGTGGCGGTCTTGCTGGTGATTTGCCTGCTCTTTCGACCCTTACTGCTCACATCTTTTGACCCCGTTCTGGCTCAGTCCATGGGCGTCCGGGTCAAGGTCTATCACTACCTTCTCATGGTGCTCTTGACCTTGGTTTCTGTCACTGCTATGCAGAGTGTCGGGACCATTCTCATCGTTGCCATGCTCATCACACCCGCTGCGACAGCCTATCTCTATGCCAATAGCCTCTGGTCCATGATGCTCCTTTCATCCGGATTAGGTGCTCTTGCATCCATCCTGGGACTCTTTATTGGCTACAGCTTTAACATCGCCGTTGGGTCTTGTATCGTCCTCACTTCTGCCATCTTCTTTCTCATCAGCTTCTTTATCGCTCCTAAGCAGAGAAAGAATAAGCACGCTCTTTCACCTCATTAAAGGAGAAACACATGAAAAAAATCGCTTCTGTCCTTGCCCTCTTTGTGGCGCTCTTATTCGGCCTTATGGCCTGTAGCAAAGGCTCTTCTTCCAAGTCCTCATCTGATAAATTGAAGGTGGTCACCACCAACTCCATCCTCGCAGATATCACCAAAAATATCGCGGGGGATAAAATCGAGCTACACAGTATTGTCCCTGTCGGCCAAGATCCCCATGAATACGAACCACTCCCAGAAGATGTCAAAAAAACTTCACAAGCAGACCTCATCTTCTACAACGGCATCAACCTCGAAACGGGTGGCAATGCTTGGTTTACCAAGTTGGTCAAAAATGCTAATAAAGTAGAAAACAAGGACTATTTCGCTGCCAGCGATGGCGTAGAGGTCATCTACCTAGAAGGCCAAAACCAAGCTGGAAAAGAAGACCCTCACGCTTGGCTCAATCTCGAAAACGGGATCATCTATGCTAAAAACATTGCTAAACAATTGATCGCCAAAGATCCAAAAAATAAGGACTTCTACGAAAAAAATCTAGCAGCCTATACTGAAAAACTGAGCAAGCTGGATCAAGAAGCCAAGCAAGCATTCAATAACATCCCAGCAGAGAAGAAGATGATCGTAACCAGTGAGGGTTGCTTCAAGTACTTCTCCAAAGCCTACGGCGTCCCATCTGCCTATATCTGGGAAATCAACACTGAAGAAGAAGGGACACCTGAACAAATCAAAACGCTGCTAGAGAAATTGCGTCAAACCAAAGTACCGTCCCTCTTTGTCGAATCCAGTGTCGATGAGCGTCCTATGAAAACTGTGTCTAAGGATAGCAATATCCCTATCTTTGCAAAGATCTTTACTGACTCGATCGCCAAAGAAGGCGAAGAAGGCGACAGCTACTACAGCATGATGAAATGGAATTTGGAGAAAATCGCAGAAGGTTTGAACAAATAAGATTCCAAACTGATTAGATTCTCAAACAAATCAGTGGCTCTTCCCCCTTCATTAATGTACAATGAAAAGAAAAAAGGAGTCTTTGCTATGACAACATTTTTAGGAAACCCTGTTACCTTTACCGGATCTCAACTTCAAGTTGGCGATACTGCTCATGACTTTTCACTGACCACTCCTAACTTGGAGAAAAAATCTTTGGCTGATTTTGCTGGCAAGAAAAAAGTCCTCAGTGTGATCCCATCCATTGACACAGGTATCTGTTCTACTCAAACACGTCACTTCAACCAGGCCCTCTCTGACATGGAGGACACTGTGGTCTTGACAGTTTCTGTCGACCTTCCTTTCGCCCAAGGCAAATGGTGTGCTGCAGAAGGGATCGAAAATGCCATCATGCTTTCAGACTACTTCGACCATTCCTTCGGAAAAGCCTACGGTCTCTTGATCAATGAATGGCACTTGCTCGCACGCGCTGTATTGGTCTTAGATGCGGATAACAAGGTCACTTATGTTGAATACCTAGACAATATCAACAGTGAACCAAATTACGACGCTGCAATCGAAGCCGTCAAAGCACTTGGATAAAGTAAAAAGAGGTCTAGGACCTCTTTTTACTTTATCTACAAAATCTGTTCAGAGACTTTCCTTAGGTGAGTTTCTAAGAGGCCTTTGGCTTCAATCCGAAAGAGGACTACTATAAAATCCGATGGAGTCCATTCTGGAGGAGGACTCGCCAGCGTAAGCGTGGGATGCCTCTGAGGAACTTCCTCACACGCCGTGCTACCTGTTGCTTGTAGCTCTTGCCTCCTTGTGCAAAGGTTCCCTTCCGACTCCAATAGCCCTGCTCTCCGCGGTCATTCTTCGGAGCTAGATAGCGAACACCTTGCTGATAGAGAACCTTCTTGCGAAAAGCTGGATCCCACGGCTTAACGGGATCGATATCCAAGTCCTTATGGGTATGGCCTTTGGCTAAGCCATAGTTGAAACTGGCTCCATTGACAATGCCATTTTCAGAAATCTGATTCGGATCCACTTCGTTGAGAAACTGGCCACCCTGATCCAGGATATACTCTGTATGAAAGTTGAGCAAGACCTTAAAATTCAACTGGGCCTGAGCGCGAGATGGGAAAGCAAGTTGGCCATCTTGATCCACATAGACCTTATTATGGAGACGAGCTGCTGCATAAGCATCGATTTTGATCCCTTTTGTCTCCTGCAAGTAAGCTTGTAGCGCCTCTTCATCAGTCTGCCCCGATCTGGCAAAGTGCTCCCTAATCCACTGGGCCTGGTAGGCAGAGAGCAGATAGCGAAACTGGTGAACCTGTCGTTTTAAGAGCTGATCTCCTGCTTTGCTGGCTAATGGATCCTGAGCAAATGCTACTTGAACCACTCTTGAAAAAGAGGACCAAAAATGCGAATGAGGCGGGCAATCTGGCCAGAACCGCTTCAGTAAGAAGGCGGTCTCCTCACAGGTTCCCGATAAATCCCGTGGCATGAGACAGAGGTGCATGACCCCTTTTAAGAGGGCTTGGGAACGGTCTTCCGTCAACCCTTGCAGTTCTCTCTGCCACATCTCTTGGAAAAGAGGGCTGGCAAAGACGAAGACAGAGCGGTAACAGTCTTGCCTTCTTGCTTCATCTTCGCAAGACTGCAGTTGTTTTTCTAAGTAGCTGAGACCTCTGGTCGTCCAGCCCAGTTTTTCCAATTCCTGTCGCTGCATTTGCACCCTCCTTTCCATATTGTTCTCGGTTTATGCTTCTATACTATCATCTTTCGCCCTCCCAGACAATTCCTATCCACTGGCCAAGCCATTTCGCGCTTTTTTTGATATACTAGAAGAAGCGAAGAAAAGAGGACCCTATGACACCAAATAAAGAAGATTACCTCAAGTGCATCTATGAAATCGGCACGCAACATGAAAAAATTAGTAACAAAGAGATTGCGGCCCGGATGCAGGTTTCGCCTCCAGCCGTGACTGAGATGGTCAAACGCATGATCTCGGAGAATCTCCTCATCAAGGACAAGACCCACGGCTATCTGCTAACCAAGCTCGGCCTCCAAACGGTTTCCGATCTCTTTCGCAAGCACCGCTTGATTGAAGTGTTCTTGCTCAAAAAACTGGGCTATACGACTGAAGAAGTCCATGAAGAGGCTGAAGTGCTCGAACATACTGTCTCCGACCGCTTTATCGATAAACTTGACCAGATGTTAGACACTCCCAAAACCTGCCCCCATGGAGGAACCATTCCACCCAAAGGAAAACTTCTCATCGAGGCTTACCAGGACCGTTTGAGTGATGTCAGCGAACCGGGAACCTATCGTTTGCGAAGAGTCCAGGATAGCTTTGAATTGCTGAATTTTTTAGACCAGATCCAGCTGACCATTGGAGATGTCATTCTCTTCAAAGGCTACGACGATTACACTGGCCTCTATCAGCTCCAGATCAAAGACCAAGACATCCAGATCAATCATCTGATTGCCCAACAACTTTACATAGAAAAACATGCCCTTTAATCAAGGGCATGTTTGAATGTAGCCAAACTACTTTTTACTTAAGATAGCTGGATAATTTTTAAAATAAGTTCTTCTGTTACTTTGAATTATTAAAGTAAATCCGAAACTTTCCGCCGTGAGAAAAATGCTTGAAACAATAATGTTTCAAGCATTCGGGAGTTTTGAAACCTTAGGTTCAAAACTAAGTCATGGAACTTCGTAGAAGTTCGCTGACGTCCGTACTCACCTAAGGAAAGTTTCTAGGAATACTATTTCTTCAATCCCACATGCTCTTAATCAAGGGCATGTTTTTTTCTTTCTATGGATTTTTCGTATCGAGGATGATAGTCACTGGGCCATCATTGATGAGTTCGATTGCCATATCTGCAGCGAAGACCCCTCGTTTGACAGGGACTTCCTTTTCTAACAAATCATTGAAGTCATCGTAGAGCTGGCTGGCCATCTCTGGATTGGCTGCCCCGATAAAGGCTGGACGATTGCCTTTTTTTGTCTGGGCAAAGAGGGTAAATTGAGAAATCGAGAGGATTTCTCCTTGAATATCCTTGACAGATAAGTTCATCTTCCCTTCTTCATCCGAGAAAATCCGCATTTGGGTGACCTTGCGCACCGCATACTCCAAATCCTTCTGGTCATCCTCAGGCCCCACTCCCACCAAGAGAAGAAGTCCTTCTTGAATCTGACTATAAACTTGACCGTCAATAGAAACCGAGGCCCTTTTGACCCGTTGAATCACTAATTTCATCTTATTATCCTATTTAAACAATCTATTGGGCATTCACCGCTAACCTTGAAAGAACATCGACATCAGGCAAGGCAGTGAGACGAAGACAGTACTGTAGTACGGCAAGGCGAGCTAACGAAGCAATAAAAGATAACTGAGCAGCCGACTAGCCGTTGGTACGCTTAACAGAGTACACCTCCGGCACACTCTTAATCTTATCCACAACCGTTGTCAACATAGACAGGTTTGGAATCCCGAAGGAAATGTGGATATTGGCAAATTTCATATCCTTGGTTGGTTGGGCATTGACAGTTGAGATCATCTTAGCCGTGTTGGAGAGGACTTGAAGGACATCGTTGAGGAGGCCTGCACGGTTGAGGCCGTAAATATCGATATGGGCGATGTAATCCTTGGTCGTGTTATTGTCTTCCCACTCGACGTCGATCAAACGTTGCTCGTAGTTGTCTTGAGCCCGCAGGTTCATACAGTCTTGACGGTGGATGGCAACCCCACGTCCTTTGGTAATGTAGCCGACAATTGTATCTCCTGGCACAGGATTGCAACACTTGGCAATCCGGATCAAGAGACCAGAAGCGCCTTGGATGACGACGCCACCTTCATGGCGGACCTTGAGGGTGTCTTTTTTATTTTCAACCTTGACTTCGCCACCTTTGACCAGCTCTTCGGCTTCCGCACGCGCCTTGGCTTTTTCCTCTTCGCGGCGCTCTTCTTCCGTCAAACGGTTAAAGATAGAGATCGCTCCCACTTCTCCAAAACCGATGGCCGCAAACAGGGCCTCTTCGGTCTTGTAGCTAGTCTTTTGCAAGACCTTGTCCATGTGCTTCTTGTCCATGAACTTGTTGGCAATCATATCATGCTCATGGAATTGAGCCATGAGCAACTCTCGTCCACGGTTGATCGAGAGTTCCTTGTCTTGGTTCTTAAAGAATTGGCGGATCTTATTACGCGCCTTGCTAGTCTTAACGATATTGAGCCAGTCACGACTTGGACCAAAGGAGTTAGCATTGGTGATAATCTCCACCTGATCCCCTGTCCGTAGCTTGGTATTGAGAGGCACCATCCGGCCATTGACCTTGGCTCCGACAGCCTTTTCCCCTACCTTGGTATGGATCTCATAGGCAAAGTCGATTGGTCCAGAATCTTTTGGAAGGGAGCGGACAGTTCCATCTGGTGTAAAGACATAAATCTCTTCAGCTAGATAGTTTTCTTTGACCGTATCTACAAATTCTTTGGCATCATCCGCTTGGTCTTGGAGTTCCATCATCTCCTTGATCCAGTTCATCCCAATAGCCGATTCTTTGCTATTGACTTGGCCCTTGATCCCTTTCTTATAGGCCCAGTGTGCCGCAACCCCGTACTCAGCAACCTCGTGCATTTCCTTGGTACGGATCTGGAACTCGATGGGACCTTTTGGACCGTAAACAGTGGTATGGATGGACTGGTAACCATTGGCCTTCCGATTGGCGATGTAGTCCTTGAAACGGCCTGGCATAGGCTTCCACAACTCGTGGATATAGCCCAGCATGGCATAGACATCGCTCGGTGATTCCAGGATACAGCGAATGGCAATCAAATCATAGATTTCATCAAAGCGTTTCTTCTTATCCTGCATCTTGCGGTAGATGGAGTAGATATGCTTAGGACGACCATAGATTTTCCCATAGAGGTGGCGTTCTGCCGCATAGGACTCTATCTTTTGGACGACTTCCTCTACCAAGGCTTCCCGCTCGCGACGCTTCTCCTTCATCATATGGGAAATTTTATAGAACTCGACTTCGTTCAGATAACGGAAGGATAGATCTTCCAATTCCCACTTGACGCTGGAAATCCCGAGACGGTGGGCTAGCGGTGCATAGATTTCCATGGTTTCTTGAGAAATCCGCTCTTGCTTGTCCTTGCGTAAATGCTTCAAAGTCCGCATGTTGTGCAAACGGTCTGCTAGCTTGACCAAGATGACACGGATATCCTGAGACATGGCCATGAGCATCTTGCGGTGGTTCTCTGCCAACTGCTCTTCATGGGACTTGTATTTGACCTTCCCGAGCTTGGTCACTCCATCAACAATCACTCGGACATCGTGCCCAAATTCACGTTCTAAATCATCCAGGGTCGCGTTTGTATCCTCGACAACGTCGTGCAAAAAACCACAGGCAACCGTCACAGCATCCAACTTCAATTTTGCCAAAATGCCGGCAACTTGAATAGGGTGGATGATATAGGGTTCACCTGATTTACGGAATTGCCCACTATGGCAGTCGACTGCATAAAGGAGAGCTTTTTCTACAAATGCAACATCCTCTCCCGACAAGTATTTTTTGGTAAGGGCAATAACCTGGCCCCCTGTTAAAGGTTCTTCTTTCGGCATCTAGTTTTCTCCACTTTCTTGCCTTCTATTCTATCACTTTTAGCTCTATATGAAAACTAGTCCGATTGACTTTCATGCTATTTGAGGAGCTTTCCAGCACTATCAGCCAGAAATCCCAAACGTAGGCTCCCTTTTTATACAAATACTCCATTTTTTATAAAAAATCCATTAATTTGTAATATATAAAAAATAAGAAAACGAATAAATTATGAATAAAATAAGATATAAAAGAAACGCGTGAAGATCTACCTTCACGCGTTTTTCATTAATTCTGTGACAACACTCACTGCGCTGAGGGCATAGAGTGGGGCGGTTTCTGCTCGTAGGATACGAGGCCCAAGGCCTGCAAGGACTGCTCCTTTAGCTTCAAAACTTTCAATTTCAGCAGGTGAAAGACCACCTTCCGGTCCAAAGATAAAGAGAACCTTGCTCCCTTTTTCAAGACCACTTACAGCTTGTACAAGAGCAGCGCTTTCGCCTTCTTTGGCCGACTCTTCATAGGCCACCACGATGCGATCAAACTGGTCGAGTTGGGCTAGAAAGTCTGCCTTTTTCTCAAAAAGGGTAATGCCTGGGACAAGATTCCGCTTGCTTTGCTCTGCTGCTCCAAGGGCAATTTTTTCTAGCTTTTCAACCTTTTTGACCAATTTCTTGCCGTCCCACTTGGCAACTGACCAATCGGCAGGAAAGGCCCAAATCTGGCTAGCACCCAGCTCTGTTACTTTTTGAGTGATAAACTCCAGCTTGTCTCCCTTGGGAAAGCCTGATGCGATGGTCACTTGGACTGGCAGTTCCACATTGTCATCAAGTTCTTCAACCAATTCAAACTGACGAGCCTCTACATTTACCACGCGCGCCAAGCGCTTAATCCCATCATCAAAAACTAAGGTAACCTCGTCCTCTTCTTTCAAACGCATGACCTGAAACATGTGCTTGCTGGTCTCCTTGTCCTCGATAGTGACAGGTGAGCTAGCCAAACCTTTTACAAAATACTGTTGCATGCTAGCCTCCAATCACACCAGAGATATCCTTAGTTTTTTTGAAGACACAGGATTCCACTCACCTTGGATCATGTGGGTTTCAAGGAAAAATCCAGCTGCTTCTGCTGACTCACGGACCATGTCCCACTTGTCCTTAATAATGCCACTCATGATGAGGTAGCCTTCATCCTTGACCAAGCGATAAGCATCATCCGTCAGATGAATGAGGATGTCCGCCAAGATATTGGCCACGATAACATCTGCCTCAATCTCCACACCTTTGAGCAAATCACCTGGGGCTACATGGATATTTTCCATGCTAGGATTGAGCTCAATATTTTCTTGAGCGACTCGAACTGCCACATCATCCAAGTCATAGGCGAAGATTTCCTTGGCACCTAGAAGTGAGCTAGCAATAGAAAGGACGCCTGAACCTGTCCCCACATCCAGCACTGTTTCGCCACCACGAAGAACCTGCTCCAAGGCAAAAAGGCTCATCTTGGTCGTCGGATGCGTTCCTGTCCCAAAGGCCATACCAGGATCCAGCTTGATAATCTTCTCGCCAGCCGTCGCTTCATAGTCTGTCCATGACGGCACGATAGTCAAGTCATGGGTAATGCGAGCTGGTTCATAGTACTTCTTCCAGTTGTCGGCCCAGTCTTCCTCCGCCAAGGCAGTCCTTCCCATCTTGACTTCGCCCAGATCCATAAAGTCTGTCAATTCTGTCAGACGAGCCTTCAAGTCCGCTTCAACCGCTACCACATCAACCGTTTCAGGATAGTAGGCTGTCACCACAATTTCTTCTTGCTGCTCGACATCAGGAAAAATCTCACCGAAACGATCGACATTTCCCACATAGTCCATGCTGTCCTCGATTGCGACCCCTTGGGCTCCTAACTCGATCAAGAGATTGGAGACCAACTCCTCTCCCTCACGCTTTACTGTAACTTTTAGCTCTTGCCATGTTTCCATTTTGTATTTAAAATTACCTCTCTATTAGATCAAAAATAGTTTTACCAATAACGACAATAAGGTTGTCTCTTAATTTTTTCTCTGACTCTAAGTCTATACCACTATTCTGTATAAATTTGTCTTCTACCATTTTATATAAACGCTTCACTCTAGTGGGATTCCCTGGATCAAAATGAGGTACATAATGATAAATTATGACAGGAACAGAACCGCTAATTGATCGTTCAGCGATCTGACTCCAGATATACCTATCAGTCTCTCCCAAAGAAACCCCATAGAGAATAATGATGTCAGAGTTTTTTATAATATCACTATTCTTTACATCCATATTTTCTCTATAGTTCTTCAAAACTAAATTTTTTATTAAGAATTCTTTTTGTTCTTCATCAAAACTATTTGAAATTTGTGTATCATCGCTAACTCCTAAAACCGTGCAAATATCTACTGTCCCATGTACATGAATTGGAGATTTAATATAAAAATTAAAACTATTGTTTCTTAATTTGTTTTCAAATGATTTTCCCGATCTATCATATAATCTATCGAACACATTTGTATAATTAAGGGTTAATATATTCACGATGTCGTGTTGATATAAATTTTCTTTATATTTTTTTTCGATAGCAGATTGATTGATTAAAGGGAGAGAATTTTTCATATCATTTAGAGTGCTTACAAAGTCAATTACAATACCTTCCTCGAGATTTTGTTCTTGTTGTAATCGTAGATATTCTCTTAAATCGTCAACTACTTCACTAAAATCGTCTATAAAATCCTCCTTCATTTCTATATTTGAAGAGATGAGGTCGCTATCTTTTGTCAATTTACCAATTGACAATTCAAAATCTGACCAATTTTCATAATCATTTACTTTATCAGAAAATAGCGAATCATAAATAAAATTTGAATATTCCTCCTCATTCTCTTTCCTACTTATGTAAACCTTATTTTGAAATTCATAGAAATCCTTATATCTTGTTTTCAAACCATATTGTAAATCCAAACCATTTCCGACGATATAGGTGATATTCATATCTTTGCCCTCTTGTATTCCTAATATCTAAAATAAGGATAAAATATCCACTATTCAAATTCAATTTCTTCATTTAAACTATTAAAGAGATCTACTTGAGCTTCAACTTGTAATCTATTAACTAGCCAACCTCTTAATTCAGCTTGCTGAATAAAATCTTCAATACGATTAACGCCATTTAATTCTTTTAATGTAACTACTACACCAAAACGTACTCCTTGTCCATCACCACTTTTCAAACGTTCGATTGTTTTAATGCTCATCCCCCACTGAGGATTTGATGGATTTAAAATTGCTTTAGCTCTCTTTCTAGAAGTAAACGACTCTCCAATATGCTTGACATTATCCCATTTCCTAAATATATTTCTAGCAGCGTTTTCTCTCACATATCCTGGGGTATCTTCGGCATGCTGATTGTCTTTATTTATCGATTCGATACCGTCTGACTTTAACCTACCAAAAGTAAGCTGCATCTCAGTATTTGTATAATCAACCCCTTGATTTCTTGAGCAGTTAGGGAAATAACACATTGTTGCCTTAGCTACATATGGATAACTCTCACTAGAAATAGGTACTGGAAAATCATAATTATAGGTATCATAAGCCCTAGAGATATCTGACACAATAAATTTAATTTCATCATCAGGTGTAGATAAAATATCATCCATTTTTATTGGAACAATACCATTTCCTATCAAAGATAAATCAGTGAATGTTTTCTTATCATTCCAGGGTATTGCTGCATCAATTAGCAAAGCCTTTGCTTCTTCTCGGCTAAGTCCCATAATATGAATGAGATAGGCCATTTTCCTTGCAATAAAAGGTGCCGCAAAACTTGTTCCAGCTACACGACCTAATCCTAGAGGTTCACAAACATTTATAAAGTCACCATTTCCTCCTCCATAATATGACACATCTGGTTTAACAAAGAATGATAAAACAATACCCTCTCGTGAATATGACACTGATTGATTATTAAAATCAACAGAATTTACTATTATAGAATTAAGTGAATCAGCAGGAGCACCTATTCTTTTACGTTTCCCATTTATTACTGAAGCATTTGTCCCAGCTATGATAAAAATTACATCACTCTCAAATTGAATTTCGTCTAATAAAGCTCCCTCTGCAGAGATAAAATTTTCTCTTATTTCATCATTGGACCCTAAAGAAAGATTCCAAACCTTAATATCAGAATTCTGAGAAACAATCTCTTTTATCTGTTTTATGATTGTAAATGAATTAAATCCACTTTGCAGTGACACACCAAAATGCCTCACTCTAAAATTTCCACAACCATCATCCAGATTAGGGTTCAAATTGGCTCCATCAACGATTAAAGAAGTCACAGCTGTCCCATGCTTGTAATCTTGGCTATCTTTGCTAATATCAGGTGAGATTAAATCATGATATTCCACCCACTCATTAAAGTAAACTCTTTTGTCAAATAAGGTATCAATAACGCCAACAACTGGTTCGTTCATTGGAGATGTAAGATTTATTTTAAAACCGTTATTATCTAAAGAAAAATCATCTACAGATAATTTAGAAAAATCTTCCACAATCATGGAGACAAGATAGGGAGCTTTTGATAATAACAATTCAATATTTTTTTCATCAAGCAAGACCGTGGTCTGATTCATGATATTAGCTTCTGAAATATCAATATTTAATTTATTCAGTAATCTAATAATATCTGTATGGACATCATAAAATGTCACGATAGAATTTTGAATATCAGAAACTGTAGTATACTCAACCCCAAATTTCTCAATAAAGCAAGAATCTCTCAAATACTGTTGAAATTTGCTTTTTGAAATACCATACTCCGAAAAATTTATAGAAGCAAACGTTGATGAATCAGAGAACATCTCACATGTTATCTCTCTATCAAAATGTTCCTCAAAAACTTCAATTATCTTACTTAAAATGGTGATTGTTTTATTAAGAGCATCTCTAGAAATATAATGAGTAACAATATGTTTTGTCTTCTCATCATTGAATTTTGCCCCCACAATGGTATCATTTGGGAATGGATTCCCTCCTCCTACATTGAAATAGCCATTAATACGGTTACTTTTGGCAACAATTCGATTATAGTAAATACTGATCAAAATACCATCGATAATGTTATTTTTCTCCCAATATGTTTTCGTTTCTTCTAATGAAGAATGAAGATACTTCAAATGTTCCAATGTAATTATTGCTTTTTTGGGTATCGTTATTGGTCCCATACCATTATTTCTTGATTTTTGTGTGAAACTTTTTCCACGTAATGTCAATAATGTATTCATGTCAACCCTCGCTCAATTCTCGTGATACACTACTTTTAGAAACACCTGTTAAAATTTCAATTTCTCGAACTGTAAAACCTAATTTTGATAATTTAGAAATAGATAAATTTTTTCCATTATGCAAACTTCTTAAGAGACGTTTTTGGTAATCGTGCGGATCTTTTGGATCACTGAATGCCAATGACGTTCTTATTGAGTTTCTCAAATCACCAGGATTCGGTATTACATTGGCACTATTGATAATTTTTTTAAATAATTTTAAATCTCTAGCTACATTCTTAAATTGCTTTAATAACTCATTTAAAATAATAGTAGCTACTTCTACTTTATCTTCATCAGTATAACGGTCAAAGTCAATTACGGCATCGAATCTTCTCGTTACTGCCTTATCAAGATTTTCAAAAAGATTTGTTGTTGCAATTAATACAATTTCTGGCGACAGCCTATCCAACTCCTTTAAAAAGGCAGAAGTCACTCGTCCCATTTCTCTTAAATCATTCTGATTAACCCTATCCAACACTATGGAATCAATTTCATCAAATAGGATGATATAATTTTGCTTGAAAGGAAGATTATTGATTTCATTAAAAAGAGTTGCTAAGTTTTTGACTGTTTGCCCTAGCTTACTATCTACTAAATGACTGAAATCTACTACAAGTAATTCCTTGCCAATAAGTCTAGCCACCTGCTTTACACTTTCAGTTTTTCCA
Source organism: Streptococcus australis (assembly GCF_047463015.1). Classification (GTDB taxonomy): domain Bacteria; phylum Bacillota; class Bacilli; order Lactobacillales; family Streptococcaceae; genus Streptococcus; species Streptococcus australis_F. The sequence continues at coordinate 47,320 of NZ_JASHER010000004.1, read as the reverse complement.
GTACCTGGAGATCCCACAAATAAAAATTTATTTATTCCAATATGATGATTGACAGCGTTTATTATTCCTTTTAAATCATTCATAATTGAAAGAGGCAATGGGAGAGGACCAATATCTAGTTTAGCAGGAGTCAAATACTCACTAGAATTTTCTATTTGTGGCATGAATCTATCACTTTGAGACATTAACCCCATAATATATTGTGCTAATTGTGTATCACCATGTTTATTGAAGTTCCGAGCAATTGCTATGGATTGATTTCTAAATTCTGTCTCTCTGCCCTCATAATGATACTTTATTAAATCAAGAACATCTGATTTTTTCATGATTCATTCCTCCTTACACAAATAATACTATATTTTTGGGACAAAATCAATTCTTTTGGGACAAAATAAAAAAGAATAACCTTAAAAGGATATTCTTGTAATGCAAAACTATATCAGATTTTCCCTGACACTCTTTCCACCACCTGGCAACTCCCACAGATTAGGCCAAGGAATAGTTGGTTTATCATCGCGTAAGATGGTCAAAATTTGCCTCTCACAAATCAAGGCAATCTTACAACCCGTAAAATCTATTCTGCTATCCAATAATTCCATGATGATGACCTTTTCTTATCATAACTACTACTCTATAGAAAACCCCTAGCTAGCTTTCTTCAATTTCCTTTTGGCACTCTGCATCCCAGTACGCCTGCCATCTGCCATGTTTTTTAGCAAAATAGACCGTAAACTCATCATTTACATAATCGGCAACATAGCGAAGATTAGGAGGATTTTCATCAAAACTAAATATCCAAGGATGAAAGTAAAAGGTTTTCTCCCACCTTTTCTGAGTATAGCCGAGATTCTTGGCAAACTGAGGGATAGGTTGTTGCAACTCGCTTTCCAAATGGGACTGAATGGCATTGTCAAAACTATTCAAACGAGCTAATAGTTGCTTAAACTGATCTTCCTCCTCAATTTTGAAATCACCTATGAACTCAAATTCTGCAAAGTCTATAGAAAATTCAAATAATGTGATTTTACCATCCTCAACATAGTGCCCATCTTCATCAACACAACAACGAGTTCCTGACTTCAATACTCGCTCAAAATCTAAGTCCGCAAAGCGATTGCGGGGAAGGATTGACTCACGTTCTTGAGATTTTTGGGATTTTTTACTAAATAACCGCTTAAATTTCTGAAGCATCGGACAGCTCCCTTTCCTATTTCTCAGCTCACCTGAGTCTCTTCTTCCTGTATGGCTTGTTCCAACTCATCTAACCACTGCTGGTAATAAGCTTTCTCATCCCGTAGCATGCGACTTACATCCATCTTCTGTCTAGCAAGCTTGATCGCCTTGTGTGTCTGGGCCAAATCCTTCTTGACCTTAAATTGATACCAGGCTTGGACCGCCTGTATATTGGTCAATTTCATCGACAAAAAAGACTTGACTCGTCGAATGGTCGCGTACTCCTCTGCTTTCTCATCATCTCCTTCCAGCAAGGCGATATGCAGTAGGGATAACTGAGTAGCCGTTTGAATCATCGGGTTGGCTGCCCTCTCCAGTAAAGCCTGAAAGTGCTCCTTAGCCGCCTCTCGATCGCCCTCTAGGATCAAGACTTCTCCCTGAAGGGCTAAGACCCCCTCCACAAAGCCTCCTTGCGCCTCCTCAGGAACAGGTCTAACAAAGTCTTTTAGATCGTAGTCTTCTGGCGCTAGCAGGGTCTGAGCAGAATGGCGCAATCCTAGATAAGCATAGGGTACATTTTCAGGATGGCGCATCAATTCTAAAATCTTGGCTCCATCTGTAATCCCAAGGGGGAGAACATTGGCCAAAATGAAGGAGAGATTTAGACAAATCCATGTGCCTGCAAAATACCAACTCTGTGTCAGAACTCCAAAGAGGATGGATAAGATGAGCAAGGTCAAATGAACCAATATCCCACCTGAAAGCATCAAGATCATTCGTTGGTCACTTTCATCCTCTTTTAGTCCAATATACTGGGCACCGACATTTTTCAGAATTGCCGTGCGACTAAGACGAAACTTTCCTGCTTTTTTAGTCAGGAGGAAACTTCCCAAGCCTAAAGCGACGAGGCGATAGCCCGTCAGATAGCCACAAAAAGCATGCCCCAGTTCATGAAGGATGAAAATGAGATACATGCTACCAAAAGTGAAGAGATAGCCCGGTACAAAAACCAGTTGAAAGCCTAGGTCCGTAAAGGCGATCGTCCCCAAGGCAAAAGCACCCATCAAGAGAAGAAAGGACAGGCCGTAAACCAGGTAGGTCCCAATTTTTTTCATTAACTCTCCCACTTGTTTCTAATATCTCGGATAAGGGTAAAAGGTGCTTTCTTCTAGACCAACCTTTCCTTCTTCAAAAACTTCTTGGTTCCAGACGATCTCAAAGCTCTCTGCTTCTTCGTCTGCTAAGAAATCCATGAGGTCATCCAAGGCCAGCTCGGCTGTATCCTTTAGGAAGGTCGCAAAATAAGCTAGAAACTCCCGAGACAAGCCTTTTTTCGGCTCATACGGAATCGCCGTTAAATAGGCATCTTCTTCCACATGCGACTTGGCTGGATTGTAGAAGATGACGGCTTCTTCAAAGAAGATATCCTCGTCAGACTCTTCCCCCGACCCATCGACTAGGGCTACTCCTCCTGTGTTTTGCACTTCTAAGAGAAAAGCCACTTCGACCGCATGGTTTTTCTTATCCCAATTGATCTCAAAGTCAAAGGGAAAGACCTTTTCCATTTCCTCTTCTAAAACATCCAAAAATCCATATTTAGACATTGTGTCCTCTTTCTAATTTCCCACTCTTAGAGCGGAATATGATACAATAGTTACTACAATCTTACCATAAAAACTGCCTCTTTTAAAGGAGACAAAGCTAGAAAGGAGACCCTCATGCCGGACAATCTCGCCCTACGCATGCGCCCTAAAACCATCGATCAGGTCATCGGACAAGAGCATCTCATCGGGGAGGGGAAAATCATCCGCCGCATGGTGGAGGCCAATCGTCTTTCGTCCATGATTCTCTTTGGCCCACCAGGGATTGGCAAGACCAGTATTGCTTCTGCCATCGCGGGCACAACCAAGTATGCCTTTCGGACCTTCAATGCAACCGTCGATAGCAAAAAACTCCTACAAGAGATCGCAGAGGAAGCAAAGTTTTCGGGCGGCTTAGTCCTGCTTTTGGATGAGATCCATCGCTTGGACAAGACCAAACAAGATTTTCTCCTGCCTTTATTGGAGAGCGGTCTGGTCATCATGATCGGCGCTACAACCGAAAATCCTTTCTTTTCCGTGACGCCTGCCATTCGCAGTCGGGTGCAGATCTTTGAGCTGGAACCCTTGACCAATGAACAGGTCAAAGAGGCGATCCAGTTGGCACTGAGCGACCCTGAGCGGGGCTTTGACTTCCCTGTTACCCTCGATGAGGAAGCCTTGGATTTCATCGCCACTTCGACCAATGGAGACCTGCGTTCTGCCTATAATTCTCTCGATTTAGCCGTCCTCTCTACCAAGGAAGGGGAGGATGGCGTTCGCCACATCAGTCTCGACATCATGGAAAATAGCCTCCAGCGGAGCTATATCACCATGGACAAAGATGGAGACGGCCACTACGATGTCCTCTCCGCCCTTCAAAAATCTATCCGCGGATCCGATGTCGATGCTAGTCTCCACTATGCCGCACGTTTGATTGAAGCCGGTGATCTACCCAGCTTAGCTCGTCGCTTGACGGTCATTGCCTACGAAGATATCGGCCTGGCCAATCCAGATGCGCAGATCCATACGGTGACAGCTCTCCAAGCAGCGGAGCGGATCGGCTTCCCCGAAGCCCGCATCCTCATCGCCAACATCGTCATTGATCTGGCCCTTTCACCCAAGTCCAACTCGGCTTACGTCGCCATGGACAAGGCCTTGGCTGACCTCCGGAAGTCGGGCAACCTTCCCATCCCTCGCCATTTACGGGATGGCCACTATGCCGGAAGCAAGACCTTGGGGAATGCCCAAGATTACAAATACCCCCCCAATTATCCTGGTAATTGGGTCCAACAGGACTACCTACCAGACAAGCTTAAGGGTGTCTCCTATTTCACTCCTAATGAAAATGGCAAATACGAGAGAGCTCTAGGGACGACAAAAGAGAAGATTGATCAACTCAAGAAAAGGTGATATCGGTTCCAAAAAATTGAGATTTTCTCTTGAAATTTTTTTGAAATATGGTATCATATACATATAGAAACGCTGTGGTGTACGACTTCACACTTAAGTGTTGACCGACTATTTTTTGTATTATTAGGGAAACAAAGGACTTCTAACAGCATGCAGGCCGTATCACGCGGAAGCAGCTTCAGTTAGAGCAAGTTGCCCACCTGCTTAATTGCGCGGGTTCAATACAAACCGTGAAGTTTCGGCACCAATACAGCTTTTTTTTGCCTCCTTAGCTCAGTTGGTAGAGCAGTAGACTCTTAATCTATGGGTCGCAGGTTCGAGCCCTGCAGGGGGCATCCAATAATTCAACAGGAAGCCTGATATATCAGGCTTTTTTGTCTGTCATTTTGTTTTTTGTACCAAAATTTGTACCAAATAATTATAAAAGTTTTCTAACGTTATCAAATTCTTCATTGATTTTCTCTTGTAGTGTATGACCATATACTTCTACTAACATAGAAATATCTTTATGCCCTAGGATTTTAGCTATTACTCCCAAATCAATTTGATTATGCCACAAATAGCTACCATAAGTATGCCTTGTGCCTTTTGTAGTAATAATTGGTGCAATCTCTAATTCAGTCAAAGTCTTCTTTAATGCTTTATTAACAGTAGCAATATTAGGAATTTCTTGAACATAGCCATAATGTTGAAAAACAAAGTTTTCATTATTGATAATTCCAAGATCTGTATTCACTACTTCTTGTTCCTTCTGCAACAATTTCAACACTTCAAGCTCTTCTTCACCTATCGGAATACTCCGAATAGATGTTTTATTTTTGGGTGGAACGAATTGACAAATCGTCGTATTGTATCGTCTGTATGTTTTAATTACTTTTTCATTAAACTCCACATCTTCCCAGGTTAAAGCGATTAATTCCCCAAACCTCATACCTGTTTTAAAAAGCATATAAATTACAAAAGGAACAACTGATCTTCTATAATCCATTTTTTGCTTAAAATAGTTAATGATAGTGTTAAAATCTTTCTCGCTATGAATATACTTATCTTCTGTAGCCTGTGACTCTTTTGATGAAAATAATTCCGCAAAAAAAGTAAAATCTTCTAAGAAAACCTTATCTGCTTGTGCTGTTTTAATACACTCCTGGATACTTGTATGAAGTCTACTCAATGTATTTCGTGTTACAGTTTTACCATAATCATTCATGATACGTTGATATTTACTGGGCTTTATTTGCGAAACAGGAGTCTCTCCAAATAATTTCCTAATAACTTCTTTCCTTAGAATGTACTTCTTTTTTGTGGTTTGACTGCGTTTACTAGGTAGTATTTTTAAATTGAGCCACTCTTGATATAGCTGATAGAGTGTCATTTTACTATCAAGGGTATATCCACGATTTAACTTTCTTAACAATTTTTCTGCTTCTATTTGAGCTTTTTTCTTTGTTTCAAAACCACTTTTATAAGCAATTGTCTTACTTGTTTCATCCCTTATAGTATAGGTCCAAAGATTCTTTTTACCTCGTTTTAAATATCTAATACTTGCCATACTACAACTCCACTCCCAATACTTCTGAGACTGCACTTTTAGGCACAACCATCAAACGTTTTCGATCGTAAAAACTATAACCTTTGTTAACCATCAATTTTCTTGCTTGGTGTATAATCTGCATAGCTGTATATTGCTTATACCCCATTTCGATCAAATCTTTTTGTGATATCGTATTATTTATCATTATTAATTCTCCTTTCTAGTGTCCTAATACATAGGTAAATTGTTTTGCTGTCTGAGCGTCAAATGTACGGTAACTAATCACTCCAAGCCCTTTGACATTACATTCTGACACAAGAATTGAGCCATCTGATTTGACTTGTTCCACAAAGGCAATATGCCCGTATATTGGATTAGCTCCAGCTTCTCCAGGGCTAAATGATAGAGCAGAGTGCTCGGTTGGTGCATGGGTTGTTTTGAAGCCTGGCTTATTCATCCATTGGCCACCATTTCCCATAAATGGATCAAAGTTAACTCCAACTTGTTTTCCACGGTTAAAGACATACCAAGTACATTCTCCCCAAGGATAGGTGCTAGTGATATATCCATTTGTGTCGATAGCTTTTGTAAGACTATATCCTACTGGTATATCACTTGCAGTAACTCCACCTCCATCTCGAGTTTTTCCAGTTAATTGGATCGGTGCTTTCGGTGTTCCACCATGTTCATCGATATACTGATCTAGCTTTCTCATCGTTTCAGCTCGACGTTTGCCAGAGCCTGTAGTATCTGTAAAATAGACCCCTCCATCAATGTTCTGATTCAAAGAACCATTCGCAAATTTTTGAGCCTTATCATCTTGAATTTTGAAAGTTTCATTCTTATTCCCAATAATTGTCTGTTGGGTTAGGGCAACCACGGCAACCTCGTCATTGAAATTGTTGGCATTCTCAGGATTTGAATCAAATGCTCCATAACCAAACATGTTGGCACCAGGGTTTCTTGCGACTCCAGCAGTTCCGAGTGAGCTTTCATTTAAGGCAATTGCCACGATACCTCGGACATCTAGATTGGATTTAGCCTCCCATTCTAGGAGTTTTTTACCGTTAATCCGGTTCTTATCATAGGAGATCCCTAAAGTGTCTAAAAAGCCGTCTAGTTGAGCTGCTGTAATGCCATATCGATGAACTAATAGATTGTGCGTATAAGGATCTCCAGAGGACCAGTGTTCCGCATAAGTGGCTCCATCTATCCCAGATCCTCCTGTCGGACTTCCTGCTGTGGCAACCGCAAGAATGATAATGAGAAGAAAGGGGAGAATGATGGGGATTAGTCCAACTAGTAAAAACCATTTTAATTTCTTCATAGGACCTCCTTTCTAGTTAATGTTTGATATAAGCTGTGAATAGCACTGTCCCAAAGCGCCACTTGGCATCTAGTACGACAGAATGTGCTTTGACTTGATCCAGTATAGAGTCTTTTTCACGTTCTTTAACAGGAAACAAAAGAAGGAAATCGACTGAGCGTTTCCCTTCTTGGTAAGTTTGAAAAAGAGTTTCTTCAAGAATCCTTGGGAAAGCTGTTCTTGAATGAATTCTAATATTCATTGTATTCTCCTCTCAATTGATTGAGTCGTTCTGTTAGTTTGTTTCTTCGTTCAATATTGGTGCGTAATTTCTCATCTCGAGTCATAGTCTTTCGATAGGCACGAGTAAAGGCATTGGATCCTTGAGCCTTATACATGGCTTTCGGATCTTTGTATTTATCTAGTTCACGTTCCAGTGAATTGATTTGGTGTTGTTTAAATGGGGAAATCCATTCTTCTTTCAGTGTCTGAAATTCATCTTTTGTATTCGAAGGAAGCTCTGGTTGAATAGGTGCACTCGTGTTCTCACTAGACAGTTCTTTATTCCTTTCTGGCATACTTGGTCTTTTTGTAGACTTAACTTTTGGAGTAGTCATGTTCTCTAAGTTTTTTGTTGTTTCAATCTCAGGAGCTACTGTGCTCTCTTGTTCAACAAGTGTTTCAGTTGGAATCTCTGGCTCGAATTCATCTTCTGGCATCGTGTCTTTCTGAGTAAAGAAAGAGCCGACTTGTTGGAAGTGATCTTTAGAATGCATGAGCGTTCCTGCTCCAATTCCTGCTCCAGCTAAGGCGAAATTTCCTAAGTGTTGAGCGGTTGAAAGACTACGACTTGGAACTTGAGAAGCAACCTCTTTTGTTCGAGTCATCCCGTGCTCCATACGATTTCCAAAATCATTTGCCATCATACGGGCTTTGGATCCTAAAATGAATTGAATCAATTCAGCCTTGTACTTCCACATGAGAATGTAAATGGTACCTTTTGAAACAACTGATACTAAAAGTTTAAAGACAAGTCCGAATAGGATAAGAGAAGGCAGAGTTTTTAAAACTTTATCAAAGCCACTGGTAACTAAATTTTCTAAGAGCTTTTCGATGTAAAAGATGAGAAGGGTTAAAAGACTTGTAATTGCTGGAAATGCTAGACCTACAAACATGACTTTTAAAACTCCGAAAATCAGATCTTGCATTCGAGGAATGAAGGATACTAGAAGGACAATAGGAAAGAGCAGAATCATCATGAGGACTAAGAGTTGAGCCAGGACATTTAAGAGCTGAATTAAGATAACGGGGATAGCTAAGACAAAGGCCTCTACAATTTTAAAGATGACATAGAACATGCGAATAAAGATAAAGTCTGGCATAGCCGATACCCAACGGTTTTCTTCTGAATCTTCGTTAGCACCATCCCCCATTCTGTCTAAATAGTCTATACGAGTTTTAGCTTTTACAGGTTTAAAGTTTCCATTCTTGTCACCCGTTCCTAGAACTTGACTATCGTCAAAAGTTTCTTCTTTTCCATCTTGACTATTCTTGTATTTCCCATTTTCCTGACCCGTATTGACAAAGACATAGGCCTTATAAGACGTTTCTGCTATATAGTTATCTGCCATTGTCTCCCCAACTTTTAGGGATTTCTCTTTTCCATAGTTAATCTCGATGTTTGAAATCTTGGAAGATACATCTTTGGAAACGGAGTTGATGGTATCTAGTAAATAGAGGCCTCCAGATGTTCCAGCAATGGTCCCAAAGTAACTAAAGCCAAGAAGTATCACCATACAGACATGAATCATAGTTCTTGTGAAACTTCCTTTTGAGAAGAAATACTGGTAGAAAAGATAAAAGGCAAGTCCTAATAACAAAATAGAAATTAAGGAACCACTTGTGACTCCTCCATGGGAAGAGCCAGTGAAACCACTCCAGATTTTACTAGCTCCCTTATAGACGTAGTTCTTATAGGCAGAGTATAAATCAACACTTTCTAATACACGAATTAAGAGCGAGAAGAAACCAACTACCGCATTGAGAATGAAAAAGAAGAAGTTGACGAAGAGTTCGTTAATTAAGACCCAAGCCCCATTGAAAGACCCAAAGCTAGTCGGCTCCATATAGGACTTGAGAGAGAAGATATCGACTCCTCTTAATTTCTCAAAAGCTTCTTGCATGGATTCACCTCCTTAACTAGCATATTTATTTTCAAGACTTGACGATACCGTAGCTTTCATTGGTTTTAGAAGCATATCAATATCTTCAAAGATGTTGTGAACAGAAATCATGTTGAGATTGCCGTAGACATCAGAATAAAGGCACTGACCAGAGATCATATTATCAATCCATTCTAGGTTGTTTTCAGTCACTTCAAGGTTGACGTGTTTCAATATATCTTCTCGTTCAGACTTTTCATAAAAGGCAAAGATTGTCCCAAAACCTGTTGTATCATCGTCATTTTCTGCATCATGCACAGACTGAGTAATGAGAGCAAGCGTATTATTTTTAGAGCGTCCAATCCGGCGCATATTTTTGATAACTGCTTTTCCTTCTGCGGATTTCATGAGGATCCATGCCTCATCGAAGAACTCAATCGTATCTTCATGTTCATTTCGTTCTCCAAAGTGAGTACAAAAGGCTCCCAACGCAAACATGAGGGCGATAGAATTTCGTTCATGATCTGAAATCTTAGTGGAATCATCCTTTGGGAGTTTGAGATTATTAACCTCTAAAACAGTCACACGAGACTCATAATTGAGACCTTTTGTAGTTCCGTCTGAGAAAGCTAACTCTAAAATTGAATTATTGACAATGGATGTTAAGTAACGTCCGACTGAGGCTATGTCTGATGAAGCAGCCTCTCTTAAAATTTTTAGGACATGTTTAAAGCCGACCAACTCACCAGCTACTCGACGTTCGACAATGGTATTTATAGCTTCTGTAATAGCTGTCTTTTGGTCCATTGATACATCATCTACAGCTTGAAGAAGAAATTCGAGCATATTCTTTGCGACCTCTACAGCTTGTTCCTTATCCAAAACCACAATAGGATCTAAGACACCGTGGTTTGATGGTAGTGAGCTATCCAGCGTCACAAAATTAAAGTTCTCAATTTGTTTCTTGCGTTTAGGATAAAGACGAGCGAATTCCGGAGAGTTAATTACTTTTTGGTAGTGATTTCTAAGTTCCCTTTTAGGGTCAATGTAGAGAGTTTTGACATTTTGAAGAGCGACACTTAAAAAGATAATCTGAGCGAGGAAGGATTTTCCTTGGCCAGTTGCCCCAGTGATAATGATGTGAGGGTTCTTGGTGATCTTTCCTGCAATATCTTCTTTGTTTCCCACTGTCGCATTATAGAGAACAATGTTTTTGGATGATTCGATAGCTTTTGAGATGGAGTCCCAGCGTCCTGTCCAGTTATCAACCCGGCCGATATACCAACCAATTCTATTTCCAGAAGTGGTATTGGTAAAGGGCATGAGTTCCGCAAAGCCTCGAGGTGTTACCATGTGAGTCCAGATACGAGTTTTCTTTTGAAGAGGTTCCCCGTATAGGAGAGCTTGAAAGAGATAGGGGCCGTCTTGTGAGGCTTCACTAATCTCAACTCCCATATCATCAAAATAGTTAAGGACCACTTGTCGTCTTTGGCGGAGCTGGTGAACACTTGAAGCTGAGACAATCAAGTAGGCTCCATATTCAATAATATCTTCTTTGTTTCCGACTTTACGCATCAGATCTTTTAGAGAGATGGATCCCATAATGATCTCATCTTGTTGGACGGTGTCGGTATTCTCAGCTTCTTCCATAATGTTTCGATAACGAGTGTTGGAACGTCCCATCTTGCCTTTAATCTTATTGGTATCAATGAACTCAGATTTGATTCGTAACTCAACTGGAAAATTCAAGCGCTGGATGAATTCTCCTAAGTGAAAACCATTGAATTGAACGGGAAACTTTCCAACAGGAAGAATCGTCACAAAGGAGGACCCATAAGGGCTTTCTAGTTTCAGAAAGCCTCCTTTAAGGACCTTAATCAAGGTATCTGTGATATTGAAAGACGCACGATTGGCAATCACTTCTTTCTTGTAGTGAGGGATATAGCGGAGGTATTGCATCCGTTGGTAGTAGAAAAGTTCTTCATTGGTGAGGCGCTGTGCTCGAAGAACAGAAAGGGCTTGAAAGATAGTTAATTCGTCACTTTGATATTCTTGATACCAAGTTGGACTCAGTTCCAACTCATAGCCAAGCCCTTTTGCGATTTTTTCTGAAAAGTCTGTAAAGCTTTCATAGGCCAAGTCTTTAATGGTTGCCCCGTGATTTTGTTTGCGAAGGGTGACTCCAATCACCCAGTCAAACTGATAAGGAATCTCCATCTCGTCTGTTAGACGATCCACCGTGTAAAGAAGCAATTCTTCTCCCAGTTCACGGCTGTCCTCTGCTAGAGCATCGGAAAAGTCCCGCATTTTTTCTTCTAGGAGATAGTCTTTTGGAATTAATGAAATCTCAAAGTGTTGATTCTTTTGGAGCTTTTTCATCATTTGCGCAACAGTAATTTTGTGTTTCCATTTTTTCTCATCATCCGTAATGGTGATGGGAGTATTGGGGATTCGATAGAAAGCGACAACGGAATGATCCTTTTTCAGAGCTAGGTTGTCATGTGTTTCTAGAATCGGGTAGGTTAAGGTAATACTCATAGGACCTCCTTTTCTATAGGTTTGTTTTTTCAAAGACAATTTCATCAATTGGTTCTATCCGTTCTTCCTGGTAGATGGCTTTTTGATTGAGTTTGAAGTCCCAGAGATACATCAGGTAGTCAGAGAGAAAGAGATGCATCTTCTTTCCATGAGGTTCATACTCAGTGTAGAACTTGGCCAGCTTATAAGGAAGGTACCAATAGAGCAAGAGAGAAATGGAGTGAGTCATTTTAGCTAATGGAACAAGAAGGACTCCTCCAAACAGTAACATCCCCACAAAGACGAGGATGAAGACAATAAAAAAGGACAACTGCATCGGTGTCGCAAAGTACCAAATCCGTGTGCCCTTTTTCGTCTTAATTTCTTGAATCCAATAAGGAGCATTTAGCCCCTTACTGTAATCATAGAGTTTTTCTTCTTTCATGATTAAAGTCCTGTTTCAATTCCAAAGAGGCGCAGGAACCATCCAAATGCTTTGAGGATATCCTGTCCTTTTGCGATGGAGACAATCACGGCATAAAAGCCAACGACTGAAAAGAGTTGGAGCCAGGAGCTGTTTCGCCAAGCCTTGATGGCTAAAAGGACCGCAATAGCTGTTAGGATCCAAATTCCGTCTCCTTGAAGGAAACTTCGTAAGTTGTCTGTATTCATATAAATTCTCCTATTCTTGATTATTTGCGTAGTTTAAGGGGATTGTGTGCTCTAGTTTAGAGACATAGTAGGTTTTTTCTTTTTCGATAAGGGTAAAGGTAAAGTTCTCAGAGTGAGTGGTTCCTCCCACTTCAAAGGTTGCTTGAACATAGGCTGTTAGCCCCTTTTTATTCTTTTTGAGATAGGTGTAGTCGATACTTTTAAAGGTGGTGTTTGCGACAACATCTACATCTTTTGAAATCAAGTTGAGATTATCCTGATTGGTGGTGTAGTTGGTAAAAAAGACAGTCAGAAACTTATCTACTTTCTTGTGTACTGAATCAGAAAGACGATCTGTAGTAGTAAGAGTGAGTTTGTCTTCTTCCTTGAAGGATCCAGCTTGTGAGCTTTCTAGGGTAGTGAACCAAGGAAGGCCTGAGATATAGTAGCTGTTTCCTTTTTGAGCATAAGGGATATTGAAACCTGTCACAATTTCTGTTTCTTGTGTTTCCTTGTCATGGCGTATCCATTCCTTGTACTTGATCCGGTAGGTTGCCACATTGTTTTCTACAGTGATTAGTTGAGCGGATAGTAACTCACTTGGATTTCTGACTTGGCCTTGAGATTTCACATCCGGTATAAAGTTATAAAAGCTATTGAGGTAGTCGATCTGTCCTTCTTGTTTTTCAACTTCTTGAGGGAGAGTGAAGTAGGCATAGACAAAATCATTGAGATAGTACTGGAGCTTATAGTCGTACTGTTTTTCTTCTACAGGTGCCTGAGCTTTTTTGGCATGGAGGATCTCCACATTCTTTTCTAGTTTAGAGACTTGATTCGAGAGTGTGATAGCACGAACAGCCCCCGATAGACCAACAAAAAGGAGGAAAGAAATTCCTCCAATAACAGCCAGATTGATTGTTTTCTTGTTGGTGATTTTCAGTTTAGGTGGACCTCCTTTCTTTTCCATCTTTTTGAATTTCGAGAGGTAGCCTCTTGCTTTTAGTAAGTAGTGTTTAGCTTTATCCATAGATCCTCCTTTTAGAGAGCAGCTAGTTCAATGAGCTTTGAGCCTTTTGCATAGAGGCGCTTATTAGCTTTTTCAATTTCTCCGTTAATGTAATAGTAGCCTCGTAGCTCAGTTTGGAGTTGTTCGATCAAGTCAGGTTTTAGATCCTTGGCTTCTTCTTTTTTAAGGAGACTATTTAATTCGCCAGCCTTGGTCCAAGCTTCTCTATGATCTTTCTTTTTAAGCAATTCTCCCAGTTCATTGGTGATTTGAGAGACTTTCTTTTCAAATGTTGTTTTAGTTGCCATTTCAATTTCCTTTCTAAATGTTTCTTGATTGCTTTTAATGGTTTGTTGGATAAAAGCGATGAGTGAGGGACGCATTCTTTTGTTTAGACTAAGAATTTCCCCGTCTAGCGTAAAACAGGCATGTTCATAGTCATAAAAACCTTTCGCATCCGGTAGCTTCTCGGTAGATCTTCCAGCACATTCATAGTAGAAATCCTTTCCTTTTCGTAAGAGAATGTACATATGCCAGAATTCTTGTTCGGGCAAAAGGAAGAAGTCCGTCTGATAGATCTTCTTAAGCATCTTAAGAAGCCTCTAGAAGATCATCATAGCCCAGAGCTTGGTAGATAAAATCTGAATCAAACCAGAGCCAATCGTTAATCTTAGTTTCTGTCGGTATATCACCAGAGAAGATATCTTCACAGATAACGGTTAAAGTATCAACTCCACCACGTTCACGGACAGTGTTTAGAGTTTCTAATCCACCTGACCAGGCTTTAAAGTTTTCTAGTGAATTGATTTGAACTTTGTATTCCATATAGTTTTTCCTTTCTAGTGTTCATAGTGTTTACTAACTTTGAGGAGCTTTAACATGGCTTTTCCTCGATCAGTGATCTCTCCGCTATTCTGAATCATTTTCATGTATTCTGTTTGGAGAATCTTGTCTGCTTCAGTGACTAGTGCAAGAGAGTTAGCAACTTGATAGGTCAGCCAGCGAATCGTTCGTTCAATACTGTAAGGCTGTGGGTTAGTTGAGAGTTTTAAGGGTTCGACTCCTCCGAAGAGTCGTTGCCATTTTTCATCGGGTTTGTAGGCTCCAAACTGATTGATGCCGTCATAGACTTGGATCTCTTTATTTATGATGCCTCTAGCGATTTCGCCCAGATCGACACCAGCGATATATTCTTCTACAACTCCTTGAGCCTTCTGGTCTGAGAACCGCAATTCGTAGCGATTCCAGATACCAAAAATCTCCAAGGATTCGTCCAAGGAGATGTTTTCCATTCGAGCTATTTCATAGCGCTTTTCATAAAAGTTGAAGTAAAGCTGACTTTGACGACTTCCAAAGTAAATGGACAAGCCGTGATTGGCTTCCATGTCTTCGTTATCGGTGAAGGATCCACCTCCCGTGATATTCCATTTTTTGAGAGTATCAAGAACAATCTCATTGGCATGGAGTTTCTTTATCAAATCTGGTATTAGAATTTGTTGGTCTTCGTGTCCATAACCCTTATAGAGTTCATCAAGGGCGATATCAAGCCGTTTAACCCGTACATCCTGATAGGAGTAGAGGATATGTTGGAGAAAGACTTGCCAAGTGATTCCCTTGTGCTCTAGAATAACCTCCATCTCACGGCATCCTTGGCCGGATAGTTGAAGACAGACTTGGTAGTCATTAGTGATCGCCTTATCAAAGAAATCAAAGATCCAGATGTTTCCTCTTTGCCAGAGATGTGTATAGTTCATGAGACGTGTTTCTTGTTCGGTAAACTCACTCAAGGGGCAGTGAAGGAAGTTCACACAAAAGTCATCTAAATCTTTGAGTCTTGGGAAAGACAAGCGGAGGTAGTCAATCTGAGCTCGAAGGCTATCTCGTTCACAGTCTTTGTGGTAACCCAGTTTTTCTTTTAGTTCTCTAAACTTCTCAATAGTTAGCCCTCTTTCGCCAGCTTCGTAAGACCGATAGGTTCTAGTTGGAAGATCCACAGCTTGTGCAAAGTCCTTTTGGCTAAGTCCTGTCTGTTTTCGGAATTTCTTGATATGAAAAGGACTAATTTTGTCCATTCATTTGACCACCTCTTTCTAACTAAGTGACACACTTTTTTGACGAAAGTGACACACTTTTTAAAATTCGAAAACCTAACTCCCACAAGGAATGAGGAGGGGTTGATATGGCGTTTTTGCCAATTGTAACCCCCCTATTAGAAACGGGGGTTACTTGTCATCATGAGCCAGGAACGGCGGGCTTCGGTCTTCGCCTGACCTGTGGTCAGGCTTGCCCTTGCCCTTGTCCTAGCCCATGATGACTGACAATCGCTTCAATAGCTTTTGGATAAGACTTGCGTCCATCTTCCTCAAATTGAGTGATTGTTTCAAGAAGTAACTTTTCTTGGAAAGGTTTAATGAGAATAGCGGAATCAGTACGTTTAAATGAGATCCCGTGCTCTTCCATATAAGGGATGATTTTTCGAAGAGTTTGCATCTTTAAATCGTGCTCATCCGCAAATTCTTTGAGTGGACGATGAAGAAATTCTGGTTCTTGTAATTGTTCATCTACCTTATTTTCCTCTTTCGATTTCTTCTCCTCCAGGTATTCCTCAAATACTGAGAACTCTTCTCCTTCAAACTCCATGATCGGGATTTTAGCGTATTCATCATAGAAGGAAAAGCCCTGGTCAAGTGGAATATAAGGTGAATAAAATTCACCAGCTAGATTCCCACTTGAAGCAATATAGCCACGACCAACTACTTTTACTCCATTAATTTCATCTAACTTTTTAAACTCTTTGGTTTTATTGGCATCCCCAAACATCATGTCATAGCCTGTTGATTCTAAATGACCGACGGAAAGTCGCATCATAAAGTTGTCCCGAAGAGAAGTCTTGATATATTCTCCATCTGGCCGTTGCATGGCAAAGATTACGTAGACTCCCGCTTGACGGCCCTCTAGAACGATTTGAGTGAGGTATTCCATGAGCTCCGACTGTTGGCTATAGTCTCGATCAATTTTGGCCATGAGAGCAGCCCATTCATCTACTAGAAGAAATTTAGGTTTTAAGTTGTAATGGGTGTAATAAGTACCTGGTCTATAGTCTGGAAAAGACGTTAAGACTTCATAGCGCTTCTTCATAAACTCGACATTCTCTTTAAAGCAATTAATGATATCCTCTTTACTCGAATATACTCGACCGTGAAAAACAGGTAATTTTTTCAAAGAGGCCAAGTCAGAGTTTTTAGGATCACAAATATCGATATAGCCGACTTTTAATAAAGCATAGATAATGGACATGAGAGTGACAGTTTTTCCACCTCCAGTTCCTCCACCAACTAGTAGGTGAGAGTCTTTTACATAGTCCCAGTAGACATCTTTCATAAGACGGATTTTTGAGCCTTTGACTTCAACTTGATCAATTGAAATGCGACTCTCAATCCGATTGATGGCGATTTTGTATTTCACAAAACGCTTGTCAAAACTCTTGTCACGAAAGTCTCCATTAAACATAACTTCAAGCGTAGAGCCAAGGTTTAAAAATCGATCTTGGAACTTGTTTCCTTCTAGAATAAAACTGACCTGAATCTCGTAATGACTTTGTTTGAGGTAGACTTTTGGAAGTGTGATTTTTTCAACTATGCCTTTCTCTCGTTTGACTTTCTTGACCAGATATAAGTTGTTCTCTAATAAGAAACGAGAGAGGATGCGAAGACTATTGAGCTTTTGAAAAAAGAAGATTTTCTCGTAACAAAGCCAATTAATCCCTAAAGAAAGTAACGCAGACAGTAGGATTCCTGCTCCAATGAAATAACTCTGAGGCAAAGGGTGAACCTTTAGTTGTTCAAAATGAAGATAGACATAATAAGCGAGAACCAATAAAAAAGGAAACCACCAGATAAACCATGTGATTCCCTTAATGTTTCGATGAAAGATTTGAACTCTTTTTCCTCGATAGGTAAAGAGTTTCATGAGTGATCACCTCCTAATTATCTTTCTTATTTTCTGTTTGTTTCACTTCCTTAGTTTCCTTGACTGGAGCTCCTCCTGCTTTCTTTTTGATTTTTGAGGCAAAGAGTTTAAAAATATCGCGATTGTTCACGTGAACATGGGCGACAACAATATCTTCTAATTCTACTTCTTCACGATATTTTAATCCTAGTTCTTCAATTTCAAATTGAGTCATATCTGCGATTTGAAAGAATAAGGTCTCTCGTTGAATAGATGAATGAATCCCTACAACGATGCCACGAATCTCTCCGGTATTGACCTTTTTATAGGATCCATCTTCATTGCGCTCAGAACGGTCTGTATCATAGATAAATTCTGGACCTTCAATCCCACGGAAGGTTAGTTTTCCAAAAACTTGAGGGATATCTAATCCTTCTGTAATAACGTGATAGGTTTTATCTGAAATTTGTAGTTTTTCTCCATAGTTTAATCCGACTTTAGGCATATGTATTTTCTCCTTTAATTAAATTCTTTATTTTTTGAGTACCAGTTTTTCCGCAAAAACATTGCGATCAGGGTTGACATTACGGGTGTTTAAAGAGCTATCTGCTAGAAAGATTGGATTGATAACTTCCACCAGAGAATCTTCTGGAAAAACTGTTGGGCTAGCTGGTGTGATAACATGAAAGGCCCCATGTTTTTCACTGTTTAGAATATGACGTTGGTATTTTCCTTTTTTACCAAATACAGTCTGAGGAGCTTTCCCCAATTTTTCATAATAAGCTGGGCCGATAAATTCTGGTTTCATTTTTAGTGTTTCTGGAATCATAGGATTCTCCTTTCAAATTTTGAGTAAAAGAAAAAGAGTTAAGCTAGTTGCTTTACTCTTGAGTAATAGTGATTAAAAATTTTGCGTTTATACATGCGACTATAGAGATCAATATCTCCATAGGCAAATCCTGTTTCTTTTGCCTTAGAGACGAGATGATCTATATCTACCAGGGCTTGACTATATAGTTTAGCTAGTAGACTTTCTGAGCTATCAAACATAGCATAGGTAAATAAATAGTTTTCATAGAGTCGCTTACATTGTAATGCGAAAAAAGTTTGTCATAGAGTTCTCCTTTATTGTAATAAGTAAAAAAGCTACTAAGTGAAAAAAGGAAAGAACTTAGTAGCTTGAGAGTAGGTCTATCAATAGTGATAGACAGCAGTAAAGAAAAGTTATTTGGTTGAAGGATCCCTCCTTCACGGTGGCAACGTTTAGCAAGGTGCTTTGCGTCAATTACCATCGCTTTCCCAGCCAATCTCATTGGGGAGTCATTATCATGCCCAAAAGATTCTCTTACGCCCTTTGGCGAAGCCAGTTCACTTTACTATTCGGAAAAGTGCGAAAGTCCGAAATGCGTGGAAGCCCACAAATACTTGTTTTATATCTTCACTTCAACCACAAAATGGACTTGACTTTTAATATCAAAACATTTACAATAAAGGTACGAAGTTTATGTGTTGTTCTGATGATCAGCCCTCTGGTTGTCAGACGCACTTTTTATTTAATTTTCAATGATCATAATGCCGATTGTTAGGTGTTATTATTTTTAAGTCCAATATAACCATCAGCTATATTCTTAGTATATAACTATCAGTTATATTTGTCAAGAGATTTTTGAAAATAAGACAAAAATTTTAGAGGTTTAAAATGGAATTTTCGGAACGATTAAAAAACCTTAGAAAACAAGCTCATCTTACCCAAGTCGATGTAGCTGAAAAACTAGGAATTTCGCAACCAGCTTATGCTTCATGGGAGCGTGGAGTAAAAAAACCAACTCAAGATAATTTAGTTAAGATCGCTCAAGTTTTGAATGTTTCAGTAGACTATTTAGTTGGGAACTCAGAAGAAAAATCAGATGATTTAGACAATATTGAATTGCTTTTCCGTATGAATTCAAGAGGTTTGACCGATGAAGAAAAAGAAATCTTCAAAAAAGAATTGATTGAATTTATGGAAGAACGAAAAAGAACTTTTGAGGAGGGAAATTAGTTTTGGTAGGTGATGAAAAAGTAGGAAAAATTACGATAACTGAACTAACGAATAATATAGATAGCGCTCTTCAAGTAAAATATAAAGAGAATTTTTTAATCGATGTTGACGAACTACTTAATCAAGAATTCTTAAATAAAGATCAATTTTATTCAACTTGTTCATGGTTGATTCAGGATATAAACAGTACTATCCAAGAAAATCTCTCATTGCCTGAGAGAAAGAGGGAAAAATATCCTGTCTATAAAAAATATAATAATAAAAAAGAAGTTAAGTTAGACAATCATACATTCATGTTTGAATTCTATTTTAATAATGACGATAAAATACTAACATTTACTAGTTTTGATAAAATTATTCCTAGAGAAGAAAATTTAAATATTTTTGATTTAGTTTTCCCTATTCTTATGATGTTACTAATAGATGTATCTATTTACCAGAATTTATTAAATTTTAATATTTTTTCTTTTACCATTCTTTCATTTTTTTGCCTAAGTCATTTTCTTCTCTTTACCATCCTTCAAACTAATGAGTTTATAAGTAAAAATAGAACTATATGGGTTAATGAATCTTCTTTCCATATATTTAGAAAATGGTTTAAAAGAAACAGTATCCCTGATATTAATAGGATTTATTATTTTATTACTTGGTTAGAGATTTGGTTGCTATGCTTTCTTTTAATTGGATTTTCTTCTTCCCTAGAAGGGGATAAATCTCTAATTTTATTGTTTCTCAAATTTTTTATACTACTTATAATTGTATTATGTTTGGTACCATATTCTATAAACTATCTGTTAAAATTTTTTAGTTTAAATTATCGGAGTACTATTATACTTACTATTCTAGTATATTTAGTTGGATTTATAAATAAAGACTACTGGGCATTAGTATTATTAATTTTTGTTGTAATTAATCAAATTTTATCGAAAGATATACTATTTCTTTCCAGAATAGTTCCTATTAGCGAATTAGAAAAATTAGAAAAAAACACAGAAATATATATGGGAAAATCAAATGAAATTAAATTAAAATTTCAAGTAAACATATTTATGATTTTTCTGTATCTATTTATTGTTTTTATTAACGAGTCCAAGTTACTAAAACCTTTATTCTTGTTTTCTATCCCAAAAACGGAACTTGGCCCATTAGGAAATATACTATTTACAGGTATAGAACGTATTTCTATATTGGCAATTATTTTCGCTATTTTAAAAGGAGATTCTGAGTGGCTCTCAAAACGTAGGCGAAAAGTTATAGATAAATTACAAATATTACTTGATTATATTTCTAGCAAGCTATATACGAGTAATTCATCTGTCATCCCAATTTTCATAGATGAGTTAATTCTTTATCCGAATGAAGAAATAGAACCAAAAGAATTGATAAGTAACTTATCATCTCTTCCATCTGATATAAAGATAATTTGGGGTGCTAGCCCCGACTGGATATCTAATCCCCAAAAATGTGAAGCTGAAGTTTTAGTAATCTATTCTGATAGGAAATGTTTTAAACACAAAGTACTTTTGAAAAAGAAAGAATCATGTGAGATCTAGTGGACAAGTGTCCACTTTTTCTACAAGGTCAACTCAATCAATTTGGTTTAGTTTGGTTTTGCAGATCATATATAAAGGAGGTATCATTATTTGGATGAATTGTATACAAGAATAAGTAAGTATACAAAACACGTGTTATATCAGTACATGAAGGATCATGATGTTTCGTTACTAAATTATAATTTTAACTACTTCTTTCAACATTGTATTCAGAAATACCATATTCAAGTGATTAGTCACCACTTTTCAAATTGTAAGATTGAAGGATTAACTATTATTGATAAATTAGGTGTTAGTTTTTCTTATGAGAAAGAAAATCCTGTAGTGAAGCAAAATTTCACTCTGTGTCATGAGCTAGGTCATTTTATACTAGAGCATGAAGGTAATTATTTTGCAGAATCTATTGATAATCAAGAAAATTTGCTAGAACGAGAGGCAAATATTTTCTCCGCTATTGTATTAATGCCTGACATTGTTTTATTGTCTAAGATATATTATAGTTGCGACACCTTTCAACACATTCAAAATAGTCTGGATGTTTCAAAGCAAGCTCTATTTTTTCGCCTGTTAGATCTCTTACGAGAATATTATCCTAGAAAAGAAGGTTGCATTAAGCATGCTATCGAGACATATATTGATGGACAAAATGCATCTCTACTCCTTTTGTTTCACAATATAAAGGAACAAATTATTAAGGAGTTCAACGATTATCAACCTTTGCTTACCAATAAAATAAAGCGGTCTGTAAACCAACGAGGCTTCGTTACTAGTCAAGAATATCCGGAACTTCTTAATCAGGAGAATTGGAAATTAATAAAGACTTGTAGTGACAATCTAAGAGTATGGCTGATTTATAACAAAGGAAAATCTATAGCTTATGTTTGGGATAAGAATAAGCTAACAGACAAAGAGGCAAAACAAAAAGCTCAATTGAAATTACTATTAATGTGAGGTGAACGATGTATCAACCAGAAAAACTAAAAGCTCGTAGAAAAGATCTAAAAATGACTCAAAAAGATATTTCGAATCAATTAGGTATTAGTTATCAAGCCTATTCCGCATGGGAACGTGGAATAAAAAAACCTTCTAGAGAAAAAGTGCGTCGACTGGAGCAGATTCTAAATGTTCCAAAAGGTTATTTCACAGAGATTGAAATCGTCCGACTATATAATACTCTATCAGATGAAGGTAAGAATAATGCACTTAGTTATGTCAGAAAACTAGTTCAAAAAGAAACATGTAAGAGAGTTGATTCAATATCAGAACAACTATACGAATATCATGTTTACGAAAAAATGTCTGCTGGTATTGGCTCATCGGTTTATAATGATTGGAACTATGATACTGTCTATTTTGACGAAGAATTGGCTCACGACTTTGCTTCCTGGGTATCAGGGGATTCCATGGAGCCCAAGTATGAAAATGGTTCTGTAGCCTTGATTCTAGAAACGGGTTTTGATTATGATGGAGCAGTTTATGCAGTTATCTGCAACAGTCAGACCTTTATTAAACGAGTTTATCGTGAAGAGAATGGATTACGGTTAGTTTCTATAAATCCAAAATATCAAGATATTTTTCTTTCATATGATGAAGAGCCTCGAGTTGTGGGAATTGTTGTTGGAAACTTTATCCCAATAAAGTATAACTAATAATCCTTTTTATTATTTAATAACTAAAGAATTAAATAATAAAAAAATGATATAATACTAAGAGGTATAAAACTAAAGAGTAATGGCTGAGGTACTAGATTATGGGAAAAAATGAGATTGTTTCACAACAAGATATTATGAATTTTTTAGATGCTTCATATAAAAAAATACTAGACGGCATCCCTCTAGTTAGTCCACCTATTGAAAGTTTTGCGAATGATTATTTAAGTAAGTACAAAACAAAAGAACGAGCTTGTAAAGAAATGCTAAATAATCAAATATTAAAGTGTACAACCTCGGGAGTTATTAGTGGTCTTGGGGGGATTATAACATTACCAGTTGCAATTCCCGCTAATATAGCCAATGTATTATATGTACAGATGAGAATGATCGCATGTACTGCCTATATGGCAGGTTATGATTTAAAAAGCGATCAGACTCAGACGCTAGTATATGCATGTCTAGCTGGTGTAGCAATTAATCAAATATTAAAAAGGACTGGGATAAAACTTTGTGAAAAAATGGCTCTAAAGATGATAGAAAAAATTCCTGGTAAGGTCCTCACCCAAATAAACCAAAAGGTAGGATTTAGATTATTAACTAAGTTTGGAACTAAGGGAATATTTAATTTTGGGAAAATGGTTCCAATTGTTGGAGGATTAGTCGGTGGTGGGTTAGACTTCGCAGAGACTAAAATAATTGCTTCAAGATCCTACGAGTGGTTTTTTAATAATAATTACAATAATTAAGAATTTTTCGAAGAAATATAATGTCTCTTTTAATAAAATTAATAAACGAGTCTTTAAAATAATGAAAAAAATAAGAGAGCTCTTAGCACTCTTATTTTTCTATTTTTCGGATGAAGTTTGCAATCTCTTTTACAATTTCTGTTACTAGGGCATTCCCCATAAAGAACATACGCATTTTATCTGAAACTTCAACAATAGATCCATCTGCTAGTTTCTTTTTAGAGGTCCAATTATCTGGAAAATCTTGAAGACGTTCTGCTTCTATTGGAGTAATGAGACGATACTTGTCATTTACTTTAAGAAAATGAGTAGAACGATTTACAGTTCCTTCAGAAGTGAGCATAGTTCGTCCAGGCAAATCTAAATCATCATACGGAGCCATTCCGCCTTCAGAATAGATATAAGTATGTCCGTCAGCAGACGTCCGTTCAATTCGTTTTGGTCCTCTTAAAAACTGGAATTTTTCCAACTTATCAGGATCTGTTAAGAAATATTTTTCTGGTACTTCAGATTCGTCTTGAAGTATTTCTCTTAGAGTAATAGGTTTTCCATCAAAATCAGGTTCAGTGTCGATAGAGTAATATTTTCCATACCTCATAACACCTGTATTCCAAACTGTTCCAGTAAAATTATCAGAGACATCAACAATATCTTCTCCTAATTCATAGAAGACCTGACGATTTTTAACTGGAAATTTTTTAATTGGGAATTGAGTAGCAAACAAACCTGTTTCAAAAATATACTCATCATATTTGTTTTCTTCAAATACGACACTATTTTGCTCATATTTTTCATCAATAGTTTTTGCAAAATTTGTGTCGTTGCGATACACGAAAAAGAAAACTCGACGTCGACGTTGGCTTCTTCCGTATTCAGCAGCGTTAATCACTCGCCATTCTACTGAATATCCTAAATTATTGAATGCCGTAAGCATGATTGCAAAATCTCTTCCACGTTGTTTAGAAGGAGCTTTAAGAAGTCGATCCACGTTCTCGAGAATGAGGTATTTAGGTTTGATATTTTCAGTTGCCCGAATGATTTCCCAAAAGAGAACACCTTTTTTCCCTTCAATACCCTTTTCATTCTTTTTACTTCTTGCAACGGAATAATCTTGGCAAGGAAAACCTCCAACAATCATATCGGCATCCATAGATGCAAATTTTTCATCAGAGATATCTGAAATGCTGATATTTAAGTTCTCACTATCTGGGAAATGATAGTCATAAACTTCAAAAGCATCTTGTGATTTACGTGAAGGCTCCCATTGATTAGCCCATTTAGTTTTAAAAAAATCTTTATCAGAGTTTTCAAGGCCGATTCGGAATCCACCAACACCGGCAAATAATTCTAATACTTTCATGTTTTCTCCTTTTAGAGATATAGTAAACAGTCTATTTAACTATTATACTAAAAAAATAAAAATCGATCAACTTTCTGAATTAATTATGTTAAAATAGATATAAAATTTAGGGAGTGCTATTAAATGAAGTTTAACAATAGAGAAGATGTACATAACTGGGCACTTAAAGCTCTTGGAAAAACAGTTGGGGAACTACAAGCTTTAATGCCAAATAAAAAAACGGCCAACAAATCAATCTATGGTGATGCCTGGGAGTCTTGGTTTGGAGTTGAAAAGAATAGTCTTGCCGAAGCAGATTTAAGTGCTGTTGGCATAGAGTTGAAAGCAACTCCTCTAAAAAGAGTTAGAGATGGTATCACTGCAAAAGAACGTCTAGTTCTAAACAAAATTAATTATATTACCGAGTTTGAACTAAACAATATTAATGAGAGTAATTTTTATAAGAAAAACCAAGTCCTTGAGATCGGTTTTTATCTTTATGAAAAGGGACTAAAAAATACTGAATTTAAATTCATCAAGGCTATGCAGTTTAAAGTTCCTGAAAAAGATTGGCTAATTATAAAAAAGGACTGGGAGTTAATTCACAAATATATAAAGGAAGGAAAAGCGAATGATCTTTCCGGAAGCTTAACAAACATACTTGAAGCTTGTACAAAAGCTCAAAAAGCAACAGATATAACCCCTCAACATCCATCTTTAAATGTCAGTGGAGCAAAACCAAGAGCATTTGCTCTGAAAAATTCATATTTAAAAACTCTGGTTAAAGATTATATTTACGGGGATATGGTAGATCCAAATATTCAAGTAGATTATTTCAACAATAGTTCAGAAGTAAAAAATAATCGTGAGTCTATCATTACTGACTACAAAAAACTAGAAAAACAATCACTAGAGGAAATCATTCTTGCAAAAATAGATAAATATAAAGGAAAGTCAACAGCAGAGTTAGCAAATCTATTTTCAATTAATACTAATCCGAAACATTTACAATCAATAATCATAAATTCAATCTTGGGAATCAGAAACAACCCAGAAGATTCTGAAGAATTTTCTAAAGCTGGAATCCAAGTAAAAACTATTCGATTAGAAGGCAATAATGTACCCGAACAACACATGAGCCTCCCTAGTTTTGAATTTGAGGAATTAGTAAATACACCTTGGAATGAATCAGAACTATATAATCAACTAGAACAAACAAAGTTCTTATTTGTAGTTTTTAAAAATATTAATGGACAATATATTTTGAAAGGTGCTAAGTTTTGGTATATGCCAATGCAATTGATTGAAAGCCAAGCAAAATCAGTCTGGAGTCGCACTAAAAAAATTATTGAAGAAGGCGTCGAATTAGAAAAAGTTTCATGGGGCAATAATTGGAGAATTGAAAATAATCTACCAAAAGCAGCTGATACAGGGAGTATAATGCACGTCAGACCTCATACAAATAAGAGTAGCTATGTAAATGGCCCTAATTCTAGTCATCTGCCAGTTAAAGCTAGATGGAAAAATAAACCAGAAGATTTTTCCGACGATTATATGACAAAACAGAGTTTTTGGATTAATCGTGACTTTATTAGTAAGCAAGTTGAAGAATTCTGGGTTTAAAACTGTTATCATAAATTATAAGAATAGAAATAACTTTATAATTCTTTGACTATCTGAACTGAAAGTAATAAAATTCCTCGAATTATTTAAAACACTTCATCCCTGTCCAACCACGGATAGGGTTTTTCATTGTTGATAACACGTCTCAAACAATCTACACTAGATTGGAGATGAAATAGATCGTGATTACTTATTTTGTCTTCTGGGGTATTCTGAATTTTATCACAATGGCGTTTAATATGCCAAATGGCTTTTTTGATATTTTCTTTTTTTAAATTGTTCATACATTCATTGTATAACAAAGTACAATCTAATTTTCTTGATTAATTTATTTGGTAAGAAATATAAATTATTTAGTCAAAAAAATCAATAATTAATTTTGATGGAAATCTATTTTGTACTAAAAAACACCTATTTAGTAAATAGATGTTTAGCAATTATTGAATGATTGTTTATTGTCTAATATAGCTCATCCTTTGTTGGCTCTATGACTTCTCTATAAAATCTCTCTACTTGTGAAGCTAGATAACCTTTTGAAGACTCATTTGCTTTCATAAACAATTCAATAAAAGAATTGAGGGACAAGAGATCATTCGAGTTAATATTGAATTCTCTTGATTTACAAAGATTCAAAACATCCTTTCCAAATACACTAATTTCCTCAAGCTTTTGGTTATCGAAAACATTTTTTTGAAGTAGGATTTCAAGATTTTTGATAAAGTCATACAGATTTTCGTATTGTTCATCTAAGTTATTCATAGCCAATCCTTTCTAATCGTATCCATATTTTTTAAGTGCATTTTTGTAAGCCTCACTACCTTTTAAATAGTAATCATGTTTTGTTCCACTAATATCAACAGTAAATACTCCATCTTTAAATGTATAGCTTTCACTTCGACTTATGATTTGTGAGCCCATCAATTCAATTGTTTCATTCTCTTTATTAATTACAAAGGTATCAGCTTCACCACTATCAATTGTACCCTTATTTCCAGAAATCGTAAATATTCGTTCATTTCGATTTTCGTTTATCCAATAATATTCTCCATCTAAAGTTTGGTTGTTTTTATTGGAGCATGAAATAAGGGTAAAAGCTAGGAGCGACACAAACAGCACACTAATAAGTTTTCTCATAGATATACCTCCTTTTTCAATATAGTATACCAAAATACCATTACAGAATTGATACAACCAATGTCGGTTATAATAGAAAATGTTAAAAATGTCTGTTATAACAGCAATCTTTTTTTCAAAAAAATTAAAATAGATGATAAAAAGCTATAACATGAGAAAAGAAGAAGTCATGCTATTCTCAGCCCTTAAAGTTAATTTCCTTTTGTGAAAAAAGAAACTAATTTCTAAACTAGAGTGTTACTGATTCAAATGTTTTTTTGTTATTTGACGAAGAAGTTGTTGAACTTCGTTTTCTATAATTTCTGCATCGTTAATCCATTGCTTGACGAGAGCACTATAATAATCTTTTGGCGCATCCTCCTTCAGCAAATCCATTTTTTCAAAATATTCATGTAATAAGTCTGCATCAATGTAGTTTCTGCTATTAAATGATACTATGCCTAAGCAATCATCTGGATAGTTTAAATCAAAATAGATTGGACTCTTATTACTCTTCAATTGTCCATAAGGAAGGAAGCTTGATAACTCATCCTTAATTTTATCAACTAGTCTATTGTTTTCTAGACTTGGTTTTAAATTTATACTATCTAAAGTTACATCAAATTTTCTGAAATCTAAAGCTTCGTTTAAAGCTTCAGTAAATTCTACTAGCCAAGCTACAGGTAAGCCGTATTCAAAATCGTTCATTTGTTCCTCCTTTAATAAATAAAGTCACACTACAAGTGTTTATAAAGTAAAATACGCTATATACTAAAATGAGCAATCAACTTCTTTCAGGAAAAGGCCTCTTTTTCGGAAAGTTTATAAATTGACTAAAATACATTGAATTGTTTTTTAAGAATTGGGTTAAAAAGAAATTGATGTTACATAATTATTTAGAGAAATACATAATTCTTTGAATAATTCTCTCGTGTTTCTCACGTATTTCTTGAAGTTGCTTTCCGTGTAGCTTTTTATGCGATTCTTCATTTATATAATTTAGGATTTTATTGCATTGATTTTCATCTAGCACTCTCTTAGGGTAACCTCTGGGTCCACCTTTGATAATTGAAAGGTCTAATCCTAGTTCATCCTGACAGAACTCATCCATACAAATCAAGTTATTCTCACTATTTAGTGGTTGAAAACTTTCTTTTGAATTTGCAAAAAGAGTAATTCTTTTGTGAGAATTTTCCCCCTTTGGATGATCTATACCTGCCCAACGGAAATGGTCTCTTTCCTCTCTTTCATGAGTAACATATTGCCGGATATCTGATTTTGTATAATCATTCTTATAATTAGCATTAAAAGAATCTGGTATAGGATTCCAAATTCTTTTTTTATCTAAAATGAATACTAGATCACAAAACCATTCTCCTTCTTGTGATTTGTCTTTAGTAAACCATAAAATTGTATCTCCTTTTTCCATTTTACTAATGGGTAATTGATTAATTTTACAATAAGAATATAAGAATCTTGGTGCAAAAATATAAGGATCCTGATTCCCCTTGAAACTGTCACAATAACAGATATTCTGTTCATCTAAGATTAATTTACGACGCTCTGAGTGAAACATAATAAACGAATTCATTGAATCACCTTTCAAATAAGTAGATTAGTAGTTTGCTTTATTGATTGAGAAAGTTATTGATTTCTTAGTCTATTTTGTAAAAAACTTCATCTGGATTTGTCGGTGGCACATGACCTGCAATGAGTCTATCCTTGCTTAAATCAGAATCAACCCATGTCATAGCAATGCCAGACGGATAGATGCTCATACTATATCCTGTATTACCTGCACTGATATTAAAGCCAATAATTCCACCATTTTTTACTTCCACTTTTGAAATCGTTCCACTATGTACTAGACCATTTTTATCGAATACAAACTCCATTCCTTGCCTATTTTTCCATGTACCAGCTATACTAGAATAGTCTCCATTTATGATAGCTTGAGTATCAATTACTTGCGATTCAGAATATGCTTCTTTCTTTTCCGTCAAATTTTGTGTTGACAGAACAGCATCTGTAACAACCCAATATTGAAACTTCTCCGAGTCTTCTATAATTTTTACAATAAAGGTAACAATTTGCCCCTCTTTCCATCCATAAGTTAGATTTTTATTAATTTGGATTTCTATTCCAGCAATTGTAGCATTGCTAGCTTTAATTATTACATTATAGTAGTTATTTAAGGCACTAAAATGACCGTAATAATCTCCCCAATATTCCTGACGAAACAGTTCTGCTGTAAATCGATAGAGTTGACCAGTTTTTAATGTTCCATTATTCTCCATGTCTCTAAGTTCTTCAGCTGTAGTATCAATAATATTAATCTCAGAAGATTTTGATGATGAACTAGTTGTTGAAGAATAGCTAGTCTTTGAAATACTGCTAGTTTTTGAAGTACTGCTAGTCAAAGAAACTTGCTCTGAAATATCAGTGTTTGCTGCTTTTATATCTTGTTTTTTATGATTAAATAGGAAAAGAGTAGCAAATACAACCAAGGCAGGTATAATACTCACTAACATAAATAAAATCCAGTTCGGGACCTCCACTCCTGAACGTCTAACTATTACACTTTCATTATGATTATAAACCTCTACAGAGTCATTTAATTTAGGTTTAAAAGTCAATTCATGAATAGGCACAGTCATAGTTTGTCCTTCTTCAGAACTTCCAGTTTTAAAACCTATATAGACGTCTTCTTCACTTATTTTTATTATTTTTCCTAATTTCATTTTTAACTCCCTGATACTTTTTTCCCAACATTCTTTCCTCTAATTATATCATACGGATTTCGATAATCTGTTCCCTTTCCCAAAACTATTTATGAATTTAATAAGTCAAATAGATCACGCTCAACTAAACAAAAATAATGTTTTTACACATTCATTGAATTTTCATAGTATTCCTAAAAATATCATTTGCCAAATACTATATTGAAAAGTTTAGATAACCTTAATCAGTCCAAAATACATCGATATTTATAATTCTTATGATAAATCTCCTCAAAACGTAGAAATAGTTATTGGTAATTCTATGCATATATGTTATAATGTTTTAAATTACTTAGACAAATAAAAGTATTAGAGGAATAGTTAATGTTTAAAAATAAGGAATTAGATCGAGATAGAAGGATTAAACATAATATTGTGCTACTAGTATTATCTTTTATATCATTATTCATTCCATTATCTATTGCTATCTATGGGGCTTTAAATACTCCTGAAAATAGAAATAACAAGTCTGACGTAAAATCTACTGTAGAATTTGATGAGCATACCAACCCATCATCTTCAACTTCCTCAGAAGAAAAATGGAATCCAACTGGTATAAAAGAACTTGATGAGAAATTAAATTCAGGAGGGGCAAAAATTAAATTACGTGGGAAAATCATCCAGCGATTTCCGTACAAACTACCAGGTGATGAAAAAATTTATGAGATTGAAGTCAATTCTATTGTTATAAAACAATATGACGACGTTTTCACTTATACTTTAGAAGGAAAAAGGTTACTTTTCCGAACAGGATACAATTTTGACGAATTGATAGGCGGGGAAAAGGAATATGAATTTGAAGGAGACTTAAATAAACCCCAAAAATATGGAACATATGGAAAAACAGGTACGGTAATTATATCTATGAGAGATCCAGTGTCTCAAAAAGATGGCGGTTATTATTATTATGAAGAATCCTATTCACCTGAAATACAATCAGGAAATGATTCGACAACTTCAAGCTCTCAAGAAAGGAAAGTTGATTTAGAAGCTTATTACGGTTCAGTTCAATCTGCTATTGATACAATGAACATGAAGTCAGGAAATGAAATGTTAACAATGGAGAGAACCTCTGTTACTCCTGGTATTAGAATAAATCTTTCAGAAATAATAGCATCTTATACAGATTCAGAAATTAGAAAGATTATTTCTGCATTGAATGAGACTTTTTATAAGATTGCTCATTCATATGGAATTGAAAGTCCAAGATTCTATTATTACATAAGCGATGAAGAAGTAGCTGTGAATCAATATGTTATGGAACCGAATAGAGTTAAATTTAAAGGATCTCTAAAATAAAAAATACTCTTGCAATTATGCAAGAGCTTTTTTTAAAAGCTTTGGATAAAAAAGTATATAAAATTTTGATATTAAGCAGTTTTTATCCTAAGGGAAAACACAACTTTTCAAAACAGACCTTATTAAGAAAATTATATTTGTACCAAATTTGTACCAAATTGTATTTCAAATCACTTTTATTCGAAAAATATTTTTAATAAGAATCCCTTTATTTCAAGTATCTACTACTATTTTCTTCTATACAAAAATGAAGATTTTCTTGCAGGGGGCATCTAAATCAACAGGAAAAAGCCTTGATTTAAAAGGCTTTTTTGCTTGTCTATAACTGATTTGCCCCATCATTTGCCCCACATTTTTTTATGAGCAATCTTTCCATACATCTCTGATTTGATTAAATTCCTCAAAAATTTTCTCTTCTAAAGTGTGTCCATATACTTCTACCAACATTGAAATATCTCTATGCCCTAGAATTTTTGCAATAACTCCAAGGTCAAACCCTTTGTGCCAGAGGTAGCTTCCATAGGTGTGACGTGCTCCTTTTGTCGTGATAATTGGATAAATGTCCAACTCATTTAAGAGAACACTCAAAGCTTTATTGACGCTTGCAATATCTGGAACTGAATGAATATATCCAAAATGTTGAAAGATCATTCGATATCGATTTTTGATTCCTAACTCCATGTTTGCTCTTTCTTGCTCCGTTTGTAAAAGGCGCAAAATTTTGATACACTCTTCGTCTATTGGAACCATCCGAATAGACGTTTTATTTTTTGGTGGAACAAACTTATGAGAGAGAGTATTATACCTCCTGTATGTTTTTAACAATCCTCTGTCAAAATCAACCTCATTCCAAGTTAACGCTACTAACTCTCCAAACCTCATGCCTGTTTTTAATAGAAAATAGACGATATAAGGAACAATTGAACGTTGGTAATCGAATTTTCTCTTTACTGCTAAAAGTAAATCCAGATAGTCCTTTTCTGTATGTAAATATTTCTCTTCTGTCATCTGTTGTTCTTTGGATGAAAACAACTCGACATGTTGTGTAAAATCATCTATTAGAACTTTGTCAGCAATTGCCATTTGGATGCTCTGATGAATCCCAGTGTTCAATCTACCAAGAAAATTTCTACCAACTGTTTGCCCATACTTATTCATAATTCTTTGGTATTCACTCGCACGAATTTGAGTGACTTTTTTATTTCCAAATAATCTTTCAATTGTGTTTTTACGGAGAAGATATTTTTTCTTTGTTTCTTCCGACCTACTACTTGGTAAAATTTTTAGTTCAAGCCATTCTTGATATAGATCGGCAAGAGAAATATCTCTAGAAATTCTTTTTCCTAAACGAAGTTCTTGCAGAATCGGTTCAGCTTCTGACTCTGCAAGTTTTTTTGTTTTAAAACCGCTATTATGAGCAACAGTTTTTCCTTCGTTACGAATTTCATAGGTCCATAAATTACTATCTCCTCGCTTTCGGTAACGAACACTTGCCATATTACGCCACCTCTGTTCCTAGAATCTCATTTACAACACTTTTTGGAACAACCATCAAACGTTTGCGATTATAAAATGTATAGCCTCGTGATACAAGTAATTCTCTTGCCTGATGGATGATATCATTTGCAGTGTGAGGGCGATAGCCCATTTCAATTAATTCTTTGTTACTAATTAAATTATGATCCATAGTTATCCTCCTTATTTATTTTCTAAATTCAGAAACTCGCCTACAAGTAGTTGTAATTCTGTATTTAATTTAGGGAGATTCTGTATTAATACTTCTTTTAATTCTTCCGCAAATTGGTTCGTTTCTTCTCTCAATAGTTTGCGGACTCTTGTTTTTTTCTTTTTGATGCTATCTGATTTTAAATTTGGAAAAGCCAATGACAACAGTTCAGGATTGTTGAGAAAGATAATTGTAAATGCTCTTTGCTCCACTCGAATATGATCTAGCTTATAAAATCCGAAATTATCAAGTCGATTCATAATATCTTGGACCATCTCCTCACCAATCGCTTTGGTTCTGAGTTGGAACTCCAATCTCCACCAAAACGGATTTACACCCAAATCTAGCTTCTCTTCGCGCTTGTGAGCAATGATTTCTTTGTTCTTATCATATAACCTAACTTGTACATTACTACCGCTAGAACCCCAATATTTCGTCTCTAATTCGCCCCCTCGACCATAGAAGACCTTATGTGTAACACCACCTTTAATATGTTGCAAATTAACGATTTCAGGCCTGTTGAAAATGTCAAATGCCAAATCAAAACGAGACAAACGTACCGTCAATGAATTCAATCTGGCAAAGTACATTAATTGCCTCCAAACTTTCATTCCATCAAATTCTTTTAAAGTATTAGGATTGAAATCAATTCGAATCAATTGTTCTCCTCCATAAGTGGATAATTGGAAAAATATAATATTGATTGAATCATACTCATTAAAATCCTTAGCTAAAGTAAAGACATCATCTCGCACGTTATCATGTATTTCAAATGAGTCAACTCTTGTACTTATTGCCTGTTTCAGATTTTTGAAAATTCGTCTTAGGGAACCAGTGTCTGTATCCCAGATAACCGTTAATCTATCAATACTGACATCTAACCTCTGTACTAATTCTCCTATTTCACATCGTTCTTGAATGCTTCTTAAATCTTGTATAGAAACCAACAAAATTGTCCCCCCTTCTTTTAGATTTTTTAGGCCTCAGAAACACCGTCAAATCAACGTTTGCTCGTTCCGTCGTTCTTTGGACGTTGTCCTAAGTGTACCTTTTTGCTGGCTGTTAGAATAGCCAGCTTTTGCTTGGCTAGAAATTGTCTGGACGGCAGCCTGCAGGACTTCGCCTGACTTCCCGTCAGGCTCGTCCCTTGCCCTTGCCCACACAATTTCTAGCTCCAAGGCTTCGAATAGTCATCAGTCATAGTCATAGTCTCGTCCTCAAATTCCTCCTCACTCACTATTCCTAAACACATGAATTATTTGTATCATTTATAACTTATTTGTAAGTTATAAATATATTTTATAAAAAATATTTGGAGCAGTCAACTAAAAACTTGATTTGTAAGTTTATAGATGATAGAATAAGTTTAAAATACAACATAGGAGTTTATCATGACCTTTATTATTCAAAATTTTGGACCCAATTTGGCACGACTACGCATAGAAAAAGGAGTGAGTCAAACTCAACTTGCGGAAGATTTAGGAATCGGTAAACAATCCATCTCTGATTACGAAAAACAAAAAAGCTATCCTACCTTTGCAAATTTAGATAAGATAGCAGAATATTTTAATGCAACTCCAACTCAACTTTTTGGAACTAGTAAAGAGATTGAATTAGAAAAGAGTGTTCTTGAATCGAATGAATACTCTGATAAAGTAAGTGAGATCTTAAAGGCTGTCAAATACATCGAACATTTTCTAGAAACTGATGGACAGTACTTAGAGGATTTACTTTACTTAACAAGAGGCAACCAACTATACACAGAAGATGGAGATGAGTTGTATATTGATCCAACTTCTCAGAAAAGAACACTTCATAACCAATATGAACCTGGTTTTATTGAAGCAAGGGATAAATCTCCACTAGAACTCTTAATTGAAA
Organism: Streptococcus australis; assembly: GCF_047463015.1. Lineage (GTDB taxonomy): Bacteria > Bacillota > Bacilli > Lactobacillales > Streptococcaceae > Streptococcus > Streptococcus australis_F. The sequence goes on along the minus strand of NZ_JASHER010000004.1, from coordinate 12,283 downwards.
ATAAGGAATTGTTTGATAAATAGAAAAAGCGAGGATAACCTCGCTTCAGATTGAAGTTAAAATCTTTAGAAGACACTTTTATAAGGACTTTGTCTTCAATCTGTGAAAAGGAGTGAAAACTCCTTTTCTTTTTGTAAGTCAGACTGAAACTTCCAAATTGTTTATTTATTTTATTGACATTTTCTATAAAAATAAGTACAATAGTTTTATTAGCAAACTATACTATATAGGGGGTATTGAAATGAAATTTTCTAATCGTTTACTGCTATTCCTTGCAGGAGTTGTTTTTGTCCTTTTAGGACTTTTCCTATTTACAAACCCAGTAGCTAATCTTGTTGCTTACAGCTGGTGGATTTCATTTGGTTTACTGGTTTCTTCTATAGCAGCTATTTTAGGCTATTTCTCTGCACCAAAAGAGCTTCGCTCACCTGTTTATCTTTTCCAAGGATTTGTTAGTCTTCTCTTAGCTCTTTACCTCGTTGCTTATGGCTTTGTGACCCTGCCGGTCGTCATTCCGACCATTGTAGGAATTTGGTTAATTGTAGAAGCCATTATTGCTTTCTTTAAAGGCAATCGTCTAAGATTGATTTTCCCTATTATTGGTAGCAATATCATGTGGGTAGCCTTGCTTGAATTTTTACTAGGTCTAGTGATTCTGTTCAATCCAGTGGCTACAGGTGTCTTTGTCGTTTATGTCATTGCCTTTTCATTTTTAGTTACTGGCTTCACCTACATTATTGAGGCCTTTCGTAAATAGTCTAGTTGCTATTTCTATCGCATTCAAAAAAGCTGGGAAATCATATTCTCAGCTTTTTCGTCTCTTTAATTATCACTTTTTCGCATTCCATTCTACGTAGAAATTTGTTTTTCCATTTTATTCTCCAATTTGATCTCGCACTGACATTTATTTATAACAAAACTATATATCTAGAATAGCATAATCATTAGGTATTATAGGTTTTCAAACAAAATACGAGTCATTCGTTTTTGCCCCGCTTTTGCCCCATTTTTAAATCCTGACATTGAAAATACCTAAAAGTATTTCCCTAAAATCAGCTATATTTCAACATTTTTGTTTATTTTCAATATGAAAAGTTCTTACAAATCCATGCAGGGGGCATCTAAATTAACAGGAAAAAGCCTTGATTTACAAGGCTTTTTTGCTTGTCTATAACTGATTTGCCCCATTTTTAAATCATTTCATTGAAATTACCTAAAAGCACCTCCCGAAAATCAGCTATATTTCAATATTTTTGATTACTTTCAATATGAAAAATTCTTACAAATTCATGCAATAGGCAGAACAAAACCAGCAACTTTTTTATGAAGTTGCTGGTTTTGTTTATATAATTTTTATAAAGAAGTAATAAAAGTTAAACCACCTAATATCACTCCCGCTGCATTGGGAATGATGAGAATCCAATCTTTTTTAGGTTCTTTTGTCCAACCATAGATTACCCAAATTAAACAAGAAACTGATGCGAATAGTGGTTGGAATGGTTGAGCTTTTTCTCCTTGTAAGTTAGCGATAATTTGTGGAATATATGCAATAAAGACAAGAATCCCAATAAAAGCTCCAATAGATCCGACAAAGCGATTAATTTTTTGTTTAGACATATAATACCTCCTGACGTTTTATTATCTCAGAAAGGAAAAATACTGTCAATAATTATGTGTAAAAACTCTAGTAGAGTTATGAAGTTTTAATCAAATAAGCTTTCAAGTGTGTCAGAACATTGGCCAAACCCTTTACGGATTCGCTGACTTTGCTTGAAATTATAATACTAGGTAACGGTCCAGAGCCTCCTCGTTAGGAAAAAAAACCTTCTTTTTCGTTTGACGTTTGATTTCTTTGTTAAGAGACTCAATGAGGTTTGTCGAATAAAGGCTGTGCCAAATCTGGTAGGGAAACTGATAAAAAGTTAAAAGATTATCCGGATTCTCCAGACTTTCCATGACTTTCCTATATTTGGTTTCAAATTTCCATGAATACGTTCCATTACGACTATTCCCAGAATTATAGCCTACTTTTTCATAGGGCTCATACCCTAAAAAGGCTGATAGCTCTGCTTGAAGCAGGCATTCATAGCTGTTTCAAGAGAAGAACGAAAAATATCATCAATATCTTGCTTTTGAGCTAGGAAATTAAGCAATTCTGTGGTAAATCGAGTCATAGGAATAAATCTCTTTCTAGTAATGTGTTGCAACTCTACTATAACGGATTTATTCCTTTTTGTGTTTACACAACTTATTTTACACTACCCTTTCTCTACTATCCATTCAAACAAAAAAATCTCTTTCCACATTCATAGAAAGAGAACTTTTTCTTTAGGAGAAATAACTTAATTTTTAATCGATTCGGGTTAGCTCAGCTGGCACTGTTAAGTAATAGGTTGCTGTCAAGCTGGCTTCACCTTGATTGACAAAAATCTCGATGGAATTTTTATCAATAAATACTTCCAATTCTTTAGCCTCTACATCTACATAGCGGCGGCTCGTATCTTCTTCCTCTTCACCGAGGATTTTCTGAGCCAGATGACTACGGTCGATATAGACTTGCTTGGCAGTGCTATCATAACCAAACTCTACATAATCTGTATCGCTTCCCAAACGATAACGCTGATCACCATCAATTTGAATCTGATGGTCCCCATGCTTGATAGGAGTTTGAAATAACTTCCCATCCTTCAATCGAAGTACACGCGGTAAGGTCATGGCACATGCCCACTTGTGGCCTTGGTCATGGGTTGGAAGGGTACGACCCCATGTCTGCATCCATGCAATCATAATACGACGACCTTGATCATCCTCTAATGATTGTGGTGCATAGAAATCTTGACCATGGTCGATTTCTTCTACTTTTTCTGGAATGAACTGTTTAGCTTCCCAGTCTACTTTACCTGTTACCAAAACAGAAGAATTGATATTGTGGTAAGAATCACCCTCACGTTGATAACGCATTGGTGACATGATAATGCAGTCTTTTCCATCTAACTCGAAGTAGTCTGGACATTCCCACATAAAGCCTTGATGTTCTACTCCTTTTAAAAAGATGGATTCGAACTGCCACTCTACTAGGTTATCGGACCCTAGTAGAACGACACAGCCCACACTATCTTTATGTTTGGCAGCAACTACTGAATAATAGCGTCCCTCTTTTTCAAAGAGTTTTGGATCACGGAAATCAGAGGCAATTAATTCATCTGGCAAGTCTGCTCCTGTCGCAACTGGATTTTGGTCAATCTTTTCAAAGTGAATCCCATCGTCTGAAAATGCCATATTTTGCACTTGACGGACACCAGTTTCTTCCTCAATATGACCAGTATACATGAGCCAGAGACGACCGTCTTTGACAATAGCTGAGCCTGAGAAGCAACCGTTGCGGTCGTAGTCTTGGTCAGGTGCAAGTGCAACCGGCAAGTGATCCCAAGTCACCAAGTCCTTACTTTTAGCATGTCCCCAATGCATTGGCCCCCAAGCACTATCATAAGGATAAAATTGATAGAAGAGATGGTATTCTCCACGAAAATAGACAAATCCATTCGGATCATTGATCCAACCAATCTCAGCTGAAAAGTGGTCCTCAGGTTTATATTGTGTATTGACCAGATGTTTATTTTCTGCTATAAAACGATTGGCTTTTTCTACTGTAAATTTTTTATTTATCATAAGTATATCCTATTTTATTCCCGTTCCGGAACCACCCAGACCTTGAACAATATATTTCTGAGCGATAACATAGACCAAAATTAACGGAATCGTTGAAATAGTTAATACAACCATTACCTGATTGATATAAACTGGTTGAGTTGTATTAATAGTTGTAGTTGTAATTGCAACCTGCATTGAAAATTTAGAAGAATCTGTCAAAACCATCAATGGTCAAATATAATCATTCCAACTTGACATAAATGACAAAACACCAACTGTGGCAACTGCAGATTTAGACATTGGAAGCATAATTCTAAAGAAAATTCTAACGATACTTGCTCCATCCATCTTTGCAGACTCGAGAATTCCTTCCGGAATTGCAATAAAGAAATTCCTAAATAAGTAAATATTGAATACACTCGCCAATCCTGGAATAATAACCGCAAGACGATTATTGACCAAACCTAAGGAATTGATAATGGTAAATTGTGGAATTAACACAGTTTCTACTGGAATAATAAATAAAGCAAGTAACCACTTTAAAAGGTTCTTAGTACCTTTGCATTCTACAAGTTTTAACAAGAATTGTCAAGGTGATACAGGCTGAAAATTTTGAACTCGCACTTTTTACATCCGTTTCCCCTTCCCCAAACACCACCCCCATATTATCTCCCCACTTGTGGTATGATGATAGAGTATGTTTAAGTGCCAAAAGGAGAACGAATATGAAAATCGCATGGAATGAAATTAAATACCAACCCAAGAAGTTTATCCTGATTGAACTTCTCATTACCATTCTCATGTTTATGGTGGTGTTTTTATCTGGGCTGACAAATGGACTGGGGCGTTCGGTATCGGCCCAAATCGATAACTATGGATCGTTGCACTACATCCTTTCGACGGATTCAGAAGGGATTATCCCCTTTTCAACCATTACAGCGAAAGATTTAAATGAAGTCCAAAAGATAGAGGGGATGGACTATTCTGGCTTGTCAATCCAGCGGGCAACCGTCTCAAAATCAGAGGATTCCAACACCCTGGATATCACCTACTTCGCAACCGACCACAATGAAAAAGAGATCCTCAATCCAATCATGGAAGATACCGACCTCAAGATCTCCGACTTAAAGAAAAACGAGGTCATTCTGGATAGTTCTTTCAAAGAGGATGAGGGGATCCAAGTCGGCGATCAAGTGATCGACAAAACTTCTAAGCAAAAACTCAAGGTCGTGGCCTTCGCGAAAAATGCCAAATACGGCTATAGCAAGATTGGTTTCATCAGCTCGGATACCTACACAGGTATGCGACAAAAGACAGATCCAAGCTATCAATGGCAAGCCCAAACCCTTGTGACCAAGAAAAACATCCCTTCTAGCGATCTAGCCAGCAACTTGATGGTGGCGGATAAGAAGCAAGTAATCGATAAAATCCCTGGCTACAAGGCTCAAAACCTGACGCTACAGATGATCACGTGGGTGCTCTTACTCGCTTCGTCTGCTATCCTTGGGGTCTTCTTCTATATCCTCACCCTGCAGAAGTTGAAACAGTTCGGCGTCTTGAAGGCTATTGGCATGTCCATGAGCCAGATTACCTATGTCCAACTATCCCAACTCACCATTATCTCCCTCATCGGAGTGCTGCTGGGACTTGGCTTGGCAACCATAATGGCGCCATTTTTACCCAATAGCGTCCCTTCCTTTATGACTCTGAAGGACAATCTCACCATCTCGGTTAGCTTTATCCTGACCTCTATTTTGTGTGGTGCCTTGTCCCTTGTCAAAATCAAAAAAGTAGATCCAATCGAAGTCATTGGTGGAAATGGAGAATAAGATGGCCATTATCGCATTAGAAAATATCAGAAAATCCTACGCCGATGGCAACCAGATGCACCATGTCCTCAACCAGCTAGAGTTAAGCGTCGAACCCAACGAATTCGTCGCCATCTTGGGCCCTTCAGGATCTGGCAAGTCCACGCTTTTAGCCATCGCTGGTTTGCTTTTATCAGCGGATGAGGGGAGGATTCGCATCGCAGGCCAAGACTTGACCAGTCTCAACCAAAGTCAGTGGACGCAAAAACGGCTGGAATTGCTCGGCTTTATCTTCCAAGACCACCAGCTCCTCTCCTATATGAAAATTGGTGATCAGTTAGAACTGGTGGCCAAATTAAAAGGGGAAAAGGACAAGAAAAAACGCCAAGAGGAAGTCAAATCCTTGTTGACAGATCTTGGCATCGAAGCTTGTTACCACCAATACCCGAATCAGATGTCCGGTGGACAAAAGCAACGGGCAGCCATCGCTCGGGCCTTTATCGGAAATCCGCAGGTCATCTTAGCCGATGAACCAACGGCTAGCCTAGACCCAGATCGAGGGCAAGAAATCGCCCAATTGATCCGAAAAGAAGTCAAATCTAAAAACAAGAGCGCCATCATGGTCACCCATGACCGCTCCATCCTGACCTATGTAGATACCATTTATGAATTAAAACATGGCCAATTGCTAAAGGTAGAAAAGGTTGATTAAATACAAGAGAGTGGGACAGAAATCGGTAATTCGTTAGAATTCGATTTCGTCGTCCCACCTCCGCACGGTTGAGTAGGGCTGTAAAAGCTGATGAAATCAGCGTAGTAGAGCCCACTCAACCACTGCGTCTTGCTCAACAATCCAAAAATAATTGAGAGGCTAGGACTTTTGTCCCAGCCTCTTTTTATTCTTGAGGATCTTTGGGCAGTTCCATACGGAAGCGTAAGCCCATAGCCGTTTTATCAAATTGGTAGGCCAGTTCTTCATGGTCTAGCAAGTGTTGGACCACAAAGAGTCCCAAGCCACCTTCCTTCTTCTGGCGGCTAGCGGTCATTGGCATCTCAGCGGTCTCTACCATTTCTTGGCTGGTATTTTCAACCGCCAAGTGCGTCCCTTCTTCTTCGAGACGGAGCTGAATCTCTCCACCGGCATCCGAATGTTTGACGGCATTACTAATGACATTTGAGAGGACCAATTTCAGAATGGCTGGGTCCATATAAACTGCTTTGTCAGGGATTTGATTGTCAATCGTGAGCGCGCGAGATTGAGCCAAGACCTTGTACTGGTCGAGGATCTGCTCTAAGACCTGATTCAGCTGGATCCACTCCTTGTCTCCAGCCAATTCTTGGACAGAAGAGAGAGACAGGATTTCTAGGACGATCTGGTTCATCTCATCGACGATATCAAGGGAGACCGACAGATAACGGTCCCGATCCTTGTAGCGGCCGATCTTATCCCGCATATTTTCTAGGATAATCTTCAAGCTGGCTAGAGGCGTCTTGAGCTCATGTGAGGCTCCACGTAGGAATTCCACCTTCATCTGCTCCAACTTCAGATTTTCCTGTTTCTGCTGCTCTAAATTGTCGATCACTTCTAGGAGATGGTGATAAAGGTCGTTGATCTGTTGCTTGAGGACGCCGATCTCATCCTGCGAATGAATGGGGAGACTGGCTGTCCGATCCAAGCGCTTCATCCGCTTGGTCATCTGCTTGATCTCTAGGATCGGAGCAGAAATCAGGCGGGCATAGAGATAGGAGGCAATCAATGACAGAACAAAGGAAGCCAGAAGACTATAGGGAAGAAAGCCCAGACTGATGTCCCGCGCTTCCTTTTGGGAATCGACAGTTGCTAAGAATTGCAAGGTCAAGTCCTTCCCCTCTTTTGTCTGGATTTTTCGCTCTTCAATGACCAGGGAATTGTTCTGGCTGTTAGGGTTCACGAGCAAGTCATCCTTGACCTCTAGGGCATTTTGTTTTTCCTTGCTCTTGATTGAGACCTTGATATCATTGGTCTTGGAATATAGGTCGATGACGGATTCAATAGTCCCTTCTTCCTGGCCTTGGAAACTCTTGGCCAGGGCCTGGGATTTCTTCAAAATCGTCTGGCGCTGGGACTCGATATAGGTCGATGGGAAAATAAAGTAAACCGAAGCGTGTAGAAGGATGACTAAGCCACTAAAAAGGGCAAAGGTGATCAGAAAAATCTTTGCAAAGATACTCCGTTTGGTCATGGTCTCTCCAATTTATAGCCGACATTGCGCACCGTAACGATACAGTCCAGCTCTAGTTTTTTTCGTAGTTCCTTGATATAGACATCAATCACCCGGTCAAAAGGAATCTCCTCTGTCTCCTTCCAGACGGCATCGAGGATCTGAGAGCGGGTCCGGGCCTTGCCTTCATGCTGGAGCAAGTATTCCAAGATTTCCAACTCCTTGGCATTCATGGAGATGGCTTGCCCAGCTAGGCTGGCTGTATAGCTCTCAAAATCCACCCGTGCCTCTCCATAGGTGAAGACCCGGGAAGGCTGGAGCTTTTTAAAAATAGCTTCGATGCGGACCTTCAAGAGGGACAAGGAAAAGGGTTTTTCCAGATAGCCATCCGCCAACTCTCCAAAGGCCGTCAACTTATAGTCCTCGTCATGGAAGGCCGTCAGCATGAGGACAGGGACTGAGCTGGTCTTCCGGATGGTCTTGAGGACTTCCAAACCATTGAGGATAGGGAGCTGGATATCCAGCAAGACCAGATCTGGCGCTTCTCTGTGAAAGAGGTCCAGGGCCTCCTGCCCATCGCCTGCTTCAAAGACCTCATAGCCACATTCCATGAGATAGTCGCTCATCCCTTCGCGAATCAGGACTTCATCTTCTACGATTAGTATCTTCATACACTTTCCTTTATCTAAGAACTTCTTCTACCTCCTATTATACCCTATTTCTATTTTAGGAAACAATCTCTTATTCGACATCCACCAAGAGTTCCTTTGGTTTCTTATGCAAGAGCCATTGTGAAGAAAGGATGGATACCAGGATCAAGAGCAACCCACCGACCAAGACAATCACCAACAATTGGCTCGGTTGGATATCCATATGGATATCAGTCAGGGTCTTACTGAAGCTTTCTGCCTCAGCTCCTCCACCAAGGTTGGCTGCAGAGGATTCTTGAGCCATTTGTTTAGCAATGCCACTGGTTACGTTCTTAAGCACCGTATCTCCGACTCCTTTGGCAAGAAGACCTGCGACTCCATAGGAGAGGAGGAAGGCTGGGATGGAAATCATGATTAATTCTGCCACGAATTGCCCCGCAATCTGCACCTTGGAGAGTCCTAGAGCCAGCAAGATACCAACTTCTCTGCGACGGGCATTGAGCCACAAGACGAGGAGAAGGGTGAGAAGCAAGCTAGCAAAGATGAGGCTACCGATAAACAAGTAGTTCGCCACTTGGAACATACTGCTGATCGATTTTTGCAAGGCTGGGTAGTTAGAAGAGCTCTTGACTAGGTCATAGTAATTCCATGGGATATCCAAGGCTTTGATTTTTTCGATTAATTTATCGAGGTCTTGATCCCCTTTGGCAAAGAAGGTCGCATCCTCATAAGTAGCTGTTTGAACAGTATTGCCATAGAGCTTGGCAGCTGTATCTAGGTCAGAAATGAGGGTATCTTCATACAATTCTTGGGCGTAAGTTAGAGGAGCTTGGTTCTTCCCTGAGAACAGACCTTTAATGGTTACTTCGACAGTTTCATTAGCCCCTTTTTCATTGTCAGCATCATAGAGATTGGACTTGAGGCGCACCTTATCGCCCACCTTGAGACCATTCTTTTTCGCCAAATCTTCGTGCATGAGGATTTGGTTTTTGTCCTTGTCTGTCAGGTGCTCTCCTTGGACCAGCTTGTAGGCTCCAGAGACAAACTTATCTTCTTTAGAAGAGTCATTGACCCCTGTCACCATCAAGGTATTCTTAAAGTGCTTGGCCCGCTCTGGAGATTGATTTTGCAGGGTTTCTTCAGTCTCAATAATCTCGTGGTCTAGGATATCTGCGATGGCATTGATCCGCTTGATGGAGGAGGTGATCCCCTCTACCTGGCTGATTTTTTCGATATCTTCTCCTCTGATATTCCCAGCTCCCCGAGGGGTTCCTGGATTGGTCCTGCGGTTGATCTGCATGGAGAAGCTATTGGTGATGGATCCCAGGCTTTCCGATGAAGCTTGTTGGGTCGCTCCCTTCATGGAGAGTCCAATCAAGCTCAAGGTCCCCATGAGGAGAATGATGGCAAAGAGCAAGAGAGACTTGGGCCATTTACGTGTGATATAAGCAAAAGCATTTCGCAACATAGCATTCCCTCCTTACTTGCTCTTCTCAACGAGGCTACGGCGACTCAATTCCAAGACCACATCGGAGGCCTCTGCCACTTCCTTACTGTGGGTGACGACAATGACACATTTTTGGCGTTCCTTGGCCAACTTCTTCAAAATGGCAATAATGTCACCGGCTGTCTGTTCATCTAAGTTTCCTGTCGGCTCATCTGCCAAGATGACAGGTGCTTCTGAAACGAGCGCACGCGCAATGGCCACCCGCTGTTGTTGTCCTCCAGATAATTGCAGGACATTGCGTTTGATTTGCGTTTCGTCCAATCCCAATTCCAAGAGAATCTCTTTCCCAGCCTGTTTGTTAACCAGACGGACATTTTCCAGTGGCGTCAAATAATCGATTAGATTGTAATTCTGGAAGACCAGGGAGACATGGTGCTTGCGGTGGTAGCTAGACCCTTTGGTCTGGATGTCCTCCCCATCAAAGAGAACCTGACCCTTCTTGGGATTGTCCAGACCAGCCAAGAGGGAGAGGAGGGTTGATTTCCCAGTTCCTGACTGACCAATAATACTGTAAAATGTCCCATTTTCGAACTGATAGTTCACATTTGAGAGGATATCTTCACTATAGCTTTGGTAACTATAGGCTACATTCTTGAGTTCTAACATATGTGTCATTTCTCCTTAACTCATTTTTGTTAATATTTCTTTTGGGGTCTTGCGCCAGATCATGCTGGTCGTTACACCGAGCGACAGAAGGATCAAGCACAAGAGGCTAGCATAGGCGATTCCTAAGGAAAGGCCTTGAGGGACTTGGTTGAGCAAGTCTAGGGTCTGCTGTTGACCCATCTGTCCGACAAACTGCTCTAAGAAACGATGGCTGACCATCCGCCCGATGAGAAAGGCTGGGATCACTGCTAATAAGGATACCAGCACCACTTCCAAGAGGAACTGTCTAAAGATCCGGCCCTTGCTCTTCCCAATGGATAAGAGCACCCCGATTTCGTGGATCCGCTCCCGTGTCCAGAGACTGAGTAAGAGCGATAGGGCACCGGCTCCCGTCACCAGGAGGACGATCATCATGATCCGTACCAGGCCTTCTAGGGTCTGAGAGGATTCCTTCATCTGGTCAAAGGCCTTGCGATCTTCGACCACGCGTAGAGACTGCCAATCCAGATCCAAGCTTTTGACTTGCTTCAAGAGGGCATCGATTTTCTCAGGATCTTTGACGCCAAAGGTGACCTGGGTCACTTCTTGCTGACTGAGACCTAGGAGCTTGGTCGCATCCTCATAAGGGAGGTAGACTTGGTTTTCACTCAGATCAGAGGTCATCCCTGTGAATTTTTCCTGTTTCTTACCCGAAAAGATACCTATGATTTTAAAGGTTTGCTCTTTGGCGGGAGTCTCCCCCATCTGAAAGCTGGATAAGGTCAAGGAATCTCCGACCTTTAGCTTGTTCTTCTTAGCCAACTCTTCGTGGATCAAGATCTGGCCGCGAGCCTGATCGGATAAGTGCTTGCCTTGCACCAGTTGGAAACTGCTACTGCGGAAATCCAGGTGCTGGTCTGTCTTCTGGGTAAAGACAGCGCCTAGCGCTTGCTTGGCTTCCTGCCCCAAATCGTCTCGCTCCACCGACTGCTGTCCCGTCACCGCTTCTTTACCAAGAATGCGAACGGGACTTTCATATTGAGGAACCATGGCTCCCACCCCAGCTAGTCGCTGCACCTTTTCAGCCTCCTTCAGCGCAAAGGGAGTATTCCCCTGCTTACTGGTCAGGGCAAAACTGGTCCCAGCCGACTGTTTGATATGTTCCTCCAGCCTTCCTCCTACTTGCATCAGTGAAAAACAGAAATATAAGCAAGAGAGGATCAAGAGGAGAATCAGAAAGAGAACCAGATTCCTCGTTCTTTTTCGAGTAATATAGGCAATTGCCTGTTGTAAGAGCATGAACTCACCCTCCATTTCAAAGCCCACAGCAATGCAAAATGGGCGCTTTCATCATTTGTTATAGTTATTATAGAAAAGAAATGTGAAATGTTTATGAAATAGAAAAAAAACTCCCCCAGAAAAATCTGGAAGAGCCTTAGCAAGGGGTGGATGAAAAAGTTTAATATGAAAAAGGTCGATAAAAATTAAGAATCAAAAAGTTTTAATTTATTCGATCAAGTTTTTGTCTTTAGACATGTATGTGGGAAGTATTCCCCCCTTGCTCTAGTGTAGAACATTTATCTACTTCCTATATTTTAACGCATCTTTGTTACAAAATAAAGGAATTTGTATTGCATTTTTGTTCCAAATATCGAACAGGCAGGTTACTTCAAAACACCAACTATCTATCCATCTGCTTCAAAGGTTTTTCTTCCCGTGATTTCACTATATGTAAACAAAAACCCGCACCTCAAATGGCACTGCACCCATAAAATGAGACACAAGAAAACACTCCTGTTGAAATCTGGTAAACTAGAAACAGGAGTGTTTTATTATGGTCAAAAAAGCATATTCAGTAGAAACTAAGCTAGCCTGTATCGA